>NZ_JBIDBK010000007.1:0-365054 GCF_043202995.1 Streptomyces sp. NPDC048018
ACGCCCGGTTACATTCCGAACCCGGAAGCTAAGCCTTTCAGCGCCGATGGTACTGCAGGGGGGACCCTGTGGGAGAGTAGGACGCCGCCGAACAACCCGCCCTTTTAGCTCAGTCGGTAGAGCGTCTCCATGGTAAGGAGAAGGTCAACGGTTCGATTCCGTTAAAGGGCTCAGAGAAAAGGCCTCCGCCTCATGGCGGGGGCCTTTTTGCGTTCACCGAAGGGACGGAGAGGAAGCCGGCCCCCTCGCGGGGGCCGGCCTGTCCGCTCTCACTGGTGGTGCGGCTCCGGGATGCGGATCGCCAGGATCGCCATGTCGTCGGAGGCGGGCTCCTGGGCGAAGCGTTCCACCGCACGCAGCACCCGGGCGGTGACGGCGCCGGCCGTCAGGCCCGTGCAGGTCCTGAGGACCTCGGTGAGGCCGTCGTCGCCCAGCATCCGGGTGCCCTCCCGGCGCTCCGTCACGCCGTCCGTGACGCACAGCAGGACGTCGCCGGGGTCCAGGGTGACCGTCTGCTCGTACAGCTCCAGGTCGTCCATCACGCCGAGGAGCGGCTGCGGGTCGGCGGCCGGGCGGACCGTGCCGTCCTGGCTCAGCCGGAGCGGCAGCGGGTGACCGGCGCAGACGACCTTCAGGACCGCGGAGCCGTCCTCCTGCGGGCGCATCTCGCCGTACAGGAGGGTGAGGAAGCGGCTGCGGGCGCCCTCGTCGAGGATCGCCGCGTTCAGGCGCTCCAGGACGGCCGGACCGCCGAAGCCCTCGCGGGCCAGCAGCCGCAGGGCGTGCCGCGCCAGGCCGGTCACGGCGGCGGCCTCCGGGCCCGTACCGCAGACGTCGCCGATGGCGAAGCCGTACGCGCCGTCGCGGATGGGGAAGAGGTCGTAGAAGTCGCCGCCGACCTCGTTGCCCTCGCCGGCCGCGCGGTAGATGACGTCGACCTCGACCCCGGGGATGTCGGGGAGGCCGGGCGGCAGCAGGCTGCGCTGGAGGGACTGGCTGATGGCCACGCGCTCCGAGTAGAGACGCGCGTTGTCCAGGGCCAGGGCGGCCCGGCGGGACAGGTCCTCGGCGAGTTCCAGGATCTCCTGGCGGAAGTGGTCGTCGGTCGGCTTTCCGAGGGTGAGCATGCCGATGACGCGGTTGCGGGCGAACAGCGGCAGCACCACGGTCTCGCCGCCGACTGCGGCCGCCGTGGCGAGCGCGCCGTTGATGCCGGAGGACACCGGGCTTCCGGGGTTGTCGAGTTCGCGCACGCTGGCGCTGAGCGCGGAGCGGTGGGCGGCCTCGCCCGGGGCGCTCCAGACGCGGGCGCCGGGCGTGGGCACCGGGTCCGGCGGCGCGATCGAGGACAGCAGGTCCTTGAGGCCGTCGATGAGGTCCTCGTCCTCGTGCAGGACGTAGGACAGGTACGGGTCGGAGGTCTGGTCGGCGATCGTGTAGACGGCGCACCAGGTGGCCAGGGTGGGGACCGTCATCTGGGCCATGAGGGCCAGGGTCTGGTCCCGGTCGAGGGTGCCGGCCAGCAGGTCGGAGGCCTCGACGAGGAAGCTGAGGGAGCCGCGGCGGAGGCGTTCGAGCTCGCCCAGGCGGGCGGACTCGACGGCCAGGGCGATGCGGTCGGCGGCGAACTGGAGGCGCAGGGCCTCCTCGTTGGAGTAGCGGTTGGCGCTCTCGGCGGCGACGCCGAGGGAGCCGGTGAGGCGGCCCTCGACCTTCAGAGGGACCGTCACGACCGAGCGCATGCCGGTGCCTTCGAGGAGCGGTACGGCGCCGGGGACGGCCGCGAGGTCCTCGTGGACGGCCGGCATGCGGGCGGAGCCGTAGCGGCTGGCGCCGGTCTCGACGGGGACGCGGGCGAAGCGCTGACGCGCGGAGGGCAGGCCCGTGGTGGCCCGTACCTCGAGTTCGGTCTCGTCGTCGGTGGCGAGGAGGAGGAAGGCGGAGTCGCCGTCGAGCATGTCGCGGGCGCGTTCCACGGTGCGCTGGAGGAGGCCGTCGAGGTCGTCGGGGGCGGGGGAGCCGATGAAGACCTCGAAGGGGTCGGCCGCGGTACGGCTCTCGGACCCGGATTCGGCCGCCGCGGGGCGCTGCGGCGTCTGCAGGACGGCGCGCTCGTACTCGCGTACGAGGAGGCACACGGTGGACGGCTCGCCCTGGGCGTCGCGGACGCGCAGGTGCGAGGCGTAGACGGGGATGACGCGGCCGTCGGCGCAGCGGATGCCGTAGCTGCCCTCCCAGCGGGAGAGGCGCAGGGCCTCGGCGAGACCGGTGCCGATGCCGGGGGTGTGGGGCCAGGCTGCGAGATCGCCGAGGGGCTTGCCGGTGACCTGCTCGGAGCCGTAGCCGAAGAGTTCCTCGGCGTCCTCGTTCCAGGCGTTGATGGCGCCGTTGCCGTCGATCTGGACGACGGCGACGCGGACCCGGCTCTCGGTGAGGGGGAGCAGCCGGTCGGGCAGCACGGGTCCCGCGGACCGGGTGCCGACGGGGCGTTCGGGGAGGTCGAGGTGGAACCAGACGTGTTTGCGGGTGGGGGTGTAGTCGACGCCCCAGCGGGCGGCGAGCGCCGCGCACAGCAGAAGGCCCCGGCCGTTCTCGCGGTCGGGGCTGCCCATGGTGCGGGCGTGCTGGAGGGGAATCTCACGTTCGGGGTAGCGGTCGGCGACCTCGATGCGGACGCCGTCGTCGCGGCGCAGGCACAGGACGTCGGCGGCGGTGCCGGCGTGGATGACGGCGTTGGTGACGAGTTCGCTGGTCAGGACGACCGCGTCGTCGACGACCTCGGCGTACCCCCAGCCCTGGAGGGTGTCCCGGACGAAGGCTCGGGCGGTCGCGACGGACCGCCCGACGGGTTCGAAACTGGCAGCCGCCCGCGCGGTGATCACTGAACTCCTCGTACGCGTCTCGACGCCCGGCTCTGCCATGGTCGGTCTGCCCCTCCCGCTGTCCGGTGCTGCCTCTTCGCCGTCCCGCCCCCGCCGGGCGGACCGGGGCGGTTGGACAGCCGGATGCCAGGTTACTTACCTTCGCTGTCCCAGCGGATGCCGGTCGCCGCTGTTTCGGTCCCGCGGACGTGGGGACGTTGTGCGAAGCTGCCGAACTGTTATGGCCTGGTTCGGACACGGTGAAACACTGGGCAGGCTGGTGACGAGGACCGATCGGATCGGTCGACCCCTTCGGGAGGGACACGGTGGAGTCTGGCACGACGACGCGACGCGGTGGCGGTTCGCGGGCGAAGGGCGGCGGCCGTTCCCGGGGCGGGGGGACGGTCCAGGTGGACACGGCGGCGCTGCAGCGGCTGCTGGCCGCCTTGGTGTCGATGCGGGACGGGAACTTCCGTAAGAGGCTGACGGTCTCGGGCGACGGGATGATGGCGGAGATCGCCGCCGTCTTCAACGAGGTCGCGGACCGGCAGACGCATCTGACCGGGGAGCTGTCGCGGGTACGCCGGGTGGTGGGCCGCGAGGGCAAGCTCTCGGAGCGGCTGGAGACCGGCGCGGGCGAGGGTGCCTGGGCGTCCGCGGTCGAGGCCGCGAACGCGCTGGTGGACGAGCTGGCGCGGCCCGTGTCCGAGGTGGGGCGGGTGCTGTCCGCGGTGGCCGAGGGTGATCTCGGGCAGCGCATGGAGCTGCGTTCGGAGGGTACGGACGGGGTGACGCGGCCGCTTCGGGGCGAGTTCCTGAAGGTCGCGCGGACCGTCAACAACCTGGTCGACCAGTTGTCGGTGTTCGCCGACGAGGTGACGAGGGTCGCCCTGCAGGTGGGCACGGAGGGCATTCTGGGCGGTCAGGCTCAGGTGCGCGGTATGTCCGGTTCGTGGAAGGACCTCACGGACTCGGTCAACACGATGGCGAACCGGCTGACGGCGCAGGTGCGGGACATCGCGCTGGTCACGACGGCGGTGGCCAACGGCGATCTGTCGCAGAAGGTCACGGCGAACGTGGCCGGCGAGATGCTGGAGCTGAAGAACACCGTCAACCGGATGGTGGACCAGCTGTCCTCGTTCTCCTCCGAGGTGACCCGGGTGGCCCGCGAGGTGGGCACGGAGGGCGAGCTGGGCGGTCAGGCCGAGGTGGCCGGGGTCGCCGGCGTGTGGAAGGACCTCACCGACTCCGTCAACACGATGGCGGGAAATCTCACCAATCAGGTGAGGGGCATCGCGGAGGTCACCACCGCGGTGGCCAACGGCGACCTGTCGCAGAAGGTGCGGGTGTCGGCGCGTGGCGAGATCGCGCAGCTGGCGGACACCATCAACCAGATGACGGAGACGCTGCGGACCTTCGCGGACGAGGTGACCCGCGTCTCGGGCGAGGTCGGCGCGCAGGGCCTGCTGGGCGGTCAGGCCCAGGTGCCGGGTGCCGCCGGTACGTGGAAGGACCTCACGGACTCGGTCAACACCGTATTCCGGAACATCACCACGCAGGTGCGGGACATCGCGCAGGTGACGACGGCGGTGGCCAACGGCGACCTGTCGCAGAAGGTCACCGTGGACGTGGCCGGCGAGATGCTGGAGCTGAAGAACACCGTCAACACGATGGTGGACCAGCTGTCGGCCTTCGGTTCCGAGGTGACCCGCGTGGCGCGGGAGGTGGGCGTCGAGGGTCTGCTGGGCGGTCAGGCCGAGGTGCCCGGCGCGGCCGGTACGTGGAAGGACCTCACGGACTCGGTGAACACGGCGTTCCGCAACCTGACGGGTCAGGTGCGGGACATTGCGCAGGTGACGACGGCCGTGGCCAACGGCGACCTGTCGCAGAAGGTCACGGTCGACGTGGCCGGCGAGATGCTGGAGCTGAAGAACACCGTCAACACGATGGTGTCGCAGCTGTCCTCGTTCGCCGACCAGGTGACGCGGATGGCCCGGGACGTGGGCACCGAGGGCCGGCTGGGCGGCCAGGCGCGGGTGGACGGCGTGTCCGGGCGGTGGCGCGAGCTGACCGACTCGGTGAACTTCATGGCCGGCAACCTGACCTCGCAGGTGCGGCAGATCGCCCAGGTGACGACGGCGGTGGCCCGGGGCGACCTGTCGCAGAAGATCGACGTGGACGCGCGCGGCGAGATCCTGGAGCTGAAGAACACCATCAACACGATGGTCGACCAGCTGTCGGCGTTCGCCGACCAGGTGACCCGGGTGGCCCGTGAGGTGGGCACCGACGGGCGGCTCGGCGGGCAGGCGCAGGTGCCGGGCGTCGCCGGTGTGTGGCGGGACCTCACGGACTCGGTGAACGGCATGGCCGGGAACCTGACGGCCCAGGTGCGCAACATCGCCCAGGTCGCCACCGCGGTGGCCCGGGGCGACCTGTCGCAGAAGATCGACGTGGACGCGCGCGGCGAGATCCTGGAGCTGAAGAACACCCTCAACACGATGGTGGACCAGCTCTCCAGCTTCGCCGACCAGGTGACGCGGGTGGCCCGTGAGGTGGGCACCGAGGGCATCCTGGGCGGTCAGGCCGAGGTGCAGGGGGTCTCCGGCACCTGGAAGGACCTGACCCAGTCGGTGAACTTCATGGCGAACAACCTGACCTTCCAGGTCAGGAACATCGCCGAGGTCACCACGGCGGTCGCGCGCGGCGACCTGTCGAAGAAGATCACCGTCGACGCCAAGGGCGAGATCCTGGAGCTGGTGACGACCGTCAACACGATGGTCGACCAGCTGTCGAACTTCGCCGACGAGGTGACCCGGGTGGCGCGTGAGGTGGGCACCGAGGGCATCCTCGGCGGCCAGGCCCGGGTGCGCGGCGTGACGGGCATCTGGAAGGACCTGAGCGACAACGTCAACCTGATGGCCAACAACCTGACCAGCCAGGTGCGGAACATCTCCCGGGTGTCCTCGGCCGTCGCCAACGGCGACCTGACGAAGAAGGTGACCGTCGAGGCGCGCGGCGAGGTCGCCGAGCTCGCCGACACCGTCAACACGATGGTGACGACGCTGTCCTCGTTCGCCGACGAGGTGACGCGAGTGGCCCGGGAGGTGGGCACCGAGGGCATCCTCGGCGGCCAGGCCCGGGTGCCCGGCGTCTCGGGCACCTGGAAGGACCTGACCGAGTCGGTGAACTCGATGGCCGACAACCTGACCGGTCAGGTGCGGCAGATCGCGGCCGTCACCACCGCCATCGCGAAGGGCGATCTCACCAAGAAGATCGACATCGACGCGCGCGGCGAGATCCAGGAGCTGAAGAGCACCATCAACACGATGGTCGACCAGCTGTCCAACTTCGCCGAGGAGGTCACCCGCGTGGCCCGCGAGGTGGGCACCGACGGACAGCTGGGCGGTCAGGCGCGGGTGCGGGACGTCGAGGGCACCTGGTGGGACCTGACGGAGTCGGTGAACGAGATGGCCGGGAACCTGACCCGTCAGGTGCGTGCCATCGCGGCCGTCGCCACCGCGGTGACCCGCGGCGACCTCAACGTCAAGATCGACGGCGTGGACGCGGCCGGTGAGATCCAGGCCCTGCAGGACAACATCAACACCATGATCGCGAACCTGCGCGACACCACGCTCGCCAACGACGAGCAGGACTGGCTGAAGGGCAACCTGGCCCGGATCTCGGCCCTGATGCAGGGCCGCCGGGACCTCGACGACGTCGCCTCGCTCATCATGAGCGAGCTGACGCCGGTGGTCTCCGCGCAGCACGGCGCCTTCTTCGTGGCGATGCCGACCGGCTCCGCCAACAGCGACACCGAGCCGGTGGGCGAGGGCGAGGGCTCGTACGAGCTGCGGATGCGCGGCAGTTACGGCTACTCGGCCGGCTCCATGCCGACCTCGTTCCGGCCGGGCGAGACGCTCATCGGGACGGCCGCCGAGGAGAAGCGGACCATCCAGGTCAACGTGCCGCCGGGCTATCTCAAGATCTCGTCCGGTCTCGGCGAGGCCTCCCCGGCCCATGTGATCGTGCTGCCCGTGCTGTTCGAGGGCCGGGTGCTCGGCGTGATCGAGCTGGCCTCGTTCCAGCCGTTCACGCAGATCCAGCGGGACTTCCTCAACCAGATCGCCGAGCTGATCGCGACGACCGTCAACACCATCAGCGTCAACACCCGTACGGAGGTGCTGCTCCAGCAGTCGCAGGAGCTCACCGAGCAGCTGCGGGAGCGTTCGGCCGAGCTGGAGCACCGGCAGAAGGAGCTGCAGAACTCCAACGCGGAGCTGGAGGACAAGGCGGAGCTGCTGGCCCGTCAGAACCGGGACATCGAGGTGAAGAACACCGAGATCGAGGAGGCCCGGCAGGTCCTGGAGGAGCGCGCCGAACAGCTCGCCGTCTCCATGCGCTACAAGTCCGAGTTCCTGGCCAACATGTCGCACGAGCTGCGCACCCCGCTCAACTCGCTGCTGATTCTCGCCAAGTTGCTCGCCGACAACGCCGACGCCAACCTGACGCCGAAGCAGGTGGAGTTCGCCGAGACCATCCACGGCGCGGGCTCCGACCTCCTGCAGCTGATCAACGACATCCTCGACCTGTCGAAGGTCGAGGCGGGCAAGATGGACGTCTCGCCCACCCGGATCGCGCTCGTGCAGCTCGTGGACTACGTGGAGGCCACCTTCCGGCCGCTCACCGCGGAGAAGGGGCTCGACTTCTCGGTGCGGGTCTCGCCCGAGCTGCCCGCCACGCTGCACACGGACGAGCAGCGGCTCCTGCAGGTGCTGCGCAACCTGCTGTCGAACGCGGTGAAGTTCACCGACACCGGCGCCGTGGAACTGGTGATCCGGCCGGCCGGCGCGGACGTGCCGCAGTCGATCCGGGAGCAGCTCCTGGAGGCCGGGTCGCTGCGCGATCCGGAGGCCGACATGATCGCCTTCTCGGTCACCGACACCGGCATCGGCATCGCCGCGGGCAAGATGCGGGTGATCTTCGAGGCGTTCAAGCAGGCGGACGGCACGACCAGCCGCAAGTACGGCGGCACGGGTCTCGGCCTGTCGATCAGCCGGGAGATCGCGCGGCTGCTCGGCGGCGAGATCTACGCGGCCAGCGAGCCGGGCCGCGGCTCGACGTTCACGCTGTACCTGCCGCTGAGCCCCGTCGAGCCGGTGCACCCCGGCCAGGGGCACGAGCAGCAGGACCCGGAGGGCCGGGCCGGCTACGAGCTCGAGCCGGCCGACGATCCGGCGCACTTCGCACCCGCACCGGTGCACTCCGAGGCCCGCTCCGGGGGCGGTGCGCTGTTCCGACACCGCCGCAAGAGCGCGGAGCGGCGGGCACAGCTGCCCGGACAGCCCGGGAAGGACGAGACGGCGGCCGGCGAGGAGCGGCCGGAGCCGCATCCGCGTCCGACGTTCTCCTTCGCGGGGGAGAAGGTGCTGATCGTCGACGACGACATCCGCAACGTCTTCGCGCTCACCAGCGTCCTGGAGCAGCACGGTCTCGCGGTGCTGTACGCGGAGAACGGCCGGGAGGGCATCGAGGTCCTGGAGCAGCACGACGACGTGGCGGTGGTGCTGATGGACATCATGATGCCGGAGATGGACGGGTACGCGACGACGAGCGCGATCCGGCGCATGCCGCAGTTCGCCGGGCTGCCGATCGTCGCGCTGACCGCCAAGGCGATGAAGGGCGACCGGGAGAAGGCCATCGAGTCCGGGGCCTCGGACTACGTGACCAAGCCGGTCGACCCCGATCACCTGCTGACGGTGATGGAGCAGTGGATGCGCGGGGAGGGACGCTGACGGCGGCGGCGGGATCTCCGGGTCTCCCGGGATCCCGCCGCCGACCGACCGTCGCCACAGGGGTGTGAGAACCCGCCGGACGGGGAACCTTCTGGTCTCCCACCGCGTTCGACGTACGGGCACGGACCTGCGTGCTCCGTGACAATGCGGTGACAGGGTGTGGCGACGGGCGGGGTGCGGCTACGATGACCGGCACAAGGACGGACGGCGCATGGGAGTCGTCTTCTGGGGCGGCGCCCGGTGCTTCCCCCGGCTCACAGGGCCGGAGCGAACCAGTGCCGGGACGAGGAGGACGGGGCATGGTGCAGAAGGCCAAGATCCTCCTGGTCGATGACCGGCCGGAGAATCTGCTGGCGCTGGAGGCCATTCTCTCCGCGCTCGATCAGACGCTGGTGCGGGCATCGTCCGGGGAGGAAGCGCTCAAGGCGCTGTTGACCGACGACTTCGCGGTCATCCTGCTGGATGTCCAGATGCCCGGGATGGACGGATTCGAGACGGCCGCGCACATCAAGCGGCGCGAGCGGACCCGGGACATCCCGATCATCTTCCTGACCGCCATCAACCACGGACCCCACCACACCTTCCGGGGGTACGCGGCGGGCGCGGTCGACTACATCTCGAAGCCCTTCGACCCCTGGGTGCTGCGCGCGAAGGTCTCCGTCTTCGTCGAGCTGTACATGAAGAACTGCCAGCTCCGCGAGCAGGCGGCGCTGCTCCGGCTCCAGCTGGAGGGCGGCGGCGCGAACGGGCAGAGCAAGGAGTCCGCGGGCCTGCTCGCCGAGCTCTCCGCCCGCCTGGCCGCGGTCGAGGAGCAGGCCGAGGCGCTGTCCAAGCAGCTGGACGACGACTCCGCCGACGCCGCGGCGGTCGCCACCGCCGCGCACCTGGAGCGCAAGCTGACCGGTCTGCGCCGGGCCCTGGACGCCCTGGAGCCGGGAACGGGCGGCGCGCCGAGCCTGCCCGCGCAAAGCTGACGGACGGTCACGGCGCCGGCGCCCGCGGTGAGCGGGCGTCAGTTCCGCGCCATGGCAAGGGCGACACGAACGGGTGAGCGTGTTTCCCGGACGGCACCACCGGTAACCTCAGCATCATGGCCTCACGTACGTCCGGCAAGGGTTCCCAGGGCGCGGCGGGCACCGCGAAGCCGCGGGCCGGCCGTACGACCGGCACCGCGAAGAAGGCGGCGCCCGCCAAGTCCCCCGCCAAGCCTCCCGTGAAGAAGGCGCCGGCCCGGAAGGCCGCGCCCGCCAAGCGGGCGCCCGCGCGCAGGACCGCGGCGAAGAAGCCCGCGCCCCGCCCGGCGCCGTCCCCCACCGGGGGCGTGTACCGGCTCGTGCGAGGTCTCTGGCTCGGGCTGGCCCACGGGGTGGGCGCGATGTTGCGGGGGATAGGGCGGGGAGCCAAGGGCCTCGATCCGGCGCACCGCAAGGACGGGCTCGCGCTGCTGCTGCTCGGCGTCGCGCTGATCGTCGCGGCCGGGACCTGGTCCCATCTGCGGGGGCCCGTCGGCGACCTGGTGGAGATGCTGGTCACCGGCGCCTTCGGCCGCCTCGATCTGCTCGTACCGCTGCTGCTGGGCGCGATCGGCGTCCGGCTGATCCTCTATCCGGAGAAGC
Source organism: Streptomyces sp. NPDC048018 (assembly GCF_043202995.1). NCBI lineage: Bacteria > Bacillati > Actinomycetota > Actinomycetes > Kitasatosporales > Streptomycetaceae > Streptomyces > Streptomyces sp. NPDC048018. Next base: position 10,270 of record NZ_JBIDBK010000007.1, read on the forward strand.
CGGAGGCGAACGGGCGGATCGTCATCGGCCTGTCGGCGCTCGTGATCGGCGTGCTGGGGCAGGTCCACATCGCCTGCGGCTCGCCCGGCCGGGGCGACGGCACCGACGCCATGCAGGACGCCGGCGGGCTCATCGGCTGGGCCGCCTCCAAGCCGCTGGTCTTCATGACGGGCGAGGTCCTCGCCGTACCGCTGCTGGTGCTGCTCACGATCTTCGGCCTGCTCGTCGTCACCGCCACGCCCGTCAACGCGATCCCGCAGCGGCTGCGCGCCCTCGGCGTCCGGCTCGGCCTCGTCGAGCCGGCGTACGAGCCCGAGGAGGACGACGCCTACGGCGACGACTGGCGGGAGGACGCGCCGCGGGCCGCCCGCCCCGCACGCCGGCGTGCCCCCGGCCCCGGCGCGGACTTCGACACCGACCGAGCCGAGGCCGCCGCCCTGGAGCGGCGGGGCCGCCGCCGCACCCCGTCCTCGTCCGCCTTCGACACCTCCGGTCCCGACCCGGTCGACGTGGCCGCCGCGGCCGCCGCCGCGCTGGACGGCGCCGTCCTCAACGGCATGCCGCCCTCGCCGCTGGTGGCCGACCTGACCCGGGACCTCACCGCCGACCGGGCGGCCGCCGTCGCCGCCGATGCGGCCGGGGAGGCCCCGGCGACCTCGAAGGGCCCCTCCGCTCCGGTGCCCACCGCCCGGGGCGCGGCCAAGGACCGCTCGGCGGGCGGGGGCGTCCCCGACCTGACGAAGCCCGCGCCCGAGCCCACCGACCTGCCGCCGCGGGCCGAGCAGCTCCAGCTCTCCGGCGACATCACCTACGCGCTGCCCTCCATGGACCTCCTGGAGCGCGGCGGCCCCGGCAAGACCCGCAGCGCCGCCAACGACGCCGTCGTCGAGTCGCTCACCACCGTCTTCGCCGAGTTCAAGGTCGACGCCGCCGTCACCGGCTTCACCCGCGGCCCGACGGTCACCCGCTACGAGGTCGAGCTGGGTCCGGCCGTCAAGGTCGAGAAGATCACCGCGCTCACCAAGAACATCGCGTACGCCGTGGCCAGCCCCGACGTGCGGATCATCTCGCCGATCCCCGGCAAGTCCGCGGTCGGCATCGAGATCCCGAACACCGACCGAGAGATGGTCAACCTGGGCGACGTGCTGCGGCTGGCCGAGGCGGCGGAGGACGACCACCCGATGCTGGTCGCGCTCGGCAAGGACGTCGAGGGCGGCTACGTGATGGCCAACCTGGCGAAGATGCCGCACATCCTGGTGGCCGGCGCCACCGGCTCCGGCAAGTCGTCCTGCATCAACTGCCTGATCACCTCGGTGATGATAAGAGCGACCCCGGAGGACGTCCGGATGGTCCTCGTCGACCCCAAGCGGGTCGAGCTCACCGCGTACGAGGGCATCCCGCACCTGATCACGCCGATCATCACCAACCCCAAGCGGGCCGCCGAGGCCCTGCAGTGGGTCGTGCGCGAGATGGACCTGCGCTACGACGACCTGGCCGCCTTCGGCTTCCGGCACATCGACGACTTCAACCAGGCCATCCGGGACGGCAAGGTGCAGCTGCCGCCGGGCAGCGAGCGCGAGCTCAAGACCTACCCGTACCTCCTGGTGATCGTCGACGAGCTCGCCGACCTGATGATGGTCGCGCCCCGGGACGTCGAGGACGCGATCGTGCGCATCACCCAGCTGGCCCGCGCGGCCGGCATCCATCTGGTGCTCGCCACCCAGCGGCCCTCCGTCGACGTCGTCACCGGTCTGATCAAGGCGAACGTGCCGTCCCGGCTCGCCTTCGCCACCTCCTCGCTCGCCGACAGCCGCGTCATCCTCGACCAGCCCGGCGCCGAGAAGCTGATCGGCAAGGGCGACGGCCTGTTCCTGCCGATGGGCGCGAACAAGCCGACCCGCATGCAGGGCGCCTTCGTCACCGAGCACGAGGTCGCCGCCGTCGTCCAGCACTGCAAGGACCAGATGGCGCCCGTCTTCCGGGACGACGTCACGGTGGGCACCAAGCAGAAGAAGGAGATCGACGAGGAGATCGGCGACGACCTTGACCTGCTGTGCCAGGCCGCCGAGCTGGTCGTCTCGACCCAGTTCGGCTCCACCTCGATGCTCCAGCGCAAGCTGCGCGTGGGCTTCGCCAAGGCCGGCCGGCTGATGGACCTGATGGAGTCGCGCAACATCGTGGGGCCGAGCGAGGGTTCGAAGGCCCGCGACGTGCTGGTCAAACCGGACGAGCTGGACGCGGTGCTCGACGTGATCAGGGGCGGGGGCCCGGCCGCCTGAGCCGGGACCGCCCGGAGCGGCCGTAACGAGACCGGGCCGAGACTCACTCGTAAGGGAACGAGGGCAACCGTTTCCCCTGGGCGTACGTCAAGTTGGAGGGAGGGACAGGACCCTGTCCCAGCCTCATGGCGTACAAAGACGCCCGCCCGGTTGCCCCACCCTTTCGTACCACCCATAGACTGAACATCCAGCAGGTGGCTACACGCTCGAAAGGCGCTCTCGTGTCCATCGGCAACTCCCCCGAATCCCCCGAGGACGACCGGAACTTCCCGGCAGATGACCGGGATTCGATCGGTCGTGCCCTCCAGCAGGCCCGTGTCGCCGCCGGTCTCACCGTCGAAGAGGTCAGCGCCTCCACCCGTGTGCGCATCCCGATCGTGCACGCGATCGAGGAGGACGACTTCTCGCGCTGTGGCGGCGACGTCTACGCCCGCGGGCACATCCGTACCCTCGCGCGCGCCGTGGGGCTCGATCCGGCCACGCTGGTCGAGCAGTACGACGCCGAGCACGGCGGCCGCCCGGCGCCCACGCCGGCCGCTCCGCTGTTCGAGGCGGAACGCATCCGTCCCGAGCCCCGCCGTCCCAACTGGACCGCCGCCATGGTCGCGGCGATCGTCGCCGTCGTCGGCTTCGTCGGCTTCACGATGTTCAACGGGAACGACGTGCGGGGCAACGGCGCGGTCGCCGAGGGACCGGCCCCGGCCGCCACGTCCACCGCCCCCGCCAAGCCCAAGCCGGCCAAGCCCGCCGACCCCAAGCCCGTGCCCTCCGAGAGCGCCATCGCGGCGGTCCCGCAGGACAAGGTCACCGTCAAGCTCACCGCGACCGACGACAAGAGCTGGATCTCGGCCAAGGCCCACGACGGCAAGCTGCTCTTCGACGGCCTGCTGAACGCGGGCGAGTCCAAGACCTTCCAGGACGACGAGCGGATCGATCTCATCCTCGGCAACGCCGGTCCGATCGAGCTGTACGTCAACGGCAGGAAGATCGAGGACTCCTTCGAGTCCGGCCAGGTCGAGCGCCTGTCGTACACCAAGGGCGACCCGCAGGCCGGCTGAGCCCGCCCCGTCTGTGACGTCCGTCGCGCAGGTGAACCCTGCGCGACGGAGGTACGGCCGGGACGAAGTAGTCTTGAGTCCATGCCCGAACGCCGTACCGTCGCCCTTGTCACTCTCGGCTGCGCCCGTAACGAGGTGGACTCGGAGGAGCTCGCAGGCCGCTTGGCAGCGGACGGCTGGGAGCTCGTCGAGAACGCCGAGGACGCAGACGTCGCCGTCGTCAACACCTGCGGCTTCGTCGAAGCCGCCAAGAAGGACTCCGTCGACGCCCTCCTCGAAGCCAATGATCTGAAGGACCACGGCCGCACCCAGGCCGTCGTCGCCGTCGGCTGCATGGCCGAGCGCTACGGCAAGGAGCTCGCCGACGCGCTGCCCGAGGCCGACGGCGTGCTCGGCTTCGACGACTACGCCGACATCTCCGGCCGCCTCCAGACCATCCTGAGCGGCGGCAACGTCGAGGCGCACGCCCCGCGCGACCGGCGCAAGCTGCTCCCGCTGTCCCCCGTGGAGCGCCAGCAGGCGGCTGCCTCGGTGGCCCTGCCCGGCCACGGGGACGCCGCCGTGACGCCCGCCGAGGCCCCCGAGGACGTCCCGGCCGACCTCCCCGAGGGCCTGGCCCCCGCCTCCGGCCCGCGTGCGCCCCTGCGCCGCCGCCTGGACACCAGCCCGGTGGCCTCCGTGAAGCTGGCCTCCGGCTGCGACCGCCGTTGCTCCTTCTGCGCCATCCCGTCCTTCCGCGGCTCCTTCGTCTCGCGCCGTCCCTCGGACGTGCTGAACGAGACCCGCTGGCTCGCCGAGCAGGGGGTGAAGGAGGTCATGCTGGTCTCCGAGAACAACACCTCGTACGGCAAGGACCTCGGCGACATCCGCCTCCTGGAGAGCCTGCTCCCCGACCTCGCGGCCGTCGACGGCATCGAGCGGGTCCGGGTGAGCTACCTGCAGCCCGCCGAGATGCGCCCCGGCCTGATCGACGTGCTGACCTCGACCGACAAGGTCGTCCCGTACTTCGACCTGTCCTTCCAGCACAGCGCCCCGGACGTGCTGCGGGCCATGCGCCGCTTCGGCGACACCGACCGCTTCCTGGAGCTGCTGGAGACCATCCGCACCAAGGCCCCGACCGCCGGTGCCCGCTCCAACTTCATCGTCGGCTTCCCCGGCGAGACCGACGCGGACTTCGCCGAGCTGGAACGCTTCGTCACCCACGCCCGCCTCGACGCCATCGGCGTCTTCGGCTACTCGGACGAGGACGGCACCGAGGCCGCCACGTACGAGCACAAGCTCCCGCAGGACGTGGTGGACGAGCGCCTCGCCCACCTGTCCCGGCTCGCCGAGGAGCTCACCGCCCAGCGCGCGGAGGAGCGGATCGGCGAGACCCTGGAAGTACTGGTCGAGTCCTTCGACGAGGACGAGGACGGCTGGATCGGCCGGGCCGCCCACCAGGCGCCCGAGACCGACGGCCAGGTGATCGTCCCGGCGGACTCGGCCGAGGGCCTCGGCCTGGCCCCGGGCCGCATGGTCAGCGCCAAGGTCGTCGACACCGAGGGCGTCGACCTCGTCGCCGAGTGTCTTTTCGAGGAGGCGGGCAGATGACCGGAGTCCCGGCATCCGCGACGGGCGGGACCGGTAGGCCGGCGCCTCGCGGCAAGCTGGGCACTGCGGCCGTCAATCAGGCCAGCCTGTGGAACATCGCGAACATCCTCACCATGCTCCGGCTCGTGCTCGTGCCCGGCTTCGTGGTGCTGCTGCTCCAGGACGGCGGGCACGACCCGGCCTGGCGCGCCTGGGCGTGGGCCGCCTTCGCCGTCGCCATGATCACGGACGTCTTCGACGGGCACCTGGCGCGGGCGTACAACCTGGTCACCGACTTCGGGAAGATCGCCGACCCGATCGCCGACAAGGCGATCATGGCGGCCGGCCTGATCAGCCTGTCCGCGCTCGGCGACCTGCCGTGGTGGGTGACGGGAGTGATCCTCGCCCGTGAGCTCGGGATCACCTTGATGCGCTTCTGGGTGATCCGGCACGGGGTCATTCCGGCCAGTCGTGGCGGCAAGATCAAGACACTCGCGCAGGGGACGGCGGTGGGCATGTACGTGCTGATGCTCACCGGTCCACTCGCCACGTTGCGCTTCTGGGTGATGGCGGTGGCCGTCGTGCTGACGGTCGTCACCGGTCTGGACTATGTGCGACAGGCCGTCGTCCTGAGGCGCCAGGGGCTCGCGGCGGAGCGCGCGGCCGCGAACGGAACGGACCGCGCGGAGGCGGACGGACGATGAGCGAGGCCGCCCGGGTGCTGGAGCTGCTCGCGGAGCGTGGTCACACGCTGGCGGTGGCGGAGTCCCTCACCGGCGGTCTCGTGGCCGCTGAGCTGACCGGCGTGCCCGGAGCCTCGAAGACCTTCCGCGGCTCCGTCACGGCCTACGCCACGCCCCTGAAGGAGCAGCTGCTCGGGGTGGACGGCACCCTGCTGGCCGAGCGCGGCGCGGTCGACCCGGAGGTCGCCCTGCAGATGGCGGCGGGTGTCCGGGGGGTCCTCGGGGCCGACTGGGGCGTCGCGACGACCGGGGTCGCCGGACCCGATCCGCAGGACGGCCGGCCGGTGGGGACCGTGTACGTGGCCGTCGCCGGTCCCGCGGGGGGCGCTGCGGGGGCCGGGAAGGTGGCCGCGTTGAGGTTGAACGGCGACCGAGCGGAAATCCGTAGAGAGAGTGTACGGAGCGTGCTCGAATTGCTGGGTGAGGTGCTCGTCGGCGAACACTCGGAAAATGCGCGGGCACAGGATACGGAACAGAACGGGGGAGATTGATGTTTGCAGCCATGAGTGAACACGACATCGCTCCCCGCACGGCCGCGGCGCGAGGCGGTACGGTGGGGCGTGAAGGATGCGGCTACGCGGTCCGAGGAGGGAGCCACCGATGATTCTGCTCCGTCGCCTGCTGGGTGACGTGCTGCGTCGGCAGCGCCAGCGCCAGGGCCGTACTCTGCGCGAAGTCTCCTCGTCCGCCCGAGTCTCACTCGGCTATCTCTCCGAGGTGGAGCGGGGGCAGAAGGAGGCTTCCTCCGAGCTGCTCTCCGCGATCTGCGACGCGCTGGACGTACGGATGTCCGAGCTCATGCGTGAAGTGAGCGACGAGCTGTCACTGGCCGAACTGGCCGAGTCGGCAGCGGCGAGCGAACCGGTGCCGGCGCCGGTGCGACCGATGCTGAATTCGGTGTCGGTGACGTCGGTGGGCGGTGTGCCCACCGAGCGGGTGACCATCAAGGCGCCCGCGGAAGCGGTGAATGTCGTCGCCGCCTGAGAACGATCCGGGTGAAGCCCCGGTCGACGCCCCGCAAGGAGCGCCGGCCGGGGCTTTTCCTTGGCCCACGGCTGCTGTGTGCGGTGCCGTCGGCGGGCCGGTCCGAGGGCCGTCCTCGGGGCCGTTTTCCGGTTGCCGGCCTGGGCGAGGGCCGGGCGGGCGTCTCGGTGGCCTCGGTGCCGCTTCGGGCCGCTTCGGTGCGGAGAGGGCCTCGGTCCCGGCTCCGGGTGGGTCCGTTTGAGATGCCGGATTCGGGCGAGACGTGCATCGTGGGGGAACGAACGACTGTTTGGAGATCTCGCATGTCCGTGGTGAAGAGCCCGCTGTCCGAGGCCGACCTGAAGACGGTCGGAGGCGCCCTGCAGGGGGCGCTGGTCGATCTGGTCGATCTCGCCCTGGTGGCCAAGCAGGTGCACTGGAACGTGGTCGGCCCGCGCTTCCGCTCGGTCCACCTCCAGCTCGACGAGGTCGTCACCACCGCCCGTACGCACTCCGACACCGTGGCCGAACGCGCCTCCGCGCTCGGAGTGAACCCGGACGGCCGTGCGTCGACGGTGGCGTCCGGCAGCGCCATCGGCCCCGTCCCCGAGGGCTGGATCAAGGACGAGGAGGCCGTACGGATCCTCGTGGACGCGCTCGGGGCGGTCGTCGCGCGGATGCGTGAGCGCATCGACGTGACGGGTGATCCGGACCCGGTGAGCCAGGACCTTCTGATCGCGCTCACGGCCGACCTCGAGAAGCACAGCTGGATGTACCAGGCGGAGAGTGCCTGACCATGGCGGAGTGCCGGACGAGTGCGGAGCTGACCGAGATACGCGTGATGTGCGCCCGGTCTGCCCCTTGTGCGCCCTCCCGCCGGGTGATCCTGCCCGGCTAGCGTCGACCGGAGGAGGCGGCCATGGTAGGGCGACGGGTTCCGCTGGTGACGCTCATGCTGGTCGTGGCCGGACTGGTGATCGGCGGGCTCTGGTGGTGGGCGGTGCTGCGCCTGCTGCTGGCGCCGGGGGAGACGGGACCGGTCGAGGGGGCGGTGGCCGCGGGCGGGTGGGGGCTGAGCCTGTTGCCCGTGCACGTGGCCGCCTCCACTGCGCGGCGCGGCGGTGCGTCGCGCCGCATCGCCGGCCTGGTCACCAGGGCATGGCCACCCCGCCGTTGGGGCGGAGGATCTGACCCGTCGTGAACGACGAGGCGTCGCATGCCAGATGGAGCACCGCGTGGGCGACGTCCGCCGGCTCGCCGACCCGGCCGAGCGGGGACACGCGCACCATCGCGGCCTCGGCCTGCTCCTGGGCGGCGGGCTCGTGGCGGTCCGTCATGGGGGTGCGGATCCAGCCCGGCGCGACCGCGTTGACCCGGATGCCGTGCCCGCCGACCTCCGCGGCCAGGGTCTTGGTCAGCTGGACGACGGCGGCCTTGGCGACGCTGTAGCAGAGCAGGCCCGGGCTCGCGGCGTCCATCGCGCCCGAGGCCATGGTGACGATGGAGCCGGGCACACCGGCGTCGATCATCGAGCGGGCGGCCTCCTGACAGGCGTGGAGCACCCCCGTGAAGTTCACCGCGAGGACCCGGTCGAGGTCCTCGTCGCGGGTCTCCAGGACCGTGCTGGTGTGCATGATCCCGGCGACGGCCGCCATCACGTGGAGCGGTCCCGCGGCGCGGACGGCGGCGGCGAGGGCGGCCCGGTCGGTGACGTCGAGAGGATGGGCGTGCGCCGTGCCGCCGCGGCTGGCGATCAGGGCCACGGTCTCCTTGAGGCCGGACTCGTCGCGGTCCGCGCAGTGCACGCTCGCCCCGGCCTCGGCGAGGAGGACGGCGGTCGCGCGGCCGATGCCGCTCGCTGCGCCGGTGACGAAGGCGGTGCGGCCGGTGAGGTCGTACGCGGTGAGGACCATGCCCGGACCGTACGACTGAATCTGACGGCCCGTCAATTGTTGTGCCGACAGCTTCCCGGCGACCGGCTTCCGGCGCGGGGTGACGCGACCGGCTCCCTGGTCCGGGGGCGTGGCCGGGTGGCGTGACCGGGTTCCGTAGCGGCTCGCGTGGTCGGCTGCCGTGACCGGCTCGCGTAACCGGGTCCGTACCGGCCGCGGGCCGGCATTCGTGATCCGGTCCCGTGCCGGGGACTCATCCGCCGGCCGGCTCCTGCCGCCGCGAGCCCTTCTGGCAGGCGGGGCACCAGTACGTCACGCGGTCGCCCAGCTCGGCCTTGCGGATCGCGGCGCCGCAGCGCGGGCAGGGTCGCCCCTCGCGACCGTAGACGTAGAGGCGCCCGCCGGTACGCCCCGTCGTGGTCGTGCGGCGGTCGGGGCGCTCCTTGTTCGCCTCCAGCAGCCGGTGCGCGGTCGCCACCAGACGCTCCGGGACGCCCTCGGCGAGCTCGCCGACCGGCAGCCAGGGAGTGACGGCGGCCAGGAAGGCCAGCTCGGACTTGTAGACGTTGCCGATCCCCGCGAGATTCCGCTGGTCGAGCAGCGCCTCGCCGAGGGTCCGCGCGGGGTCGGCCGCCAGCCGGCGCACGGCCTCCTCCGGGTCCCAGTCCGGACCCAGCAGATCGGGGCCGAGGTGCCCGACCGCCTTCGACTCCTCCGCCGTGCGGATCAGCTCCAGAACGGGCAGGCGGTAGCCGTACGCCGTGAACTCGGCGTTCCCGAGGATCGCCCGGATCTGGTGGGCGGGCCCGCCGTGCGGGCGCTCCCCGGTGGCGTACACCCGCCAGGAGCCGTCCATCCGCAGGTGCGAGTGGAGCGTGAGCCCGCCCTCGATCCGGGTCAGGAGGTGCTTGCCGCGCGGGGTGACGTCCAGGACGTGGCGCCCGGTCAGATCGGCGGTCGCGAAGCGGGGCACCCGCAGGTCGGAGCGGGTGAGCACCCGCCCGGCGAGCGCCGCGTCGAGCCGGTGGGCCGCGTACCAGACGGTGTCTCCTTCGGGCATGAGGCCATCATGCCCGCGCGTGGGCCGGGACCTGCGCCGCCGGCGTCTCGGGGCCGCCTCCCGGCCCGTCCGCTGCGGCCGGCGCCGAGGCGCGCACGTCCTTCCGGTGCCGGGGCGCGCGTCCTTGCGGTGCCGGGGCGCCTGCCGCTGTGGCGCCTGCGGTGCTTCAGGCGCGGAGACGGAGGCCGCGAGGTGTGGCGTGGAAACCCGCCGTCTCCAGGGGAGGGCCGAAGGGGGAGGTGAGGGCGGTCGCGCCGTTGATCCGCTCCACCGTGACCGTGCCGAGCGAACCCGCCGACGCCGCTGCCGCCAGGGCCTCGGCCGCCGCCTGCAGCGCCGGGGAGTCCGCCTCGGCGGGCCAGCAGAGCAGCGTCTTGCCGCCGCGCTCCATGTAGAGCGTCAGCTCGCCGTCCACCAGGACGACCATCGCGCCCGCCTTGCGTCCCGGCTTGTGGCCCGCGCCCGTCGGCGGCTCCGGCCAGGACAGGGCGGCCCCGTACGCGTTCGCCGGGTCGGCCGCCGCCAGGACGACCGCGCGGGGGCCCGTCCCCTCCTCGACGCCGCGGTCCCGGGCGTTCGCGGCCGCCCGGAGCCGGTCCACGGCCCCGTCCATGGCGAACTGGGCGGCGCCCAGACCCTCCACCACATAGCCGCGGCGGGCCTGGCCGCTGTCCTCGAAGGCCGACAGGATCCGGTACGTCGCCGAGAAGCCGCCCTCCACGCCCTCGGCGGCGACCGCGCCCCGGGTGACCACCCCGTGCCGGTCGAGGAGGGTCCGTGCCAGGGCGTGCGCCCGGTGGGTCGGCTCCGGCTCCTGCGGGGGCAGCAGAGCCCAGCGGCCGCTCACCGTGGGCGGGCCCGTGCGGGAGGCCGTACGGGACGCGGCGCTCAGCGTTCCGTACCGGCCGCGCGGGACCGAACGCCGGGCGCGGTGCGCCGTGGAGCCGGCGGTGCGGCCCGAGCCCAGCAGGGAGCGCAGCGGGGCCAGGGTGTCGTTGGTGAGCCGTCCCGACCAGGCCAGGTCCCACAGGGCGTCGGCGAGCTGCGGCTCGGTCGCGTCCGGGTGGGTGGTGGCCCGCACCTGGTCGGCGATCTGGCGGAAGAACAGACCGTAGCCGCCGGAGAGCGTCGTCAGGACGGACTCGTGGAGCCCGGTGAGCTCCAGCGGGTGCGGCGGCGGCAGGAGCAGCGGCGCCGCGTCGGCGAGATAGAGCGAGACCCAGCCGTCCTTGCCGGGCAGCGCGCCGGCGCCCGCCCAGATCACCTCGCCGGTCGTCGTCAGCTCGTCGAGGAGCGCCGGCGAGTAGTCCCGCACGCGGGACGGCAGGATCAGCTTCTCCAGGGCCGAGGCCGGCACCGGCGCGCCCTGCAGCTGCTCGATCGCGCGGGCCAGGCCGTCGATGCCGCGCAGGCTGTTGTTCCCCAGGTGCTGCCACTGGGGGAGGAACGTGGCCAGCGCGGCCGGGGGCACCGGCTCCAGCTCGTGCCGCAGGGCCGCCAGGGAACGGCGGCGCAGCCGGCGCAGGACGGCGGCGTCGCACCACTCCTGGCCGATCCCGGAGGGATGGAACTCGCCCTGGACCACCCGGCCGGCGGCGGCGAGCCGCTGGAGGGCGCCGTCCGTGACCGCGGAGCCCAGTCCGAAGCGGGCGGCGGCCTGCGAGGAGGTGAACGGGCCGTGCGTACGGGCGTGGCGCGCGAGGAGGTCGCCCAGCGGGTCCTTCACCGGCTCCGTGAACGCCTCCGGCACGCCCACCGGCAGCGCCGTGCCCAGCGCGTCCCGCAGCCGGCCGGCGTCCTCGATCGCCGCCCAGTGCTCCGCCCCCGCGATCCGCACCCGGATCGCCCGCCGGGCCCGGGACAGCTCCTGGACCCAGTCGGCCTTGGCACCCCGCTCGGCCAGCTCCGCGTCGGTCAGCGGTCCGAGCACCCGCAGCAGGTCGGCGACGCCCTCCCCGTCCTTGACGCGCCGGTCCTCGGTCAGCCACTGGAGCTCCCGCTCCAGCTCGGCGAGCACGTCCGCGTCGAGCAGCTCCCGCAGCTCCGCCTGGCCGAGGAGCTCCGCGAGCAGCCGCGAGTCCAGGGAGAGCGCAGCCGCCCGGCGCTCGGCGAGCGGTGAGTCCCCCTCGTACAGGAACTGGGCGACGTAGCCGAAGAGCAGGGAGCGGGCGAAGGGGGACGGCTCCGGGGTGGTGACCTCCACCAGGCGCACCCGGCGGGACTCCAGGTCTCCCATCAGCTCCCGCAGACCGGGGACGTCGAAGACGTCCTGGAGACACTCGCGGACCGCCTCCAGGACGATCGGGAAGGAGCCGAACTCGCTCGCCACCTGGAGCAGCTGCGCCGCGCGCTGCCGCTGCTGCCACAAAGGGGTGCGCTTGCCGGGATTGCGCTTGGGCAGCAGCAGGGCGCGTGCCGCGCACTCCCGGAACCGGGAGGCGAACAGCGCGGAGCCGCCGACCTGGTCGGTGACGATCTGCTCGATCTCGCCCTTGTCGAAGGCGACGTCGGCCGCGCCGACGGGCGCCTGCTCGCTGTCGAAGGCGGTGTCGGACAGGCGTCCCGGGTCCACCGGCTCGCTGTCCAGCAGGTCGAGACCCATCAGATCCGCGTCGGGCAGGCGCAGCACGATGCCGTCGTCGGCATGCATGACCTGCGCGTCCATCCCGTACCGCTCGGCCAGCCGGGCGCCGAGGGCCAGCGCCCACGGGGCGTGCACCTGCGCCCCGAACGGGGAGTGGATGACGACCCGCCAGTCGCCCAGCTCGTCGCGGAAGCGCTCCACCAGGATCGTCCGGTCGTCCGGCACATGCCCGCAGGCCTCGCGCTGCTCGGCGAGATAGGCGATCACGTTGTCCGCCGCCCAGGCGTCCAGCCCGGCGGCGAAAAGCCGCAGCCGGGCGTCGTCGGGCGCCAGGGCACCGACCTCGCGCAGGAAGGCGCCCACCGCGCGGCCCAGTTCGAGCGGGCGGCCCAGCTGGTCGCCCTTCCAGAAGGGCAGCCGCCCCGGCACGCCCGGCGCGGGCGAGACCAGCACCCGGTCGCGGGTGATGTCCTCGATGCGCCAGGACGTCGTGCCCAGCGTGAAGACGTCGCCGACCCGCGACTCGTACACCATCTCCTCGTCGAGCTCGCCGACCCGGCCGCCGCCCTTCTTGGGGTCGGCGCCCGCCAGGAACACCCCGAAGAGCCCCCGGTCGGGGATCGTGCCGCCCGAGGTGACCGCGAGCCGCTGGGCGCCCGGCCGGCCGGTGACCGTCCCCGCGACCCGGTCCCACACCACCCGCGGCCGCAGCTCCGCGAACGCGTCCGAGGGATAGCGCCCGGCCAGCATGTCCAGGACCGCGGTGAACGCCGACTCGGGCAGCGCCGCGAACGGCGCCGCCCGGCGGACCGTCGCCAGCAGGTCGTCCACCTGCCAGCTGTCCAGGGCGACCATCGCCACCAGTTGCTGGGCGAGCACGTCCAGCGGATTCGCCGGGACCCGCAGGGACTCGATGGAGCCGCTGCGCATCCGCTCGGTCACCACGGCCGACTGCACCAGGTCGCCCCGGTACTTCGGGAAGACGACACCCGTGGAGACCGCCCCCACCTGGTGCCCCGCGCGGCCCACCCGCTGGAGCCCGGAGGCCACCGAGGGCGGCGACTCGACCTGGACGACCAGGTCCACCGCGCCCATGTCGATGCCCAGCTCCAGGCTGGACGTGGCCACCACGGCCGGCAGCCGGCCCGCCTTCAGGTCCTCCTCGACCTGGGCGCGCTGCTCCTTGGACACCGAGCCGTGGTGCGCGCGGGCGAGCAGCGCCGGCGCGCCCCGCGCCGCGCCCGACTGGGCCATGATCTCGGCCGGCGGAGACCCCTCGGGCATGGTCTCGCCGGTGGCCCGCTCGTAGGCGATCTCGTTCAGCCGGTTGCACAGGCGCTCGGCCAGGCGGCGCGAGTTGGCGAAGACGATCGTCGAGCGGTGCGCCTGCACCAGGTCCGTGATCCGCTCCTCCACCTGCGGCCAGATGGAGGGCCGCTCGCCGCCCTCGGACGCCTCGGCCGCGGGGGAGCCCCCGAGCTCGCCCATGTCCTCGACGGGGACGACCACGGAGAGGTCGAACTCCTTGCCGGACGGCGGCTGGACGATCTCCACCCTGCGCTGCGGCGACAGATAGCGGGCGACCTCCTCCACCGGCCGCACCGTCGCCGACAGGCCGATCCGCCGGGCGGGGCGGGGCAGCAGCTCGTCGAGCCGCTCCAGGGAGAGCGCCAGATGCGCGCCGCGCTTGGTGCCGGCGACCGCGTGCACCTCGTCCAGGATGACCGTCTCCACGCCCGCGAGGGCGTCGCGCGCGGCCGACGTCAGCATCAGGAACAGCGACTCGGGGGTGGTGATCAGGATGTCCGGCGGCCGGGTCGCGAGCGCCCGCCGCTCGGCGGGCGGGGTGTCGCCCGACCGGATGCCCACCTTCACGTCCGGCTCGGGCAGGCCGAGCCGGACCGATTCCTGGCGGATGCCGGTCAGCGGGGAGCGCAGATTGCGCTCGACATCGACGGCGAGCGCCTTCAGCGGCGACACGTACAGCACCCGGCAGCGCTTCCGCGCGTCGGCGGGCGGGGGAGCGGCAGCGAGCCGGTCGAGGGAGGCGAGGAACGCGGCGAGCGTCTTGCCCGAACCGGTCGGGGCGACCACGAGCACGTCCGCGCCCGCCCCGATGGCCTGCCAGGCGCCTTCCTGCGCCGCGGTGGGCGCGGTGAAGGCTCCCGTGAACCAGCCGCGGGTCGCGGGCGAGAACGAGTCGAGTGCGGACCTGACCATGCCCCCCATCGTGCACCCCACCACTGACAACCGCTCGGACCTGGGGAAACCGGCTCGTGGCGGCCTGTCGGAGTGGCGCAGAATGGGGGAATGGCGAGTGGTGACGGCGGACGCGGAAGCGAGGCGCGCGCGGGCACGCCGGCGGGCCCCGCGCACCCGGCGGCCCCCGCCGGCCCCGCGGGGTCCGGCACGCGGCCGCGCGGGCACGCCGTCGCCGCGGGCGACCGCAGCGGCGCGCCCGTGCAGGGCGGGGAAGCGACGCGCGGCGAGCGGGCGCGGTACTGGCAGCCGGCCGGGCTGCCCGGGGTGGACCTGCTGCACGCGCACTACGTCCGGAAGTCCTTCTCCCGGCACACCCACGAGAGCTTCGTCTTCGCCGCCATCACCGAGGGCGTCGAGGCCTTCCACTACGGCAGCGACCTCGTGCACGCGGGACCCGGACAGATCGCGCTCGTGAACCCCGACACCCCGCACACCGGGCACGCGGGGGTGCCCGAGGGCTGGACCTACCGCACGATCTACCCTGACGCCGAGCTCATCCGGTCCATCGCGGCCGAGACCGTCGCGCTGCGCGGCGACGTCGGGTTCACCGCTCCCGTCGTCGACGACCCGTACGCGGCGCAGCTCGTCATCGGCGTGCACCGGGCGGCCGAGGAGGGCAACGCGCTCGCCGCCGACAGCCTGCTGAGGCTCGTCACCGCCCGGATGCTGCGCAGCCACGGCGGCCGGGTCGCACCGCGGGCGCCGCTCGCCGCCGGGGCGCGCGACGCGGCACGCGCGCGTGCGGTCCTGCAGGAGCGGATGGCCGACCCGCCGACGCTGGAGCAGCTCGCCACGGAGCTCGGCACCGGCCCCTTCGCGCTGCTGCGGGCCTTCCGGGCCGCCTACGGGATGCCGCCGCACACCTGGCTGACCGATGCCCGGGTCCGCCGGGCCAGACGCCTCCTGGACGCCGGGACCCCGCCGGCGGACGCGGCCGTCGCCGTCGGATTCACGGACCAGCCCCACCTCAACCGGCACTTCACCCGGAGCGTGGGCGTGCCCCCGGGGGCGTACCAGCGGGCGCGCGGCGCCCGGTAGCGACTTCACCGGAGATCCGTCCCCGGGCGCCTTCGTCCTCCGTCGGCCGTACGGGGCGACCGGCGGCGTGGCCGGGCGTCCCTTCGGCGCGAGGCGGCGCGACCGTCGGCGGGCCCCGGAGGGGGTGCCGGGCCGGCCGCAAGAACGTACAAGACCTGGCCCGGGGCCGCGCCGTACCGTCCCTGACGTGGCAGAACAGACAGCACCTCCCGTCATACGCGGCGACGGGACCACCCCCAAGAGCGACGCGGCCGTCGTGCGCGACGCCCTCGGGGTCGGGGTCGCCGTGGGTCTCTCCGGCTTCGCCTTCGGCGTGACCTCCGCAGGGGCCGGTCTCAGCCTGCTCCAGACCTGCGCGCTCAGCCTGCTGGTGTTCACCGGCGCCTCGCAGTTCGCGCTCGTCGGCGCCCTCGCGGCGGGCGGGAACCCGTTCACCGCGGCCGCCGGGGCGTTCTTCCTCGGCACCCGCAACGCCTTCTACGGGCTGCGCCTCTCCCAGCTGCTCGCCCTGCGCCGCTCCGTCCGGCCGTTCGCCGCGCAGTGGGTCATCGACGAGACCACGGCCGTCGCGCTCGCCCAGCCGGACCGCAGGACCGCCCGCCTCGGCTTCACCGTCACCGGGCTCACCCTGTACGTGCTGTGGAACCTCACCACCCTGCTCGGCGCCCTCGGCGCCGAGGCCATCGGCGACACCGCCGCCTGGGGACTGGACGCGGCCGGCCCCGCCGTCTTCCTCGCCCTGCTCGCACCCATGCTGAAGTCGGCCACCGAGCGGGCCACCGCGGCCCTCGCCGTCCTGCTCGGCCTGGGCCTGCTGCCCGTGCTGCCGGCCGGCGTCCCGGTGCTGGCCGCCGCGCTCGCCGCACCCGCCGTGCTCTGGTTCCGCGGCCGCCGGGCCGGCGGCCGCTCCGAGGAGGACGCCCGATGAACGTCTGGATCGCCGTCGCGCTGACCGCCGGCGGCTGCTACCTGGTCAAGCTGCTCGGGCTGCTCGTCCCGGCACACACCCTGGAACGTCCCCTGGTGCAGCGCCTCGCCGCCCTGCTGCCGGTCGCCCTCCTGGCCGCGCTCACCGCCCAGCAGACCTTCGGCGCCCAGGGCGCCCTCGCCGTGGACGCCCGCGCCGCCGGGGTCGCCGCCGCGGCCGTGGCCCTCTTTCTGCGGGCTCCGTTCCTGGTGGTCGTCGGCGCGGCCGTCGTGGTCACGGCAGGCGTACGGGCCCTGGGCGGCTGACCCCGGCGCACGCGCCGGGGGCGCCGGCCTCCTCACACGATCGCGCGGCCGTGCGCCCGCAGGGTCCGCAGTGCCTCCACCGTCACGATCGGGCGGTTCTCCAGGGCGGTGCCCGGCGCCCACTGGCGCCAGGTGACCGGCCAGCCGCCGTCCTGCTCCTGGATCGCCGCGAGGTGGTCCAGGGAGCGGCCCATCTCCTCGTCCGTGAACCAGCGGCGGGCCAGCGAGTCCGGCACGCGCGCGTAGTCGTACGGATAGTGGTGCTCGCCCGGCGCGTAACCGTCGGCGACCGGGTAGTCCTCCGGCCGGTCCGGGTCCAGTACGGCCAGCCGCTGCTCGCGCACCAGGCGCCCGAGCCGGTCGCTCGCCGCCTGGGCGCGGGCCCGGTCCGGCACCCCGTCGAGGAAGGCGACCGCTGCCTGGACCTCGTACGGATGGGACTTCTCCAGCGCGTCCACGGCCGCCCAGCAGAACTCGGTGGCCCGGAACAGCCAGGCGTGCCAGACCTGGTTGCGGTGCAGCAGACCGACCACCGGCCCGGTGGTCAGGAGTTCGCTGGGCGGATCGTCGACGACGGGCACGAACGGCGCCGTCGGATAGCCCCGCTGCGAGGGGTGCACGGCCGGCAGGGCGCCGTCGTGGGTGGAGACCTCGGTCAGATAGCGGCAGATCCGCTCGACCCGCAGCCCGCCGCACCGGCCGATCGAGTCGAGCACCCGCAGGGCGTGCGCGGTGTGCAGCGGCTGGCTGACCGGCCCCCGCAGATCGGGTTCGAGGGCGTGGCCGTAGCCGCCGTCCTCGTTCAGGTACGCGGTGAGCGCGGCCTCGACGGGATCCGCCCCGCCACGCAGGAAGTGGTAGGCGAACCGGCGCTGTTCGAGCACGCGGGCGGTCAGCCAGACGAAGTGCTCGGCCCGTGCGAGGGGTGACGCGACAGGAGCGGGTTTTTCTGGAGGATTTCCGGCCATGTTCCGACGTTAGGCGCGAAGGCGCGTCTGACAAGGCCTAAGGCCCGGGCTGCACTCCTGGGAGCGGGATACTGGGGTCATGCGGTTGACGATTTTCTGGGAACGGATGACGGACCACTTCGGTGCGTCCTACGCCGAGACCTTCGCCCGGGACCATGTGATGACGGAACTCGGCGGGCGCACGGTGCACGAGGCCCTGGACGCCGGGTGGGAGGCCAAGGACGTCTGGCGGGCCGTCTGCACGGCCGTCGGCGTACCGGCCGAGAAGCAGTGAGGTGACGGCTCCGGACGGGAATGTCCGCGCGGTGCGCGAGACTGGCGGGGTGGCCCCGATTGACGCGAACGACGAGACCGCAGGCGAGACCGACGACGAGCGCCGTGGCGCCCTGCCCGACGAGGGCGGGACGGCGACGCCGGGTCGGGCCTCCGTGCCGACCGGGCGGGACGAGAGGCCGCCCGGGGTGACGGGCGCCCGCCGGCCGGGCGCTCCCTCTTCCCTGGAGACGGCTGAACCGGCCCCCGCCGAGGAACCGGCCTCCGAAGAGGTGGCGGGATCGGCCGCCGTCGTGGGTCCGCAGGCGCCGGCGGCGCGCATGCCGCGCTGGCTGCCCCGGGCCATGGTGCTCGCCCTCGCGCTCTACGCCTGCTTCCAGCTCGGCAACTGGGCCTTCCACCAGCTCATCGGTCTGCTCGTCAACATCCTGCTCGCCTTCTTCCTGGCGCTCGCCATCGAGCCGGCCGTGGGACGCATGGCGGCGCGCGGGATGCGCCGTGGCCTCGCCACCTTCATCGTCTTCTTCGGCGTCCTGATCGTCAGCGTCGGCTTCGTCGTGCTCCTCGGCTCGATGCTCGCGGGGCAGATCGTCGACATGGTCGAGAACTTCCCCAAGTACCTCGACTCCCTGATCAACTGGGCCAACCAGCACTTCCACACCGAGCTGTCCCGGGTCGAGGTCCAGGACAGCGTGCTGCGTTCCGGCTGGCTGCAGAAGTACGTCCAGAACAGCGCGGCCGGTGTCCTGGACGTCTCCGCGACGCTCCTCGGCGGTCTCTTCAAGCTCCTGACGATCTTCCTGTTCGCGTTCTACTTCGCCGCCGACGGACCCCGCCTGCGCCGGGCGCTGTGCTCCGTCCTGCCGCCGGCCAAGCAGACCGAGGTGCTGCGCGCCTGGGAGATCGCCGTCGACAAGACCGGCGGCTATCTCTACTCGCGCGGCCTGATGGCGCTGATCTCCGGAGTGGCGCACTTCGTGCTCTTCGAGATCCTGGGCATCCCGTACGCGCCCGCCCTGGCCGTCTGGGTCGGCCTGGTCTCGCAGTTCATCCCGACCATCGGCACCTATCTGGCGGGCGCCCTGCCGATGCTGATCGCCTTCACCGTGGACCCCTGGTACGCGCTGTGGGTGCTGGTCTTCGTCGTGGTCTACCAGCAGTTCGAGAACTACATGCTGCAGCCCAAGCTGACCTCCAAGACCGTGGACATCCATCCGGCCGTGGCCTTCGGCTCGGTCATCGCGGGCACCGCGCTCCTCGGCGCGGTCGGCGCGCTGATCGCGATCCCGGCCGTCGCCACCCTCCAGGCCTTCCTCGGCGCCTATGTGAAGCGCTACGACGTCACCGACGACCCGCGCGTCCACGGTCACCGGCGCTACGGGGAGGCCGTCGTCGCCCGCCTCCAGAAGGCGCTGCACCACAAGAAGGAGCAGACGGAGAGGGACCGGGACTAGAGCGTGTCTCTTTGATCGGCTGGTCAGTTGATCGGATGTGTCTGTCCGGTTAGTGATCACTGATGCGATGTGGGACCGGATCGAGCCGCTGATGCCGGCCGATCCGGTCCGCGGTCGGCGGTGGGCCGATCACCGCCGAACCCTGGAGGCCATCGCGTGGAAGTACCGCACCTGCTCGCCCTGGCGGGACCTGCCCGACGAGCTCGGCTCGTTCCAGACGGCCCACAAGCGGCTGATCAGGTGGGCCGTGGATGGCACCTGGGAACGCATCCTCGCCGCGGTCCTGGCAGCGGCCAACGATGCTGACGACATCGGCTGGACCGTGTCGGTGGACTCCACCGTCTGCCGGGCTCACCAGCATTCCGCTGGCGCCAGAAAAAAGGGGCTCCAGGTCGGGCCGAACCCGACGACCACGCACTCGGACGCTCGCGCGGCGGCCTGAGCACGAAGGTCCACCTTGCCAGCGACGCCCGTGCACGGCCCCTGGCCCTCCGCGTCACCGCAGGGCAGGCGGGTGATGCTCCAGCCTTCGAGACCGTCATGGTCGCCATCCGCGTTCCGCGAAGCGGACCGGGGAGACCGAGGACCCGGCCCGATGCCGTCCTGGCGGACCGTGCGTACTCATCCCGCGCGATCCGAAGTCACCTCCGCCGACGCGGAATCCGCGCTGTCATCCCCCAGCCGTCCGACCAGGTCGGCCACCGTCTGCGGCGAGGCCGTGCCGGCGGCCGACCGCCGGCCTTCGACGCCGAGGCATACAAGCAGCGCAACGCGGTCGAGCGGTGCATCAACCGGCTCAAGCAGTGGCGCGGCCTGGCCATGCGAACGGACAAGCTCGCCATCGCCTACCAGGCCGCACTCCATCTTGCCGCCATCCTCATTTGGAGCCGGCGCTGAGCCAGACGTCTGAAGGATTCGTCAGGCCCGCCCATGAACAATGAGCTGGTTTTGTTCTCCGTCAAAGATGCCGGCCAGGACGTCGGCCTCCTGCCGGTGCCCGTCGAAGAGGCCCCGCTGGTCGACATGCACGATCAGGACGTCGTGGCTGTCGATCACCTCGGAGATGCCCCGGGTCTCAATCGTGTCCGACCACGCGTCCAGGTTCCGGCCAAACCACTCTGGCAGTCCGCACGGCTCGCTCACCGCATCCCAGAAGTCGTTGAGTGTCTCGATCAGCCGACCCCGCAGGTCAACGATCAGCTCGCTGTCCGTCATCGCAGCAGAGTAACCAGCCCCACCACGAGAATCACCGGTCAAGGAGACACGCTCTAGGGCCTGTCTTTCGGATCATGCCGGGCTCGCGGCGTCTGGCACGCGCATCTGCGGCGTTGTCGTCGGTCGCCAGGGCTCCGCCATGGCTCCCTCCTCCGCCTTGCAGCTGCACGCACCAGACGCCGCTCCCTGATCCGAAAGACAGACCCTAGCGGCACCGGCGGACGGCCCGGGCGCGGTGCGGCGGGTCGGAGGGGGTGGGCATGCCGGTGGGCGAAGCGGGTGGCCGGGGAGACGGGCAGGGGGCCCTCGTCCGTGTCGCGGCACCGGCGTGGTGCGCTTGACACGAAAATCGAACATCCATTCTCATGGGAGTTCAGGACCTTGGAATCACGGGGTTTTCGCCGAGTTATCCACAGGCCGGGAGGGACGCCGGGGCCCATTGTCAGTGGCAGGGGTTAGCGTCTTTCACATGAAGCGATCGACTCAAGCAAACCGGGTGGAACCCATGGCAGGAACCGACCGCGAGAAGGCGCTCGACGCCGCGCTCGCACAGATTGAACGGCAATTCGGCAAGGGTGCCGTCATGCGCATGGGTGAGCGCTCGCGGGAGCCGATCGAGGTCATCCCGACCGGGTCGACCGCCCTCGACGTCGCCCTCGGCGTCGGCGGCCTGCCGCGTGGCCGTGTCGTCGAGATCTACGGCCCGGAATCCTCCGGCAAGACGACCCTGACCCTGCACGCCGTGGCCAACGCGCAGAAGGCCGGCGGCCAGGTCGCCTTCGTGGACGCCGAGCACGCCCTCGACCCCGAGTACGCCCGCAAGCTGGGCGTCGACATCGACAACCTCATCCTGTCCCAGCCGGACAACGGTGAGCAGGCCCTCGAGATCGTCGACATGCTGGTCCGCTCCGGCGCCCTCGACCTGATCGTCATCGACTCCGTCGCCGCGCTCGTCCCGCGTGCGGAGATCGAGGGCGAGATGGGTGACTCGCACGTCGGTCTCCAGGCCCGTCTCATGAGCCAGGCGCTGCGGAAGATCACCAGCGCGCTCAACCAGTCCAAGACCACCGCGATCTTCATCAACCAGCTGCGCGAGAAGATCGGCGTGATGTTCGGTTCGCCGGAGACCACGACCGGTGGCCGCGCCCTGAAGTTCTACGCCTCGGTGCGCATCGACATCCGCCGCATCGAGACCCTGAAGGACGGCACGGAGGCCGTCGGCAACCGCACCCGCTGCAAGGTCGTCAAGAACAAGGTCGCGCCGCCGTTCAAGCAGGCCGAGTTCGACATCCTCTACGGCCAGGGCATCAGCCGTGAGGGCGGCCTGATCGACATGGGCGTGGACCACGGCTTCGTCCGCAAGGCCGGCGCCTGGTACACGTACGAGGGCGACCAGCTCGGCCAGGGCAAGGAGAACGCCCGTAACTTCCTGAAGGACAACCCCGACCTCGCCAACGAGATCGAGAAGAAGATCAAGGAGAAGCTGGGCGTCGGCGTGCGGCCCGAGGAGCCCTCGGTCGAGCCGGGTGCGGACGCGGCGAGCGGCACGGACGCGGCGGCTGCGGGCACGGACGAGGCGGGCAAGTCCGTCCCGGCCCCGGCCAAGGCCGCCAAGGCGACCAAGGCCACCGCGGCCAAGAGCTGACCCGGTGACCGGTCGCACCGAATGGCCGGACGACAGCCCCGACTCGTCGAGGGCCGAGAAGGAGCTGTCGTCCCAGGATCCGGCTGAGCAGGCGCGGGCGATCTGCCTGCGCCTGCTCACCGGGACCCCCCGCACCCGCAAGCAGCTCGCCGACGCCCTGCGCAAGCGGGACATCCCCGACGAGGTGGCCGACGAGGTGCTCTCCCGGTTCGAGGACGTCGGGCTCATCGACGACGCCGCCTTCGCCGGCGCCTGGGTCGAGTCCCGGCACCACGGGCGGGGCCTCGCCCGCCGGGCCCTCGCCCGCGAGCTGCGGACCAAGGGCGTCGACCCGACCGTGATCCAGGAGGCCGTCGAGCGGCTCGACTCGGACCAGGAGGAGGCCCGGGCCCGCGAGCTCGTCGACCGCAAGCTGCGCGCCACCCGTGGTCTGGAGCGGGACCGCCGGCTGCGCAGGCTCGCCGGCATGCTCGCCCGCAAGGGATACCCGGAGGGCATGGCCCTGCGGGTGGTCCGCCGGGCCCTGGAGGAGGAGGGCGAGGACACGGAGGGGCTGGAGGAGCCCTTCTAGCCGTGGCCCCCGCGCCCTCCCCGGCCTAGCGGTGCCTCGCCCCGGTCTCCCGCCTGCGCCGTCTGCCCAGCTGGCCCGACTCCTGGGCCGGTGCCGTCAGCCCACCTGGTCCGGCTTCTGGTCCGGCTCCCGGTTCGCCGGGAGGAGCACCGGGAGGCCCGCCGCCCGCCATGCCTGGAAGCCGCCGACGAGGTCCGTCGCGCGGTGCAGGCCCAGCTGGTGCAGCGAGGCCGCCGCGAGGGAGGAGGCGTACCCCTCGTTGCAGAGCACCACGACCCGTAGAGCGTGGCTGTCCGCCTCGGGGACGCGATGGCTGCCGAGCGGGTCGAGCCGCCACTCCAGTTCGTTGCGCTCCACGACCAGCGCGCCCGGGATCAGGCCGTCCCGGTCGCGCAACGCCGCGTAACGGATGTCGACGAGCAGGGCGTCACCGGCCTCGTAGGCCTCGTACGCGGTCCGGGCGTCGATCCGTTCGAAGCCTGACCGCACCTGCTCCAACAGCTCGTCGATGCCGACGGGTTCGCCCACGGGCTCGCCGGTCCGTCCGTCCGTGGACGTGCCGGTGGTCGCGGGCCGGGATGCGCTGCTCACTGCCAGTCCTCCGGGCGTTCGACCTGCTCGAGACGGAGTACCGCGCCCGTCCGGCTGAAGCGTCGGATCAGGGGGAGCGGCGGGTAGTAGGCGTGCACCGAGACCGCGTGCCCGGCGCGGGACTCGTTCAGCACCTCGTGCACGTGGTGGCGGCCGAAGGCGCGGCTCCGGCCGGCCGGGAGCTCGCGGCCGCGGTCGACGCCGTCGGCGAGCTCCAGGTTCTTCCAGCCGCCCGCCGGGAGCCGTACCGCGAGCGAGTGTTCCCGCAGGACCCCGCGCGCGGTGGCGAAGGCGCCGAACGACTCGGCGTGGTCGTGCCAGCCGGTCCCCGTGCCCGGCGGCCAGCCGATGAGCCAGGCCTCGCTGCCGCCCGGGCCGTCGAGCCGTAGCCAGGTGCGCCCCTCGGGATCGAGGGGCAGCGAGTCGATCAGCGCGGTGTCGGCGGCCGTCCGCCGCACGAAGTCCAGCAGGTCGGCCTCCGTGGGAGCCGGGGAGGAGGCGGACGAGGGCGCGGCGGAAGGGGAGGGGAACGACGACGGGGCCGACGACGGGGAGGGAGAGAGGGCAGGGGCGGGCGAGGGACCGGAAACGGGCGTGGCGGTGTGCTGTGTCTGAGGCACGAAGGACCGTCCTGAGGTTCGCGAAAGCGCGCGGACCCGGAGGGGCGCGCGCGAAAGCCGTGAAGGGGGAGGCGAATTCAGCAGGACGGGCGACACACGCAGCCCGCGTAGCGGATCAGGTCCACATGGACCCTCCGCCACAGGCGCACACAGGTGTCGGTCACGCTCCGGAGTACACCATGGACGCCCGCGGCGGTCAATCGACCGTCAGGAGGCGTCCGCGGGCACGTCCGCGGTCTCTTCCCCGGCCGCCTCTTCGGACGCGTCCTCGGCCGGCTCCCCGGCCGCCGGGTCGCCGCCGCGCACCGCGTCCGCCGCGGCGTGCAGTTCCTCCGGCCGCACCCCGGCGAACGCGGCGGCCAGATGCCCGTCCGGGCGCACCAGGAGCACGGCGTGCGCGGGAGCCCCGGGGTACGCCTCCGTCACCAGCAGCTCGGCGGGCGCCGGCAACGCGTCCACGGCCTCGGCGAGCCGCGGCATCACCCCGGCGCTCACCCAGTGGCGCCGGTCCCACACCCCGGTGCCCGGCGCGACCAGGAGCACCAGCTGACGGCCCTGACCGAGCCGGTCCCGGAGCCGCACGGTCGTGCCGTCGGGGGCGGTCACCCGCACGTCCTCGACCGGCGCCCCGTCCGGCGTGCCCACCGGGATCCGGCCCTCGGAGGGCTCCGGTGCCAGCGGGGAGTGCGGGTAGGCGGGCAGCGCCCCGAGCGGGCCGCGCCCCAGGTGCCCGTCGGCGAGCAGGGCGTCGTGTCCGCGCCCGCCGCCCGGCAGGTACGTCCGGAGTCCGCTGCCGCCCCGCAGCAGCGGCAGCGCCTGGTCCGCGGCGCGCAGCAGGCCCGCGACGGCGGCCCGGCGCTCGCTCTGGTAGCTGTCGAGCAGGGTGGGCGAGGCGTCCCGGTGGTGCCAGGCGTGGGCCAGCTTCCAGGCCAGGTTCTCGACGTCCCGCAGCCCCTCGTCGAGCCCCTGGGTGCCGACCGCGCCCAGCAGGTGCGCCGCGTCCCCGGCGAGGAAGACCCGGTCCACCCGCCAGCGGCGGGCGAGCCGGTGGTGCACGGTGTGGACGCCGGTGTCGATCAGGTCGTACGGCGGGGTCGTGCCCTCGCACCAGCCGCCGAGCGTGTCGCGGATGCGGGCCACCAGCGCTTCGGGGGTGACGAGCTCGCCCCGCGGCGGCAGCAGCCAGTCGATCCGCCACACCCCGTCGGGCAGCGGCCGGGCCGCGATCTCGTCGCCGACGCCCCGCCACGGCGGCTGACGATGCAGCAGGGCCTCGCCGGGCCAGGGGAGTTCGGTGCGCAGCGCGGCCACCGCGTAGCGCTCGACGGCCGTGCGCCCGGGGAAGCGGACGCCGAGCAGCTTGCGCACGGTCGAGCGGGCGCCGTCGCAGCCGACCAGATGGCTGCCGCGCCACCAGGCGCCGTCGGGGCCCCTGGTGTGCGCGCCGACCCCGTGTGCGTCCTGCTCGACGGTGTCGACCCGCGCGTCGGTGACGAGCGTGACGAGCTCCTCGCGCGCCACGGCGTCGCGCAGGCCGCGGGCCAGCGCGTGCTGGGGGATGTGCAGCGGGGCGGCCGGCACGTCGGCGCCGCCGTCCGCGCCGGCGTCCCCTGTCAGGCCGAGGTCGAGCGGGACGTGCCGCATCTGCTGCCGGCGGCGCATCGAGCGCCAGCCGACCCAGCGGACCCCCTCGTCACGGAGCGTGGCACAGCCGAGCCGCTCCACCAGGGCGGCCATGTCGGCGCGCAGCACCACGGTGCGGGCGGGCCGAGGCTCCTCCTTGCCGGACGTCTCGTCGAGGACGACGCAGGGCACGTCCTGGGCGGCCAGGGCGAGGGAGAGTGCGAGACCGACCGGCCCCGCGCCTACGATGATCACCGGGTCCACGGCGCGGCTCCTGAAGGCGTGCGAGGCCGTACGGTCATGCGGGAAGCACAGCAGAGTGTGGCACGGGCCCGGAGCTTGATCACAGAACGTATGCAACCCACTGGGGATGCGTGCGTCAAGTGACGGGGGCAGCGGCGTCGCCACTGCCCCCGGATGATGTCACATACCGTCAGTTCTCCGTCGTACCGGGGCCACCCGTGCCGCCGGGGCGGCCGGCGTCCGTGCCCGCCACGACGTCCTGCGCCTGCGCGTCGGAGACCTTGATGCCGGTCTTCGCCCGCCGTCCGCGCTTCTCGATCCAGGTGGCCAGCGCGGAGAGCGCAAGACACAGCGCGATGTAGACGGCGCCGAAGACCACGATCACGGAGACGTACGGGTACTGGCCGTTGACCAGCGTGTTGGAGGCGATCAGACGGGCCGAGTAGAGCAGCTCGGGGTAGAGGATGACGAAGCCGAGGGAGGTGTCCTTCAGGGTGACCACCAGCTGGCTGATGATCGTCGGGAGCATGGCCCGGACGGCCTGCGGCAGCAGGACGCTGGTCATCACCTGGGTCTTGGTCATGCCGAGCGCGTAGGCGGCCTCACGCTGTCCGCGCGGCACCGCGTTGACGCCGGCGCGCAGCACCTCGGCCTGGACGCAGCCGTTGTAGACGGACAGGCCGACGGCCAGGGCCCACAGCGAGTAGTCCGTCAGGAAGGCGACCCACACCGCGTAGATGGTGATGAGCAGCGGCAGGGAACGGAAGACCTCGATGAAGCCGGTGGCCACCCAGCTGACGGGCTTGTGGTCGGAGAGCCGGGCGACGGCGAGCAGCACCCCGAGCACCAGGGAGCCGACCGCGGCGAGCCCGAAGGCCTTCAGGGTCGCGAGCAGCGCGTCGGCGATGTTCTGCCGGATGCCCGCGTAGTTGAAGATGTCCCACATCTCGGGGGCGAGGTGCCCCTTGTCGCTCAGCCGCATGACGCTGATCACGAGCAGGGCGAGGAGGACGAGGCTGCCGACGACGGCGTAGATCCGGTTGCGGATGCGGGCCTTGGGGCCGGGGGCGTCGAAGAGAACGCTGGCGCTCATCGGGCGACCTCCATGTTGCGCTCAAGGAGACGGAAGAGTCCGCTGATGGCGAAGGTGATGACGAGGTAGGCCACGGCGACCCAGGCGAAGACCGGGCCGATCGCGTAGCCCTCCTCGCTCATCAGGGTCTGCCAGCCGAAGAGTTCGGTGACGCTGAAGGCGCCGGCGATGGCCGAGTTCTTGGTCAGGGCGATGAAGATCGAGCTGAGCGGGGGCAGCACCGTCCGGGTGGCCTGCGGCAGCACGATCAGGCGCAGCGTCTGGGAGAAGGTCAGGCCGAGCGAGCGGGCGGCCTCGGCCTGGCCCAGCGGCACCGTGCCGATGCCGGAGCGGACCGCCTCGCAGACGAACGAGGAGGTGTAGAAGCCGAGGGCGAGGGAGGCCAGCAGGAACGGGCTCATGCCCGGGAAGAGGATCTCCGGGACCACGAAGAAGAAGACCAGGAAGAGCAGCGTCAGCGGGGTGTTGCGCAGCAGCGTCACCCAGGCGGTGCCGAAGAAGCGCAGCGGGGGGACGGGGGAGACCCGGAAGCCGGCGATGACGATGCCGAGGACCAGCGCGATGGCCGAGCTGACGGCGGTGATCTCCACGGTTCCTATGAATCCGTTGCGGAACTCCGCGAAATGGTCGAGCAGTACGTTCATGAGGACTCCGCGTCGGCAGTCAGCGGCGGGCTTGCGGGCAGCAGGCGTACGGGCAGGGGGGCGGACGCCCCGCGGCACCGGAGCCGGCGTCCGGGGAGGACGTGTACGTGGCTACGGGGCTGCGGGGCGTCCGCGCGTGCGGGGCAGCCGTCAGTAGCGGACGATCGCCGGCGGCTCGGTGTAGGCCGAGCCCGAGAGGCCGAGGGTGGCCTCGTAGATCTTCTTGTAGGTGCCGTCGTCCTCGTGCGCCTTGAGGACGTCGTTCACCTTGTCGCGGAGGGCCTTGTCCTCCTTGTTCATGCCGATGCCGTACGGCTCCTTGGTGAACGGCTTGCCGATGACCTTCAGCTTGCCGGCGTTGGCGGCCGCGTAGCCCTTGAGGATCGAGTCGTCGGTGGTGACGGCGTCCACCTGCTTGGTGAGCAGCTGCTGGACGCAGTCGGAGTACTTGCCGAGCTCGACGGTCTCCGCGCCGTACTGCGGCTTCTTGATCTCCTGGAGGGGGGTCGAGCCCGTGATCGAGCAGACCTTCTTGCCCTTCAGGGCCTCCGGGCCGGTGATCCCGGTCTCGTCCTTGCGCACCAGGAGGTCGGCGCCGGCCTGGTAGTACGGGCCCGCGAAGCCGACCTGCGCCTTGCGCTTGTCGTTGATCGTGTAGGTGCCGACGTAGTAGTCGACCTGGCCCGTGGAGATGGCGGTCTCGCGGAGCTTGGAGTCGACCGTCTTCCACTCGATCTGGTCCTCGGAGAAGCCCAGGTCGGCGGCGATCATCTTGGCGATCTCGATGTCGAAGCCGGAGCGCTTCTTCGTGGCCTGGTCCTCGAAGCCGAGGTAGGGCTGGTCGGCCTTGGAGCCGATGATGAGCTTGCCGCGCTCCTTGGCCTTCTTGAAGGTCGGCGACGCGGCCAGGTCGACACCGCTCGCGACCGTGTACTTGGGGAGCTGCGGGGCGCCGGAGTCGCCGGGCTTGGTGGCGGGCTTGTCGCCGGCCGAGCCCTCCTTGCCGCCACAGGCGGTCGCGGTCAGTGCGAGGACGGCAACGGCCACGGCCGCGGTCTTGCGGAGCTTCATCGTGAACATCCCTAAGGGTCGAGGGTAGTTGATCGTCAGTGTGCAGCAAGTCGCGTGCAGTGACTAAGGAGTTCCGGGCGCGTGGCGACGGTGCCGGGTTCGCGCCGGCGCGCGACCCCATGGTGCGGGGATCCGCGTGCGCGGGTCCCGGTGGTGCGGACTCAGTGGTGCAGGATCTTCGACAGGAAGTCCTTGGCGCGGTCGCTGCGCGGGTTGCTGAAGAACTCGTCGGGGGCGGCCTGTTCGACGATGCGGCCGTCGGCCATGAAGACCACGCGGTTGGCGGCCGAGCGGGCGAAGCCCATCTCGTGGGTGACGACGACCATCGTCATGCCGTCCCGCGCCAGCTGCTGCATGACCTCCAGGACCTCGTTGATCATCTCCGGGTCGAGCGCCGAGGTCGGCTCGTCGAACAGGATGACCTTGGGGTCCATGGCGAGCGCGCGGGCGATGGCCACGCGCTGCTGCTGGCCGCCGGACAGCTGCGCCGGGTACTTGTCGGCCTGGGTGCCGACGCCGACCCGGTCGAGCAGTGCGCGGGCCTTGGCCTCCGCCGCCTGCTTCTCCGTCCTGCGGACCTTGATCTGGCCCAGCATCACGTTCTCCAGCACCGTCTTGTGCGCGAAGAGGTTGAAGGACTGGAAGACCATGCCCACGTCCGACCGCAGACGGGCCAGCTCCCGGCCCTCCTGGGGCAGCGGCTTCCCGTCGATGGTGATGCTGCCGGAGTCGACCGTCTCCAGGCGGTTGATGGTGCGGCACAGCGTGGACTTGCCGGACCCGGACGGGCCGATGACCACCACGACCTCGCCCCGACGGATCGTCAGGTCGATGTCCTGGAGCACGTGCAGCGCGCCGAAGTGCTTGTTCACGTCGGACAGCACGACCAGGTCGTCCGTGGCCGGCACCGCGTCCTGCGAACCCTGGGTCACTGACACTCCGCTCATCGGCTTCTCGCTCCGTCCTGCTCGGTTGGGGAGGACACTAGAGACCGGGTGTGCGGAGCGTCATCACATCTGAGCGAAGTTTGAGGATAACGATCCGGTCGCAACCGGACACACTGCGTGAACGGGATGGTCGGTGCCGTACCGGGTGGATAACAGAAGCACGGGCTTCCCCGGGGCGGACTTGACTGCGACCGCGACCATCGGCGTTCATGCCCTGGTACACAGAACGTCATCACGCGCCTCGCGCACCGCACGGAGAGATTACGGAGGAGGGCCATGAGACTACTGCTCGTCGAGGACGACGACCACGTCGCCGCCGCGCTCTCCGCGGTCCTCGCCCGGCACGGCTTCACCGTCACCCACGCCCGCAACGGCGAGGAGGCGCTCCAGGCGGTGCTGCCCGCCGCGCACGGCGAGCGCCCTTCGTACGGGGTGATCCTCCTCGACCTCGGGCTGCCCGACCAGGACGGCTACCAGGTCTGTGGACGCATCCGGAAGCTCACCACCACCCCCGTGATCATGGTGACCGCGCGCGCCGACGTGCGTTCCCGCATCCACGGCCTCAATCTCGGCGCCGACGACTACGTCGTCAAGCCCTACGACACCGGTGAGCTGCTCGCCCGCATCCACGCCGTCAGCCGGCGCCACGCCGGCGCCGAGGAGCAGGCCGGAACCACCGAGGACAGCACGCTGCAGCTCGGCACCGTCACCATCGAGCTGCCCACCCGTCGCGTCAGCGTCGACGGCGACGCCGTCCCGCTCACCCGCAAGGAGTTCGACCTGCTCGCACTGCTCGCCCAGCGGCCCGGCGTGGTGTTCCGCCGCGAGCAGATCATCAGCGAGGTCTGGCGCACCAACTGGGAGGGCACCGGCCGCACGCTGGAGGTCCATGTGGCCTCCCTGCGCTCGAAGTTGCGCATGCCCGCCCTGATCGAGACCGTGCGGGGCGTCGGCTACCGCCTGGTCGCGCCGACCGCGTAGCCGAGGGCCCGCCCGCTCGTGCGC
The DNA here is from genome assembly GCF_043202995.1 of Streptomyces sp. NPDC048018. Classification (NCBI taxonomy): domain Bacteria; kingdom Bacillati; phylum Actinomycetota; class Actinomycetes; order Kitasatosporales; family Streptomycetaceae; genus Streptomyces; species Streptomyces sp. NPDC048018. The sequence goes on from NZ_JBIDBK010000007.1 coordinate 40,914, forward strand.
ACCCGACTCCTTCCGCTCCTCATCGTGCTGATGGCCGGCGTCCTGCTGGCTCTCGGCTTCCCGCTGGCCGCCAGCACCGCCGCCTCCGAGCAGCAGCGGGTGGTCGTCGACCGGCTCGACGACGCGGCCCGGTTCGCCGCGCTCGCCCAGTTCGTCAGCGAACGGAACATCGGTCCCGACGAACGCCGCTCCACCCTCAGCGGCGAGCTCGCCAGCTATCACGACGTCTACGACATCCGCGCGGGCATCTTCTACCGCGACAACCGCTCCATGGCCGCCGCCCCCGAGGACTGGGTCGTCCCGTACGACGGGGAGGGCCGGCGCGCCTTCAACGAGGCCCTGCTCGGCCGCCGCAGCCACGACCCGCCGCAGGTCTGGCCCTGGCAGGGGAAAGCGCGGCTCACCATCGCCTCCCCGGTCGTCCGGGACGGCGACGTCGTCGCCGTCGTGGTCACCGACTCGCCCACCGGACAGCTGCGCTCCCGCATCCTCCGCGACTGGCTGCTGATCTTCGCCGGGGAGGCCGCCGCCATGCTCCTCGCCGTCGGGGCCGCCTTCCGGCTGACCGGCTGGGTGCTGCGCCCCGTCCGGGTCCTCGACGCCGTCACCCACGACATCGCCACCGGCCGGATGAAGTCCCGCGTCGCCGCCGCCGGCGGACCGCCGGAACTGCGCAACCTCGCCCGCTCGTTCAACGAGATGGCCGACCACGTCGAGGACGTCCTCGAACAGCAGCGGGCCTTCGTCGCCGACGCCTCCCACCAGCTGCGCAATCCGCTGGCCGCGCTCCTGCTGCGCATCGAGCTGCTCGCCCTGGAGCTGCCCGAGGGCAACGAGGAGATCGCCTCCGTCCGCACCGAGGGCAAGCGGCTCGCCCGGGTCCTCGACGACCTGCTCGACCTGGCGCTCGCCGAGCACACCGCCGCCGAGCTGCGGCTCACCGACATCGGGGCGCTGACGGCCGAGCGGGTCGCCTCCTGGCGCCCGGTCGCCGACGACAAGGGCGTCGGGATCGTCGCCGAGACGGCCGCCGTCACCGCCTGGGCCGACCCGGTGGCGCTCTCCAGCGCGCTGGACGCCGTGATCGACAACGCCCTGAAGTTCACCCCGGAAGGGGAGGAGGTCGGTGTCACGGTCCGGCTGGCCCCCGGCGGGGCGACCGTCGAGATCGAGGTCGCCGACGACGGCCCCGGGCTCACCGACGAGGAGCTGGAGCGGATCGGCGACCGCTTCTGGCGCTCCGGCCGGCACCAGAACATCAACGGCTCGGGCCTCGGCCTGTCCATCTCCCGGGTGCTGCTCACGGCCGGCGGCGGCACCATCGCGTACGCCCACAACGAGCCGCACGGTCTCCGGGTGACCGTCAGCGTGCCGCGCCACGACCCGTGGGCGGGCGAGGACCGGGAGCCGGGCGGGCCGGGGCAGGGCCTCGCGGACCGGTAGGCGCGCGGAGGCGGTCGGGCCTCAGGGAGCGGAGGGCTACGGAGGGCGTCGGGCGGCACGGAGCGGAGGGCTACGGAGGGCGTCGGGCGGCACGGAGCGGAGGGCTACGGAGGGCGTCGGGCGTCACGGAGCGGAGGCCTTCGAAGGGCGTCGGGCGTCACGGAGCGGAGGGCGCTCTGCGGTGGTCGGGCCTTGCGGAGGGGTACGCGCCCGGCGGTGGGCCGTCCCGGAGGGGATCCGGGCGGTGGGGTCGGGCTTCCGCCGGCGGGTGGCCGGGCGGGGCGGTTCGCTCTCCGGGAGCGGCGGGGCGGCTGGGGCGGTCAGGGCTTCACGGAGCGGTAGTAGCGCCGGGCGCCCTCGTGCAGCGGGAGCGGGTCGGTGTAGACCGCGGTCCGCAGGTCCACCAGCTGCGCGGGGTGGACCTGGTTGCCGATCCGGTCCCGGCTGCCGATCACCGTGCGGGTGAAGCTCTCGACCAGATCCGGGTCGGTCTTGTCCGTGGTGACCAGGATGTTCGCGACCGCCAGGGTGTCCACGGGGTTGCCGTCCTGGGCCAGGCTGTACGCGTCCGCCGGGATGGTCGCCGAGCGGTAGTAGCGGGTGGACTCGCCCACGTCGTGCAGGCTCTCCATCAGGGTGTCGTCCAGCGGCACGAGCCGGATCGGCAGGCGCTCGGACAGTTTCTGGACGCCTTCGGTCGGCAGACCGCCCGACCAGAAGAAGGCGTCCAGCCGGTGCCGCTCCAGGAGCGCCGGCATCCTGTCGATGCCGGCCGAGACCGGGACGATGTCGACGTCAGGGGTGAGCCCGGCGGCCGCCAGGACCCGGTCGGCGATCAGGCGTACCCCCGACCCCGACTGGCCGACGCCGACCCGCAGACCGCGCAGATCGGCCACCGACTGCACGGTCGAGCCCTTGGGCACCACCAGCTGGACGTAGTCGTCGTAGAGCCGGGCGCAGCCGCGCAGCCGGTCGAAGCCGGGCTTGCGGTCCCGCTGGTACTGGGCCACGGCGTCCGCCGTGGCCACTGTGAAATCGGCCTCGCCGGAGGCGAGCCGGGCGAGGTTCTGCTGGGACCCCTCGCTGTTCTTCAGCGTTATCGAGACGTCCGGAAGATCCCTGGCCAGGGCCTGCTGGAGCAGTTCGCCGTAGCGCTGGTAGACGCCCGTGGGCACCCCGGTGCTGAAGGCGATGTGCCCGCTCGGCGACTTCGTTCCGAAAGGAACCAGCCACCAGACGAGGGCGCCGACCAGCACCAGCAGGGCCGCCGAGACCTGGAGGAGGCGGCGGCGGGCGGTGCGGGACAGTGCGGCGGGCATGGCGCGATCCTGCCAGCTCGGTCCCGCTTCTGGCCAGGCCGGACGTCACGCCCTGGTCAGGGCGGCTGCTGGGACCCCGGGCTACTCGTCCGCGGGCGAGGCCGGGCTTCCCGGTGATCCGAACCGGTCCCCGGCAGACGGCGTGAGGTGCGCCGCCTGCTCCCGCAGCCAGCCGAGGAGCGTGGCGGTCCGCGCGTCGCGCTCCGGCGGACGCGGGCTGAGCAGCCCGTAGCCCGTACCGTCCGCGACGAACCCGTACGGCGCCGCCAGCTGGCCCCGTAGGAGGTCGTCGCGGACCAGCGCGTACGGCCCGACGGCGACACCCATGCCTGCGACGGCCGCCTGGAGCGCGAGGTAGAAGTGCTCGAAGGTCTGATCCGCGGCCGGGGCCGGTGCCCGGGACGGTTCCGGGGCCCCGGCCGCCGCCCGGCCGGACCCGGTCAGGCGGCGCCAGTCGTCCCAGGCGGCCGGCCGGGTGCTGGTGTGCAGCAGCGTCACGGGTTCCCCGCCCAGAAGTCGGGCGGCGAGCTCGGGGCGGCAGACCGGGCCGATCCACTCCGCGAACAGCGGCACCCGGCTGACGCCCTCGGGCACGGGGAAGTCGTCCCGGCGCAGCGCCACGTCCACCGTGTCCCGCGCGAACGCGACGGGGCCGCCGCCCGCCGAGAGGTGCACGGTCAGCCCGGGGTGCCGGGCGGCGAGCTCCGGAAGACGCGGGATGAGCCAGCGCATCAGGAGCGTGGGTTCGCACGACAGGGCGAGCGGGCCGGTGCCCCGCTCCCGCCCGGAGACCTCACGGGCGGCCGACTCGACGAGGTCCAGCGCGTCGCCTACGGCCGCGGCGAGACGGCGGGCCTGCGGGGTGGGCCGCAGCGAGCGCGCTCCTCGCTCGAACAGGGGCGTCCCCAGGGCCCGCTCCAGGTTCTGCACCTGCCGGCTGACCGCCCCGTGCGTGACATGGAGCTCCTGGGCGGCGCGCGTCATGCTCGCGTGCCGGACGGTCGCCTCGAAGGGCAGCAGGGTGTTCAGCGGAGGCAGGTCGGGCCGGGTCATGTGTGACATCCGATCACAGGTGGAGTGAGAAGGAATCGCTTGTCCTGCGGCTTCCCGGCGAGACAGGGTTGATCTCGTCACGGAACCACGATCCACCACGATCCGGGGGACACATCCCGATGTCGCCATCCACCGTCGTCGTCCTCGCCGACGACCTCACCAGCGCCGCCGACGGAGCCGCCCCCTTCCGGCGCTCCGGCCACCGCGCCCTGGTCCTCCTCGCCCCCGAACCCCGCGGGCCGGGGGTCACCGCCGTCGATCTCGGCACCCGTCTGCTGGCGGAGCCGGAGGCCGCCGCGCGGACCGCACGGGCGGCCGAGCGCTACGCGGGCGCGGAGCTGCTCCTCAAGACGGTCGACTCGACCCTGCGCGGCCACGTCGCCGCCGAACTGCGCGCCGCGCTCACCGGCTCGGGCCGCCGCGCCGCGATCCTCGCCCCCGCCTTCCCGACCGAGGGCCGTACGACGCTCGGAGGCGTCCAGTACGTGCGGGGCGTACGGGTCGACGCGAGCGAGTTCGCCCGAGACCCGGCCCACCCGGTCCGCACGGCCGATCTCGCCGAGCTGCTGCCGGAGGCCGTCCTCGTCGGTCCCGGGCCCGCCGGGCTGACGGAACTGCCCGGACTGCTGGCCTCCGGCGGGGTGTTCGTCTGCTCGGCTGCCACGGAGGCGGACCTCGACGCCGTCGTCGCGGCCGTTCCGCGCCCCCGGGACGTCCTGTGGGTGGGCTCGCCGGGCCTGGCCGCCTCCCTCGCCCGCCGCCACCCGCGCCGGCCCGCGGACCCGCGCCCCGAACTCCCCGCCGTGCGCGACCCGCTGACCGTCGTCGGCAGCGCCAACCCCGCCGGCAGGCGCCAACTCGCCCTGCTCCACGCGCAGTCCACGGCGCGTGACCCGCACGCCACCGCCACCGCCTCCCCGCTCCCGGCCCCCTTCATGACCCTGCACACGCCCGACGAGCGGTCCGCCGACCCCACCGGCCTGCTGGAGGGGCTCGCCCGCGCCGCGGCCGACCTGATCGGGGAGCGGCGTGCCGACGGGCTCGTGCTCACCGGCGGGGAGACCGCCGCCGCCGTCCTCGGGGCGCTCGGCGCGACCGGCATCGAGCTGTACGACGAACCGGAGCCGGGCATCGCCCGCGGCACCCTCCACGGACCGACCGCGCCCCGCCTGCCGGTCCTGGTCAAGGCCGGCGGCTTCGGCGACGACCGCACCCTCGTCCGCCTCCACGCGGTCCTGACGGACGGAGGCGCGGGGGCGGTGGAGGGCCCGGGTGCGGCGAACGGCCCCGGAACGGCCGAAGGGCCGAAAACGGCGGAAGGGCCGAAAACGGCGGAAGCCGCGGGCGCGGCCCGTGCGCAGGGAAGGCCGGGAGAGGGCGAGGGCACCGGCCCAGGGCAGGGCGAGGGCGCCGGCCAGGGGCAGCGCGAGGGCGCCGGCGAGGGGGAGGGCCGGTGAGCCGGCCGCCCCGCCCGCTCGCCCTCACCATGGGCGACCCCCACGGCATCGGCCCCGAGATCACCGTGAAGGCCTGCGCCGACCCGCGACGCCCCGCGGGCGCGCCGCTCGTCGTCATCGGCGACCCGGGTGCCCTCGCCCGTGCCTGCCGCACCAGCGGCACCCGGCTCCAGGTGCGGACCGTCCCGACCCCCGCCGGAGCCGGAGGGACGCCCGGCGTCATCGACGTCCTGCCGGAAGGCCCCGCGCTGCCCGCAGACCTCGCGCTCGGGACCGTCGCCGCCGAGGCGGGCGCGGCCTCCTACGCGTACGTCCGCAGGGGCGTCGAGCTCGCCCTCGCCGGCGACGTGCGGGCGATCGTCACGGCCCCGATCCACAAGGAGGCGCTGCGGCTCGCCGGGCTGCCGTTCCCCGGGCACACCGAGATCCTCGCCGAGCTCTCCGGCACCGAGCGCTACGCGATGATGATGGCCAACGACGAGCTGCGGATCGTCCTCGTCACGGTGCACCAGTCCCTCCGCACCGCGATCGACGCCCTGACCGTCGCGCGCGTGCTGGACACCGTCCGGCTCACCCACGAGGCCCTCCGCACGGCCGGGGCCGCCGGCCGCCCGCCCCGGATCGCCGTCGCCGGTCTCAACCCGCACGCCGGCGAGAACGGTCTCTTCGGCCGCGAGGACCTCGACGTCATCGCCCCCGCCGTACGCGCGGCACGCGCCGAGGGGATCGACGCGAGCGGCCCCTGGCCCGCCGACACCGTCTTCATGCGGGCCCGGGCGGGCGAGTTCGACGCCGTCGTCGCCCAGTACCACGACCAGGGGCTGATCCCGGTGAAGTACCTGGGCCTGGAACACGGCGTCAACATCACCCTCGGCCTGCCGTTCGTGCGCACCAGCGTCGACCACGGCACCGCCTTCGACCTCGCGGGCACCGGCACCGCCGACCACACCAGCCTGCTCACCGCCCTGCGCCGGGCCGCCGAGCTGGCCCCCCTCGCGTAGGACGCGTCCTGCGCCCACGTCCTGGAAGGGACCCCCATGGACTTCGTCTTCATGCTCACCCGGGACGACCGGACCGTCACCGACTGCCTCCACGTCCTCGACTCGGTCCGCGAGCTCGGCATCACCCACATCGGCTTCAAGGACGTCGGCGTCGACCCCGCCACCCTGCACCGGCTGCACGAGCAGATCAGGGCGCTCGGCGCCACCAGCCATCTGGAGGTCGTCGCCACCGGCCGCGACCAGGCGCTCGACTCCGTACGGGCGGCCGTCGACCTCGGCGTCGACTGGCTGATGGGCGGCACCTGGGTGGCGGAGACCCTCGCCCTCCTCGACGGGACCCCGATCCGCTACCTGCCCTTCGTGGGCGAGCCCCAGGGGCATCCGACCCGCCTGGCCGGCGGCCCGGACCGGATCGCGGCGGACTGCCGCCGGGCCGAGGCCGCCGGCTGCGCCGGCGTCGACCTGCTCGCCCACCGCGCCACCGAGGCCGACCCCCTCGCCCTGGTCCGGGCGGCCCGCGCCGCGACGGGCGGCCGGCTCGTGGTCGCGGGCTCGCTCAGCACTCCCGCCCAGATCCGGGCCCTCGCCGCGGCCGGAGCCGACGCCTTCACCGTCGGCTCGGCGGCCTTCGCGGGCGCGGTCCGCCCGGACGCGGGCACCCTCGCCGCCCAGCTCACGGCCGTACTGGAGGCGACCGGCAGGCCGTAGCGGCGGTCCGCGGCCGGTGCGGCGGCGGGTCCTGGCGGCGGGTCCCCGGCGGCGGGGCGGCGGGCACCCGGGGGCGGGCGGCGGCCGGGGGAGCGGGGCAACCCCCGGCCCCCCTTACCCTTGTGAGGTGACCAGCAGCAAAGACGGGACCGGAGCCGTGGCCGAGCAGGGCGTGACGCGAACCTACGAAGTGCGCACCTACGGGTGCCAGATGAACGTCCACGACTCCGAACGGCTCTCCGGCCTCCTTGAGGCGGCGGGTTACGAGAAGGCTCCCGCGGGCTCCAACGGCGACGCCGACGTGGTGGTCTTCAACACCTGCGCGGTCCGCGAGAACGCCGACAACAAGCTGTACGGCAACCTCGGCCACCTCGCGCCGATGAAGGCCGCCCGGCCCGGCATGCAGATCGCCGTCGGCGGCTGCCTGGCGCAGAAGGACCGCGACACCATCGTCAAGCGGGCCCCCTGGGTCGACGTGGTCTTCGGCACCCACAACATCGGCAAGCTGCCGGTCCTCCTCGAGCGCGCCCGCGTCCAGGAGGAGGCCCAGGTCGAGATCGCGGAGTCCCTGGAGGCGTTCCCGTCGACGCTGCCGACCCGCCGCGAGTCCGCCTACGCCGCCTGGGTCTCCATCTCCGTCGGCTGCAACAACACCTGCACCTTCTGCATCGTCCCGGCGCTGCGCGGCAAGGAGGAGGACCGCCGTCCCGGCGACATCCTCGCCGAGATCGAGGCGCTGGTCGGCGAGGGCGTCTCCGAGATCACCCTGCTCGGCCAGAACGTCAACGCGTACGGCTCCGACCTGGGCGACCGCGAGGCCTTCAGCAAGCTGCTGCGCGCCTGCGGGGAGATCGAGGGCCTGGAGCGGGTCCGCTTCACCTCGCCGCACCCGCGCGACTTCACGGACGACGTCATCGCCGCCATGGCCGAGACCCCGAACGTGATGCCGCAGCTGCACATGCCCCTGCAGTCCGGCTCGGACACCGTCCTGAAGGCGATGCGCCGCTCGTACCGGCAGGAGCGCTTCCTCGGGATCATCGAGAAGGTGCGCGCCGCGATCCCGCACGCCGCCATCTCCACCGACATCATCGTGGGCTTCCCCGGCGAGACCGAGGAGGACTTCGAGCAGACCATGCACGTGGTCCGCGAGGCCCGCTTCGCGAACGCCTTCACCTTCCAGTACTCCAAGCGCCCCGGCACCCCCGCGGCCACCATGGAGGGCCAGATCCCCAAGGAGGTCGTGCAGGCGCGCTACGAGCGTCTCGTCGCCCTCCAGGAGGAGATCTCCTGGGAGGAGAACAAGAAGCAGGTCGGCCGCACCCTGGAGGTCATGGTCGCGGAGGGCGAGGGCCGCAAGGACGGCGAGACCCACCGCCTCTCCGGCCGCGCCCCCGACAACCGCCTGGTGCACTTCACCAAGCCGGACGAGGACGTGCGCCCGGGCGACGTCGTGACGGTCGAGATCACCTACGCCGCCCCGCACCACCTCCTCGCCGAGGGCCCGACCACCGCCGTCCGCCGTACCCGGGCGGGCGACGCCTGGGAGAAGCGCACCGCCGCGGCCGCCGCCAAGCCGGCCGGCGTGCTCCTCGGCCTGCCGAAGATCGGCGTCCCGGAGCCGCTCCCGGTCGCCGACGCGCCCGCCTGCGGGAGCCACTGACCCCGAGGCACGACCCGCGAGGGGACCACGGCGTCCGACGGGCCGGGGTCGCGCGGTGCGGACCACGGAGGACGACCGGCCCGCGGTGCGGTGGACCAGTAGGCTGCGGATCATGCTTGTCGCCGCCGCCGTCTGCCCCTGCCCCCCGCTGCTCGTGCCCGCCGTCGCGGCCGGTGCCGCGCCCGAGCTCGCCGAGGCCCGTACGGCCTGCTCCGACGCGCTCGGCGTGCTCGCCGCGTCCCGCCCCGACCGGCTCGTCGTCATCGGCCCCGCCGACGAGGACGCCCGGGGTGTGTTCCCGGCCGGCTCGTCCGGTACCTTCGCCGGTTTCGGCGTCGACCTGACCGTACGGCTCGGCGACGGGCCCGGCGGGGACCGGCCGCTGCCGCCCTCGCTCGCGGTCGCCGGCTGGCTCCTGGAGCACACCGACTGGTCCGGCGCGCCCGTCGAGGGCCTCGGCGTCGGGGAGCCGCTGGAGGCCGCGCGCTGCGCGGCGACCGGCCGGGAGATCGCCGGGTCGGCGGAGCGGGTGGCCCTGCTCGTGATGGGCGACGGCAGCGCCTGCCGCACGCTGAAGGCGCCCGGCTACCTGGACGAGCGCGCCGAGGCCTTCGACGCGGCGGCCGCGCGGGCGCTCGGCGCGGCGGACCGGGCCGCGCTGCTCGCGCTGGACGAGCGGCTCGCTCACGAGCTCAAGGCGGCCGGCCGGGCCCCGTGGCAGGTGCTCGCGGGCGCCGCCGAGGGCGCGGACCTGGCGGGCCGGCTGCTCTACGAGGACGCCCCGTACGGCGTCGGCTACTTCGTCGCCGCCTGGAGCTGACCGCGCGCGTGCCGGTGGCGTGTAACGGTCCCGCGCGGGACGGACGCACGACGGCGGGGCGGAGCGACGGGGCACGGGCGCCCGGACCGCGAGGGCGTGCGGGGAGATCCGTAGCGGCGGGGACTCGGGACCGCGACGGCAGTGCGTGAAGCACCGCGCGGGCGGTGCGGGGAGATCCGTAGCGGCGGGACTCAGGGACCGCGACGGAACCGTGACGGGACCGCGCTGGGACCGCGACGGCGGACGGCCGCGGAGCAGGCGCTCCGCGGCCGTCCGCCGTGGGGGAGGGACGGGCGTCGGGTCAGGTGGCCGGCGGCGGGGGCGGACCCTCGTCCTTGTGGGCGATCCGCCCGATGGCCTCCTTGGCCTTGCCGGTGCCGGACTCGATCTTGTCGCTGTACTTGCCCTTGGTCTTCTCGTCGACCACCTTGGCGGCCTTGTCCAGGCCGTGCTCCACCTTGCCCCCGTGCTCCTTGGCGAGGTCGGAGACCTTGTCCTTGGCCGGGGCGAGCTTGGCCTTCAGTGAATCCAGGAGACCCATGGGGTCACCCTCCCTCCGCCGGACCCGGCCGGGTCCGTGCCGTTACGTGCGCATCCGTGCCGTCTAGCTGCGGGCGTTCTCGCCGGCCTCGCGGTCCGCGGCCTCCTCCGCCGACTGCTGCTTGGGGATCTCGACGACCTCCGCCGCCGCCGTGGGCCCGGCGGTCTCGGCCGCGGCGTCGCCGGCCTCCGGGGACGCGGGAACCTCGGCGGCATCGGCGGCCGTCTCCGCCTCCTCCGTCACGGTCTCCGTGCCGGAGGCCTCTGCCTTGCTCTTCCGGCGAAAAAGCGCAAAAACTCCCATATCGGCTCCTAGCCTACTCAGGGTCCTCATTCCGCAACAGGCAACGAAGGCCGGACGAAGGCCGTCACGTAGCTCATTCGGGGACGCGTCGTGAGGTTTGCGAGACTGGGGAAGTGAGAACTGCAGCTCCCGCCCCGCGGGTCATCGCCGTCGTCGGTCCCACAGCGGCCGGAAAGTCCGATCTGGGCGTCTTCCTCGCCCAGCAGCTGGGCGGCGAGGTCGTCAACGCCGACTCGATGCAGCTCTACCGGGGGATGGACATCGGCACCGCCAAACTGACGGTGGAGGAGCGCGGCGGCGTCCCGCACCACCTCCTGGACATCTGGGAGGTCACCGAGGCCGCGAGCGTCGCCGAATACCAGCGGCTCGCGCGTGCCGAGATCGACCGGCTGCTCGCCGAGGGCCGCACCCCGGTCCTCGTCGGCGGCTCCGGACTGTACGTGCGCGGTGCCCTGGACGTCATGGAGTTCCCCGGCACCGACCCGGAGCTCCGGGGCCGCCTGGAGGCCGAGCTCGAGGAGCGCGGCTCCGGCGTCCTGCACGCCCGCCTCGCCGCCGCCGACCCCGAGGCCGCCCGGGCGATCCTGCCGAGCAACGGCCGGCGCATCGTCCGCGCCCTGGAGGTCATCGAGATCACCGGAAAGCCCTTCACGGCGAACCTTCCCGGCCACGACTCCGTCTACGACACCGTGCAGATCGGCGTGGACGTCGCCCGCCCCGAGCTCGACGAGCGGATCGCCACCCGGGTCGACCGCATGTGGGAGGCGGGACTCGTCGACGAGGTCCGCGACCTGGAGGCCCACGGCCTGCGCGAGGGGCGCACCGCGGCCCGCGCCCTCGGCTACCAGCAGGTGCTCGCCGCGCTCGCCGGGGAGTGCACCGAGGACGAGGCGCGCGCCGAGACGGTCCGCGCCACCAAGCGCTTCGCACGTCGGCAGGACTCGTGGTTCCGCCGTGACCCCCGGGTCCACTGGCTCAGCGGCGCCGTCGAGGACCGCGGGGAACTCCCTGGGCGGGCGCTGGCGTTGGTCGAACGAGCGGTCACAGCCTGATCACGTGATGGCATCGGGACGTCATGCCCGTCATTCCGGGGGGCGGGGGCGTGCCATCATCGAGCATCGATCGACCAAGTGGAGTCCGAGTTGGGAGGGCGCGTGGCGATGGAGGCCGGCCCTCGCGACACAGAGCAGCAGTCCGCCGTCCGGGGCGAAACCCCCGGTGGGACGCCCGGACTGACGCCGGACGGACCGGACGACGCCGAAGGCAGCGCCGTCGAGGTGGACGCGGCGGAAGTCGAGGTGGAACTGCGCCCGCAGCGCCGGCTGCGGATCTGGCAGCTCGCCCCGATCGTCGGGCTCGCCGCCGTCGGCTCCCTGATGTTCGCCTTCCCGCTCGCGTTCGGCTCGGGCGAGGGCGGCGCCGTCGTCGCCATGCTGGGTCTGCTGATCAGCTCCTGCGCGGCCGGCTGGGGCATGATGGCCGCCCGCCGGGTCGGCCACACCTGGCCCGGGCTGCCCGCCCGGGGCTCCGGCGAGCGCCCGGACTGGCGCGTCCTCGCCCTGTACGTCTCCTTCAGCGCCCTCCTGGTCGCCCTCGCCGTCTGGCGCGTGGCCCGGCTGCGCTGAGCGCGGCGGGACGGGCCCGGCGGCGAGGCGGGACGCTCCTCCAGGCCTCCCGGGGCGCCGCGTGGCGAGGCACGGAGTGCGAGGCGGGACGTCCCTCCAGGCCTCCCACGGCGGGGCGCGGCACGGAGTGCGCGGCGAGGCGCCCGCCGGGCACCTGCCCGTACCGCTCCGTGGACCGTCGCGGCCCCCGCCGTACCCGCCCCGTAGAGTTGGTCCCGTGACCAGCGCGCAGACCTCGCCCCTCGCCTTCCTCAAGGGCCACGGCACCGAGAACGACTTCGTGATCGTCCCCGACGCGGAGAACGCCGTCGACCTGTCCCCGGCCGCCGTCGCCCGCCTCTGCGACCGCCGGGCCGGCATCGGCGCCGACGGGGTGCTGCACGTCGTGCGGAGCGCCGCCCATCCCGAGGCGCGGCCCATGGCCGGCGCGGCGGAGTGGTTCATGGACTACCGCAACGCGGACGGCTCCGTCGCCGAGATGTGCGGCAACGGCGTCCGGGTCTTCGCGCGCTATCTGCAGCACGCCGGCCACGTCACCGCCGGCGAGGTCGCCGTGGCCACCCGGGGCGGCGTCAAGCGCGTCCACCTCGACAAGGACGGCTCCGTCACCGTACGGATGGGCAGGGCCCTGCTCCCCGAGGCGGGCGTCACCGTCACCGTCGACGGCCGCAGCTGGCCCGCCCGCAACGTGAACATGGGCAACCCGCACGCGGTCGCCTTCGTCGACGACCTCGCCCACGCCGGCACCCTGTACGACGAGCCGCCCTACGCGCCGGCCTCGGTCTACCCGGACGGTGTGAACATCGAGTTCGTCGCCGACCGCGGCCCCCGCCACGTCGCCATGCGCGTCCACGAGCGCGGCGCCGCCGAGACCCGCTCCTGCGGCACCGGCGCGTGCGCCGTCGCCGTCGCCACCGCCCGCCGGGACGGCGCCGACCCGGCCGTGACCGGCACCCCCGTCACGTACACCGTCGACGTCCTCGGCGGGACGCTCGTCATCACGGAGCACCCCGACGGCGAGATCGAGATGACCGGCCCGGCCGTGATCGTCGCCGAGGGCACCGTCGAGCCCTCGTGGCTCGACGCCTGACGCGGATCCCCCGATCCGCCGGAGGCCACGGAATCGAAACAGTCAACGACTGATTCATCCCTCGAATGGGTGATCCGCTTCACGCTCGGCGAGAGCGGGACTGCGCCACGTGGTGGGGTCGGTAGCATCAAGCACCGGCCCGCCGGGCATGCCTGCCCGGCCCCACCGCCGGTCGACGCCGCCGGAGGTGCCCCATGAGCGCAGAGGCCACCAACCCCGTGAGCGAGGCCGGGGCCATCGGCCCCGACGCTCCCGGCCGCAGACGATCCCGCCCGCGGATCGACCTGCGCCGGCTGGGCCGCGCCGCGCTGCTCGGGGCGACCGCCGGGCCCGCCGTCCGCGACCGGCTGCCCGACGCGATCGGGCACGTCGGCGAAGCCCACCGCGCGCACCACCCCGACGCCGACCTGGCCGTGCTGCGCCGCGCGTACGTCCTCGCCGAGTCCTCGCACCGGGGCCAGTTCCGCAAGAGCGGCGAGCCGTACATCACCCACCCGCTCGCGGTCACCCTGATCCTCGCCGAACTCGGCGCGGAGACGACGACGTTGACCGCCGCCCTGCTCCACGACACCGTCGAGGACACCGAGGTGACCCTCGATCAGGTGCGGCGCGAGTTCGGCGCCGAGGTCGCGTACCTCGTCGACGGTGTCACCAAACTGGAGAAGGTCGACTACGGCGCCGCCGCCGAGCCCGAGACCTTCCGCAAGATGCTCGTCGCCACCGGCAACGACGTCCGGGTCATGTCGATCAAGCTCGCCGACCGCCTGCACAACATGCGCACGCTCGGTGTGATGCGCCCCGAGAAGCAGGCCCGCATCGCCAAGGTCACCAGGGACGTCCTCATCCCGCTCGCCGAACGCCTCGGCGTCCAGGCGCTCAAGACCGAGTTGGAAGACCTCGTCTTCGCCATCCTCCACCCCGAGGAGTACGAGACCACCCGCGCCCTCATCGCGGACAACTCCGGCGCGGGCGACGCCCTCGTCGCCATCGCCGACCAGGTCGCCGCCGTGCTGCGGGATGCGGACATCGGCGCCGAGGTCCTCGTCCGGCCCCGGCACTTCGTCTCGGTCCACCGCGTCCGCCTCAAGCGCGGCGAACTGCGCGGCAGCGACTTCGGCCGGCTCCTCGTCCTGGTCGCCGAGGACGCCGACTGCTACGCCGTCCTCGGTGAACTCCACACCTGCTTCACCCCGGTGATCTCCGAGTTCAAGGACTTCATCGCGGCCCCCAAGTTCAACCTCTACCAGTCGCTGCACACCGCCGTCGCCGCCCCCGACGGAGCCGTCGCCGAAGTCCTGATCCGTACGCACCGGATGCACAAGGTCGCCGAGGCCGGCGTCGTCGCCCTCGGCAACCCGTACGCGGCCGCGTCGGCCGAGAACGCCGAAGCCGCCGAGGACGCCGAGCGCCCGGGGAGCGCCGGAGGATCCGAGGACGGCGAACGCGTCGACCCCACCCGGCCCGGCTGGCTGTCCCGGCTGCTGGACTGGCAGGAGGCAACCCCCGACCCCGACACCTTCTGGACCTCGCTGCACGCGGACCTCGCCCAGGACCAGGAGGTCACCGTCTTCCGCACCGACGGCGGCACCCTCGGACTGCCGGCCGGGGCCACCTGTGTCGACGCCGCCTACGCCCAGCACGGCGAGGCCGCCCACGGCTGTCTCGGGGCGCGGGTCAACGGCCGGCTCGCGCCGCTCAGCACCGTGCTCCACGACGGGGACACCGTCCAGCTCCTGCTCGCGCAGGACGCCACCTCCGGCCCCTCCCCGCAGTGGCTCGCCCACGCCCGCACCCCCGCCGCGCGGATCGCCATCACCGGCTGGCTCCAGGCACACCCCGAGGCCGCCAAGGCCCCCGCCGCGGCTCCCCGCCCGCCCGCGAGCGTCACCGCCGACCGGCGCTCCGGGACGAGACTGCGCGCGGACCTTCCGGACGGCCCGGCCGGCGCCGTGCGCCCCGCCGGCTGCTGCACCCCGGTACCGCCCGACGAGATCACCGGCTTCGTCGTCCGCGGCGGCTCCGTCACCGTCCACCGCACCGGCTGCGCCTCGGCGGACACCATGCTCCGGCTCGGCCGGGACCCCGTCACCGTCCACTGGGGCGACACCGCCGAATGCCGCGTCACCCTCGTCGCCGAGTCCTTCGGCCGGCCCCGCCTCCTCGCCGACCTCACCGAGGCCATCGCCGCGGAGGGCGTCGCCGTCGTCTCCGCCACCGTGGAACCCCCCAGCGAGCAGCGGGTCCGCCACACCTACACCCTGCAGCTGCCCGACGCGGCCGGTCTGCCCGCCCTGATGCGCGCGATGCGGGACGTGCCGGGGGTGTACGACGTGAGCCGGGCGAAACACCCGGCGTCGCCGGAGCTGTGATCCGGGACCGGGGCATCCGGGACCGGGGCATCCGAGACCGAGGAGCCCGGACCCCGGGCGTCCGGCATCCCCGGGCAACCGGGACCCGGGGGTGTCCGGCATCCCCGGGCAGCCGGGACCCGAGGGCGTCCGGCATCCCCGGGCAACCGGGACCCGGGGGTGTCCGGCATCCCCGGGCAGCCGGGACCCGAGGGCGTCCGGCATCCCCGGGCAGCCGGGACCCGGACATCCGGGCCTGCCCGGGCTCCGGGGAGTCGTGATCCGGGCCCCCGGGACGCGAAGGCTCGTGGACTCCGGGCCCCGGACGCCCCGTCTCCGGGACCGGGTGTCCGGCGGGGCCCGGACCGGCCGTCCCTGCCCCCTTCGGGTGGCGGGCGCGCGCGTCGGCCGGGGGCGCGGCCCGGGCCCTGGTAGCGGTAGCCCATGCCGCTCCCCTCCCGTACGCCCCGTAAGCCGCTCGTCTCCGTCCCGCGCCGTAAAGCGACGGCACGCGCGCGCGTGCTGCGCTCCGCCGTGCTCGTCGCCCTCTCCTCGGGCCTCGTCGCCGCCGCCCTGCCCGCGCCCGGGCCCCTCGGCATCGGGGACCCGCTCTTCCCGCACCTGGGCAATCCCGGCTACGACGTCCTGTCGTACGACATCGCGCTCACCTACCCGGGCCGCAACACCGAGCCGCTCGCCGGTGTCACCACCATCCAGGCGCTGGCCACCGACGACCTGCGGCGGATCAACCTCGACTTCACCCACGGCACCGTCTCCGCCGTCACCGTCGAGGGCGAGCCGGCCACGTGGGCGAGCAGCGGCGAGGACCTGGTCATCACCCCCGCCGAGCCGGTCGACCGCGGCGACGCGGTCGAGATCACCGTCACCCACACCAGCGATCCCCGCGGCCCGGCCGCATCGGGCGGCTGGGTCCGCACCGGCGACGGCCTCGCCATGGCCAACCAGGCCGACGCCGCCCACCGGGTCTTCCCCTCCAACGACCACCCCTCCGACAAGGCGTACTTCACCTTCCGCATCACCGCCCCCAGCACCCTGACCGCCGTCGCCAACGGGCTGCCCTCGGGCCGCACCCGCGAGGGCGCCACCACCACGTGGACGTACCGCACCGCCCACCCCATGGCGACCGAACTGGCCCAGGTCTCCATCGGGAAGTCGACCGTCGTGCACCGCGAGGGCCCTCACGGCCTGCCCGTCCGTGACGTCGTCCGGACCGCCGACCGGGACCGCCTGGAGCCCTGGCTCCGGCGCACCCCCGGCCACCTGGAGTGGCTGGAGCGCCGGGTCGGTCCCTACCCCTTCGAGAACTACGGGGTGCTCATCGCGGACGCCGACACCGGATTCGAGCTGGAGACCCAGACGCTCTCCCTCTTCGAACGCGACCTCTTCACGGAGCCCGGCTACCCGGAGTGGTACGTCGACTCCGTCATGGTGCACGAGCTCGCCCACCAGTGGTTCGGCGACAGCGTCTCGCCCCGCGCCTGGTCCGACCTGTGGCTCAACGAGGGGCACGCGACCTGGTACGAGGCGCTCTACGCGGAGGAGAAGGGCGGGCCGAGCCTGGAACGGCGCATGAAGGCCGCGTACGCCGCCTCCGACGACTGGCGCGCCGCCGGGGGCCCGCCGGCCGCCCCGAAGCCGCCGGCGCCCGGCGAGAAGATCAGCCTCTTCCGCCCCGTCGTCTACGACGGGGCCGCGCTCGCGCTCTACGCCCTGCGGCACGAGATCGGCACGGAGGCCTTCGAGCGCCTGGAGCGCCGGTGGGTCGAGGACCACCGTGACGGCACGGCGACCACCGCCGACTTCACGGCGCTGGCGGCCGAGAGCTCCGGGCGTGACCTCACCCGCTTCTTCGCCGACTGGCTCTACGCGGCGAAGACCCCGCCCATGCCCGGGCACCCCGACTGGCGCAGCCGGGCGCCGCGGGCGGCGGACCCCGGGGCCGGGCGGGCGCTGGCCGGGCGCAGCGCCGTGAAACCGGGATGACGGGCGCGGTCCGGACGTGTCACCATCTTCTGGTCGGCGGCGCGGCCGGAGCCCGGGAATTCTTCCGGGGCGTCACGCGTTGTGACTGCCGTAACGGACTTTTCTTCGACGTAAGGATCCAATGACCTCCTCTTCTTCCCCTTCCCAGGACAAGCAGAGCTTCGCGGAGACGAGCCGCACGGAGAGCCTTCGGGCCGATGCCCTGATGGAAGAGGACGTCGCCTGGAGCCACGAGATCGACGGAGAGCGGGACGGCGAGCAGTTCGACCGCTCCGAGCGTGCGGCCCTGCGCCGTGTCGTGGGCCTCTCCACCGAGCTCGAGGACGTCACCGAGGTCGAGTACCGACAGCTGCGCCTGGAGCGCGTCGTGCTGGTCGGTGTGTGGACCTCGGGGACGGTGCAGGACGCGGAGAACTCCCTCGCGGAGCTCGCGGCCCTCGCCGAGACGGCGGGTGCCCTCGTGCTCGACGGCGTGATCCAGCGCCGCGACAAGCCGGACCCGGCGACCTTCATCGGCTCGGGCAAGGCGCAGGAGCTCCGGGACATCGTGCTCGAGACCGGCGCCGACACCGTCGTCTGCGACGGTGAGCTCAGCCCCGGTCAGCTGATCGCCCTCGAGGACGTCGTCAAGGTGAAGGTGGTCGACCGGACCGCCCTCATCCTCGACATCTTCGCCCAGCACGCCAAGTCCCGAGAGGGCAAGGCGCAGGTCGCTCTCGCGCAGATGCAGTACATGCTGCCGCGACTGCGCGGCTGGGGTCAGTCGCTGTCCCGTCAGATGGGTGGCGGCGGCGGTGGCGGCATGGCCACCCGTGGTCCCGGTGAGACCAAGATCGAGACGGACCGGCGCCGGATCCGCGAGAAGATGGCGAAGATGCGCCGGGAGATCGCGGAGATGAAGACCGGCCGCGACATCAAGCGGCAGGAGCGGCGGCGCAACAAGGTGCCGTCGGTCGCCATCGCCGGATACACCAACGCCGGCAAGTCGTCCCTGCTCAACCGCCTCACGGGCGCGGGCGTGCTGGTGGAGAACGCGCTGTTCGCCACCCTGGACCCGACCGTCCGCCGGGCCGAGACGCCCAGCGGCCGGGTCTACACCCTGGCCGACACCGTGGGCTTCGTCCGGCACCTGCCGCACCACCTCGTCGAGGCGTTCCGCTCCACCATGGAGGAGGTCGCGGACTCCGACCTCATCCTGCACGTGGTGGACGGTGCGCACCCGAACCCGGAGGAGCAGCTGGCCGCCGTGCGCGAGGTGTTCCGTGACGTCGGCGCGGTGAACGTGCCGGAGATCGTCATCGTCAACAAGGCGGACGCGGCCGACCCGCTGGTGCTCCAGCGCCTGCTGCGGGTCGAGAAGCACTCCCTCGCGGTCTCGGCGCGTTCGGGCCAGGGCATCGAGGAGCTGCTCGCTCTGATCGACGCCGAACTGCCGCGCCCCGAGGTCGAGATCGAGGCCCTCGTGCCGTACACGCAGGGCGGTCTGGTCTCGCGGGTGCACGCCGAGGGCGACCTGATCTCCGAGGAGCACACCCCGGAGGGCACGCTGATCAAGGCGCGGGTGCACGAGGAGCTGGCGGCGCTGCTCGCGCCGTACGTTCCGGCCGCGCACTGACGCCGGCCGAGGCGCCGCACACGCGGAAGGCGCCGGCCGCCTCCCTCACGGGAGGCGGCCGGCGCCTTCGTCATTCGTCGTCAGGTCAGCGGGCGAACTTCTTGCTGACCATCTCGTGGGCCGCCTTGGCGCCCCTGCCCAGCTGCGGTCCCGCCAGCCAGCCGTTGCGGCCGGCGGGGCCGATGGAGGTGTTCGACACCAGCGCCGTGGTGCCGTTGGGCAGCGCACGGAACCAGCCGCCGCCGGACGAACCGCCGGTCATGGTGCAGCCGATCCGGTACATGGTCGGCGTGGCCGGGGCCGTGGACAGACGCGTCGCGCGGTCCAGGCACTTGTGCATGATCATGCCGTTGTACGGCGGAGCGGCCGGGTAGCCCCAGGCGCCGATGGTGCCGGCCTGCGAGGGGGCCGGAGCCGAGAAGTCGACCGGCAGGGCCACGCCCACCGTCTCTTCCAGGGACTTGCGGCCCTGCTGCGGCTGGACGTGCAGCACGGCGTAGTCGTACGGCCAGGCCTGGTTGGTGCCGCCGCTCTGGATCCACTCGCCGGAGGTCACGGCCCAGTCGGCCCAGTACTGGCCGTACGGGTAGACCTCGTGCGGCTGCGCGTTGCGCAGCGCGGCGGGGGACTTGCCCAGGTCGTTGAAGGCTGGGACGAAGGTGATGTTGCGGTACCAGCCGCCCTTCTTGCCCGCGTGCACGCAGTGGCCGGCCGTCCACACGAGGTTGGACTTCCCGGGGCGGCGCGGGTCCTTCACGATCGTGCCGGAGCAGACCATGTGCCCCTCGGGGGCATCGAAGAAGATCTTGCCGACCGGGGCCGCGTAGCGGTGGTACGGGGTCTTCTCGCGCTGCGCCGTCACCGGCCGCGGCACGGGGTCGCTGCCGCCGGAGGTCGCCTGGGTCTCGACGGTCGGGTCGGGGCTCTTCGCGGACTGCATCCGCTCGGTGTCCCAGAGACCGTCGATGACCGGGTTGACGAAGTCCTCGGCCTCACGGAGCCAGGTGTCCCGGTCCCAGTTCTTCCACTCGCCCTTCTTCCACTCGTCGAGGTCGACGCCGTGCTTCTTGAGCTTGCCGGCGATGTCCTTCGTCAGATCGGAACCGGCGTCGGAGCCGCCCTCGGAGGGGCCCGCGGCGGTCTTGCCGGCCGGCTTGTCCGACGCCGGGGTCTCCGTGGGGCCGCAGGCCGTGGCGGTCAGCGCGATGGCGAGCGCCGCCGCCACGCCGGTGACGGCGGGCAGGAGTCGTATGGAACGCATGAAGTGGTGTCCCCCTGGGGTGTTCGCGCGCCCGGTCCCGCGGTCAGCTGCGGCCGCACGGGAGTTATTGCCATGGACGCGTCACTAGCGGTGCACAGTATGCCCGTACGGGCCGGGCGGGACCGCAGGGGTCCCGCCCGACCCGCCGGGGCGACTACTGGTTCGCGTACTTCTTGCTCACGCCCTCGTACAGGGCCTTGGCCTCGGCGCCCAGCCGCGGACCGGCCAGCCAGCCGGCCGTCACCGGACCGATCGAGGTGTTCGACACCAGCGCCGGCTTGCCGTCCTTGCCGGTGGCCACCCAGCCGCCGCCGGACGAACCGCCGGTCATGGTGCAGCCGATCCGGTACATCGTCGGCTGCTCGGCCTTCACCGAGAGCCGGCCCGGCTTGTCGCTGCACTGGAACATCTTCTGCCCGTCGAAGGGCTTGCCCGCCGGGAAGCCGGTGGCCGTCATGCTCGCGATCTTCGGCACCGCCGGCGCGTTGAAGTCCACCGGCAGCGCCGAACCGACCGTCTCCTCCAGCGACTTGCCGGTGGAACCCTTCTCCGGCGTCACGTGCAGCACGGCGAAGTCGTACGGAGCGCCCTTGCCGCCGGTCTGCCCACCCTGGTCGATCCACTGCTGGGAGGTCTGCGCCCAGTCGCTCCACCACACGCCGTACGGCGCGATCTCCTCGCGCGTCGCGCTCTCCAGCGCGGCGGTCGACCTCCCGGCGTCGTTGTACGACGGGACGAAGGCGATGTTGCGGTACCAGCCGCCCTTCTTACCCGCGTGCACACAGTGCCCGGCCGTCCAGACCATGTTGGACCTGCCCGGGTGCGCCGGGTCCTGCACCACCGTCGCCGAGCAGACCATCGAGCCCTCGGGGCCGTCGAAGAAGACCTTTCCGGAGGCCGGCGCGTTCGTGTGGTACGGCGCCGGCACGGCCTTCGCCCGCACCGGCTCCGGCGTCGGGTCCGTCACACCCTTGTCACCCGAGAGGTCCTCCTCCTCGACCGGCTTGTCCGGGCGCTCGGCGTCCCGCATCCGGTCCGGGTCCCAGAGGTCCTCGATGATCGGGTTGACGAAGTCCTTGGCCTCACGCAGCCAGGTGTCCCGGTCCCAGTTCTTCCACTCGCCGCCGCGCCACTTGTCGACGTCTATCCCGTGCTCCTTCAGACGCTTCTTCACGTCGTCCGGAATCGTGATCTTGCCGCCTCCGGACGGGGTCGCGGTGGCGCTGGGCTTGTCACCCCCCGCGTTGTCCTCGGTCGGACCGCAGGCAGTCGCCGTCAGCGTCAACGCCGCGACGGCGGACGCTGCGGCCAGCAGCGGACGAATCGATCGCATCTCGTGATCCCCCTGGGACTACGTCAACTTGTGCATCGGTGAACAGCGTCGGCGCGGAGAGCCGCGTCGCGCGAAGCTCCCACTATGCCGGTGCCGGGTGGGACGGTACGACGCAGGTCCGCGGTTCCGCCCCCCACCGTGCCGTTGCCGTGCCGTGATCCCGGACACGCCGAGGAACTCGGCATTCGCCCGTGATCCCCGGCAGGCCCCGTCGTTGGTACGTACGGGGGACCCCTCGGCAGCCGTCAGACCGCCCGACGGGGCTGCCCCGCAACGTACCGATGTGTCATGCAACTGTTATCGCGGGAGGACACCGAGCCGTGGCCGTGACCGAACCAGCTCCGGCCGTACCGCCGGGCGCACCGCTCCACGAGGACCGTCGTGCGGCCGGCGACGGAGGCGCGCACGAGGGCATCCTGCGCCGCCAGGCGCAGCGCGAGTCCGCGGCGCGCACCTACGCGCGCTCGCTGCCCATCGTCCCGGTACGGGCCAGGGGACTCACCATCGAGGGCGCCGACGGGCGGCGTTACCTGGACTGTCTGTCGGGCGCGGGCACCCTCGCGCTCGGTCACAACCACCCCGTGGTCCTGGAGGCCATCCGCAAGGTCCTCGACTCCGGCGCGCCGCTGCACGTCCTGGACCTGGCCACCCCGGTCAAGGACGCCTTCGTCACCGAGCTGTTCGCCACCCTGCCGGAGAAGCTCGCCGCCGACGCCCGCATCCAGTTCTGCGGCCCCGCCGGCACGGACGCCGTCGAGGCCGCGCTCACACTCGTCCGCACCGCCACGGGCCGGCGGGGCGTCCTGTCCTTCAGCGGCGCCTATCACGGCATGACGGCCGGCGCCCTCGACGCCTCCGGCGGAGCCACCGACGTCCGCGTCGCCCGGCTGCCCTACCCGCGCGACTACCGCTGCCCCTTCGGCGTCGGCGGCGACCGCGGCGCCGAACTGGCCGCCCGATGGACCGAGACCGTGCTCGACGACCCCAAGAGCGGCGTCCCCGCCCCCGCAGGGATGATCCTCGAACCCGTCCAGGGCGAGGGCGGCGTCATCCCCGCCCCGGACGGCTGGCTGCGCCGCATGCGGGAGATCACCGAGGCCCGGTCCATCCCGCTCATCGCCGACGAGATCCAGACCGGCGTCGGCCGCACCGGTGCCTTCTGGGCCGTCGACCACAGCGGTGTCGTCCCTGACGTGATGGTCCTGTCCAAGGCCATCGGCGGCTCCCTCCCGCTCGCCGTCGTCGTCTACAAGGCGGAGCTCGACGCATGGGAGCCCGGCGCCCACGCCGGCACCTTCCGCGGCAACCAGCTCGCCATGGCCGCCGGCGCCGCCACCCTCGCCTACGTACGGGAGAACCGGCTCGCCGAACGCGCCGGCACCCTCGGCGCCCGCATGCTCGGACAGCTCCAAGGGCTCGCCGCCACCGACCCCCGCATCGGCGACGTCCGCGGCCGCGGCCTGATGATCGGCGTCGAACTCGTCGACCCCGAGGCGGCCCCCGCGGCCGCCGGGGCCCACGACCCCGCCGCGCCGCCGGACCCCGAACTCGCCCTCGCCGTCCGGCGCCACTGCCTCGACCGCGGACTCATCGTCGAACTCGGCGGCCGCCACAACGCGGTCGTCCGCCTGCTGCCCCCGCTCACCCTCACCGACGAGCAGGCGGCCGCCGTCCTCGACCGCTTCGCCGACGCCCTGGCCGCCGCCGAACGCACCCACCGGCCCCGCCCGTCCGGGTCCTCCCACTGAACCCGGCCCGCCCCCGCCCGGCCCCTTCCCCCTCCCAAGGAAGCCCCGTGAACCCCACCCCCGCCTCCGAGACCACCGGAACCGGCACCGCCTGCGGCCCGCTGACCGAGGAGCCCACCGTCCCCCGCCAGTACCCGGGCCCCCACCACCCCACCACCCACACCCCCCTCGGCACCCCGCCCGCCCCCGCCCTCACGCCCGCGCCCACCTCCTCGCCCGCCCCGGCGGGCGACCCGCTGGACGACCCCGACCCCGCCCGGGCGGCCGACACCGCCGCCGTCGAGAACCTGCTGCGCTGCTGGGTACGGGAGAAGAACCTGCCCGCCCCCGTCACCACCGGCCCCCTGCGCATCCCCCTCGACGCCAGCGGCACCGCCCTCCTCGTGCCCGTCCGCCACTGGTCGCCCACCGGCTG
This sequence comes from Streptomyces sp. NPDC048018, assembly GCF_043202995.1. Lineage (NCBI taxonomy): Bacteria > Bacillati > Actinomycetota > Actinomycetes > Kitasatosporales > Streptomycetaceae > Streptomyces > Streptomyces sp. NPDC048018. The sequence goes on from NZ_JBIDBK010000007.1 coordinate 64,658, forward strand.
GCACCGCTTCGGCGCCCCCGCCCTCGAAGGCCTCCCCGCCACGGCACCCGCCGTCGACGCCGTCACCGTCGCCGCCCTGCTCAGCCGCGAGACCGGCCGTCCCGAAGGCACCGAGCTCGTCGGCCGCGTCGCGGACTCCGCACGACGCACCGCCGAGTTCATCGCCGAACGCCGCCGCGACCCGCACCCCCACCCCGAGGCCGACCTCTTCCTCAGCGCCGAACAGTCCCTGCTGCTCGGCCACCCGCTGCACCCCACGCCCAAGAGCCGAGAAGGACTCTCCGAAGCCGAAGCCCGGCTCTACTCACCCGAGTTGCACGGCGCCTTCCCCCTCCACTGGATGGCCGTCGACCACGCCGTCCTCGCCACCGACTCCGCCTGGACCGAACAGGGCCGCCCCGTGGCCGCCCCCCAGCTCACCGCCGGCCTGGCCGAGGGACTCGACCTTCCGGCCGGCACCGCCGCCCTGCCGCTCCACCCCTGGCAGGCCCGCGAACTCCGGCACCGCCCCGGCGTCGCCGCCCTCCTCGACGCCGGCCTCCTTCACGACCTCGGCGCCCACGGCGCCTCCTGGCACCCCACCTCCTCCGTCCGCACCGTGCACCGCCCCGGCGCCCGTGCCATGCTCAAGCTCTCCCTCGGCGTGCGGATCACCAACTCCCGCCGGGAGAACCTCCGCAAGGAACTCCACCGCGGCGTGGAGGTGCACCGCCTCCTGCGCACCGGCCTCGTCGACCAGTGGCAGGCCGCCCACCCCGGCTTCGACATCGTCCGCGACCCGGCCTGGCTCGCCGTCGACACCCCCGACGGCGAGCCCGTGCCCGGACTCGACGTCATGATCCGCCACAACCCCTTCGCCGCCGGCGACGACGCCGTCTGCCTCGCCGCGCTCACCGCCCCGCGCCCCTGGCCCGGCTCCCCCCGGATGCGCTCCCGCCTCGCCGAACTCGTCCTCCGGCTCGCGGCCCGCACCGGACGCCCCACCACGGCCGTCGCCGCCGAGTGGTTCCTGCGCTACCTCGACCTGGTGGTCCGGCCCGTGCTGTGGCTCGACGGCCAGGCCGGGGTGGCCCTGGAGGCCCACCAGCAGAACACCCTCGTTCTCCTCGACCCCGAGGGCTGGCCCACCGGTGGCCGCTACCGCGACAACCAGGGCTACTACTTCCGCGAGTCCCGCCGCGAGGAGCTGGAGAGCCGCCTCCCCGGCATCGGCACCGCCAGCGACACCTTCGTCTCCGACCAGGTCACCGACGAGCGCTTCGCCTACTACCTCGGCATCAACAACGTCCTCGGCCTCATCGGCGCCTTCGGCTCCCAGCAGCTCGCCGACGAGCGCGTCCTGCTGGCCGCCCTGCGCCAGTTCCTCGCCTCCGCCACCGGCCTCGGATCCCCGCTGCCGCACCGGCTCCTGGAGGCCGCGACCCTGCGCTGCAAGGCCAACCTCCTCACCCGGCTGCACGGCCTCGACGAACTCGTCGGCCCCGTCGACACCCAGTCCGTCTACGTCACCATCACCAACCCCCTCCGCTCCTGAACCCCCGGCCGGCCCGGGCACCCCGCGCCGGCCCCGAGCTGGCACCACCCACCCGCGGACGGCCGATTCCACGGACCCGACCCCCGGACGCCTGATCCGGGACCCCGATTCCACGGACCCCGACCCTCGCAACCCCGGATCCCGTACCCCCGAGCACCCGCCCCCGGACCGCCGAACCCCGGACGCCTGAGCTCGCCCGCCCCATCCCCTGGGGGGACCGGCCTCCGGGCCGCCGCCCGGTGGACGGTCCGAGCCACCGGTCCCTCCGACACCCGTCCCGGCGTCCCACCTCACCCCGTCCCGACCCGACCCCGTCACCCCGACCCGACCCGTCACCTCACCTCACCTCACCTCACCCCGTCCCGACCCCGTCACCGACCCGCCGAGAGGAGAGCGCCCCCGTGCCTCCCACCGAAGCGCACCCCGGCACCGGCACCCCGCCCGCCGCCGACCGGGGTGCCGACGACACCCTGGACCTCCACCTGCCCGGCGAACTCATCGCCCTCCTCGCCCCGGACCGGCCGAGCGGCAGTGCCCACCGCGACCTGCTCGACGACATCGCCGCGTGGCAGCCCGCCGTCACCCCGGTCGGACGCTTCCGGCTCGTCCCCGTCCGGCCGGACCGCGACCTGCCGCTCATCGCCCGCTGGATGAACGACCCCGCCGTGGCCGCCTTCTGGGAGCTCGCGGGCGCCGACAGCGTGACCGCCGAGCACATCCGCGCCCAGCTCGACGGCGACGGCCGCAGCGTCCCCTGCCTCGGCGTTCTCGATTCCACCCCGATGAGCTACTTCGAGATCTACCGCGCCGACCTCGACCCGCTCGCCCGCCACTACCCGGCGCGCCCGCACGACACCGGCATCCACCTCCTCATCGGAGGAGTCGCCGACCGCGGCCGCGGCGTCGGCACCACCCTGCTGCGGGCCGTGGCCGACCTCGTCCTCGACCACCGTCCCCGGTGCACCCGGGTCCTCGCCGAACCCGACCTGCGGAACACCCCCTCCGTGGCGGCTTTCCTCGGCGCCGGCTTCAGGCTCTCCGCGGAGGTCGAGCTGCCCGACAAGCGAGCCGCGCTCATGGTCCGCGACCGCGCCCTGCGTCACGTCCTCTGAACACCCCCTGCCTCACCTCCACCGCTCGACCCACAGCGGTTCCCAATCCGAGGAGTCCTCGTGTCGATGTCCCCTGCACCCCACGACTCCACACAGCCCGCACCGCCGGTCCTGTCCGCTCCCCCCGAGCTCACCCCCGAGACCTGGTCGCGGGCCTCCTCCCGGCTGCTCGCCAAGGCCGTCGCGGAGTTCGCGTACGAGGAGATCGTCGAACCCCGGCCGGCCGACGGCCCCGACCGCTACACGCTCACCCTCGACGACGGCGGCACCCTCGCCTTCACCGCCCGCCGCGGCGCGTACCACGGCTGGCGCGTGGACCCCGACTCGCTCACGCTCGACGGCCGCCCCGCCACCGACCCGCTGGACTTCCTCGTCCGCGCCCGCCGCCTCCTCGGCCTCGACGGCGCCACCCTCGGCCACCTCATCCGCGAACTCACCACCACCCTCGCCGCGGACGCCCGGCTCGCCCACACCGCCCTGCCCGCCGCCCGCCTCGCCGACCTCGGCTACGCGGAGCTCGAAGGGCACCAGACCGGGCACCCCTGGCTCGTGGTCAACAAGGGCCGGATCGGCTTCTCCGCCGGCGACGCCGCCCGCTGGGCCCCCGAGGCCCGCCGCCCCGCCCGGCTGCCGTGGATCGCCGTCAGCAGCCGGATCGCCGCCTACCGCGGCGTCCCCGGTCTCGAAACCCCCGACCGGCTCTACGTCCGCGAACTGGACCCGGACGTCCGCGAGACCTTCCACGCCACCCTGCGCGCCCGCGGCCTCGACCCGGACGCCTACCTCCTGCTGCCCGTCCACCCCTGGCAATGGGACGAGGTCCTGCTGCCGCTGTTCGCCCCCGCCATCGCCTCCGGGGCCGTGGTCCCCCTCCCGGCCGACGGAGACCTCCGGCTGCCGCAGCAGTCCATCCGCACCTTCCTCAACACCACCCGTCCCGACCGGCACACCGTCAAGCTGCCGCTGTCCGTCCTCAACACCCTGGTCTGGCGCGGCCTGCCCACCGAGCGGACCCTCGCCGCCCCCGCCGTCACCGCCTGGGTCCACGGGCTGCGCGACGCCGACCCCTTCCTGCGCGAGGAGTGCGGCGTGATCCTCCTCGGCGAGGTCGCCTCCGTCACCGTCGAGCACCCGCTGTACGACCGCCTGCCGGAAGTGCCGTACCAGTACAAGGAACTCCTCGGCGCCATCTGGCGCGAGCCCCTGCGGCTGCCCCCGGGCGAGCGCGCCCGCACCCTCGCCTCGCTGCTCCACACAGATCCCGGGGGACGCGCCTTCGCAGCCGAACTCGTGGAGCGCTCGGGGCTCGCCCCCCGAGCCTGGCTCCAGCGCCTCTTCGCGGCCCTGCTGCCCCCGCTGCTGCACTTCCTCTACCGCTACGGCACCGTCTTCTCCCCGCACGGCGAGAACGCCATCGTCGTCTACGACGACCAGGACGTGCCCGTCCGCCTGGCGATCAAGGACTTCGTCGACGACGTCAACATCAGCGCCGTGCCGCTCCCCGAGCACGCCGGCATGCCGGACGACGTGCGGGCCGTGCTGCTCACGGAGGAGCCGGACTTCCTCACCCAGTTCATCCACTCGGGCCTCTTCGTCGGCGTCTTCCGCTACCTGGCGCCGCTCTTCGAGGAACAACTGGACGTGCCCGAGGAGGAGTTCTGGACCCTCGTGCGCGCCGAGATCCTCCGGCACCAGGCGCGCTTCCCGGAGCTGAAGGAACGGTTCGAGCTGTTCGACCTCCTCGTGCCGCGGATCGACCGGCTCTGTCTGAACCGCAACCGCCTCCACCTCGACGGCTACCGCGACCGCCCCGAGCGGCCCCACGCCGCCGTCCACGGCACCGTCCCCAACCCGCTCGCGTGATCACCGTGACGGCCTCCGCTGTCGGTGCCGCCCCGTAGGGTGGAAGGGCTATGACGAAGCCATCCCTCCCCGATCTCCTCCACGCCGCCGTCTCCGCCGTCGGCGGTGTGGAGCGCCCCGGCCAGGTCACCATGGCCGCGGCCGTGGCCGAGGCCATCGACGACGGTTCCCACCTCCTCGTCCAGGCCGGCACCGGCACCGGTAAGTCCCTCGGCTATCTCGTCCCGGCGCTGGCGCAGGGGGAGCGGGTGGTGATCGCGACGGCGACGCTGGCGCTCCAGCGCCAGCTCGTCGAGCGCGATCTGCCGCGGACGGTCGACGCGCTGCATCCGCAGCTGCGGCGGCGCCCGGAGTTCGCCATGCTCAAGGGCCGGTCGAACTACCTCTGCCTGCACCGTCTCCACGAGGGCGTGCCGCAGGACGAGGAGGAGGGGCTCTTCGACCCCTTCGAGGCGGCGGCCCCCACCAGCAAGCTCGGTCAGGACCTGCTGCGGCTGCGCGACTGGTCCGACGAGACCGAGACCGGCGACCGGGACGACCTCACGCCGGGCGTCTCCGACCGGGCCTGGGGCCAGGTCTCCGTCTCCTCGCGCGAATGCCTGGGCGCGAGCAAGTGCGCGTACGGGGCGGAGTGCTTCGCCGAGGCGGCCCGCGAGCGCGCCAAGCTGGCCGAGGTCGTCGTCACGAACCACGCGCTGCTCGCCATCGACGCCATCGAGGGTGCGCCGGTCCTGCCGCAGCACGAGGTGCTCATCGTCGACGAGGCCCACGAGCTGGTCTCCCGGGTGACGGGGGTCGCCACCGGCGAGCTCACCCCGGGGCAGGTCAACCGTGCGGTGCGGCGGTCGGCGAAGCTGGTCGACGAGAAGGTCGCCGATCAGCTGCAGACCGCCGCCGAGGGTTTCGAGAGGGTGATGGAGCTGGCGCTGCCGGGTCGCCTGGAGGAGATCCCGGAGGACCTCGGCTACGCGCTGACCGCCCTGCGCGACGCCTCGCGTGCGGTGATCACCGCCCTCGGCTCCACGCGGGACCGCTCGGTGCAGGACGAGGACGCGGTCCGCAAGCAGGCCCTGGCCTCCGTGGAGACGGTCCACGGGGTCGCCGAGAGGATCACCCAGGGCTCGGAGTACGACGTCGTCTGGTACGAGCGGCACGACCGGTTCGGGGCCTCGCTGCGGGTCGCGCCGCTGACGGTGTCCGGCCTGCTGCGCGAGAAGCTGTTCGCCGACCGCTCGGTCGTCCTCACCTCGGCCACCCTCAAGCTGGGCGGTGACTTCAACGGGGTGGGCGCCTCACTGGGCCTCGCCCCGGAGGGCATCCAGGGCGAGGACCTGCCGGTGTGGAAGGGCATCGATGTCGGCTCGCCCTTCGACTATCCGCGGCAGGGCATCCTCTATGTGGCGAAGCATCTGAACCGTCCCGCGCGGGACGGTGAGCGCGGCGACATGCTGGACGAGCTGACCGAGCTGATGCAGGCCGCCGGGGGACGCACCCTGGGCCTGTTCTCCTCCATGCGTGCCGCCCAGCAGGCGGCCGAGGAGCTGCGGACCAGGATTCCCGAGCTGCCCATCCTGCTCCAGGGCGAGGACACCCTCGGCGAGCTGATCAAGAACTTCGCCGCCGACCCGAAGACCTGCCTGTTCGGCACGCTGTCCCTCTGGCAGGGCGTGGACGTCCCCGGGCCGAACTGCCAGCTGGTCGTGATGGACAAGATCCCCTTCCCGCGACCGGACGACCCGCTGATGAGCGCGCGCCAGAAAGCGGTCGAGGACGCGGGCGGCAACGGCTTCATGGCGGTGGCGGCGACGCACGCCGCCCTGCTCATGGCTCAGGGCGCCGGCCGGCTCGTACGGGCGACGGGGGACCGCGGTGTGGTCGCGATCCTCGATCCCCGGCTGGCGACGGCGCGGTACGGCAGCTATCTGAAGGCCTCGCTGCCCGACTTCTGGTACACGACGGACCGCAACCAGGTGCGGAAGTCCCTGGCGGCCATCGACGCCGCCGCCCAGGCCACGGCGCAGGCATAGCGGCCGACGACTTCGTGGGGCCCTGCCCAGGACCCCACGAAGTCGGAAGCGGCGCTGCCCGCCAGGGCGGACCGCGTCGTGGTGACCCTCGGCAACGAGGCCGAGGGTCACCGGGGAAACAGCAGACCCCGGGACCGGCGCAGTGGGTCCCGGGGCCCGGTCAGGGCGGACGAGGTGGGGTCACACCCGTCGCAGTACGGCGACGACCTTGCCGAGGATGGTGGCCTCGTCGCCGGGGATCGGCTGGTACGCCGCGTTGTGCGGCAGCAGCCAGACGTGCCCGTCCTCGCGCTTGAAGCGCTTGACCGTGGCCTCGCCGTCGAGCATGGCGGCCACGATGTCCCCGTTCTCGGCGACGGGCTGGCGGCGGACCGTGACCCAGTCCCCGTCGCAGATCGCGGCCTCGATCATGGAGTCGCCGACCACCTTGAGGACGAACAGCTCACCGTCGCCGACCAGCTGCCGGGGGAGCGGGAAGACGTCCTCGACGGACTCCTCGGCCAGGATGGGGCCACCGGCCGCGATGCGTCCGACCAGGGGGACGTAGGAGGCGGCGGGCTTGCCCGTGGTGTCCGTCGGCTGCGTGCTCGGCTGGTCCGAGCCGCGTACCTCGTAGGCCCGCGGACGGTGCGGGTCACGGCGCAGGAAGCCCTTGCGCTCCAGGGCCATGAGCTGGTGCGCCACGGACGAGGTGCTGGACAGGCCCACGGCCTGCCCGATCTCGCGCATGGACGGCGGGTACCCGCGACGCTGCACCGAGTCGCGGATGACCTCAATGACCCGGCGCTGGCGGTCGGTGAGACCCGAGCTGTCCGCCCTGATCCCTGGAGGTCGTCCGGGGAGCGAGCGCGCGGGTCGTCCGGGCTCCCCCTCCCCGTTCATGACTGAGTCATTCATCGCGTGCACCGGCTCGAGTCGGCCCTGGGAGCGGTCCTGGGCAGTGATGGTGGCACTGTCTGCGGTGGTGGTCACGTCGGCGGCCCCTCTCGAATGGTCTCCCTGGCTGGCACAACGGTAGTAGCTTTCGAAAGGTTGCGCCAAACACACGTTCGAGTGAAAATTCGCAGTTCGCCTTACGTGTGTATGCGTGGGGGTGTATAGGCAGAACCGGTCGACGTCCCAAATCGGTCATTACGGTAGTCTTCACCGCCGAGCCGGATCGGCGGGCCGTCCGGTCCGGGGCGCCCTCCCAGTGTGGCACCGGCGACCCCGGAACAGCCGCAGCCGCGCCCTTCCCGTACCCTCGTGGCCGGTCGGGGACTCCTCCGGACGCCCGCTCCCGGTGCGACACGCGCAGGGGTGAAATGGCGGACCAACCCAAGATCTAGTGGTTGCATGTCAGCTGCCACCCACAAGTAGTGGTCCCCGGTCTGCCGGGGGTGCTCGGATCGCCTATGCTGGTGGTCGCTTCGAGGGGCCTTGACGGGCCTGGCGAAGCCATTCAGTCGTGCCGTGAGGGAGGGTCGGAACCACATGCACTGCCCCTTCTGCAGGCACCCCGACAGCCGTGTCGTCGACAGTCGCACGACCGACGACGGGACGTCCATCCGCCGCCGCCGCCAGTGCCCCGAGTGCTCCCGTCGTTTCACGACGGTCGAGACGTGTTCGCTCATGGTGGTCAAGCGGTCCGGGGTCACCGAACCCTTCAGTCGCACCAAGGTCATCTCCGGCGTCCGCAAGGCATGCCAGGGGCGGCCCGTCACCGAGGACGCCCTCGCCAAGCTCGGCCAGCGGGTCGAGGAGGCGGTGCGCGCCACCGGGAGCGCCGAGCTGACCACCCACGACGTGGGGCTGGCCATCCTCGGCCCGCTGCAGGAACTCGATCTCGTCGCGTACCTGCGATTCGCGTCCGTTTACAAGGCTTTCGACAGCCTGGAAGACTTCGAGGCCGCCATCGCGGAACTCCGTGAGCGGCCTCCCGCCGGGGACGGTGGGACTGGGGCGACCCCCGGGGTCCCCGTTCCCGCCACCGCCGCCGACTAGGCCGGCGGGCCGGACCCGCCGGGTCCGGCGACCGGGCCGCCACGCGGCCCCCGGAAGACCTGCCCCGAGCGATCCGCGAGGCGTTCGTGGCAAGAGCACTACAGACGTCAGTACAGAAAACGGAGCCCTGGAATTTTCCTGGCGCTCCAGTGTGTTTTGCCCGTATATGGGAGGCGGCATGACAGAGACGGCGAGCGGTCCGGCACGTGGTTCCCGCACCAAGGGAGCCAAGGCGGCGAGCAAGGGCCTGCGTATCGAGCGCATCCACACCACCCCCGGCGTGCATCCGTACGACGAGGTGAACTGGGAGCGCCGTGACGTCGTCATGACCAACTGGCGCGACGGCTCGATCAACTTCGAGCAGCGTGGCGTCGAGTTCCCCGACTTCTGGTCGGTGAACGCGGTCAACATCGTCACCAGCAAGTACTTCCGCGGGGCCGTCGGCACCCCGCAGCGCGAGACCGGTCTCAAGCAGCTCATCGACCGGATCGTGAAGACCTACACGAAGGCCGGCGAGGAGCACGGCTACTTCGCCTCGCCCGCCGACGCCGAGATCTTCGAGCACGAGCTGGCCTACGCCCTCCTGCACCAGATCTTCAGCTTCAACTCCCCGGTGTGGTTCAACGTCGGCACGCCGCAGCCCCAGCAGGTCTCCGCCTGCTTCATCCTGTCCGTCGACGACTCCATGGAGTCGATCCTCGACTGGTACAAGGAAGAGGGCATGATCTTCAAGGGCGGCTCCGGCGCCGGCCTGAACCTCTCCCGGATCCGCTCCTCCAAGGAGCTCCTCTCCTCCGGCGGCAACGCCTCCGGCCCGGTCTCCTTCATGCGCGGTGCCGACGCCTCCGCGGGAACGATCAAGTCGGGCGGTGCCACCCGCCGCGCCGCCAAGATGGTCATCCTCGACGTCGACCACCCGGACATCGAGGACTTCATCGAGACCAAGGTCAAGGAGGAGGAGAAGATCCGCGCCCTCCGTGACGCGGGCTTCGACATGGACCTGGGCGGCGACGACATCACGTCCGTCCAGTACCAGAACGCCAACAACTCCGTCCGCGTGAACGACGAGTTCATGAAGGCGGTCGAGGCCGGCAGCACGTTCGGCCTGCGCGCCCGCATGACCGGTGAGGTCATCGAGGAGGTCGACGCCAAGTCGCTCTTCCGCAAGATGGCCGAGGCCGCGTGGGCCTGCGCCGACCCGGGCATCCAGTACGACGACACGATCAACCGCTGGCACACCTGCCCCGAGTCCGGCCGCATCAACGGCTCGAACCCGTGCAGCGAGTACATGCACCTGGACAACACGTCCTGCAACCTCGCCTCGCTGAACCTGATGAAGTTCCTCAAGGACGACGGCAAGGGCAACCAGTCCTTCGACGTCGAGCGCTTCGCCAAGGTCGTCGAGCTCGTCATCACCGCGATGGACATCTCCATCTGCTTCGCCGACTTCCCCACCCAGAAGATCGGCGAGAACACCCGCGCCTTCCGCCAGCTCGGCATCGGCTACGCCAACCTCGGCGCCCTGCTGATGGCGACCGGCCACGCGTACGACTCCGACGGCGGCCGCGCCCTCGCCGGCGCCATCAGCTCCCTGATGACCGGCACCTCGTACCGGCGCTCCGCCGAGCTGGCCGCGGTCGTCGGCCCCTACGACGGCTACGCCCGCAACGCCGAGCCGCACCAGCGCGTCATGAAGCAGCACGCCGACGCCAACGACAAGGCCGTCCGCATGGACGACCTGGACACCCCGATCTGGGCCGCCGCCACGGAGGCCTGGCAGGACGTCGTCCGCCTCGGCGCGAAGAACGGCTTCCGCAACGCGCAGGCCTCGGTCATCGCCCCGACCGGCACCATCGGTCTCGCGATGTCCTGCGACACCACCGGCCTCGAGCCCGACCTCGCCCTGGTCAAGTTCAAGAAGCTGGTCGGCGGCGGCTCGATGCAGATCGTCAACGGCACCGTCCCGCAGGCCCTGCGCCGCCTGGGCTACCAGGAGGAGCAGATCGAGGCGATCGTCGCCCACATCGCCGAGAACGGCAACGTGATCGATGCTCCCGGCCTGAAGACCGAGCACTACGAGGTCTTCGACTGCGCCATGGGCGAGCGCTCCATCTCCGCGATGGGCCACGTCCGCATGATGGCCGCCATCCAGCCCTGGATCTCGGGCGCCCTGTCCAAGACGGTCAACATGCCGGAGACGGCGACCGTCGAGGAGGTCGAGGAGATCTACTTCGAGGCGTGGAAGCTGGGCGTCAAGGCGCTCGCGATCTACCGCGACAACTGCAAGGTCGGCCAGCCGCTCTCCGCCAAGAAGAAGGAGGACGAGAAGGCCGAGGTGACCGCGAAGACCGAGGCGACGATCCGCGAGGCCGTCGAGAAGGTCATCGAGTACCGCCCGGTCCGCAAGCGCCTCCCGAAGGGCCGCCCGGGGATCACCACCTCCTTCACGGTCGGTGGCGCCGAGGGCTACATGACCGCCAACTCCTACCCGGACGACGGTCTCGGCGAGGTCTTCCTCAAGATGTCCAAGCAGGGCTCGACGCTCGCCGGCATGATGGACGCCTTCTCCATCGCCGTCTCCGTCGGTCTGCAGTACGGCGTGCCGCTGGAGACCTACGTCTCGAAGTTCACCAACATGCGCTTCGAGCCGGCCGGCATGACGGACGACCCGGACGTGCGGATGGCGCAGTCGATCGTCGACTACATCTTCCGCCGCCTGGCGCTCGACTTCCTGCCCTTCGAGACCCGCTCCGCGCTCGGCATCCACTCCGCCGAGGAGCGCCAGCGCCACCTGGAGACCGGCTCGTACGAGCAGTCCGTCGAGGACGTCGACATGGACGTCGAGGGACTGGCCCAGTCCGCCCCGCGCGCCCAGGAGCTGAAGGCCGTCGCCGCCCCGGTGAAGGCCGAGGTCCCGGCCCCGAAGCAGGCCCACACCTCCGCGGAGCTCGTCGAGATGCAGCTCGGCATCAGCGCGGACGCCCCGCTCTGCTTCTCCTGCGGTACGAAGATGCAGCGCGCCGGCTCCTGCTACATCTGCGAGGGCTGCGGCTCGACCAGCGGTTGCAGCTGACCGTCCTGAACAGCGCGTGAGATGAGGGCGCCGGCCCTGAGCCGGCGCCCTCTTCCGCGTCCGCGGCCCTGAGCCGGCTCCCCTCGTCCGTGTCCGCGGCCCTCTGCTCCCGCCCGGTGCGCGGACCGGGCGGGTGCGCCCGGAAAGGATCACCGGTTAGGCTCTGCGGCGCGCGAAGAGCGCGGTGAGCAGGGGGGAATCATGGCTGGTGAAGGGGCCGGGGAGGCCGCGCGTCCGCATGTGGGTGCACAGGTGGCGACGGCGCTGATCCTGGGCGGCATGCTGGCCGGGGGCTTCTGGTACATGGCCGGGAACTCGCCGGAGAGCAGCGCCGCGGAGCGGCCCGCGGTCTGCACGGCGGCGACGGGGACCATGCCGGCGCGGTACGTCTCCGGCACGCGGCTGTGCGAGGTGCTGAACCGTCCGGATCTTCCGGCCCTGCTGGGCACACCCGGGGAACAGGCGAGCACGGCCTGGGGCAGCGACGGGTGGACGGACGGGGACGACAGGAGCCCCTCGCCCGAGGGGAACGTGACCCTGCCGACGTACTCCGTGAAGCTTGCGGTCTCCTACGACAGGCTCCCGGTCTCCCGACTCGGCCGCCTCCTGGGGAACACGGCGGAGCCCACGAAGGTTCTGGGGCGCCAGGCGGTCTTCTACTCGGACCGCACCCTCGCGTTCGCCGTGCCGCTCGGCGGCGGGGGCAAGGCCGAGACCCGCACGGGCGGCATCGCCCGCCATCTGCTGGTCGCCAAGGACGCCAAGGACGGCGGCGGGGCCTACGAGATCGTCATCTGGCGCTACGACCAGGCCTGGCCCGACGACGCGGCACTGCTGCGGATCGCCGAGAGCGTGCTGCCGACGGTCCCGGGCTGGTCGGGACGCTGAGCACGGGAGGAACCGGCCCCCGCGAGCCGGTCCCTCCTCCGTGCCTTACGCGCGCCGTTCGCCCATCACCGCGCCGAAGTCGCCCGGATCCGTGTCGAGTCCGTGGAGGAGGGGGCGGAAGGTCCAGCCCTCCTCGCCGTCGCGGACGAACTCGGCGGCCGTCGCCGCGGTGGCGTCCGCCAGGGACGACAGGTCGTCGACCAGGAGGTCCGTGTAGCCCTCACGCACGCGGACGCCCAGCCCCGCCACCTGGCCGAAGGTGAGCCGTCCGCCGCCCTGCTGTATCGCGAAGCCCACCACCACGCGCGCGTACCGCGGCGCGAGCCGCGTCAGCTCCAGGGTCATCGCCTCGTCGTAGCCGAAGCCCTGACCCGTACGGCTGTCGCGGTGCAGGGTGATGGTGCCGTCGGGGGAGCGGCTGTCGAAGTGCACGAGATAGTCCGGAGGACCGTACGGGGCGTCCGCCGTGTAGACACCCGCCACGATGTCCAGGTCGTGCGCGGGCGCGCCGGCCGGACTGGGGTCCCACTTGAGCGCCACCTCGACCTTGCCGACCCCCTTGTTGAGCCCGCTCATGGTGAATCCCCTCTCTCCGCACGGTTCCTGACGATCTGTTCATGGTGTCATGTGATCAACATGTCATCCGAACAAGGGGGCCACGGGATGTGGGGCGGGGAAGAGCTGGATCTGGACGCATATCTGGCGCGGATCGGGTACTCGGGGCGCCTCACGCCCGACCTCGCGACGCTGCGCGCCCTGCACCGGGCGCACGTGTCGGCGATCCCCTTCGAGAACCTCGACGTCGCGCTGGGGCGCCGGATCTCCCTCCACGTCAGGGATCTTGAGGCGAAGCTCGTCGGCCGGCGGCGCGGCGGCTACTGCTACGAGCAGAACAGCCTGCTCGCCGCCGCGCTGGAGCGTGTCGGCTTCGAGGTGCGGGGGCGCGGCGCCCGGAACCGTACGCGCGGGGACGTGCTGACGCCGATCACCCACGCGCTGCTCGTCGTCACCCTCGACGGTGAACAGTGGCTTGCGGACGCCGGGTTCGGGTGGCAGGGCCCGTTGGAGCCGGTTCCGCTCGCCGACGGCGCGCGCGTCGAGCAGGACGGATGGGTCTTCGGCGTCGGCGCCGAGGCGGAGGGCGTCCACGTGCTGCGCTCGCTTCGCCCGGAGGGGTGGACCGATCTCTACTCCTTCGCCCCGCACGCCCTGTACCCCGTCGACTTCGAGCTCATGAACCACTACAGCTCCAGCCATCCCCGCTCGCGCTTCCTCGGGCAGGTGGTGGCCCATCTGCCCGGCGCCGAGACGCGCAGGGCGCTGGTGCGCGACCGCCTGACCTCGGTCCGTGTCGACGGGACGCCTGAGGAACGACGGGTGGGACCGGCCGAGTTGGCCGGGACCCTCACCGAGCTCTTCGGCATCGCACTGGACGAGGAGGAGACCGAGGGGCTGGTGCGGGTGCACTCCGGCGAGGTCTGACGGCGCGTCGCTCCGCCCCGTACCATGGCGCGGTGCTGGTCAAGTGGATTCGCTGCACCGTGGTGGACCGTCGAGGGTTCGAGCGGGGGCAGCGGAAGTGGGCGGGGCTGCTCGGAGAGCCGGGATTCCGGGGGCAGGGCGGGGGATGGAGCCGGCTGCGGCCGGATGTCGCCCATGTCTTCGCGTTCTGGGAGAGCCGGGCGTTCTACGACTCGTTCATGGCGCGGTCGCACGACCGGCTCGCCGCCGCGCAGGTCGGCACGCACCGGGATCTCCAGGTGAGGCTCTTCGACCACCGCTTCGACGTGAAGACCGGCTTCGAGCCGCGCTTCGCCGACGCCGACGTGGCCCGGGTCGCGCACTGCCGGGTGCATGCGGAGCGCGTCGAACACTTCGCCCTGATGCAGGAGAAGGTGTGGAACCCGGCGATGGCCGGGTCCCCCGGGATGCTCCGTGGCATGTTCGGCGATGCGCCCGGGCACGAGTTCCTGGTCCTGTCGATGTGGAACTCGGCGGCGGAGCACGGCAAGTACCGGGCGGAAAGGGTCGAGCGCCTCGGCCTGCGGGCGCAGACCGAGGCGGACGTGGCCGCGATGACGGGCGACGTGGTGCAGCTCGAACCGACGTGGACGGTGTGAGGGGCGGGACCAGGCCGCGGGGTGGGCCGTGGGCGGGTGCCCGCCGTGTCCCCCGGGGGACGTCCCGAGGACCGTCTCGTGGGCCCGTGTGCGGGGCGGCCCGTGGGCCTTCCCCCGGGCGGGGACGACGGCCGGCGCTCAGGCGCCCGCGCCGTTCGAGGCCCCGACCGCGGGCCCGGCGTGCTCCCGCGTGAAGGCGCCCGCCTCCACCGCCGCCAGGACCGTCCGCGCCGCCTGGTCCGCGACGGCGGCGTCGACCGGCTCCCGCGTGACGAACAGCCGGAGGAAGAGGGGTGCCGAGACCGCGCGCACGACCGCGCCCGCGTCCGTGCCGGCCGGTGCGTCGCCCCGCGCCACGGCATGTTCGACGACACTCTCGCAGCGCCGGAAGCGCTCCTCGTAGAACGCCCGCAGGGACGCGGCGGCCTGCGCGGACTGGAACGCGGCGGCCACCAACGCCGCTGGCGCCGCGGCCTGCCCCGGATCCGCGAAGGCGTCGACCACCTCATGGGCCAGCGCGCGCAGATCGCCGGCCAGGCTCCCCGTGTCCGGGGGCGTCCACTCGTCCTCGCCCGCGAGCGCGTCCGCGACCATCCCCTCGACCCCGCCCCACCGCCGGTAGAGCGTCGTCTTGTGGACCCCCGAGTGCTCCGCGACGTATTCCACGGTGAGTGCCGGATAGCCGTGCTCGGCCAAGCCCGTGAGCACGGCGTCGCGGACGGCGGCGCGGGTGCGGGCGGTGCGGCCGCCGGGGCGCCGGCTGCCGGGAGCGGGGGCGGGAGCGGGGGCGGGAGCGGGGGTGGGCGGTGACGCGTTCGCCATGCGCTGCGACTCGTTCAATTGCTACTCCCGTTGCGTTAGTGGGATGAGTGTGCCACACTCGTCGTAACGCGACACCTGTTGCGTTAGCTGAGCCTCAAGGCCCTGGGGGGCGCCCCTTGCCCACGCAGATCTCACTTCACGACGTGACCGTGACCCGCGGCGGACGCATGCTGCTCGATCGGACCTCGCTCGCCGTGCGCCCAGGCGAGCCGATAGGGGCCGTGGGCGAGAACGGCGCGGGTAGGCCCACCCTTCCGCGCACAGCTCACCGCCTTCCCATCACGCGGCGGATACGAGGCCGACGCGCGCGTCGGCAAGGCGATGCACGGCCTCGGTCTGGCGCACATAGGCCGTGAGCGACGGCTCGGCAGCCTCTCCGGCCGCGAGCAGGCCCGCCCCGGCATCGCCTGCCTGGAGCGGTGGGAGGGGGCCGTGGTCGTCGTCTCCCATAACCGCGAACCGCGCCGCAGGTTCACCGGTCGCACACGCCGGACGGACTTTGGACGCCTGCTCGACCGAGCCGTCCGGCCGAGGGCCGTCTAGGGTCGTCGCATGGCACGACCGCGGCGCATCGTTCTCGTACGGCACGGAGAGTCCGAGGGCAATGTCGATGACACGGTGTACGAGCGGGAGCCCGACCACGCCCTGAGGCTCACCGCGACGGGGTGGCGACAGGCGGAGGAGACCGGACTGCGACTGCGGGAGCAGTTCGGGGAGGAGCGCGTGAGCGTCTACGTCTCGCCCTACCGCCGCACCCACGAGACGCTGCGCGCGTTCCGGCTCGACCCCCGTCGCGTCCGGGTCAGGGAGGAGCCCCGGCTGCGCGAGCAGGACTGGGGAAACTGGCAGGAGCGGGAGGACGTGCGCCTCCAGAAGGTGTACCGGGACGCCTACGGGCACTTCTTCTACCGCTTCGCCCAGGGCGAGTCCGGGGCCGATGTCTACGACCGGGTCGGGGCCTTCCTGGAGAGCCTCTACCGGAGCTTCGAGGCGCCCGACCACCCGCCCAACGTCCTGCTCGTCACGCACGGACTGACCATGCGCCTGTTCTGCATGCGCTGGTTCCACTGGACGGTCGCCGAATTCGAGTCCCTGTCCAACCCCGGCAACGCCGAGACCCGGACGCTGCTGCTGGGGGAGGACGGGAAGTACCGGCTCGACCGGCCCTTCGAACGCTGGCGTACCCCGGAACCGTACGGCCCCACCGGATAGAGTGGCAGGGCGATGACCGCTGACTCCTCTCTCGACCGGCGCTTCGACCGCGCCCTGGCCAGCCTGCGCGGACTGGCTGTGGGAGACGCCCTGGGCTCCCAGTACTTCGTTCCCGCCAACTATCCCCTGCTGAAGCGGCGCGAGCCGCCGACCGGTCCCTGGCAGTGGACCGACGACACGGAGATGGCCTGCTCGGTCCTGGCCGTGCTGGTCGCCCACGGCCGGATCGACCAGGACGCGCTCGCCGAGTCCTTCGCCCGTCACCACGACTTCGACCGCGGCTACGGCCCCGCCGTCAACCGGATGCTCCGGCTCATCCGTGAGGGAGGGGACTGGCGGCAGCTCGCGGCCGGGCTCTTCAAGGGGCAGGGCTCGTGGGGCAACGGCGCCGCCATGAGGATCGCGCCCCTCGGCGCCTGGTACGCCGACGACCCCGAACAGGCGACCCACCAGGCCGAGATCTCGGCGTACACGACCCACCAGCACCGCGAGGCCGTGGTCGGGGCGATGGCCGTCGCCGCCGCGGCCGCACTCGCCGCCGACCCGGCCGGTCCGCCCACACCCGAGGCGCTGCTCGACGGAGTCGTCGCACTGGTGCCGCGCAGCGCCGTCGGGGCCGGGCTCCGCCGGGCCCGCGACATGCTCGACTACGGCGACGCCGGGACGGTCGCCGCGGTCCTCGGCAGCGGACGGCGTACCAGCGCGCACGACACCGTGCCGTTCGCGCTCTGGTCGGCGGCCCGGGCCCTCGGCGACTTCGAGCGGGTGTTCTGGACCACCGCGGGGGTGGGCGGTGACGTGGACACCACGTGCGCGATCGCCGGTGGCGTCGTGGCCGCCGCCGGTCCGGCCGGGGCTCCGCCGGCCGCGTGGCTGGAGCAGACCGAGGCACTTCCCGACTGGGTGCCCGCGGGGGTCCGTTCCTAGAAGCGTGCCGTCCCGGGGCGCCCGCGCCCCGGGACCCGGCCGTCGTCGGGCGGGCCCAGTGTCACGGTCCTGCCACAGCTGCGGCCGGGCCGGTTCACCTGCGCCTGCCGCGGTTAGAGTCGGCCACTCCGCAGCGCTGATCATGACAACAGCGTGCCGACGAGACACCCGGGACCGCCGCCCTCCGCCGCAGGACCGCGCGGACCGGGCCGGGAGGGGGTCCCGTGACCGACACACCGTCCGCAGAACCGCCGAAGGACAGCCCACCGTCCGCAGAGCCGTCGAACGACGGCCCGGAGCCGAGGGACGGGGGCGAGCCCCAGCAGACCGCCGTCGGCGACGCCGCGAGCATCACCGCGAGCGGGAAGGCCGCCGAGCCGAAGCCGGAGACAGGGCAACAGGTCGCCGCGTCTGCGGCGCCGCCGGCCGACGGCCCGCCGCCGGCCGATGCCCTGCCCACGGGCGCCGGCTGGCCTGTTGCCGCACCGGCCGGCGCCGCGGCCGCCGTCCCGGCCGCTGCCGTGCAGCCCGGCCCGGCCGGCGCCGCGACCGCCGCCCAGGCCGCTGCCGTGCAGTCCGGGCCCGTACCCGGAGGGCCCGGACCCGGTCGCCCCGGACCCGGGGGGCCCGTACCAGTCCCAGGGGGACCCGTACCGGGGCCGTACGGGCCGGGGGCGTATCCGCCCTACCAGGCCTGGGGTCAGCCGCGGAAGCCCGCCCCCAGCAGGCTGCGGCCCGCGGAGCCCGCCCGCCCGACCGCCGCGACGCTGGGGGCGATCCTGGCGACCGCACTGTTCGCCGCGCTCTTCCTCGGGGCGGGCGCGGGTGTGAACCTGCTGCT
Source organism: Streptomyces sp. NPDC048018 (assembly GCF_043202995.1). Taxonomy (NCBI): domain Bacteria; kingdom Bacillati; phylum Actinomycetota; class Actinomycetes; order Kitasatosporales; family Streptomycetaceae; genus Streptomyces; species Streptomyces sp. NPDC048018. The sequence continues at coordinate 83,060 of NZ_JBIDBK010000007.1, forward strand.
CGTCGCCGTGCCGGCGACCTTCGCCGGGGCCCTCGCCGCCCGCGCGGCCGGCCGTCGGCTGCGCCCCTGGACGCTGGTCTGGGCGATCGGCGGTGCGGCCCTGCTCGTCGTGCCCGCCCTGAGCGACGCCGGCTGGCCGACCTTCCTCGCGATCGTCGCCGCCCTGGGGCTCACCGGCTTCGCCCTGCACGGCGGCCGGAGCTGGCCCAGCATGCTGTTCGGACCGATCGGCCTCTTCGACTCCGTCGGCACCGGCATGCTGTGGACATGGCGCGGTGTGCGCGAGCGCGCGAGCGGCTCGCAGGGCCGCTGGGTACCGGTGCTGCGCACCGTCCTCATCGCCCTCGGCCTCCTGGTCGTCTTCGGCGCGCTGTTCGCCGGGGCGGACGCCGCATTCGCCGACCTGCTCGGCTCGCTCATGCCGGACATCTCGGTGGAACAGGCGCCCTGGCGGGTGCTGTGCTTCCTCCTCGGCCTGTTCGGCGCCCTCGCGGTCGCCCGCACCGGCGCGGCCCCGCTGCGCTGGGACCGGATGACCTTCAGCCCCGGGCGGGCCCGCGGCCGCTTCGAGTGGGCGCTCCCGCTGATCGTCCTGAACCTGCTCTTCGCGGCCTTCATCGCGATTCAGCTCGCGGTGCTCTTCGGCGGCTACGACAAGGTCCTCAGCGAGACCGGCCTCACCTACGCCGAGTACGCGCGCCAGGGCTTCTGGCAGCTGCTGTGGGCCACCCTGCTCACCCTCGCGGTCATCGGCCTGGCGCTGCGCTGGGCGCCGCGCGAGAGCGCGGGCGACCGGCGGCTGGTCCGGGGCGTGCTCGGCACCCTGTGCGTCCTCACCCTGGTCGTGGTCGCCTCGGCGCTGCGCAGGATGGACCTGTACGTGGACGCGTACGGACTCACCCGGCTGCGGATCTCCGTCGCGGCCATGGAGATCTGGCTCGGCGCGGCGATCCTGCTCATCATCGCCGCGGGGATCTGGGGCGCCCGGATGCTGCCCCGCGCCCTCGCGGTGAGCGCCGCCGGTTTCGTGCTGGCCTTCGGAGTGATCCGCCCCGACGCCGTCATCGCCGAGCAGAACGTCCAGCGCTACGAGCGGCTCGACAAGATCGACGTCCGCTATCTGCGGGGCCTCTCCGCCGACGCCGTACCGGCGCTCGACCGGCTGCCCGAGCCCCTGCGCTCCTGCGCCCTCCGGGACATCGCCGACCAGCTCGAGGACGCCCGGGAGAAGAGCTGGTACGAGACCAGCCTTTCCGAGGCCCGGGCCAGGGGCATCCTGGCCGAGCGGGGCGTGAGCGGTCGGGCCGCATGCGGCGGAGCCACCCGCGACGAGCAGTACGACCCGGACGCGGACCCCTACGCGCCCTGATCCCCCGGCCCCCGCACAGCGGACGGCGTGCCGCCCCCCGTACGAGAGGGACGGCACGCCGTCGTGTGCCGGAGGTCAGGTGTCAGGCGACCGGACCGGCCGCCTCCGCCTTGCCGCTGAGGGCCTCCAGGTCGCTCTTGCGGACCCGGATCACGGTCACGGCGGTGACGAGCGCGATCAGCGCCATCGCGACGGCGGCGGTGAAGGCGCTGGAGATGCCGGCCGTCAGCACGTCGTGGGACCAGGGCGCCGGCAGTTGCTTCTCCCTGAGGAACGCCGCCTTCTGCTCCGGGGTCGCGTGGGCGAGGAAGTCCGGCACCTGCTGCTCCCCCTCGTTCCTGCTCGCCGTGCCGAAGACGGTGACCAGGATCGACAGACCGAGCGAACCTCCCACCTGCTGGGTGGCGTTGAGCAGGCCCGAGGCGGCGCCCGCCTCGTGCTGCGCGACTCCCGAGACCGCGGTCAGCGTGAGCGTCACGAAGTTGAGGCCCATGCCGACGCCGAAGGTGACCATGGGGCCCAGCACGCCGCCCAGATAGGAGCTGTCCGGTTCGATGAAGGTCAGCCAGAACAGACCGGTCCCGGTGAGCGCCGCACCCGTCACCATGAACGGCTTCGGGCCGAGGACGGGCAGCAGTCGCTGGGCCAGCCCGGCGCCGACGCCGATGGCGAGCGTGACCGGCAGGAAGGCGAGGCCGGCCTGAATCGGGGTGTAGCCGAGCACGTTCTGCACGAAGAGGACGATGAAGAAGAACATGCCGAACATGGCGGCGGCCAGGCTGAGCATGATCACGTACGTGCCGGAACGGTTGCGGTCGGCGAACATGCGCAGGGGCGTGATGGGTTCACGCGCCCGCGACTCGACGACGGCGAAGGCGGCGAGCAGGATCACCGCGGCGACGAACGACCCGATGGTCAGCGAGTCCTTCCAGCCCTCCTCCGAGGCGCGGATGAAGCCGTAGACCAGGGCGGCCATGCCGAGGGTGGAGGACAGGGCCCCGGCGAGGTCGAAGCGACCCGGGTGACGCTCCGACTCGTTGATGAAGCGCGGGGTCAGGAAGGCGATGAGCAGGCCGATCGGGACGTTCACGAAGAACACCCAGCGCCAGTCGAGCCATTCGGTGAGCATGCCGCCGGCGAGCAGGCCTATCGCGCCACCACCGGCGGAGACCGCCGCGAAGACGCCGAAGGCGCGGTTGCGCTCGGGGCCTTCGGGGAACGTCGTGGTGATCAGGGCGAGCGAGGTGGGCGAGGCGATCGCGCCGCCGGCGCCCTGGAGGGCGCGCGCGGCGAGGAGTTGCCACGGCTCCTGGGCGAAGCCGCCCAGCAGGGAGGCGAGGGTGAAGAGCAGGATGCCGGTCAGGAACACCCGGCGGCGCCCGAGGATGTCGCCTGCCCGGCCGCCGAGCAGGAGCAGACCGCCGAAGGTCAGGGTGTACGCGCTGAGCACCCACGACAGGTCGGTGGTCGAGAAGGAGAGCGCCTCCTGGATGTGCGGCAGCGCGATGTTCACGATCGTGGCGTCAAGGACGACCATCAACTGACAGGCGGCGATGACGGCGAGGGCGATTCCCGGCCGATTCGGATACCGGGCGGTGCCCGGATCGAGCTGGGTGTCCACCGGCGATGTTGTCACTGTGCATCCCCCACGGAAGAATTCAGTGAACGCACTCGTTCACTGTCGTCCACGGTAGTGACTCCCCCTCAGGGAACGCAACCGTTCACTGAGCACCGCCGGGATGACCCGTTTCGATCTCAACAGAGAGGTTCTGATGGGTACTTCGCACTCCGAGGCCGCCGCTCGGCCGCACGGGTCGGCACCACGGCGCCGCGGTCCGGTGCTGGAACGCGCCATTCTGGAAGCCGCCCTCGAACAGCTCGGCACCGTCGGCTGGAACGGCCTGACCATGGAGGGCGTCGCCGTCGGCGCGCAGACCGGCAAGGCCGCGGTGTACCGCCGGTGGTCGTCGAAGGAGGACCTGGTCGCGGACGCGCTGAGGACGGGCCTCCCCGCCCTCGACGAGGCGCCCGACCACGGCGGGGTGCGCGAGGACCTCTACCAGCTGTGCCGCAGGGTGCGGGCCGCGATGTACTCGAAGCCCGGCTATGCCCTGCGCGCCGTCCTTCACGAATGCGACAGCGAGGCCTCCGAGCGGTTTCAGGAACTGATCCTCACCGGGGTGATCGAGCCCTCGCAGAGACTCCTGCGCGCCGTGGTGGAGCGCGGCATCGCCCGGGGTGAGGTGCGTGAGGACGCTGCCCACGAGGCGGTCTACGACGTGATGCCGGCCATGATGATGTACCGGTCCAAGGTGTGCGGAAGCGAATGGAGCGACGCCGAGATCGCCGAGATGATCGACCTGGTCATGGTGCCCCTGCTGCGGCGCTAGCGGGCCGGCCGGGCGGCCGGGCAGGCCGAGATGGGCACCGTGTTTCGGCCCTCAGGGGATCATCACGTGGAATCCGGGTACCGGGCTGGGCTTCCGGCGGCGTAACCTGAGGGCGCCATGCCGTACGAACCACCCACCCACAGTGTCGAGCGCTCGATCCGAGCCACCACCGGCGCCAAGATCATCGCCGGGATCGACGAGGTCGGACGCGGGGCATGGGCCGGTCCCGTCACGGTCTGCGCCGCCGTCACCGGCCTGCGCCGCCCGCCCGCCGGGCTCACCGACTCCAAGCTGATCACCCCGAAGCGCCGGACGACGCTCGCCGCGGAACTCGAGCAGTGGGTCACCGCGTACGGGCTGGGCGACGCCTCGCCGGCCGAGATAGACGAGCTCGGGATGACCGCCGCGCTGCGGTTGGCCGCGGTCCGCGCCCTGCAGGCCCTGCCGGTCCGTCCCGACGCCGTGATCCTCGACGGCAAACACGACTACCTGGGCAGCCCCTGGCAGGTTCGCACGGTGATCAAGGGCGACCAGTCCTGCGTCGCCGTCGCCGCGGCCTCCGTGATCGCCAAGGTCCGGCGCGACAACCTGATGGCCGAGCTGGAGACCGAGGCGGAGGGCTATGCCGCGTACGGCTTCGGGGCCAACGCGGGCTACCCTTCGCCGGTCCACAAGGCGGCGCTCGCAGAGCTGGGGCCCACCCCGCACCACCGGCTTTCCTGGGCCTACCTCGACGCGATGCCGCGCTGGCGGCATCTCAAGAAGGTTCGCATCTCCGCCGAGGCGGCCGCACTGGAAAGCGGGGGCCAGCTCGGCTTCGACTTCTGACTTCCGGCTCCTGGATTCTCCGGTGTTCCCCCTGGGAACCCTCCGGCAGAGCCCCTTTCAGCAGCCGGGGCACACCTGTGTGCCCACCCGCCGGAGCCCCGCGCGACGGCGTTTGATAGATATCCACCCATGCCTCTCATCCCCGAGGAGCCTCAGATTCACGAGAGTGCCCAGGGTCCCCGCGCGACCGCGGCCGCCGGCCGCCCCGTGCCGACCCCTCGACCCGTACCCGGCCCGCGTTCCGCGGCCTCTCCGCGTCCCGGACGTCCGGGCCCCGGACCGGCCAGGCCCGCACCGCCGATGCCGCGCCCGCCCGCTGTCGTCCCCGCCTCCCCGGCGGAGAATCGTTCCGACGCGGGTTCCGCACCGCAGATCCAGGTGATCCCCGCCCCCGCCGACGGCGCGATCGACGCCGCCGAGGAGGCCGTGGACCTGCTCCTGGAGTCCGGCCGGGCGCCCGGCGACGTCCTCGTGCTCACCACCGGTGAGCAGCACCCCTGGGCGGCCCACGAGCTGTCCTTCGGCGAGGCCGCCTACTGGGCGCAGCAGGACGCCCGCGAGGACGTGTTCTTCGCGGACGCCTCCGCCGTGGCCCGGGCGGCCGTCCGCCCCGTGGTGGTCGTCGCGGTCAACGGCGGCTCCGACGAGGACGTCGCGCGCCGACTGCCCGAGGCGATGACGCGGGCGAGTGCCCTGCTGATCGTCTGCGGTGACCCGAAGCGCGTCGACGCCGTGCTCGGCGCGGGCGTCTGATCACACCCGTCCGCACCCCGGCCGCCCCTCGGGCGGCCGGGCGGACTTCCGCGGCGGGACGACCGCCGCAGACGGCCGCTCCGGCCCGTGGTAACGGGCGGTCGTGACCGCCCGCTTCCGGAGACGGCGAGCCGCCTCCCCGGCGCAGCCGCGGATCCGTCCAGCTCCCGCGCCGATCACCAGGTCCGCCGGTGCGCCGCTCTGGAATGGGCGACCCTCGACGCCGGACCGTGCTCCCGACGTTGGTCGCGCCGGTCCTCCGCGGCTCCTGTGGCCGGTCGTTCGGGCCGGTTCGTGGCGTGCGCTGCCGGTTCGTGCCGGGCGCGCGCTGCCGGTGCGATCGGTCCGTACCCCTGTGGCCGGCAGTCCGCTCAGCGGGCGGCGGCCCGGCGCAGGGGTTCGGGCGCACCGCTCGCGATGCGCGGCACCAGCCGGTCGAGGGCGGAGTCCTCGCCCAGCGGCGTCGGCGGCGAGTCGGAACCGGGACTGCGCCCGCCCCGGCCCTCGCCGAGCACCTGCCAGCCGCCTCCGGTCAGCGTGATGTACGCGCCGCAGCGCAGCCCATGGAGCGTGCAGGCGTCCCGCAGCCCCCACATCCAGGCGCCGTCCTCCTCCGTCCAGCGCTCGTCGCCCTCGCGGCAGTAGAGCAGCACGGCCGTGCGTACGGGGACCCGGCGGCGCAGATCGTGCGGGATGACCCGGCGCAGGTGGGCGAGCAGGGCGTTGCGGAACTCCCAGCCGTCGGCCGGGGTCGGCCGACGGGTGAACGAGGCACTGGCGACGAGCCGTTCCTCGTGGTCGAGGACGGCGACGACCGCCGTCGAGGGCGTGGGCGCGTGTCGGGAATGGAGGCCGCTGACGACCTCACGGGGACTGCGCAGCAGAGGGATCCCCGCCGCGGTCCACTCCGCCGGTTCGAGCATCCGGGCGAGGCGGCTGGGCGAACCGGACGACGACGCGGCAGGAACGGCTGAGGACGGAGCGAATCCGAGGGTCACGATCCTCCCTTCGGAGACGCGCCCGCTCCGCGGGCAGGGTCGAGTGAGGGCGCACCACGGCACGGTCCAACCGGACCGCGTTCGGGCCGTGCGGGGCTGCTTCCCAATTCTTCCTGGCCCGTGCGCGGGCGGCAACGAGCAATTGAGGCCGCTGACTGGAATCAACCGGTATGACTCTCATATCCCTGCCCAGTTACCTATTGTTCACGCCCCGTTTCACCCCTGGATGGCGAGTACCAGCGGAAACACTCCCTCGGCTCCCGCCCGCCGCAGGAGCCTCGCCGCCACCGCCAGCGTCCAGCCACTGTCGGCGAGGTCGTCCACGAGCAGCACCGGGCCTCCCGCGGAGACCAGACGCTCCGTCAGCTCCCCGGGGACGACCAGGGCCCGCTGCAGTCCCAGCACCCGCTGCGCACTGTTCGTCCGGGAGATCCGCAGGTCCTGCGCCTCCGGCGCGTACTCCACCGAACCCAGCAGCGGCATCCGCCCGATCTCGGCGATCCGGTGCCCGAGCGACCCCACCAGCCGAGGCCTGCCCTGCGAGGCGACCGTCACCACACCGGCCGGCCGGGGCGGTGCGTCCGCCGCACCCGAGGCCCAACCCCCGGGCCCCTTGGCCCAGTCGGCGAGCACCCGCACCACCGCCTGCACGACGTCGTCCGGCACCTCCCCGTCCGGAGCCGAGTCGGCGAGCATCGGACGCAGGCGATTGCCCCAGCCGATGTCCGAGAGCCGGCCCAGCGCACGGCCGGTGTACGACTGCTCGCCCGCGGGGATGCGCCCCTTCAGATCCACGCCCGCGGCGGGGAGTCCGGTCGGCCACATCTTGCGCGGCTCCACCTCCACGCCCGCCCGGCCCAGCTCGCCACGGGCGGTGTCCAGGGCCGCGTCCGACACCTTCGGGTCGAACCTGGCCCCCGCGCAGTTGTCGCACCGGCCGCACGGTGCCGCGGCCTCGTCGTCCAGCTGACGGCGCAGGAACTCCATCCGGCAGCCGCCCGTCGCCGCGTACTCCCGCATCGCCTGCTGCTCGGCGTCCCGCTGCCGGGCCACCCACGCGTACCGCTCGGTGTCGTAGACCCAAGGCTGCCCGGTGCTCTCCCAGCCGCCCTTGACCCGCTTGACGGCCCCGTCCACGTCGAGGACCTTCAACATCGTCTCCAGCCGCGTCCTGCGCAGCTCGACCAGCGGCTCGAGGGCGGGCAGCGACAGCGGGCGGCCCGCGTGGGCCAGGACGTCCAGGGTGCGCCGCACCTGCTCCTCCGGAGGGAAGGCCACCGAGGCGAAGTACTGCCAGATCGCCTCGTCCTCCTTGCCGGGTAGCAGCAGCACCTCCGCGTGCTCCACACCGCGCCCGGCCCGGCCCACCTGCTGGTAGTAGGCGATGGGGGAGGAGGGCGAACCGAGGTGCACGACGAACCCCAGGTCGGGCTTGTCGAAGCCCATGCCCAGCGCCGACGTCGCCACCAGCGCCTTGACCCGGTTGGCCAGCAGATCGTCCTCGGCCTGCTGCCGGTCGGCGTTCTCCGTCCGGCCGGTGTACGAGGCGACCGCGTACCCGCACTGGCGCAGGTGGGCCGTGACCTCCTCGGCCGCCGCCACCGTCAGCGTGTAGACGATCCCGGAGCCGGGCAGCCGGCCCAGGTTCTCGGCCAGCCAGGCCAGCCGGTGCGCCGCGTCCGGCAGCCGCACCACGCCGAGGCTCAGGCTCTCGCGGTCCAGCGGGCCGCGCAGCACCAGGGCGTCCGTGTCCGTGCCGGTCCCCAGCTGCTCGGCGACGTCCGCGGTCACCCGGGCGTTGGCGGTGGCGGTCGTCGCCAGCACCGGCACCCCGCGCGGCAGGTCCGCGAGCATCGTGCGCAGCCTCCGGTAGTCCGGCCGGAAGTCGTGCCCCCAGTCGGAGATGCAGTGCGCCTCGTCCACGACCAGCAGACCCGTCGCCGCAGCGAGGCGCGGCAGCACCTGATCACGGAAGTCGGGGTTGTTGAGCCGCTCCGGGCTGACGAGCAGCACGTCGACCTCGCCGGCCGCGACCTCCTGCTGGACGGTGTCCCACTCCTCGGTGTTCGACGAGTTGATCGTGCGGGCGCGGATGCCCGCCCGCGCGGCCGCGTCCACCTGGTTCCGCATCAGCGCGAGCAGCGGAGAGACGATCACCGTCGGACCCGCGCCGCGCTCGCGCAGCAGCGAGGTGGCGACGAAGTACACCGCGGACTTGCCCCAGCCGGTCCGCTGCACGACCAGCGCCCGGCGTCGGTCCGCGACGAGCGCCTCGATGGCCCGCCACTGGTCCTCGCGCAGGCGGGCGGCATCCGTCGGGTCCGAGACGAGGCGGGCGAGCACGGAGTCGGCGGCCGCGCGCAGGGCGGCGCGGTCCTCGGGGCGGTCTGCGTTGGTCATGCCCCCATGCAACCCGATCGGTCCGACAAAGCGCGAACGAGCCGCCAGGCCTGTGGATAACTCCGGCGACCGCCCCGCCCGAGTTATCCACAGGGGTTTCGCGATCGGCGGTGCTCGCGGGACCGTCGTGACCATGAACGCGAACCACCACGAATCACACGGATCGTCCACGAGCCGGCAGATCACCCTGCGCGGTCCGGCCGAGCTGGCCGACGCCCTGCCCTTCATGCTCGGCTTCCACCCCAGCGACTCCGTCGTCCTCGTCGCGCTGCACGGCGAGCGCGGACGGTTCGGCGGCCGGGTCCGGGTCGGCATTCCGGGCTCGCCGCGCGAATGGTCCGCCATCGCCGACCACCTGGCCGAGTGCCTCGTCGAGGGCAGCACCCGCCGCAGCGAGGACCGCCCCGACGCCATCGTCGCCTTCCTCTGCCAGGAACCGGCACCGGGCGAGACCGGCAAGCGGGTGATGGAGCGGCTGCGTCCCTTCGCCCAGCGCCTGCGCACCGCCTGCGGCGCGCTGGACATCCCCGTCCTCGAAGCCCTCTGCATCTCCGACGGCCTCTATTTCTCCTACTGCTGCCCCGACGCCCGCTGCTGCCCGCCCGACGGCACACCGCTCGCCCTCTCCGGTACGTCCGTGATGGCGGCGTCCGCCGCCTACGCCGGGATCCAGGTGCGGGGCACCCTCAAGGACATGGAGGCCCGTCTGAAGCCGCGCGGATCGGACGGCGACGCCGTGCAGCGTGCCGCCCTCGACGAGGCAGCCAAGGTCATCGTGCCCCGCCTGCTCGACGCGCCGGCGAGCGGTCCTGCCCGGCAGGAGACGCGGGAGACGACCCTGGCCGTCGTCCGCCGCCTCATCGAGCGGTTCTCGCGACCGGCGGAGCGCCCGGCGACGGACGCGGCCCTCAGGGAATCCAGGGATGCGATTCCGGTCGGCCTCGCAGGCCTCGCGAGCGGGGCGGTGACGGGCACGGCGACGGCCGACGCACACGACGACGCCCTCCTGACTCCGGACGAGGCGGCCACGGTCATCCTCGGACTTCAGGACCGGGAGACCCGCGACCAGGCCGCCGAATGGATGGAGGGTCCGGACGCCCTCCCCGCCTTGCGGCTGTGGCGCGCCCTGTGCCGCCGCTGCGTCGCTCCCTATCAGGAGTACGCGGCGGCCCCGCTGACCCTGGCCGGCTGGGTCGCCTGGTCCACCGGCGACGAGCCCTCCGCCCGGGTCGCCCTCGGTCTCGCTCTGGAAACCGACCCGGACTACCTCTTCGCACGCCTCCTGCACCAGGCCTGCAACGAAGGGCTGGACCCGGAGTCGCTGCGCGACTGTCTGCGCAGGGAACGGGACGCACGTGTCGCAGCGGAGGTCCCACCGGGACAGGACGCGGTCCCCGGCTCGAGCACCCCGGGCGACGGCCGGATTCCCGCACCAGTCGCCGACCCACCCGTCCGTGAGCGCCGACGGGCCCGCCAGGCGGCCCGCCGCACCACCCGCCGGGCCGCCCGGCGTGCCGCCGGGGCGGGCCGAGGCCCCGCGCGAACGGCCTCCGTCCGTCACGACGCGGAATCCAGGCGCCCCAGGGCCGGAGGCGCGCGGCGGACCCGGACGCGTACCCGGCGGCGTGGGGCCAGGAGCGGCGAATGAGGGGGGCCGGCGCCGTGACCGGGCCGCCACGCGGTGCGGTCGGCCCCGGGGGCGCCGGGGGCCCGGCCGCGGACACGCCGGTCCGCGCCCCGGTGGTCCGCGTCGGGGGCCGGGGCGGGGGCCGGGGCGTGGGACGGACGCGCGCCGCCGGGGCGTCCTCCCTCCCCCGTCGCCCGATCGCCCGGAGGAAGGCCGGGATCGGACGGTCCGCTCCGCTCCCGGCCGTGACTCCTCGGCCCGTGCGGGCGTTCAGGTCTGTGGCGGTCCCGCAGGAGCCGTGCCGCCGATCCACGGCCGCGCCCGCGGACCGCCGGTGCCGCCCACGCGGGTCCGACGGCGGACACCCCCGGGGCCGGTCGAGCCACCCGGACCGCACAGAGAGCCCCGAACTTCCGTCATGGTCCCCAGTTCCGCCCAGGCCCCCGGACACCCCGCCCGTAACGGAGCTCCGTCACCGGGGCCGGAAACCGGGGCGGTTCGCCCCGGTGACCTGCCCGCCGTGCACGACATGCTCGTCGGTGTCGCCCTCCCCGCCCTCGTCGTCAGCCCCCGGCACGGCCAGCTCACGGGCGCCGGCCTCGAGGGGGTCTTCCTCGCCGGACGCCGCCTTCTCGCGCGCTGTGTCCTGCGGGTCGCCGGCCGCGAGCCCGTCCCGCTCCGGGGCCGTTCGACCGCCGCGGACCGTGCCGACTTCCTCGGCGTCCTGCGGCTGCCCGGGGACACCGGCCCGGACCCCGGCCTCGTCGTCGAGCGGTCGCGCGAAGCCGACGGAACCGAGCGCATCACCCTGCGCAGCTCCGCCGCCCGGCCGCTGCGGCTCCCGGTGGAGCTCGTTCTGGGCACGGATCTCGCGGACCTGGGCCCGGTGGCGGCCGGGCGCCCCGGCGCCGAGCTCTCCGCGAGCGTCCACGGCACCGGCCTTCGCTGGACCGCGGACGACGGAGCCGCCGTCACCGTCTCGGCGGACCCACCGCCCAGCGACGCCCTGGCAGCGGCCGGACTCCTCCGCTGGGAAGCCGAAGTGGCCCCGGGAGACTCCTTCGCCCTCACCCTCCGGGTCCGTGGTGAGCGCTCCGGCCGACCGCTCGGCGCGAGCGGCGGCCGGCCCGGCGGGCACGTCCTCGCCGACGCGGTCGCCGAGGGGGACGACCCGCGGCTCGGACCCCTGCTCCGGGCCTCCGTCGCCGATCTGCGCGCCCTGCTCCAGCGCGACCCCGAGCACCCCGCCGACGTGTACCTCGCCGCCGGAGTGCCCTGGCGCTCGGGACCCGTCACCGCCGAGGCGCTCTGGGCCGCCCGCATGGCCCTCCCGCTCGGTACCCGGCTCGCCGCGACCACCCTGCGGGCCCTCGCCCGCACTCAGAGCGCCGGGACGGGGCCCGACGCGGGAAGGATCCCCGGACCGCTCAGGGACGCCGGCCCGCACCTACCGCCCCGGTGCACCGGCGTCGAGGCCACTCTCGCCTTCCCCGCCGTCCTGGCGGAGGCCCGACGCTGGGGGATGCCCGAGCAGGACCTGGCCGAGCTGCTCCCCGCCGCCGAGCGCTGCCTCGGATGGCTGCGCGGTGCCGTCGAGGACAGCGGGTTCGTGCCGGACCCGTGGCCCGCCGGACCGGCGAGGGCCGAGACCCAGGCGCACGCGCACCGCGCCGCCGTGCTCGGTGCCGACCTCCTCGACGCCTGCGGCCGCCCCGGCGGGGAGTGGTGGCGCGAGTGGGCCCGCGAACTGCGCGAACGCTTCCGGAGCGGGTTCTGGATCGACGACCCCTCCGGCGGCCGGCCCGTGCTGGCCCGCACGGCGGACGGCCGGCCGCTACCCCACCTGGGCGGCTGGGCGGCCCATCTCCTCGACAACGGGCTGACCGCTGCCGGATGCGACGCCCCGGGACTGCTGAACAAGTCCCAGACGGAGCGCCTGGCCCGGTTGCTCGCCGCTCCGGGGCTCGACTCAGGCTGGGGCCTGCGGGGGCTGGGGGAGAAGGAGCCCGGGTACAACCCCTTCGGGCACCGGTCGGGGGCGGTCCGCGTGCACGAGACGGCGGTCGCCGTCGCGGGCCTCGCGGCGGCCGGGCACGAGAGCGAGGCGGCGGCGCTGCTGCGCGGGGTACTCGACGCCGCCGAGGCCTTCGACCACCGGCTGCCCGAGATGTACGCGGGGGAGCGCCGGACGACCGGGGCCCTGCCGGTACCGCACCCCGCGGCCTGCCGACCCGCGGCGATGGGCGCCGCGGCCGTGGTGCAACTGCTGACCGCGGTCCTCGGCGTCCGGCCCGACGCCTCGGGGCGCACGGTGGCGCTGCATCCGCTGCGGTCGGCTCCGCTCGGTGAGGTACGCCTGTCGGGGTTGAGGGTCGCCGGCGAGCCGTTCGCGGCACGCGTCGGCCGGCTCGGGCTCGGCATGGTCGAGGAGGCCGCGCCCGGCCTCCAGCTGGGGGTCTGACCTCGCCGCGGGCGTTTCCACGGCGGAAGACGAGCCCCGGCGGAAGAAGAGCGGGACGGGGAGCGGCGGGGCGGAGAAGAACTGGCTTCGGATCCCTCCGGCGGGCGTGTTTATCGTCAGGGAGACGACTATGATCACGGGCATGTCTCCCTACGACCCGTCGGCCTTTCCGCCCTTCGCCGTCACCGTCGATCTGGTCGTGCTCACCGTGCGGCGCCATGCCCTGTGCGCCCTGGTCGTGAAACGCGGGGAGGCCCCGTTCCAGGGCCGCTGGGCGCTGCCGGGCGGCTTCGTCAGGGCCGACGAGGACCTCGACACGGCCGCCGCGCGCGAGCTGGTCGAGGAGACGGGGCTCTGCGTTCACGACCCCGGCCAACCGGAGCGCGAGGCCGGCAACGGCGCCCACCTGGAACAGCTGGCGACCTACGGGGCGCCCGACCGGGACCCTCGCATGCGCGTGGTCAGCGTCGCCCACCTGGCGCTCTCGCCCGATCTGCCCGCGCCCCGGGCCGGCGGCGACGCCAACAGCGCGCGCTGGGCGCCCGTGGAGGAACTCCTCGGATCGGGTGCGGCAGCCGAGGGAGAGCCGCCGGCGCCGCTCGCCTTCGACCACGCCAGGATCCTGGGCGACGGCGTGGAGCGCGCCCGTTCCAAGATCGAGTACTCCTCCCTGGCGACCGCCTTCTGCCCGCCCGAGTTCACTGTCGGCGAGCTCCGCAGGGTCTACGAGGCCGTGTGGGGCGTGGCCCTCGATCCGCGCAACTTCCACCGCAAGGTGACCGGCACGCCCGGCTTCCTCGTACCGGCGGGCGGCACCACGACCCGTCAGGGCGGGCGCCCCGCCCAGCTGTTCCGCGCTGGTGGAGCCACCCTGCTGAACCCGCCCATGCTCCGGCCGGAGGTGTGACCGGGCTCTTCCCGGCGGCCCGAGCCGCCAACCATGCACCGAAAGTCCGAAATCTGGCGTTATCTTGCTGGGAAAGCCGCCCTGCCGCGGAGCGGTCTCACCTACCCGCGAGAGAAGCGATGCTCCAGGCCATCGGACTCACCAGCACCCCCCGCCGGGACCGCCCGCCCGCCGTGGACGACCTCTCCTTCGAGGCCCGGCCGGGCACCGTCACCGCCCTGCTCGGACCCGCCGGCGCAGGCAAGACCACCGCCCTGCGCCTCATGCTGCAGCTCGAACCGGGCCGCGGCGTCACCTACTTCCGGGGCCGCCCGCTGCACCGCGTCGCCCACCCCGCCCGCGAGGTCGGCGTGCTCCTCGGCGACGTCCCCGGCCACCCCTCCCGCACCCTGCGCAGCCAGCTGCGCATGCTCTGTGCCGCGACCGGCGTCCCCGGCACGCGGGCCGACGACATGCTCCGGGCCGTGGGCCTCACCGGAATCCACGACCAGCGCATCGGCACCCTGTCCCGCGCCATGGAGCGTCGACTGGGCCTCGCCTCGGCCCTGTTGGGAGATCCGCACACCCTGCTCCTGGACGAGCCGGCAGCCGGACTCTCCGTCAACGAGAGCGCCTGGCTCCACGAACTCCTGCGCGCCCACGCCGACGAGGGCGGCACGGTCGTCTACACCACGGCCGATCCGAAGGACGCCGCTCGCAACGCCGACCGTGTCGTCACCCTCGACGGCGGTCGGCTCGTCGCCGACCAGGACGCCGCCGACTTCACCCGTACCCGGCTGCGCCCCCGGGTCGCCGTGCGCACCCCGCACGCCGCCCGGCTCGCCGCGGTCCTCACCCAGGAGTCACGCGCCGCCCGCCGCCCCGTGGAAGTGGTCACGGAGGGCGGCAACCGCCTCTCCGTGTACGGGAGCGACTGCGCGACCGTCGGCGAGAGCGCCTTCCGTAACGGTGTGCTCATTCATCAACTCGCCGACGAGATCGGTGCCGCGGGCGATCGCGGCCTCGCAGCCGGGACGGGCGGCGGGGGAGCCGGGCGTACGCGTTCCACCGCCCCCACCACCGCCCGGACCGCAGCTGCCGGGGCCGCCTTCTCCGAGGCGGCCCCGGCAGCCACGGACGCCCCGGGCGCCCTGGAGGCCGGGAGCGCCGCCCGTCAGGAGGCGGGGGAGCGGCGGGGCGAAGGGGACTCCACCGGGGGCGACGTCCGGAAGAGGCGGGCCTGGAGGAGGTCTGCCAGAAATCAGCCGACCCGGAAGAGGTGGCCCAGGAGGAGGGCCGGGGGTGATCCCGCGGCCGGAGCCATCTCTCTGACAGGCGGAGTCGCCTCGCCCGGCGACGGAGCCTCGCCCACCGCTGCCGGCCGGGCGTCCCCGGACGCGTCCCGTGCCTCCGGAGCCGCGGCCCCCGTCCCCCGGGCCGCCGCGGGCGGTCCCGCCCCGCGGCCTGCCCGTTCGCGTCGCGCCCCTCACCGTTCCCCCCTCCGTCCGCTGCGCTACGAGATCCGGCGGCTCCTCGGAGTGCCGTCCACGCCGCTCGTCGTCGCGGGCGTCCTGCTGGTGTCCGTGACGCTCGCCGTGCTGCTCGCGCGCGGTGAACGGACTCCCCTGCCCGCCGCCGTGGCCGGCTGGCCGGGGATCTCCCCGCTGCCGCCCGCGGCCCTCGGGGCCGGGCTCCTCGGGGCCTTCTCCTTCGCGGAGGAGTACCGCTACCCCGCCCTGACCACCGGGCGGGGCGCCGTCCCCCGCCGCCTCGGTCTGCTGCTCGCCAAGCTCGGGGTCGCCGCGGCCGTCGGGGCGTGCCTCGCGGTGGTGGTCGTCGTGGCCGACCTGGAGGCCCTGCGTCTCGTCTACGGCGGCGACTTGATCCCGGTGCCGGGGAACTGGCCCACTCTGTGTGCGAATTGGTTCGGGCTGGTGGTCGGATGCGCCTGGGCGGGGGTGCTCGGGGCGGGGGTCTTCCGGGCCGCGGCCGCCGGCGTCGCCGCGGTCCTGGCCGTGCCGGTGCTCTTCGCGCCGCCCCTGCAGCGTGTTCTGGCCGGAGCGCCCCGCCGCTCCGTCACCGGACTTCCGGCCCGACTGCGCGAGTTCGCGCGCGCCGAGTGGGCGTCGGCCGCCGACCGGTGGCTGATGGGGGCATTGCGGGTGGTCGGACAGCCCGTGGGGGTGGCTCTGACCCTGACGTTGACGGTCCTGCTCTGCGCTTATGTGCTCACGGGGCGCCACAGCAGGGCCCGTTGGTGATCACCTTCGGATCGATCGATTGCGCAGCGCAGACAACTCCCTGAAAAAATACCCGTTATGTCCGATTAATCGTCAATTGTGTAGGGGGTGCCGATCACCCTTTCGTGTGCTTTTCACCAAAGACCTCAAGGGGTGCGAGAGCAACGCCGACAAAGGATGCGTGAGTACCCTTGCGCATACGATGATGACCACCGCCCGCCCCGTCGAGTCCGGCCTCGGCGCGCCGGGCGACCTCGACCGCTACCCCTACGCGGAGGCGCCCGGAGCGGACCGCGTCGGTCCGCCGGCCTGGGAGGCGACGGAAGAACTCGGCCGGGTCGGCCGCAGGACCGCCGGCAGCCGCGGCCGCGGCCTGCACGGACAGCTCGTCCAGCAGCTCGGTCAGATGATCGTCTCCGGTGACCTCGGCGCCGACCGCCCCCTCGTCCCCGAGGAGATCGGTCAGCGCTTCGAGGTCTCACGCACCGTCGTCCGTGAGTCGCTGCGCGTCCTCGAGGCCAAGGGCCTGGTCAGCGCCCGCCCCAATGTCGGCACCCGGGTCCGTCCGGTCAGTGACTGGAACCTGCTCGACCCCGACATCATCGAGTGGCGCGCCTTCGGTCCACAGCGCGACGACCAGCGCCGCGAGCTGAACGAGATGCGCTGGACCATCGAGCCCCTCGCCGCGCGGCTGGCCGCCGGGCACGGTCGCCCGGACATCCAGCAGCGTCTCGCCGACATGGTCGAGATCATGGGCCACGCGTACGCGCAGGGTGACGGAATCACCTTCGCCCGCGCCGACGCCGAGTTCCACGCCCTTCTCATCCAGCTCGCCGGCAACCGGATGCTGGAGCACCTCTCCGGCATCGTCGGCGCGGCCCTGCAGGTCTCCGGGTCGCCCGTGACCGGCTGTGACCGCCCGAGCGACAGCTGCCTCGGGCACCACGGCCGGATCGTCGACGCGCTCGCCGCCGGGGACGCCGTCGCCGCCGAGTCCGCCATGCGCCAGCTGCTGACCGTCCACCCCGAGGTGGAGCGCGTCGTGCCCGCTCCCCGCGAGCACTGATCCGCGAGCCATGGCCGGGAGCGCCGTCACACCCGCACCGCGTGCCGCCCGACCCGAGCGGGGTCCGGGGGCGGAAATCCGCCCCCGGGTACGCCCGGGTCTGGCGGCACGGGGGTGTGATCGTGGAAGGTGGGACCGGAATCATCCGGTCCGAACCCCTTGATCGTGTCGCGTTCCGGAGGTTTCATGGTGGATTGGCCGCAGATGGGGTGTGACTCGGGCCACGCGGATTGGGCGTAACACTCTTCGAAGCCGCGCGATGACCTAAGAGGTGACAGCCGAGGAAGGAATACAGCAGCCGCTCGCGGCGCTGTCCAGTTCCCCGGTCCAGCCCGCGCCGTCGGCACATTCCTGGCCGATGGTCGTCGGCTCCAGCCTGATCCCGGGCGGGGCCGGAAGCCGTTTTCCATCGTTCCGAGAGGTTGTTCGTGTCGGCCAGCACATCCCGTACGCTCCCGCCGGAGATCGCCGAGTCCGAGTCTGTGATGGCGCTCATCGAGCGGGGAAAGGCTGATGGGCAGATCGCCGGCGATGACGTGCGTCGGGCCTTCGAGGCTGACCAGATTCCGCCAACCCAGTGGAAGAATGTTCTGCGCAGCCTCAATCAGATCCTCGAGGAAGAGGGTGTGACGCTGATGGTCAGTGCAGCGGAGTCGCCGAAGCGCGCCCGCAAGAGCGTCGCAGCGAAGAGCCCGGCCAAGCGCACCGCCACCAAGACCGTCACCGCCAGGACGACCGTGACGAAGACCGTCTCGGCCGCCACCGCGGCCCCGGCGGCCGAGAGCGCGGACCCGGCCGACGAGGCCGGAGCGCCGGCCAAGAAGACCGCGGCCAAGAAGACCGTCGCCAAGAAGACCGCGGCGAAGAAGACCGTCGCGAAGAAGACCGCGGCGAAGAAGACCACGGCCAAGAAGGGCGAGGACGAGGAGCTCATCGAGGGCGAGGAGCTCATCGAGGACGCCGCGCCCGGCAAGGACGAGGAAGAGGCCGAGGGCGAGAACAAGGGCTTCGTCCTCTCCGACGAGGACGAGGACGACGCCCCGGCGCAGCAGGTCGCCGTCGCCGGTGCCACCGCGGACCCGGTCAAGGACTACCTGAAGCAGATCGGTAAGGTCCCGCTGCTCAACGCCGAGCAGGAGGTCGAGCTCGCCAAGCGCATCGAGGCCGGTCTGTTCGCCGAGGACAAGCTGGCGAACTCCGACAAGCTGGCCCCCAAGCTCAAGCGCGAGCTGGAGATCATCGCCGAGGACGGGCGCCGCGCCAAGAACCACCTCCTGGAGGCCAACCTCCGTCTGGTGGTCTCGCTGGCCAAGCGCTACACCGGCCGCGGCATGCTCTTCCTGGACCTGATCCAGGAGGGCAACCTGGGTCTGATCCGCGCCGTCGAGAAGTTCGACTACACCAAGGGCTACAAGTTCTCCACGTACGCCACCTGGTGGATCCGTCAGGCGATCACCCGCGCCATGGCCGACCAGGCCCGCACCATCCGTATCCCGGTGCACATGGTCGAGGTCATCAACAAGCTCGCCCGTGTGCAGCGCCAGATGCTCCAGGACCTGGGCCGCGAGCCCACCCCGGAGGAGCTGGCCAAGGAGCTCGACATGACCCCGGAGAAGGTCATCGAGGTCCAGAAGTACGGCCGCGAGCCGATCTCGCTGCACACCCCGCTGGGCGAGGACGGCGACAGCGAGTTCGGTGACCTCATCGAGGACTCCGAGGCGGTCGTCCCGGCCGACGCGGTCAGCTTCACGCTTCTGCAGGAGCAGCTGCACTCCGTCCTCGACACGCTCTCCGAGCGTGAGGCCGGTGTCGTCTCCATGCGCTTCGGTCTCACCGACGGTCAGCCGAAGACCCTCGACGAGATCGGCAAGGTCTACGGCGTGACGCGTGAGCGCATCCGTCAGATCGAGTCGAAGACCATGTCGAAGCTGCGCCACCCCTCGCGCTCGCAGGTGCTGCGCGACTACCTCGACTGATACGCGACCCCCTCAGGGTCTCGTCGCGCCGAGGGCACGTACGACGCACGAAGGGCCCGGTTCCCCCGCTCGGGGAGCCGGGCCCTTCCGCGTGCGCGCGGGTGCACGGCGCGCACGCCTGGACGACGCTGGGTGAACCGACATCATCGGAGCGTCAGGAGGCCCCATGCGTCGTCCCCTTGCCCGAGCACTGACCGGTGCCCTGGGCCTGCTCGCGGGGGCCGCGGCCCCCCTCGCCGCCACGGCCCCCGCGTCCGCCGACAGCGTCGTGGTGGGCGGTCAGCCGGCCCGGATCGCCGAGGCCCCCTGGGTCGTCGCGCTGTCCAGCCGTGACCGGTTCGGGGGTACGCGAGCGGGCCAGTTCTGCGGAGGAGTGGTGGTGGCCCCCACCAAGGTGCTCACGGCGGCCCACTGCCTGGGCCGCGAGGTGCTGGGCGGGGAACCCTCGCAGCTCGCCGACTTCAAGGTGATCGCGGGGCGCACGTCCCTGCGCGGCCAGGGCGGCGCAGAGATCGGGATCAGTGACACCTGGGTCCACCCGCACTACGACCCGGCGGCCAACTCGGACGATCTGGCGGTGCTCACGCTTCAGAAGGCGCTGCCCACGGCGTACGTGATCGACGTGGCCGCCCCGGAGGACCCGGCGATGCACCCGGGCACCCCAGCCACCGTGTACGGCTGGGGGGACACGACCGGCAACGGCTCGTACGCGACGTCGCTGCGCTCGGCCCAGGTGCAGGTGCTGCCCGACGAGGCCTGCGAGCGGGCCTACCCCGGCGGCTCCGGTGTCTCGTACCGCGGCGACAGCATGCTCTGTGCCGGGGATCCGGCCGGGGGCCGGGACGCGTGCCAGGGCGACAGCGGAGGGCCGCTGGTCGCGAAGGGACGCCTGATCGGGCTCGTCTCCTGGGGGAGCGGCTGCGGTCAGGCGGAGAACCCCGGGGTCTACACCCGGGTGTCCGCGGTCCTGCCGACGCGCCTCTGACTTTCCGTCGTGGCGTCATGACGGTACGAGAACGGGCAGCCACCCCCCTTGGACTGCGGGAGTGGCCGCCCGTGGGCCGGTCTCAGCGACCGGCACGTCGCTCGTCGTGGATGCGAGGCGTCAGTGCTCGTCGCCCATGGTGCGCGCAGGCACGTCGGTGAGCCGGTCGGTCTCGTCCTGTATCTCTGCGGCGATCTTCTTGAGTTCCGGCTCGAACTTGCGCCCGTGGTGGGCACAGAAGAGCAAGTCACCGCCGCTGACAAGGACGACACGCAGGTAAGCCTGGGCGCCGCAGCGGTCGCAGCGGTCAGCGGCCGTCAGGGGGCTCGCGGGGGTCAGAACAGTAGTCACGTCGCCTCTTCTCTAGCTCGACGAGCTGTCGTACCAGGGTCAACATCCAACCAGGCCGAAAACGTTCCCGCTCGTGGCTTTTCCTCGAAACTTCTTCCAGGTGGCTGTCTGCTGCCGGTTGGCGGCGAATGAGCCGTATTGCTTCGCTCTACGGGTTTCGCATTGCTGTGTGTGGTTGCGTCCCTCCGGCGGGTTGCCGGTTGTTCATGAGGACGTGCCCGAACCCTAAATGGTTCATGCGCGGAAGGGAACGTGATGTTCGCGTCACCCCATCGAGGGATCGAACATCTATACGACCCTGGACTAGCATGAGGAATCAGGAGGGTGGCGTGACAACGGCTCTACCAGGCATCGGTACCCTCTGACCGGTGACCGACGCCGGGCCTTACCCCACCGGGCCAGATTTCAAATTCAGCGAGGAGCGAACCGCGTGACCGCCGAGAAGTCCGTGCCGTCCAGTGCGCTGCTGACCGCAGACCGTGACGGATCCAACTACACCGCGCGGCACCTGCTCGTCCTCGAGGGGCTCGAAGCCGTCCGCAAACGCCCCGGTATGTACATCGGGTCCACCGACAGCCGCGGCCTGATGCACTGCCTCTGGGAGATCATCGACAACTCCGTCGACGAGGCCCTCGGGGGCTACTGCGACCACATCGACGTCGTCCTCCACGACGACGGCTCGGTCGAGGTCCGGGACAACGGCCGCGGCATCCCCGTCGACGTCGAGCCGAAGACCGGCCTCTCCGGCGTCGAGGTCGTCATGACCAAGCTCCACGCCGGCGGCAAGTTCGGCGGCGGCTCGTACGCCGCCTCCGGCGGTCTGCACGGTGTGGGCGCCTCCGTGGTCAACGCGCTCTCGGCCCGTCTCGACGTCGAGGTCGACCGGAACGGCGCCACACACGCGGTCAGCTTCCGCCGCGGCGTCCCCGGCATCTTCACCGAGCAGGGCCCCGACAGCCCCTTCGACCCGGCCGGCGGCCTGCGGAAGGGCAAGCGCGTCCCCAAGACCCGCACCGGCACCCGCATCCGCTACTGGGCGGACCGCCAGATCTTCCTCAAGGACGCCAAGCTCTCCCTGGAGACGCTGCACCAGCGCGCCCGGCAGACCGCCTTCCTCGTCCCCGGCCTCACCCTCGTCGTCCGCGACGAGCGCGACCTGGAGGGGATCGGCAAGAGCGAGGAGACGTTCCGCTTCGACGGCGGCATCAGTGAGTTCTGCGAGTTCCTCGCCCAGGACAAGGCCGTCTGCGACGTGCTGCGCCTCACCGGCCAGGGCACCTTCAAGGAGACCGTCCCGGTCCTCGACGACCGTGGCCACATGACCCCGACCGAGGTCACCCGCGAGCTCGGCGTCGACGTCGCCCTGCGCTGGGGCACCGGCTACGACGCCACCGTCCGGTCCTTCGTCAACATCATCGCCACGCCCAAGGGCGGCACCCACGTCTCGGGCTTCGAGCAGGCGATCACCAAGACGGTCAACGAGGTGCTGCGCTCCAGCAAGCTGCTGCGCGTCGCCGAGGACGACATCGTCAAGGACGACGCCCTGGAGGGCCTGACCGCCGTCGTCACCGTGCGTCTCGCCGAGCCGCAGTTCGAGGGCCAGACCAAGGAGGTGCTCGGCACCTCGGCGGCCCGCCGGATCGTCGCCACCGTGGTGAGCAGGGAGCTCAAGGCGTTCCTGACCTCCACCAAGCGCGACGCCAAGGCCCAGGCCCGCGCCGTCCTGGAGAAGGCCGTCGCCGCCGCCCGTACCCGGATCGCGGCCCGCCAGCACAAGGAGGCGCAGCGCAGGAAGACCGCCCTGGAGTCCTCCTCGCTGCCCGCCAAGCTCGCCGACTGCCGCAGTGACGACGTCGAGCGCAGCGAGCTCTTCATCGTCGAGGGAGACTCCGCGCTCGGCACAGCCAAGCTCGCGCGCAACAGCGAGTTCCAGGCCCTGCTGCCGATCCGCGGCAAGATCCTCAACGTCCAGAAGTCCTCCGTCTCGGACATGCTCAAGAACGCCGAGTGCGGAGCGATCATCCAGGTCATAGGAGCGGGCTCGGGCCGCACCTTCGACATCGACGCCGCCCGGTACGGAAAGGTCATCATGATGACCGACGCCGACGTCGACGGCTCCCACATCCGCACCCTGCTGCTGACCCTGTTCCAGCGCTACATGCGCCCCATGGTCGAGCAGGGACGCGTCTTCGCCGCCGTGCCGCCGCTGCACCGCATCGAGCTGGTCCAGCCCAAGAAGGGCCAGGACAAGTACGTCTACACGTACTCGGACACAGAGCTGCGCCAGACCCTGCTCGAGTTCCAGCGCAAGGGGGTCCGCTACAAGGACTCCATCCAGCGCTACAAGGGCCTCGGTGAGATGGACGCCGACCAGCTGGCGGAGACCACCATGGACCCGCGGCACCGCACCCTGCGCCGGATCAACATCGGTGACCTGGAGGCGGCCGAGCAGGTCTTCGACCTCCTCATGGGCAACGACGTGGCACCCCGCAAGGAGTTCATCACCAGCTCCGCGGCGACCCTCGACCGCTCGCGCATCGACGCCTGACGGATACCGACCCGTCAGCCCCGACCGGCCCGCCCGATACGACTGTCGGACGGGCCGGTCAGGCATGTCAGGGGTGAAGTCACACAATGGGGTGAAGAGGGGCGGGAGAAGAGTCCGGGATCTTCCCGCTCTGTCCATCCTTGTACACGCGGCCGAAACGGTTCGCTGACAAGGAGAGTTCACGGGTGGACAATCAGGAAGGGCGCGACCCCGCAGCGGTGCGGATCGACGATCCCTGGTACGAGGAGCTGGCCGCCGGCTGGGGCGAGCACGACGGGGTCGGACCCGAGGGCGCCGGGGCGGTGCGCGGCGCCCTGCCCCGGCAGCAGAGCGCCCCGACGGCGGCCGACATCTACCTGGAGGTCCAGCGCAGCCCGGCCTTCCAGGAGGTGCGGGGCCGCTACCGCCGGTTCGCCTTCCCGGCCGCCGCCGCATTCCTCCTCTGGTACCTGGCGTACGTCGTCGCCGCGACCGCCGCCCCCGGCCTCATGGCCCGCCCCGTCGCCGGAGCGGTCAACGTCGCCATGGTCGCCGGGCTCGCCCAGTTCGCCACGACCTTCCTGCTGACCTGGGCCTATGCCCGGCACGCCCGGCTGCGCCGGGACCGCGCGGCCCTCGAACTGCGCTGGGACACCCAGGAGATGACCCGGGGAGCGCGGCCGTGAGCGGAGACCACCAGACCCTCGCGCTGCTGCTGTTCAGCGTCTTCATCGCGGTCACCCTGGGAATCACCACATGGGTCGGCCGCAACCGGCGGGGCTCGGCCGAGGAGTTCTACGCGGGCGGTCGGCTCTTCTCGCCGATGGAGAACGGCTTCGCCATCGCCGGCGACTACATGTCCGCCGCCTCCTTCCTCGGCATCTCCGGCCTCATCGCGCTGTTCGGCTACGACGGCATGCTCTACTCGGTCGGCTTCCTGGTCGCCTGGCTGGTCGTGCTCCTGCTCGTCGCCGAACTCGTGCGCAACTGCGGCCGGTTCACCCTCGCCGACGTCGTCGCCTCCCGCATGGCCGAGCGCCCGGTCCGGATCGCGGCGGGGACGTCCTCGGTCACCGTCTCCGTGCTGTACCTGGTGGCCCAGATGGTCGGCGCCGGAAGCCTCGTGGCCCTCCTGCTCGGCGGGACCAGCGACGCCGCCCGCTCCTGGACGGTGATCGGGGTCGGGGCGCTCATGGTCGTCTACGTGTCGCTCGGCGGCATGCGGGCCACCACCTGGATCCAGATCGTCAAGGCCGTGCTGCTCATGGCCGGCACGATCACCCTCACCGTGCTCGTCCTGCTGCGCTTCCACGGCGACTTCGACCAGCTCCTCACCACCGCCGCCGAACGCAGTGGTCACGGCCGGGACTTCCTCGCCCCCGGACTGCGCTACGGCGGTGACTGGTCCGCGCGCCTCGACTTCGTCAGCCTCGGGATCGCCCTCGTCCTCGGCACCGCCGGACTCCCGCACATCCTGTCCCGCTTCTACACCGTGCCCACGGCGCGCGCCGCCCGCCGTTCCGTCGTCTGGTCCATCGGTCTCATCGGCAGCTTCTACCTGATGACGATCGTGCTCGGCTTCGGCGCCGCGGCCCTGGTCGGGCCCGACACCGTCCGTGCCTCCAACGCCGCGGGCAACACCGCCGTACCGCTGCTGGCCCTGGACCTCGGGGGCGGTGCGGGTTCCACCGGCGGCACGGTGCTCTTCGCGGTCGTCGCCGCCGTCGCCTTCGCCACCATCCTGGCCGTCGTCGCCGGCATCACGCTCGCCTCCTCCGCGTCCGTCGCGCACGACCTCTACGCCTCGCTCCGCCGTCGGCAGGCCCGGCAGGTCAGCGAAGTGACCGTCGCCCGGTTCGCCGCGGCCGGGATCGGGGTCGCCGCCATCGGGCTGGGGCTGCTCGCCCGCGACCTCAACGTGGCCTTCCTCGTGGGCCTCGCCTTCGCCGTCGCCGCCTCCGCGAACCTCCCCGTCCTCCTCTACTCGCTGTTCTGGCGCAGGTTCACCACCCGTGGCGCCGTCTGGTCGGTGTACGGCGGGCTGATCCCGGCGATGCTGCTCGTGCTGGTCTCGCCGGTCGTCTCGGGCAGCCCCGAGTCGCTCTTCCCCGGGGTCGATTTCCAGGTCTTCCCGCTGCAGAACCCGGGTGTGGTCTCCATCCCGCTCGGCTTCCTCGCGGGCTGGATCGGCACCGTCACCTCGGCCGAGCCGCCGGACGAGGCCCGGCACGCCGAGACGGAGGTCCGGGCGCTCACCGGCGCCGGGGCGGTCTGAGGGCGCTCAGCGGGCCGCCGAGGCGGCCCAGACGTACCGGTGCTCCGGTCTGCCTGTCTCGCCGTACTTCAGGGAGAGCCGCACCCGTCCGGTCCGCTCCAGGAGCTTGAGATAGCGCTGGGCGGTCTGCCGGCTCACCCCGGCCCGCTCGGCGATCTCCTGCGCCGACAGCGGACCGTCCGCCGCGAGCAGCACCTGGCGTACCAGCTCGGCCGTCGTGGGGGAGTGGCCCTTCGGCAGCTCGGGCTCGACCGCGCCCGCCGAGAGCTGGGCGAAGATCCGGTCCACCTCGGCCTGTTCGGCCTCACCGCCACCGTCCAGGGTCTTCCGCAGCGCCGCGTAGGCCTCCAGCTTGGCGCGCAAGCCGGCGAAGCTGAACGGCTTCACCAGGTACTGCAGGGCTCCCTGGCGCATCGCCGCCTGGACGGTCGCCACGTCGCGGGCGGCGGTCACCATGATCACGTCGCACGGGCGGCCGAGGGCGCGCAGCTCGCGCACGACGGCGAGACCGTTGCCGTCCGGAAGGTAGTGGTCGAGCAGGATCAGGTCCACCGGGATGTCGGACGCGGCGAGTTCGGCGCTGCGGTCCAGTGCCTCGGCCGCCGAGTGCGCCACGCCGACCACCCGGAAGCCGGGCACCTTGGCCACGTAGGCGGCGTTGATCCGCGCCACGCGCCGGTCGTCGTCGACGACGAGGACGCCGATCCCCACCGCCTCCCCGCTCATCGTTCCTCTCCTGCGGGTGCGGGCACCGGCGGCACGTCGGCGCCGGGAACGGTGTCGGCCAGTGCCTCCGGCAGGACCACGGTGAACTCGGCGCCCCCGTCGGCGCTCGTGCCGACCCGGGCGCCGCCGCCCCGGCGCTCCGCGAGCCGGCGCACCAGAGGGAGGCCGAGCCCGCGCTTGCCGTGCACCGGCGGCTCCTTGGTGGTCCAGCCCTCGGCGAAGATCAGCTCGCGCCGCTCCTCGGGCACACCGGTGCCGCTGTCCCCGACCCGCAGCACGACCGTCCGCCCCTCGGCCCGCAGCTCCACCTCCACGCGTGCGTGGCGGTTGCCGGAGGCGGCGTCCAGGGCGTTGTCGACGAGATTGCCGACGACGGTGACCAGCTCGCGGGGGTCGACGAGCCGGTCCGGGAGGAGCGTGTCCGGGGCGATGTGCAACGAGACGCCCCGCTCGGCGGCGACGGCGGCCTTGCCGACGAGGAGCGCGGCGAGCAGCGGGTCGTGGACCTTCTCGGTGACCTGCTCGGCCGTGGCGCGGTGCACGCCGATCACCTCGGTGACGAAGTCGGCCGCCTCGTCGTACATCTCCAGTTCGAGCAGTCCGAGCATTGTGTGCATCCGGTTGGCGTGCTCGTGGTCCTGGGCGCGCAGCGCGTCGATCAGGCCCCGCGTCGAGTCCAGCTCGCGGCCGAGCCGCTCCAGCTCGGTCCGGTCGCGGAGGGTGGCGACGGCACCGCCGTCGTCCGTGGGCATCCGGTTGGCGACGAGCACCCGGCTGCCGCGCACGGTGACCAGGTCCTCGCCGGTGGCCCGGCCCGCGAGCACATCGGCCGTGCGGCCCGTGCCCAGGACCTCCTCCAACGGGCGCCCGGCGGCCTCGGGACCGAGACCGAGCAGCCGCTGCGCCTCGTCGTTCAGCAGGCGGATCCGGCCGGTCGGGTCGAGGGCCACGACGCCCTCGCGGATGCCGTGCAGCATCGCCTCGCGTTCGGCGAGCAGCGCCGAGATGTCGGAGAACGCCAGGTCGTGGGTCTGTCGCTGGAGCCGTCGGGAGATCAGATACGCGGCCAGCGCGCCCGCCGCCAGAGCCCCGCCCGCGTAGCGGAGGAGGCCGGGGATGGCGGCCACGAGCCGGTCGCGGACGCTGTCGTACTCGATGCCCACGGAGACAGCGCCGACGATCTCGCCCCGGGAGTCCCGCAGCGGCGCCTTGCCCCGGGCCGAGCGCCCGAGGGTGCCGCTGTCGATCTCCATGACCTCGTGGCCGGCGAGCACGCCGCTCGGGTCGGTGGACACCACCTCGCCGATCCGCGCGGGGTCGGTGTGCGACCAGCGGACCCCATGGGTGTCCATCACGACCACGTACTCGGCGCCGGTCGAGCGCCGGATGCGTTCCGCCTCCGCCTGCACGGGCCCCCGGGCGGACGGCCGGGTGGTCGCCACCTCGGCGGCGACCTGCGGGGAGGCCGTGGTCTGGGCGACGGCGAGGGCGCGGCGCATGGCCTGGTCGTCGAGCTGGGCACTGAGCGGGGCCAGGAACAGGCCGGTCGCGAGCACCGTCACCCCGGTCGCGATGGCCAGCTGCATCAGCAGGACCTGCGAGAACACCCGCCGCGGCCACCCGAACCGGCGCCGGCGGACGGGCGGCCGCGCGGAGGGGCTCGATGCGGGGCTCATGGCGGAAACGGTACGGGTGAGGGGACGCCGACCGGAAATGCCGCCTGCGCCCGGCCGTACTGGCGCCCCCGCCCGACCGGAAGTGCCGCCCCCGCTCTGCCGGGACCGCCGATGCCGGAGTACCGGCCGCCGCCTGCCTATCCTGGGGCCTTCGCGGTCGAGGGACCGACCGCGGGCACCCACGCACCCACCCACGGCCCGGAGGCTTGACCCTTGACCACCCAGCAGATCCCCGTCGTCGTCCTGGCCGGGTTTCTCGGGGCGGGGAAGACCACCCTGCTCAACCATCTGCTGCGCAGCGCGCGCGGAACGCGGATCGGGGTCATGGTCAACGACTTCGGGGACATCGGCATCGACGCCATGACCGTGGCAGGACAGGTCGGCTCCACCGTCTCCCTCGGCAACGGCTGTCTGTGCTGTGCGGTGGACGCGAGCGAGCTCGACGAGTACCTGGAGGTGCTGACCCGTCCCGAGGTCGGGCTGGACGTGATCGTGATCGAGGCCAGTGGTCTCGCGGAGCCGCAGGAACTCGTCCGGATGGTCCTGGCCAGCGACAACGAGCGGATCGTCTACGGCGGCCTGGTCGAGGTGGTGGACGCGGCCGAGTTCGCCGCCACCCGCGACCGTCACCCGGAGACCGACCGCCATCTCGCCGTCGCCGATCTCGTCGTGGTGAACAAGGCCGACCGCGTGACGCCGGACGCGCTCCGCACGGTGCGGGAGACGGTCACCGGGCTGGCCCCGCGGGCAGCGGTGGTCGAGGCCGCGCACGGGCGGATCGACCCGGAGCTGCTCTTCGACCGGGTCGTGCCCGAGGACGAGATCGCCGGTCAGATGTCGATCGAGGACATCCTCTACGGCTCCGGGGACGACGAGCACGCCCACCCGCACGCCGCCTACGAGACGGTCTCGCTCGCGTCCGCGACCCCGGTGCATCCGCGTCGGCTGATGGCCTTCCTGGACTCCCGCCCCGAGGGCCTCTACCGGATCAAGGGGTTCGTGGACTTCGGCGCCGCCGACCCGGCCAACCGCTACACCGTCCACGCGGTCGGCCGCTTCCTGCGCTTCTACCCCGAGCCCTGGCCCGCCGGCGAGGAGCGCCTGACGCAGCTCGTCCTCATCGGCGCCGGCGTCGACGCGGCGGCGCTCCGCAAGGGGCTCGCCGGCTGCGAGCTCGAAGGCCCGCAGGACGTGCCGGACGAGCACAGCATGTGGGGCGTCCTGCGGTACGTGCGGCAGGCCGACGACGAGCCGGGCGAGGCGTCGGCCGGGTAGGCGGCGCAGGCGCCGTACCTGCCCCGGGAAGGGCCCGGGGGCCGCCCTCAGCCGGCGGCCCATGCCGGGTCCGTGGCGCCCACGGCCGCGAAGTAGGCGTCGAGGCCGTGCGTGGTCTCGCCGGCCCAGCCCACGTAGCCGTCCGGCCGGATCAGGAACAGCCCCCTGCCGTACGCCTCGTACGCGGCGAGCCGGGCCGCCCGCACCCTCCCCGGTGCCGATGCCGGGAGCGGGACGCCGACCGCGACCAGGGTGAAGTGCGGTCCGCGGAAGAGGTCGAACAGACGGCCTTCGCCGCACGGTCCGTCCGGGGCACGGTCGCCCGCGCGCAGGGCGTCCTCGGGGAGTCCGGCGCGGGTCTCCACGGCGAGGGCCGAGTCCCGGTAGCCCAGCACGAGCTGCTGGACCTCCTCGCCGCGCTGGGCGCCCTTGCCGTCCGAGTTCGCCCGGTGGATGCGGGTGCTGAGGCCGAGGACATCGGCGGCGACGGGCATCCGCTCGGCCTCGTAGGAGTCGAGCAGGGTGGCCGGGGCGCTGTGCCGCAGCACTTGGCCGAGCTTCCAGCCCAGGTTGTAGGCGTCCTGCACGCTCGTGTTGAGACCCTGCCCGCCGGCCGGGGAGTGCACATGGGCCGCGTCGCCCGCGAGGAAGACCCGCCCGGCGCGGAAGCGGTCCGCCATCGCGGCCCGCGCCCGGAAGTCCGAGGCCCACGACACCTCGACGACGTCGGCCTCGGCGAGCGGGGTGCGGGCGGCGAGCAGCGCGCGCACCGCTTCGGGCGAGGTGTCCACGGCCGCCTGCTCGTCCTCGGAAGCGGCGATGAGCTGGAAGCGGTCGCCTCCGGGCAGGGGGCACAGCGCCACGGCGCCGCCCGGCGCCTTGGGCCAGAGGTGCCAGTTGCCGCGGTCGACGATCGTGTCGGGGGAGAGCCGGACGTCCGCGACGAGCATCGGCCGGGGGTCGACGGTCTCGCCCGTCATGCCGATGCCGAGCGTCCTGCGGATCGTGGAGCGCCCGCCGTCGGCCGCCACCAGATAGGCGGCCCGCAGGGTCTCGCCGGTGGAGAGGTCCGCCTCCACGCCGTCCTCGCACTGGCGGAGCCCGGTGAGGGCGGTGCCGAACCGGATGCCGCCGCCGAGCTCGGTCAGCCGCTCGTACAGCAGCTCCTGGGTGCGGGACTGCGGGATGAGCAGGGTGTTCGCGTACGGGACCTGTTCGGTCGGCTCCGCGCGCTTGATCATGTCCCACTCGGTGAGGCGCTCGGCGCCCTCCCAGCCCAGCATTCGCGGGTAGAGCGCGCTCGCCGCCAGGATCGCGGGCAGCACGCCGAGGTCGTCGAGGACCTCCAGGCTGCGCGGCTGGAGCCCTTTGCCGCGCGAGCCGGGAAAGAGTGCCTCCCCTTTCTCGACGAGCACCGCGCGCACCCCGCGGCGGGCGAGATCGATGGCGAGCACCAGTCCGGTGGGTCCCGCTCCGACGATGACGACGTCCGTGTCCATGACCGCTCCTCCGAGCCCTTAACGCCGTTAAGTTCCGACACGGAGAGCATCCCCTTAACGTCGTTAAGCTGTCAAGGGGATAACGTGGCGGGGTGGCGACCAAGAAGACGACCCGGCTGCAACCCGAGACAGTGGCGGAGACCGCCCTGCGCCTGCTGAACGAGCGGGGGCTCGACGGACTGACCCTGCGTGCCATCGCCCAGGAGCTTGACGTCCAGGCGCCCGCGCTCTACTGGCACTTCAAGAACAAGCAGGCGCTGCTCGACGAGATGGCGACCGTGATGTACCGGCAGATGGTCGCCGACCCCGCGGCCCGGCCGCCCGGCGACGGGAGCTGGCAGGAGCGGATCCTCGCCTCCAACCGCGGCCTGCGCGCAGGGCTGCTGCGCTACCGCGACGGCGCCAAGGTCTACAGCGGCGCCCGGTTCACCGGCACCGACCACGCCGCCGACATGGAGGAGCAGCTCGGCGCGCTCGTCGACGCCGGCTTCTCGCTGCGTGACGCGGTCCGGGCGAGCACCACCGCCTACATGTACACGCTCGGCTTCGTCACGGAGGAACAGGGCACCGAGCCGCTGCCCGGGCAGCCCCGGGAGGGCTTCGACGTCGGCGAGCGAGCGGAACGCCTCGCCGCGTTTCCGCTCGCGGCGGCCGCCGGGGCGGAGATCTTCGCGGACTGCGACGGCCGCTTCGAGGAGGGGCTCCGCCTGATCGTCGCCGGCATCGAGGCGACCTACGCCCCCCGCGCCTGACCGGCCTACGCGCCCCGCGCCTGACACGACGACGCCCCCCGCCCCGCGCCGTCGCGCGGGACAGGGGGCGTACGGGACGCGACCCCGGGCCGGCTAGCTCGCCGGGCCGGCCAGCACGTCCACCGGGTTCCCCAGCGGCGTGCCCGATCCGTCACGGCGCGGGTCCAGCTCGGGAAGCTCGGCCGGAGTGCCGTTCTTCTGCGCGGCACGGGCCGGGGAGGCACCCGCCCAGGCAAGGATCAGGACGTCCTCGCCCTTCAGGAAGCGCTGGCAGCGCACACCGCCGGTCGCCCGGCCCTTGCGCGGGTACTGGTCGAACGGCGTCAGCTTGGCGGACGTGCCGGCCGAGGCGTCCAGCGTGCCGGTCGCGCCGGCGACCGTGAACACCACGGCCTCCGCCGCCGGATCCACCGCGGTGAACGAGATGACCTCGGCGCCGGCGGTCAGCTTGATGCCCGCCATGCCGCCGGCCGGCCGGCCCTGCGGCCGCACCTGGGAGGCCTGGAACCGCAGCAGTTGGGCGTCGGAGGTGATGAAGACCAGGTCCTCCTCACCCGTCCGCAGCTCGGTCGCGCCGACGATCCGGTCACCGTCCCTGAGGGTGATGACCTCCAGCTCGTCCTTGTTCGCCGGGTAGTCCGGCACCACGCGCTTGACGACGCCCTGCAGGGTGCCGAGCGCCAGACCCGGCGAGGCCTCGTCGAGGGTGGTCAGGCACACCACGGTCTCGCCCGCCTCCAGGGAGACGAACTCCGAGAGCTGCGCGCCGCCCGCCAGGTTGGGGGCGTTCGCGGTGTCGGGGAGCTGCGGCAGGTCGATCACCGCGAGACGCAGCAGACGGCCGGCCGACGTGACCACACCGACGTCACCGCGCTGGGTCGCCGCGACCGCCGAGACGATCACGTCGTGCCGGGTCCGCTTGCCCTCCTCGGCCGCCGGGAGCTCCGCGGTCGCCGTCCGGGCCAGCAGACCCGTCGAGGACAGCAGCACCTGGCACGGGTCGTCCGCGACCTCCAGGGACACGGACGCGACCGGCGAGCCCGCCGACTCCAGCAGGACCGTGCGCCGGTCGGTGGCGAACTTCTTCGCCACCGCCGCCAGCTCCGCCGAGACCAGCTTGCGCAGCTCCGAGTCGGACTCCAGGATCCCGGTCAGCTCGTCGATCTCGCCGTTGAGGCGGTCGCGCTCGGTCTCCAGCTCCAGCCGGTCGAACTTGGTCAGCCGGCGCAGCGGGGTGTCCAGGATGTACTGCGTCTGGATCTCGCTCAGCGAGAAGCGCTCGATCAGGCGCGCCTTGGCCTCCGCGGAGTTCTCGCTCTCCCGGATCAGCCGGATGACCTCGTCGATGTCGAGGAGCGCGACGAGCAGGCCCTCGACCAGGTGGAGCCGGTCGCGCTTCTTGGCGCGGCGGTACTCGGAGCGCCGCCGGACGACGTCGAAGCGGTGGTCGAGGTAGACCTCCAGGAGCTCCTTGAGGCCCAGCGTGAGCGGCTGGCCGTCGACCAGCGCCACGTTGTTGATGCCGAAGGACTCCTCCATGGGCGTCAGCTTGTACAGCTGCTCCAGGACGGCCTCCGGCACGAAGCCGTTCTTCACCTCGATGACCAGGCGCAGGCCGTGGCTGCGGTCGGTGAGGTCCTTGACGTCGGCGATGCCCTGGAGCTTCTTCGACCCGACCAGGTCCTTGATCTTGGAGATGACCTTCTCGGGTCCGACGGTGAAGGGCAGTTCGGTGACGACGATGCCCTTGCGGCGGGCCGTGACGCTCTCCACGGTGGCCGTCGCGCGGATCTTGAACGTGCCGCGGCCGGACTCGTACGCGTCCTTGATGCCGGACAGGCCGACGATCCGGCCGCCGGTGGGCAGGTCCGGCCCCGGCACGAAGCGCATCAGCGCCTCCAGGTCCGCGTTCGGGTGGCGGATGAGGTGCCGGGCCGCCGCGATGACCTCGCCCAGGTTGTGCGGGGGCATGTTCGTCGCCATGCCGACCGCGATCCCGGAGGCGCCGTTGACCAGCAGGTTCGGGTACGCCGCCGGGAGCGCGACGGGCTCCTGCTCCTGGCCGTCGTAGTTCGGTGTGAAGTCGACGGTGTCCTCGTCGATGGAGTCCGTCATGAGCAGGGCGGCCGGGGCCATCCTCGACTCCGTGTACCGCATGGCGGCCGGCGGGTCGTCGTTGCCCAGGGAGCCGAAGTTGCCGTGGCCGTCGACGAGCGGCAGGCGCATGGAGAAGGGCTGTGCCATGCGGACCATCGCGTCGTAGATCGACGCGTCGCCGTGCGGGTGCAGCTTGCCCATGACCTCGCCCACGACGCGGGCGCACTTCACGAATCCGCGATCGGGCCGCAGACCCATCTCGCTCATCTGGTAGACGATGCGGCGCTGCACGGGCTTCATGCCGTCGCGGGCGTCGGGCAGGGCGCGCGAGTAGATCACCGAGTACGCGTACTCGAGGAAGGAGCCCTGCATCTCGTCAACGACGTCGATGTCGAGGATTCGCTCCTCGAACGCGTCGTCCGGCGGCGGTGTCTTCGTGCTGCGGCG
This sequence comes from Streptomyces sp. NPDC048018, assembly GCF_043202995.1. Lineage (NCBI taxonomy): Bacteria > Bacillati > Actinomycetota > Actinomycetes > Kitasatosporales > Streptomycetaceae > Streptomyces > Streptomyces sp. NPDC048018. The sequence goes on from NZ_JBIDBK010000007.1 coordinate 116,664, forward strand.
GGCCATCGCGGCTGCGGCTCCTTCACCAACAAGGTTGATCTGACGCGGACCATTGTGGACCGTGCCACCGACAACGCCGACCGCGACCCGGAAGAGGGACATCACGAACGGGCGGGAACTTCGCCAGGTGTCGGCGCGCTTGCATACAGTGGCAGGACTTTTCCACATCGCGATCGAAGGGACGTACATGCCCATGGGTCACACGGCCACGGCCGAGGCCGGCTCCGGCGGCCTGACAGCGACCGAGCACCGGCTGGCCAACGGCCTGCGCGTGGTGCTGTCCGAGGACCACCTCACCCCGGTCGCCGCGGTCTGCCTCTGGTACGACGTCGGTTCGCGGCACGAGGTCCAGGGCCGCACCGGGCTCGCCCACCTCTTCGAGCACCTGATGTTCCAGGGCTCGAAGCAGGTGCACGGCAACGGGCACTTCGAGCTGGTGCAGGGCGCCGGCGGCTCGCTCAACGGCACGACGAGCTTCGAGCGCACCAACTACTTCGAGACCATGCCCACGCACCAGCTGGAGCTGGCGCTCTGGCTGGAGGCCGACCGCATGGGCTCGCTGCTCGCGGCCCTTGACGACGAGTCCATGGAGAACCAGCGGGACGTCGTCAAGAACGAGCGCCGCCAGCGCTACGACAACGTGCCGTACGGCACCGCGTTCGAGCGCCTCACCGCGCTCGCGTACCCCGAAGGCCACCCGTACCACCACACCCCGATCGGTTCGATGGCCGACCTGGACGCCGCCACCCTGGAGGACGCGCGGAACTTCTTCCGCACGTACTACGCGCCGAACAACGCGGTGCTGTCGGTCGTCGGCGACATCGACCCGGAGCAGACGCTGGCCTGGGTCGAGAAGTACTTCGGCTCCATCCCCGGCCACGACGGCAAGCCCGCGCCGCGCCCCGGCGACCTCCCCGAGGTCATCGGCGAGCAGCTGCGCGAGGTGATCGAGGAGGAGGTCCCGGCCCGTGCGCTGATGGCCGCCTACCGTCTGCCGCACGACGGCACGCGCGCGTGCGACGCGGCCGACCTGGCCCTGACCATCCTCGGCGGCGGCGAGTCCTCCCGCCTGCACAACCGCCTGGTCCGCCGCGACCGCACCGCCGTGGCCGCCGGCTTCGGCCTGCTGCGGCTCGCCGGCGCCCCCTCGCTCGGCTGGCTGGACGTCAAGACCTCCGGCGGCGTCGAGGTGCCGCAGATCGAGACCGCCGTCGACGAGGAGCTGGCCCGGTTCGCCGCCGAGGGCCCGACGCCCGAGGAGATGGAGCGTGCCCAGGCCCAGCTGGAGCGCGAATGGCTGGACCGGCTCGGCACGGTCGCCGGCCGCGCCGACGAACTGTGCCGCTACGCGGTGCTGTTCGGTGACCCGCAGCTCGCCCTGACCGCCGTGAACCGGGTCCTGGAGGTCACCGCCGAGGAGGTGCAGGAGGTCGCCAAGGCCCGGCTGCGCCCCGACAACCGCGCCGTCCTGGTCTACGAGCCGGTGGGCACCGAGAACGCCGACGACAGCGACGAGGAAGAGGGAGCGGACCAGTGACCGACGCTGCCGCGTCTTTGACGAGCATGACCTTCCACCCGCAGCCCCAGCCGGGCGCGGCCAGGCCGTGGGCCTTCCCGGCCCCCGAGCGCGGCGCGCTCGACAACGGTCTGACCGTGCTGCGCTGCCACCGTCCCGGCCAGCAGGTGGTCGCCGTCGAGATCTTCGTCGACGCCCCGCTCGACGCCGAGCCCGAGGGGCTCGACGGCGTCGCCACGATCATGGCCCGGGCCCTGTCCGAGGGCACCGACCAGCGCTCGGCCGAGGAGTTCGCGGCCGAGCTGGAGCGCTGCGGCGCCACCCTCGACGCGCACGCCGACCACCCCGGTGTGCGGGTCTCCCTGGAGGTCCCGGTCTCCCGGCTGCCCAAGGCGCTCGCCCTGCTCTCCGAGGCCCTGATCGCCCCGGCGTTCGCCGAGTCCGAGATCGAGCGCCTGGTGCGCAACCGGCTCGACGAGATCCCGCACGAGTCGGCCAACCCGGCCCGCCGGGCCGCCAAGCAGCTCTCCAAGGAGCTGTTCCCCGCCGCCGCGCGCATGTCCCGGCCGCGCCAGGGCACCGAGGAGACCGTCGAGGCGATCGACGCCGCCGCCGTCCGCGCCTTCTACGACGCGCACGTACGGCCGGCCGCGGCCACCGCCGTGGTCGTCGGCGACCTCACCGGCGTCGAGCTCGACAAGGTGCTCGACGAGACCCTGGGCGGCTGGACGGGTGCCCCGGCGGCGCCGCGCCCGATGCCGCCCATCACCGCCGACGACACCGGCCGGGTCGTCATCGTGGACCGCCCGGGTGCCGTCCAGACGCAGCTGCTCATCGGCCGCGTCGGCGCCGACCGGCACGACCGTGTGTGGCCGGCCCAGGTGCTCGGCACGTACTGCCTCGGCGGCACCCTCACCTCCCGTCTGGACCGCGTCCTGCGCGAGGAGAAGGGCTACACCTACGGGGTGCGTGCCTTCGGCCAGGTGCTGCGCTCCGACGGCGAGGGCCACGGCGCCTCGATGCTCGCCATCAGCGGCTCCGTCGACACCCCCAACACCGGTCCGGCACTTGGCGACCTGTGGAAGGTGCTGCGCACGCTCGCCGCCGAGGGCCTGACGGACGCCGAGCGCGACGTCGCCGTGCAGAACCTCGTGGGCGTCGCCCCGCTCAAGTACGAGACGGCCGCCTCCGTCGCGGGCACCCTGGCCGACCAGGTCGAGCAGCACCTCCCGGACGACTTCCAGGCGCAGTTGTACGCGCGTCTCGCCGAGACGGGCACCGTGGAGGCGACCGCCGCGGTGGTCAACGCCTTCCCGGTGGACCGCCTCGTCACCGTCCTGGTCGGGGACGCTTCGCAGATCGAGGAGCCGGTGCGCGCCCTGGGCATCGGTGAAGTGAGGGTCGTCACCGGCTGACTGAGCCGCCGTCACGCACGGAGGAGGACCCCGGCGACCTGGTTCGCCGGGGTCCTCCCCTTTGTCCGTATTGATGGTTGCTGTTGCTGAATGACCTGTGGCATGCCTTACAAAAACGCGGCTCTGTTTGGTGATTGACAGAAGATCGGCCTAGCGTCGGTCCGGCTGTCCGGCCACATGCACGACGCCGCACCCGCGGCAACGGACAGTCATCGCCGAGTCCCCCTGAGGCGCGAGCCTGGGGAGCCGGGGACCCACACGCAGTCCCTGGGGTGAATCGGACGCCTTCGCGCCACGCGGAGGGGCCCGTAGGAGACCTTCCTGCTCCGAACCCGTCAGCTAACCCGGTAGGCGAGAGGGAAGGAAAGGATCAGCCACTACATGGCGTTCACCCGTGCCACCGGGAAGCATCGTGGTCCGAGCCGTCTGGCGCGCCGTGGCGCGGGCGTCGCCGGCGTGGCGACCATCGCCACCGCAGGCGTCATCGGCACCCTCGCCTCCCCGGCGCTCGCCGCCGACACGGAGCAGCCCTCCGTCGAGGACACCGGCCTCACCCAGGTGATCACCGAGGAGTCCCTCGCCCAGCGGGTCGACGCCCAGGCCGCCGCGCAGGAGAAGGAGGCCTACGAGGCCGCCGCCCGCGCCAGGGCCGCCGCCGAGGCGAAGCGCAAGGCCGAGGCCCGCGCCAAGGAGATCCGGGCCGCCAAGGAGCGCGCCGCCCGCGAGGCCGAGCGCAAGCGCCTGGCGTCCTTCCAGCTCCCCGTCTCCGGCTCCTACGTGAGCACCGGCTACAAGACCGGCGGCTCGCTCTGGTCCTCCGGCAGCCACACCGGCATCGACTTCCACGCCGCCTACGGCACCACGGTCGTCTCCGTCGGCTCCGGCACCGTCGTCGAGGCCGGCTGGGGCGGCGCGTACGGCAACAACATCGTGATCCGGATGAACGACGGCACGTACACGCAGTACGGGCACCTCTCCGCGATCCAGGTCTCCGTCGGCCAGAAGGTCACCCCGGGCGAGCGGATCGGCATCTCCGGCTCCTCCGGCAACTCCACCGGCCCGCACCTCCACTTCGAGGCCCGCACCGGCGCCGACTACGGCACGGACATCAACCCGCTCAGCTACCTCCGCTCCCGCGGCGTGGACGTCTGACGGTCGCCTCCCGCGCAAAAGCCCCGGCTCGCAGCGAGCCGGGGCTTTTTTGCGTCCCTTTCCATCGGGCGGCATCGGAAATTCCGGCGTCCTGCAATAGAGTCGCCGGACAGGCGCCGCTCGATCTGGATTCGCGCGGACAAAAGCGGAGGTCGGACATGCGCATTCCCGCGCACTCGGTATGCACGGCGATCCGGGACGACATCGTCTCCGGGGTGTACGCGCGGGGAGCCAGACTGACCGAGGAACAGCTCGCCCGCCGTTACGGCGTCTCCCGTGTCCCGGTCCGCGAGGCGCTGCGCACCCTGGAGTCCGAGGGCTTCGTGGTCAGCCGCCGGCACGCCGGCGCCCATGTCGCCGAGCCCACCGCGCAGGAGGCCGCCGACCTGCTCGACATGCGCTCCCTGCTGGAACCCCTGGGCGCCGCCCGGGCCGCGCAACGGCGTACCGAGGCCCACCTCAAGGTGCTGCGCGGCCTGGTCAGGCTGGGGCAGGAGCGGGCCAGGCGGGGCCGGGGCGAGGACCTGGCCTCGCTCGGCGGCTGGTTCCACGAGACGCTGGCGCAGGCCTCGGGCAGTCCGCCGCTCACGGCGCTGCTCACCCAGCTGCGCCACAAGATCGCCTGGATGTACGCGGTCGAGCCCTCGGAGCGGCCCGTGGAGGCCTGGGCCGAGCACGGCGCGATCGTGGACGCGGTCGCGCGCGGGGACGCCGAGCGGGCCCGGAACCTGACCGCGCTGCACGGGGAGCACGCGGCGGCGCTGCACCGGCTGAAACAGGCGGACCGGCCCCGTGTGAGGCTTTCGCAACACGTCGTCAACATGGCGGGCCCCCGAAATTAACACGGGCGCCGTATACAAAGGAGTGAGGGAATTCCTCGGCGTAATGCACGGCGCCTGAATTCTCCGGCGGCGTGCCGTGCCGGTCCTCCGGCTGCCCGCATTGTTCGACCCGTCGGGAAGAGACGAAAAAGAAGCCGCACCTCCGGAATTCCGGAGCTGCGGCTTCCGTGCGATCCGTCGTCGGGGAGGAGACGGCTCAGACGGTCTCGGGGAGCTCCTCGAGACCCTCGGCCACCAGCTTCGCCAGGCGGTCGAGCGCGGCCTCGGCGCCATCGGCGTCCGAGGCGAGCACGATCTCCTCGCCGCCCTGGGCGCCCAGGCCGAGCACCGCGAGCATCGACGCGGCGTTGACCGGGTTGCCGTCGGCCTTGGCGATCGTCACGGGGACGCCGGCGGCCGTGGCGGCACGGACGAAGATGGAGGCGGGGCGGGCGTGCAGGCCCTCGGCCCAGCCGACGTTGACGCGGCGCTCAGCCATGGTGGTTGCCCTTCAACTTTCAGCGGTTGTCTAGACCAGTCTCTCACGGGTGGCGACGTGCTCCTACCGACCTCCGACCCCGGTGCGGGAGGGCCCTTCGGTCCTCCTTACCTTGCACGGAGGGCAACCGGCGCGCGACCGGTGCCACCGTCGTACCCCGGCCGTAGGCTTGGCCCATGCAGAGCGCGTCGGAGCAGTCGGAGCAGTCGGAGCACGCGTACCCCGACCACTGGGAGGCGGACGTCGTCCTCCGCGACGGCGGCACCGCGCGCATCCGGCCCATCACCGCCGACGACGCCGAACGGCTGGTCAGCTTCTACGAGCAGGTCTCGGACGAGTCGAAGTACTACCGCTTCTTCGCCCCCTACCCGCGCCTGTCCGCCAAGGACGTCCACCGCTTCACCCACCACGACTTCGTGGACCGGGTGGGGCTCGCGGCGACCGTGGGCGGCGAGTTCATCGCCACCGTCCGCTACGACCGCATCAACGAACTGGGGCGCCCGGCCTCCGCCCCCGCCGACGAGGCCGAGGTCGCCTTCCTCGTCCAGGACGCCCACCAGGGCCGCGGCGTCGCCTCCGCCCTCCTCGAACACATCGCGGCCGTCGCCCGGGAGCGCGGAATCCGGCGGTTCGCCGCCGAGGTGCTGCCCGCCAACACGAAGATGATCAAGGTCTTCACGGACGCCGGCTACACCCAGAAGCGCAGCTTCGAGGACGGATCCGTCCGTCTCCACCTCGACCTCGAACCCACCGACCGCTCGCTCGCCGTCCAGCGTGCCCGCGAACAGCGCGCCGAGGCCCGCTCGGTGCAGCGTCTCCTCACCCCCGGCTCCGTCGCCGTGATCGGCGTCGGCCGCGCCCCCGGAGGCGTCGGCAGGACCGTACTCCGCAATCTGCTCGACTCCGGCTACACCGGCCGCGTCCACGCCGTGAACGCCGCCCTGGGGGAGGGCCCGCACCAGCTGGAGGGCGTTCCCGCCGTCCGCTCCGTCGCCTCCATCGGCGAGCCCGTCGACCTCGCCGTCGTCGCCGTCCCCGCCGAGCGCGTCCCCGAGGCCGTCGCCGACTGCGGCGAGCACGGGGTCCGCGGGCTCGTCGTCCTCTCCGCCGGATACGCCGAGAGCGGCGCCGAGGGCCGCGAACGCCAGCGCGCGCTGGTGCGCCAGGCCCGCTCGTACGGCATGCGGATCATCGGGCCGAACGCCTTCGGGATCATCAATACGGCCGAGTCCGTCCGGCTGAACGCCTCCCTCGCCCCCCAGATGCCGGCCGCAGGACGGATCGGGCTCTTCACCCAGTCCGGCGCCATCGGCATCGCCCTGCTCGCCGGACTGCACCGGCGCGGTGCCGGCCTGTCCGCCTTCCTCTCCGCGGGCAACCGCGCCGACGTCTCCGGCAACGACCTCCTCCAGCACTGGTACGACGACCCCGCCACCGACGTCGTCCTCCTCTACCTGGAGTCGATCGGCAACCCCCGGAAGTTCACGCGGCTGGCCCGCCGGACCGCCGCGCTCAAACCCGTCGTGGTCGTCAAGGGCGCCCGGCACAGCGGCAGCGCCCCGTCCGGCCACCGGGTCCCGGTCACCCGCATCCCGCACGCCACCGTCTCCGCCCTGCTGCGGCAGGCGGGCGTCATCCGCGTCGACACCGTCACCGAACTCGTCGACGCGGGTGTCCTCCTCGCCGACCAGCCCCTGCCCGCCGGCCCCCGCGTCGCCATCCTCGGCAACTCCGAATCCCTCGGCCTGCTCACCTACGACGCCTGCCTCACCGAGGGTCTGCGCCCGCTCCGGCCCCTCGACCTGACCACCGGGGCCACCCCCGCCGACTTCCGCGCCGCGCTCACCGCGGCCCTCGCCGACGACGCCTGTGACGCCGTCGTCGTCACCGCCATCCCCTGGGTCGGCGAGAACGGCGCCACCGAGTCCGGCGACGGCCAGGTCCTCGCCGCGGCCCTCCGCTCCGCCGTGGCCGCCGCCCCCGGCCCGGCCAAGCCGGTCGTCGTCGTCCACGTCGAGATGGGCGCCCTCGCCGAGGCCCTCTCCGTCGCCACCCGCACCCGCCCCGCCGGCCGCACCGCCCCCGTCGCCCCCGCCCCGGCGGGTGGCGCGGCCCCGACGACGGACGGGCCGCCGACGCAGCCGGACACGGCGGCCGAGCCCGCTCCGGCGCAGGCCCCCGCACCCGGGCCCATCCCCGCCTACCCCGCCGCCGAGCGCGCCGTCCGGGCCCTCGCCGAATCCGTCCGCTACGCCCAGTGGCGCCGCCAGGCCGCCGCCGACCCCGGACGCGTGCCCGAGTTCGACCGCATCGACGAGACCGGCGCCGCCGCCCTCATCGAGCGCAGCCTCGGCGAGCCGCAGGCCGACCCGCGGGGCGTCACCCTCGGCCCCGACGCCACGCTGCACCTGCTCGGCCGGTACGGCATCGAGGTGCTGCCCACCCTGCCGGCGCCCACCCCCGACGACGCCGTCCGCGCCGCCGCCCGCCTCGGCTTCCCCGTCGCCCTCAAGACCACGGCACCCCACCTGCGCCACCGCCCCGACCTCGGCGGCGTCCGGCTCGACCTGGCCACCGAGGAGCAGCTGCGCACCGCGTACGGCGAGCTCACCGAGACCCTCGGCAAGCCCGAGGAGCTCCAGCCGGTCGTCCAGGCGATGGTGCCCCGCGGCGTCGACACGGTCGTCCGCTCCGCCATCGACCCCGCCGTCGGCGCCGTCCTCTCCTTCGGTCTCGCCGGCGCGGCCTCCGAACTCCTCGGCGACATGTCCCACCGGCTCGTTCCGGCCACCGACCGGGACGCCGCCGAGCTGGTCCGCTCCATCCGCACCGCACCCCTCCTCTTCGGCTGGCGCGGCTCGGCCCCCGTCGACACGCCCGCCCTGGAGGAACTCCTGCTGCGCGTCTCCCGGCTCGTCGACGACCACCCCGAGGTCGTCGCCATCTCCCTCGAACCCGTCGTCGTCGCCCCCCGCGGCCTCTCCGTCCTCGGCGCCACCGTCCGCCTCGCGCCGCCGCCGCCCCGCACCGACCTCGGCCCGCGCCGTCTGCCGAGCTACTAGGGAGACCGTGAGATGACCGAGCCGACCAGCCCCGCCGGAGGGCCGGAGGGGGCCCCGCAGCCCCGTAGGATGGAGTCCATGGCGAAGACCGGTACGACGACCCAGGGGCTGCGCGCGGCGATCGAGCGCAGCGGCTACTACCCGGCCCTCGTGGCCGAGGCGGTGGAGTCCGCCGTCGGCGGCGAGGCCGTCACGTCGTACGTGGTCCACCAGGAGACCACCTTCGACGCCAACGAGGTCCGGCGCCACGTCACCGTCCTCGTCCTCACGGCCAACCGTTTCATCGTCAGCCACACCGACGAGCAGTCCGCCGACAACAGCTCCCCGACGCCGTACGCCACGACGTCCACCGAGTCCGTCAAGCTCGACCGGATCTCGTCGATCGTCGTCAGCCGCGTCGTCGCCAACCCCGAGTCGTACACGCCCGGCACCCTGCCCCGCGAAGTCGTCCTGACCATCGGGTGGGGCGCGGTCTCGCGCATCGACCTGGAGCCGGCCGCCTGCGGCGACCCCAACTGCGACGCCGACCACGGCTACACCGGCAACTCCACCGCCGACGACCTCAGCCTCCGGGTCAGCGACGCCGGCGACGGCCCCGACACCGTCCGGCAGACCCTGGCCTTCGCCCAGGCGCTCTCCGAGGCCACCGCCGCCACCGCGGTCGCCCGCTGATGGCCCAGCCCGCCGCGCTCGCCCAGGGCTGGCCCGACGAACCGGTGCCGCTGGACCCTGCCACGGCCCCGCTTCCCGAGTACGGCAGCGGGTCGCTCGCCGACCTGCTCCCGACGCTCGTCGCCGGTCAGGGCGTCCCCGGCTGCGAGGCGCGGATCACCGAGCTCGCGCCCGCCGACCGCAACTGCGTCTTCCTCATCGACGGACTCGGCTGGGAGCAGATCACGACCCACCCGGACGAGGCCCCGTACCTCACCTCGCTCCTCGCCACCTCACGCGGCGGCACCGGGCGCCCCCTCACCGCCGGCTTCCCCGCCACCACCGCGACCTCGCTCGCCTCGGTCGGCACCGGACAGTTCCCCGGCGCCCACGGCCTGCCCGGCTACACCGTGCGCAATCCGGACACCGGCGAGCTGATGAACCAGCTCCGCTGGAAGCCCTGGACCCCGCCCCGCGCCTGGCAGCCGTACCCCACGATCTTCCAGCTCGCCGACGAGGCCGGGGTCCACACGGCCCAGGTCTCCTCGCCGATCTTCCAGGACACCCCGCTCACCAAGATCGCACTGAGCGGCGGCACCTTCCTCGGGCGGCTCTCCGGCGAGGAGCGCATGGACGGCGCCGCCGAGCAGCTCGCCGCCGGCGACCGCGCGCTGGTCTACACGTACTACAGCGAACTCGACGGCGCCGGACACCGCTTCGGCATCGACTCCGACGCCTGGCGCGGCCAGCTGATGTTCGTCGACCGGCTCGTCCAGCGACTCGCCGAACAGCTGCCGCCCCGCTCGGCCCTCTACGTCACCGCCGACCACGGGATGGTCGACATCCCCTTCGACGAGGACCACCGGATCGACTTCGACGAGGACTGGGAGCTGCGGGCCGGAGTCGCCCTGCTCGGCGGCGAGGGGCGCGCCCGGCACGTCTACGCCGTTCGCGGTGCCGAGGCGGACGTCCTCACCTGCTGGCGCGAGGTCATCGGCGACCGCTTCTGGGTGGCGAGCCGCGACGAGGCCATCGAACTCGGCTGGTTCGGCGACCGGATCGACGAGCGGGTGTACGGCCGGATCGGCGACGTGGTCGCCGCGGCCCAGGGCGACCTCGCCATCACCGCCTCCGTCAACGAGCCGAACGAGTCCGCCATGGCGGGCATGCACGGGTCCATGACCCCGGCGGAGCAGCTCGTCCCGCTGCTCGAAGTCCGCACCTGAGACGACCGGCACCGCCGGCCCCCGCCCCTCGCCACCTTCCCCTCCCCGATCGCGAAAGGTCCTCGACCTCCCATGCCCGAGCTGGTGTTCTTCTCCGGAACGATGGACTGCGGAAAGAGCACCCTCGCTCTTCAGATCGAGCACAACCGCTCCACCCGCGGCCTCCAGGGCATGATCTTCACGCGGGACGACCGCGCCGGCGAGGGCAAGCTCTCCTCCCGGCTCGGCCTGGTCACCGACGCCGTCGAGGCCGCCGAGGGCTTCGACTTCTACGCGTACCTGGTCGCCCACCTGTCGAAGGGCGGCCGTTGCGACTACGTCATCGCCGACGAGGCCCAGTTCCTGGCGCCCGAGCAGATCGACCAGCTCGCCCGGGTCGTCGACGACCTGGAACTCGACGTCTTCGCCTTCGGCATCACCACCGACTTCCGCTCCAAGCTGTTCCCCGGCTCGCAGCGGCTCGTCGAGCTGGCGGACCGGGTGGAGGTCCTCCAGGTCGAGGCCCTGTGCTGGTGCGGTGCCCGCGCCACCCACAACGCGCGCACCGTCGGCGGCGAGATGGTGGTCGAGGGCGCGCAGGTGGTCGTCGGCGACGTCAACGCGGGTGACGAGGTCGGCTACGAAGTGCTGTGCCGCCGTCACCACCGGCGCCGCATGACGGCCGCCACCGCCCGCGCGGCGGCGCTGTCCCCGGACGTCCTGCCCGTCCCCGACCCCTCCTAGCCACCGCCCCCGGCCCTCCCGGCAACCGTCCCCGGCCCCTCCTGGCAGCCGTCCCCGGCCCCTCCTGCGTCCCCCGCCGCCGCGGGGGAGGGAAACACCCGGAAGCGGCGCCGGTACTCCATCGGTGTCGTGTCGAGCCTGCGCCGGAAAGCCCGGATCAGGGTGTCGGTGGTGCCGAAGCCGCAGCTGCTCGTGATGCGTTCGAGGGTGGCGTCGGTGGATTCCAGCAGGTGGCGGGCGCGTTCGACGCGGGCCGACTCCACGTAGGCGCCGGGGGTCGTGCCCAGCTCGGCCTTGAAGATCCTGGTGAGCTGGCGCTCGCTGACGTGGGCGCTCGCGGCGAGTTCCGCGAGGGTCAGCGGGGAGTCGAGCCGGCGCATGACGTAGTGGCGCAGGTCCTCGACGCGCCGGGTGGTGGAGGCCGGTTCGAGCGGCACGCCGAACTGGCTCTGGCCGCTGGGCCGCTTCAGGTACATCACCAGCTGGCGCGCCACCCGCAGCGCCAGTGCCTCGCCGAAGTCGTCGGCGACGAGGGCGAGCGACAGATCGAGGCACGAGCTGATGCCGGCGCCGGTCCACACGTCGCCGTCACGGATGAAGATCGGGTCGGCGTCGACCTCCACCGCCGGGTGGTCGGCGGCGAGTTGCTGCGCGGTGGACCAGTGGGTGGTGGCGCGCCTGCCGTCGAGCAGCCCGGCGGCGGCGAGGATGTGCGCGCCGACGCAGACCGACGCCACACGTCGGCTCCGCTCGGCCAGGGTGCGCACCCGGGCGACCACCGCGGGATCGACCAGCGCGTGCACACGCCGGTCGTCGTCCACCTCGACGGAGCCGGGTACGAGCAGCGTGTCGATGCTCCGGGCGGCCGCCTCCTCGAAGGTGACGTCGGGCAGCACGCGTACCCCGGCCGCCGTGGTGACCGGCGCCATGGTCTCGGCGGCGAGGAGGACCTCGTAGGCCGCCGCGTCGTCCGTCTCGCGCCGCAGGAGGGCGAACACCTCGGGCGGTCCGGTGACGTCGAGCAGGTCCACCCCCTCGAAGAGGACGATGACGATCAGGCGTCCGACGGTGCTCATGAGGTCTCCGCCCGGTGTTCGGCACATGGTGTGGGAAACGGTGTTCGGATACGCAGGGTAGCCGCGCCCGGCGGCACCGGCTGTTCACCTGAGGTGCGCTCAGGGACCTCCTCGTGCTCGGACGGGGGTCGCCCGGCTCGGGGGTAATGCGTTTCTACGACGATCAGAACGCCGAGCCGGGCCGAGGAGCCGTACGGGCCGATCCGGGCGGAACGGGCCGGCGAGCCGCCCCTGGAGGACGTGTGCCACCCGCTGCCGAGACCGAGCACTCCCCGTCACGGCCCCGGCTGCGGGCAGCGGCCGGGGCGGCCGCGCTCACCGGACTCCTCTTCTGCCTCGCCGGCCGGCTCGCGGGCAGCTACCCGTTCGGTCCCAGGACCCGGAACATCGTCGACCTGGGCCAGCAGTACCTGCCCTTCCACGCCTACTGGCGGACGCTGCTGACGGGGGAGAGCCCCGGCGACCTCTTCCTCAACTGGTCGTCGGGCTTCGGCTCCAACTTCCTCGGAGACTTCGGCACCTACCTGAGCAGCCCCTTCGACCTGCTCGTCGTCCTCTTCCCGGCCGACCGCACCGAACTCGCGCTGTACGTCATCACCACGGCCAAGACCGCCACCGCGGCCGCGGCGATGGCGGCCCTGCTCCTCACGCTCAGGCGCGGACCCTGGCCGCTCGCCGCCGTCCTCGGCACCGCGTACGCCCTGTCCGGCTGGACCTTCAACTACGCGGCCACCGTCCCGATGTGGCTCGACGGACTCGTCGCCTTCCCGCTGCTGTGCCTGGTGGGGGAGTGGGCCCGCACGGGCCGCCGGCCGGTCCTGGGGCCGCTCGTGGTGGCGCTCGCCTGGTTCGCCAACTTCTACACCGCGTACATGGCCACCATCGGCGCCGCCGTCGTCCTCGCCGTCCGGCTGCTCACCACCGACGACACCGGAACCGACCGCCCGTCCGGGCCGCGCGCCGGCACCGGAGCCGACCGCCCGACGGGCACGCGCACGGCGAGCGGCTCCGACGGCACCCGCCGCTCCGGCGGCCGGCGGCGCCCGCGCCTGGCCGCGCTGCTGCGGGCCGCCCGCAGCGTCCTGATCGGCATCGGGCTCGCCGCCCCGCTCGTCGGCGTCATCTTCCTCGCCACCAAGGTCGCCGACCCGACCCCGCCCACCGCCTTCGCGCGCGCCGCCTGGACGGACGTCCTCGCCCGCTTCCTGCCCGCCACCGCCGGCGTGGCCACCCCCGCCCTCTTCATCGGCACCCCCGCCCTCGGCCTCGCCCTCACCCTGCCCTTCAACACCGCCGTCGCCGCCCGCGTCCGCACCGGCTGGGCCGTGGCGATCGTCCTGGTCACCCTCTCCCTGCAGTGGGAGCCGACCCATCTGATCTGGCACGCGGGCGCCTCGCCCAACGGCATCCCCTACCGCCAGACCTTCGTCCTGTGCGGCCTGCTCCTCGTGGCCGCCTGGCTGTCCGTGGCCCAGGGCGTGCCCCGGCCCCTCGCGCTGCTCGGCGGTGCCGGACTGCTCGCGTTCGGCGCCCGCGCGGCCGCCGTCAGCCCGGACATCGACCGCTGGACCTACCCGGCCGCCGCCGGGGCCGCCGCCCTCGCCGCCGTCGCCGCGCTGCTCGCCCACGGGGCGACGGGCCGCCGCGCCCGGCGGCTGCTGCCCGTCCTGGCCGTCGGACTGCTGCTCGCCGCGCAGGCCGGGGAGACCCTCGTCACCGGCAAGCGCATCGAGGAACAGCAGCTGAGCAAGGTCTCCTGGTCGCCCCGTGTCGGCCCCTGGCACACCGACATGACCCGGGCCGTGGCGGAGAAGGACGCCTGGCCGGGCCACCGCACCGACCCCGGCGAGGTGCCGGGCGGCAACGACGTCCTGCTCGTCGGCGGTCAGGGCGCCGACTACTACAGCAGCCTCACCGCCGACACGTACTCCCGGATGCTCGCCGGGCTCGGCTTCGGCTATTACGCCAAGGGCCGGCACCCCGTCAGCCTGGACAACCCCGTCACCGACGCGATCTTCTCGATCGGCACCCGGATGCGGTCCACCCCGAAGGGCGAGCCCGCCGTCGACCGGCTCCCCGAGGCCGGCATCACGGTCACCGACACCCCCGTACCGCCGCTCGTGACCGTCCACCCGGCGGACCCGCGGACGGGGACGAGCACGCCCAGCGCCTTCGCCCGCCAGGAACGCATGCTCGGACACACCGTCTACGAGGTCCCCGCCGCCCCGCGCCGCACCGACGCCCCCGACGGCACCGCCACCCTCGAAGCGCAGTGCCCGGCCGGCTCCGAGGTCTGGTTCTGGGCGCCCGAATACCAGGGCACCGCCGCGCTCGCGGACGGCCCGGCCGTCGGCTTCGCGGGCAGATTGCCCGCCGTCCTCGGCCCCATGCAGCGACTCGGCACCGTCCCCGCCACCGGCGCCGTCCGGATCCGGCTGCACCCCGAGCCGGGCGCGAAGCCCCGGCTGAAGCTGCCCCCGCAGCCCGTCGGCTGCCTGGACCGGCACCGGCTCGCCGACGCCGTCCGGGACCTCACCGCCACCGGCGCGACCGACGTGCGCACCACCGGCCACACCCTCACCGCCGACCTCCCCGCCGGCAGCACCGGCACCGCCGTGCTCGCCGTCCCCCGGATCTCCGGCTGGCGCTGCGCCGCCGGCGCCGCCCGCCTCGCGCCCGCGCACAGCCGCCTCGGCCTGCTCGCCGTCCCCCTCGACGGCAAGGCCACCTCCGTGACCTGCTCCTTCCGCCCGCCGGGCGTCCGGCTCGGTGGCGCGGTCGGTGCGGCGGCCCTCGCCGCCCTCCTGGCCACCGCATGGCTCCACCGGCGCCGCGGCCGGGCACACGGGGGACGGCAAGAGTTCACCGACCGTGCACGTCCGGCTTGTTCACCGGAGAAGAGCGCTGTCTAGTCTGCCCGCCTGTACCGATACGTGAGCCGAGGATTCCGAGTGCCGAAACTGTCCGTCGTCGTGCCGTTCCACAATGTCGGGCCCTACGCCCCCGACACCCTGCGCAGTCTCGCCGACAACGCGGATGCGGACACCGAGTTCCTGCTGGTCGACGACCACTCCACCGACGAGACCCCGGACTTCCTCGACCGCTGGAAGGACCGCATCCCGCAGGCCACCGTGATCCGCCACGAGACCAACCTCGGCGTGGCGCAGGCCCGCAACACCGGCATCGACGCGGCGACCGGCGACTACGTCACCTTCCTCGACGGCGACGACTGGTACGCCCCCGGCCACCTGCGCGCGATGGTGGCCGGCATCCACCGCCTGGGCTGCGACTTCGCCCGCACCGACCACGTCCTGTCGACCGACCGCAACCGGCAGATCCGCTACGCGCCGGCCAAGGAACGCGACACCGTCATGGACCCCAGGGACGGCATCGCCCCGGCCGCCATGGTGACGATGGTCGACTACCCCTTCGTGCCCTTCGGCATCTACAGCGCCCGCCTCTTCGAGAACGGTGCCTCGCGCTTCGAGACGAAGCTGCGCACCGCGGAGGACCGGCTGTGGATCTGGCGGCTCCACCTCACCGCCCGCACCTACGCGGCACTCTCCCTGCACGGGGTCTTCTACCGGCGGGGTGTCACCACCTCGCTGACCCAGATCACCGACAACCGCCAGCTCGACTTCATCCCGTCCTACGACCTGCTGCTCGACGAGGTCTCCCGCGACCGCGACGCCGACCGCTTCCTGCCGAAGGCCGTCCGCACCTACTGCGCGATGATCGCCTTCCACATGGCGAAGGCCGGCCAGTACGAGCCCGCCGTCACCAAGCGCCTCCGGCGCGACGTCACCGACGCCCTGCGCCGGATGCCGCAGTCGGTCCTCGACGAGACCCTCGCGACGATGGACACCCCCCGCAGCACCCTGCTCAGGAGCCTGCGCGACACCGGAAAGGCCGCCTGACCCATGGCGCACGACCGCGTTCAGATCTTCCAGGTGTCGACGCTCTACGGCGCCGCCACCGTGGCGGCCGCCCTCGACGCCGGGCAGTTCGGCGCCCCCGGACACGCCCGCCGCCTCCTTCTCGTCTCGAACAACGCCGAGATCCCCGAGACCGCCGTCCGGATCGACGCGATGACCGGCTACGAGCGGATCGCCGCCCGCTTCGACGAGGTCGTCGACTGGAACGAGGCCGTCCACCCGCATCACCCCAGCTCCTGGGCGCCCCGCCCCGAGGAGTCCCCGCTGTGGCAGCGGGTCCTCCGCACCGCCTGGGGGCTGGGCTCCGCCACCGTCGAGGTGATCGTCGAGTCCATCCAGGTCAACCCGGCCAAGGCGCTCGCCGCCGTGTTCGCGGAGAGCGCCGTCCACGTCTACGCCGACGGCCTCATGAGCTACGGCCCCACCCGCGACGAGCTGCCCCAGTCGATCGCCGCCCGGGTCCGCCGGGTCCTCCACCTGGACCTGGTGCCGGGACTGCGTCCGCTGCTGCTCACCGAGTACGGCGTCGGGGCCGAGCTCGTCCCCGACGACGCCTTCCGGGCCGTCCTCCGGGAGATCGCGGAGGACGGGGGCGAGGACGGCCGGCTGGCGCGCGCGGTCGCCGCGGCGCCGACGGCGCTGCTGCTCGGCCAGTACCTCGCGGTCCTCGGCATCCTCACCGGCGAGGAGGAAGAGGAGCTGCACCTGCGGATGCTGCGCGGCGCGGCCGCGGCCGGGCACCGCTCGATCGTCTTCAAGCCGCACCCCACGGCCCCGGCGAGCTATTCGACCGCCCTCCACGAGGAGGCCGCCCGCACCGGCGTCACCCTCACCGTGCTGGACGGGCCGCTGCTCGCCGAGACCTTCTACGAGCGCTGCCGTCCCGGTCTCGTCGTCGGCTGCTTCTCCACCGCGATGCTCACGGCCGCGGTCTACTACGGCGTCCCCGTCGCGCGCGTCGGCACCGGCACGGTCCTGGCCCGGCTCACCCCGTACGAGAACAGCAACCGCGTCCCGCTGACGGTCGTCCACCACATCGTCCCCGACCTGGAGGGCGCCGCCGAGCCCGCCGTGCCCGGTGCGGCACCGGACGGTCTCGCACCGCTCGTCCGGGCGGTCGGCCACTGCATGCGCCCGACCGCGCACCCCGGCCTGCGCGCCGAGACGCTCGCCTACCTGGCGGCGCACGGCACCGGCCCCGCGGCCGCGCTGCACTTCCCGGCGGAACGGCTGGCGGAGCTGGACCTGCGCGTCCCGGCGCGGACGACGTAGTCCCACCGGCCCGCGGCCACGCCCGGTGCCCTGGCCGGGCTACCGTGCGGCGGCGTCCTGACCGCGGTCCGACGCGTGCCCTGGGGCGTGGCTTCCGGAGCGCGGGCCGGCACGATCCGGAGGGCGTGACCTAAGGCCGGACCGCCGACCGCACCAGAGTGAAGACCGCGCCCTCGGGGTCGGCGACCAGGGCGAGCCGCCCCGCCGTGCCCTCGTGCGGCGGGCGCAGCAGCCGGCCGCCGAGCTCGTCGACCAGGCGGGCGGACGCGTCCACGTCGTCCACCTCGAAGTACGTCATCCAGTGCGCGCCGCGGTCCCGCGGCAGCTCCGTGCCGACCCCGCGCAGGGAGGCGACCGGCCGGCCGTCGAGGTGGAGCGTCTGGTGGTCGAGGTCGGCGGAGACGACGGGCCGGGTCTCGTAACGGAAGATCGTCCGGTAGAACTTGCCGACCGACGACGTCTCGTACGTCAGGAGCTCGTTCCAGACCGGAGTCCCGGCGGGTCCGGCGGTCGCGGTGCCGTGGTGGGCGTCGGCCTGCCAGACGCCGAAGACGGCGCCGGCCGGGTCCGCGCAGATCGCCATGCGCCCCGCCTCGCCCGCGTCGATCGGGCCGACCGCCACCGTGCCGCCGCAGCAGCGGATGTTCTCCGCCGTCTCGTCGGCGTCGTCGGTGGCCAGGTAGGTGGTCCAGGCGATCGGCAGATGCCGGTCGGGGGGCAGCTGGCCGATGCCGGCCACCTCCCGGCCGTCGAGCAGCGCGCGCACGTACGGGCCGAGCTGCTGCGGCCCGGGCACGAACTCCCAGCCGAACAGCGCGCCGTAGAACTCCTGCGTCGCGTCAAGTCCATGCACCATCAGGCTCACCCAACAGGGTGTACCGGGTGTGCGCCGAGTCGCCTCGGTCATCGTCACTCTCTCCTCGCCAGGGGGCGTACGAGGTGGGGCCGGAAGCCCGGACAGGAGCGCCCCGGCGGGTCATTGCCCGCCGCCCGGCCCTCCTACACCTGCACCGGTCGTACACTCTGCGCTGATCGTCGCACCACGGAGCGTGCCGCGCGCCCCGGACAATACGGGAGAGGCCCGGTCCCGGGGCGCGTGCTGCGCGAGGATGGCCCCATGAAGCCCATCATCTCCGCAAGCGAACTCGTGAGCGAATCGGCCGGGGCGCGGCCGCCGGTCCTGCTGGACGTCCGCTGGACCCTCGGCGGTCCGCCCGGACGCCCCGAGTACGAGGCCGGGCACCTGCCCGGCGCCGTCTACGTGGACCTCGACACCGACCTCGCGGGCCCGCCCGGAAGCGGCGGACGGCACCCGCTGCCGGACGTCACCGCCTTCGGCGCGGCCATGCGCCGGGCGGGTGTCTCGGCGGACACGCCGGTCGTCGTCTACGACGGCGGTCCGGGCTGGGGCGCGGCGCGGGCGTGGTGGCTGCTGCGCTGGGCCGGGCACCCGGAGGTCCGGGTCCTCGACGGTGGGCTGGCCGCGTGGCCGGGGGAGCTGGTGAAGGACGTCCCGGACCCGGAGCCGGGCGACTTCGAGCCGCGTCCGGGCGCCCTGGGCCTGCTGGACGCGGACGGCGCGGCGAGCCTGGCCCGTTCCGGTCTCCTTCTCGACGCGCGCGCCGCCGAGCGCTACCGCGGCGACGTGGAGCCCATCGACCGGGTCGGCGGCCACATCCCGGGCGCCGTCTCGGCCCCGACAACGCAGAACGTGGGTCCGGACGGTCTGTTCCTCCCCGCGGAGGCCCTCGCGGCCCGCTTCGCCGCCCTGGGCGCCGTGGAGGGCGCGGACGTCGCGGTCTACTGCGGCTCCGGTGTCTCCGGAGCCCACGAGGTCCTCGCCCTCGCGATCGCCGGCCTCCCGGCGGCGCTCTACGCGGGCTCCTGGTCCGAGTGGTCCGCCGACCCCGGCCGCCCGGTGGCGACGGGTCCGGATCCGCAGTAGTCCGCCGGGCCGCGCGCACGGCGAAAGGGCCCGCGCCCCGGGCGCGGGCCCTCACACGTCAGGCCTCAGTCCTGCTTCTTGCGGCGGGTGCCGAAGACGATCTCGTCCCAGCTCGGTACGGCCGCGCGGCGGCCCGGGCGGACGCCGTCGGCCTCGGCCTGGCGGTCCGTGGTGCCGATGAGGCGGTCGCGGTGGCCCGAGACGGCGCGGGGCATGAGGACGTCCGCGTAGGCGGAGCCGGCGCCCGCGGAGGCCGCCGGGGCCGGCGGCTCCTCGGCCTCGACCTCGTCGGAGGGCTCGGTGTCGGCCGGTTCGGGGACCACCATGTCGCCGCGGAAGCTCGGCACGGCCTCCAGGAGGCTGGTCAGGGAGTCCCGCTCCTCCTCCGGCTCGGGGGCCGGGGCGGGCGTCCGCTCGATCTGGCGGTCGAGCGCACGGTCCAGCGGCCGGTCCCGGGGCAGCCGGGCGATCCGCGGCACGAAGGGGAAGGTCGGCTCCGGGGCGGCGGCCAGCGTGTCGTCGGTCTCGCCGATCAGTGCCCGCGCCTCGTCGTCGACGGCCTGCACGAGCCGCCGGGGCGGGTCGTACGTCCAGCTCGCGGTGTGCACCTCGCCCGCGACGCGGTAGACGAGCAGCACCTCCCAGGTGCCGTCGTCGCGGCGCCAGGAGTCCCACTGCACGGTGTCCTTCTCGGCGCCGCGCAGCAGCAGCCGCTCCTGCACCGCCTCGCCGAGCTGGGGGCCGGTGTTCTCGCCGGGCCGGCGCACGGGGGTCTTGCGGGCCCGCTCCGCCATGAACGCGCGCTCGGCGAGGACGGGGCCCTCGAAGCGCCGCACCCGGTCGACGGGGATGCCGGCGAGCTGAGCGACCTCCTCCGCGGAGGCGCCGGCCCGTATCCGGGCCTGGATGTCGCGGGGGCGGAGGTGGCTCTCCACCTCGATCTCGATCTGGCCGAGCCGTGCGCGGTCGTTGCGCACCGCGGCGCGCAGCCGCTCGTCGATCGGAAGCGTGTACTCCGTGCTGTCAGCAGCCTTCAGCACCAGTCGTGTGCCGTCGTTCGAGACGGCCACGACACGCAGTTCGGGCATGGGAACCTCCCGGGTGGTGCCTGCCGACGTCACGTGCGTCGCTGCTTCCGCTAGTCGAGTGTGGCCTGCCCGGGTGCAGCCTGCCACAACCCTGCCGAGTTGCCCGGCGTGTCGGGCATGGACCCTGGAGCGCCGTTATGGCACGGTTACCTGATTGCGACGCAGAGTGACAGGCCGTCACGCTGTGTCGCGGGTGCCCGTGTGTGCCGTGGCTCCGCCGGTTCGAGTGCCACCATCGGCCCCCTTCCGTCGATTCCGGACACCCGTGAGGGGTCCGGACCCAGGGCTCGCCACAGTACTCCATTCGGGCCACCTGGGTGGACCGCCGCGCCGCCCAACTTCTCGGGAGGTTCGGGAGTTGAGTCTCCGCCTCCCACCCCCGTGCGTGTCCCTCTTCACAGAAACACCAGAAACGGAACTAATCCCTTCGCCCATTTGTCCCTTGTGAGTGCATGGTGGAACAGATGAACAGCAGGGGTTGGACATGCGTCACACGCCGGAAACCGGCACTGAGGAGCGGAAAACCGGCGCAATGGAGCGCGAGAACGAGAGGAGACGCTTCGACCTGAGCGTCCCTCAGGTCGCGGGCAGCGCCATCGCCGCCGTCCTCGCCGCCAAACTCGCCTCCACGCTCGGCGTGTACGGCACCATCCTCGGCGCCGGTGTGATCAGTGTCATCGCCACCTGCGGCGGTCCGGTCCTGCAGCACGTCTTCAAGCGCACCGGCGAGCAGATGCGCGAGGCGGCCGGCACCCAGGCGAAGCCCTGTGCGCGCCGCCCGGCCGCGACGCCCGGGAACGGCCACAGCGGGGAGTTCGGCGCGGCCACCGTCCACGGCACCCGGGTCAGAGGCTGGAAACGCCCCGCCCTCGGCGCGGCCGTGGTCTTCCTGGTCGCGATGGGCGGCATCACCGCGTACGAGCTGAGCTCCGGTCAGGACCTCGGCGGCACCCAGGGGTCCACCACCTTCGGCTCGGCGGTCCGCGGCCAGGCGAACGGCGACGCCGGCGGCGACAAGGGCGAGGAGCGCCCGTCGGAGGGCGGCACGCCCGGCGCCACCCCGAGCTCCGGCGGCGACGGGTCCACCGGCGGACGGGGGACGCACCCGACCCCGGGCGCCACCCCCGGGACCGGCTCTCCGACCCCCGAGGCCACCCCGACCCCCACGCCCACGCCGTCCGGCTCCGCCGATCCCACCGACGGCGGCACGACCCCGCCCCCGACCGCGCCGACGGCGACCCCGCCGCCCACCGCTCCCGCGAGCCCGCGGGAGACGGACGGGTGACGGTCAGTCGCCGAGCACGCGGCGCAGGTAGTCGTTGCCGAAGCGCCGGTCCGGGTCCAGCCGGTCCCGCAGTTCGACGAACTCGCCGAACCGCGGATAGACCTTCTCGAAGTAGGCGGCGTCCCTGGTGTGCACCTTCCCCCAGTGCGGCCGGCCGCCGTGCTCGGTCATGATGCGCTCCACCGAGGTGAAGTACGCCTGGTGGGGCGTGCCCTTGTACAGGTGCACCGCGATGTACGCGGACTCCCGGTCCGAGGCCGTGGACAGCGTGATGTCGTCGGCGGGCGCCGTCCGCACCTCCACCGGGAAGCTCACCTTCAGCGGCGAACGCTCGATCATCGCCTTCAGCTCCCGCAGCGCCGGCACGGCCGCCTCACGGGGCAGGGCGTACTCCATCTCCAGGAAGCGCACCCGCCGCGGCGAGGTGTAGACCTTGTACGGGATGTCCGTGTACGTACGGGCCGACAGGGCGCGGCTGGAGATCCTGGCGATCGACGGGATGACCGGCGGCACGGCCCGGCCCAGGGAACAGGCCAGCTGGAAGATGCCGTTGGACAGCAGCTCGTCCTCGATCCAGCCGCTGATCCTCCCGGGCGGGGCCACGGGGCCCGCGCTGCGGTTGTTGCGCTTGGTGTTGCAGTTGTCCGTGTGCGGGAACCAGTAGAACTCGAAGTGCTCGTTCTCCGCGTGCAGCTCGTCGAACTCCGCGGTCACCCGGTCGAAGGACATCGGCTCCTCGCGCGCGGTGAGCAGGAAGACGGGCTCCACGGCGAAGGTGATGGCGGTGATCACGCCGAGCGCGCCCAGGCCGATCCGTGCGGCGGCGAAGACGTCGGGGTTCTCCGTGCTGGAGCAGGTCATCAGACGCCCGTCGGCCGTGACCAGTTCGAGTGCGCGGATCTGCGCGGCGATCGAGGCCGATTCCCGGCCGGTGCCGTGGGTGCCCGTGGAGGTGGCCCCGGCGACCGTCTGCTCCATGATGTCGCCCATGTTCGTGAGCGACAGACCCTCGCGGGCCAGCGCCACGTTGAGCCGCTTCAGCGGCGTGCCGGACTCCACGGTCACGGTCATCGCCTCGCGGTCGATCCGCCGGATGCCGGTGAGCAGTCCGGGCCGGACGAGCACGCCGTCCGTGGCGGCGATCGCGGTGAACGAGTGGCCGGTGCCGACCGTCTTCACCCGCAGCCCGTCCTCGGCGGCCTTCCGCACGGCGTCCGCGAGCTCCTCGGCCGAGGCCGGGCTCACCTCCCGCACGGGGCGGGAGGTGACGTTCCCCGCCCAGTTACGCCACGGGCCGTTCGCCGCCCCGTTCCCCGACCACTGCGTCGCCCGTGTCCTCGGAGTCCTGCTCACGCTGCCCCTCCCGTGTCGGCACCGGCCTGCGCAGCCGGCGGAAGCCCAGGAGTGCCACCACGACCGCGAGCGCACCCGAGACCACGGGCACCACGTACGCCGCCTTCGCCCCGGACGCGTCGACCACCCAGCCGGCGGCCGAGGAGCCGAGCGCCACACCGATCGCGAGCCCGGTCCCTGTCCAGGTCATGCCCTCGGTCAGCTTGGTGCGCGGTACGTGCGCTTCGACGAGGGCCATCGTGGTCACCATCGTCGGTGCGATGGAGAGGCCCGCGACAAAGAGCGCCACGGCCAGCAACGGCAAGTTCCCGGCCAGTAGGAGGGGGATCATACTCACGGCCATCGCGCAGACGCCCAGGAGCCACCTCAGCGACGCCTCGCTCCTGAGGTGCAGCAGCCCGAAGACCGCGCCGGCCAGGCAGGACCCCAGCGCGTAGACGGCCAGAACCAGACTTGCGGCGGCCTTGTGGCCCTGCTCCTCGGCGTACGCGACCGTCACCACGTCCACGGATCCGAAGATGGCCCCGGTGGCGACGAACGCGAGCGCGAGCACCTGGAGGCCGGGGGAGCGCAGCGCGGAGCCGCCGGTGTGCGCCCCGCGCGGATGCGGGGCGGGCTCGGTGGCGCGCTGCGCGGTCAGCCAGAAGACGCCGATGGCGAGGAAGACGCCGGCGAGCAGCGGGCCCGCCTCGGGGAACCAGACGGTCGACAGGCCGATCGAGACGATCGGCCCGAAGATGAAGCAGACCTCGTCGACGATCGACTCCCACGAGTACGCGGTGTGCAACCGGCGCGCCTCGCCCCGGTAGATGTCCGCCCACCGGGCGCGCGTCATCGCGCCGACGCTCGGCACACAGCCGATGAAGGCCGTGAAGACGAACAGGGTCCAGTCCGGCGCCTCGAACTGCACGCAGAACAGCAGTCCCGCGCCCGCCACGAGCGAGACCAGGGTCGCCGGGCGCAGCACCCGCCGCTGCCCGTGCCGGTCGACCAGCCGCGAGATCTGCGGGCCGATCGCCGCTGCCGACATCGCGAGCGTCGCGGAGAGCGCGCCGGCGAGCCCGTACCGCCCGGTGACCTGCGAGATCATCGTGACGATGCCGATGCCCATCATGGACAGCGGCAGCCGGCCGACGAAGCCGGCCACGGAGAAGGCTCTGCTGCCGGGGGCGGTGAAGATCGCACGGTAGGGACTGGGCAAGGGGATCTCCGGGCTCGGGCAGGACGTGCGGACGCGCACGGGTCGGGCGGGGCACGCTCAACACGTGTAATTAATAGCTAAAGCCTACGGCTTTGAAGTGGTCGGGTCACTCACTTTTCCCGGTCGGGCCGCGCCCCGGGCCGTCCGCGGCGAGTGGGAGGATCGGTGCCATGTCCGACGAGCTCGATCCCGCCCCGTACGACGCCCTGCTGCTGCTCTCCTTCGGCGGCCCCGAAGGCCCGGACGACGTGGTCCCGTTCCTGGAGAACGTGACCCGCGGCCGCGGCATCCCCAAGGAACGGCTGAAAGAGGTGGGGCAGCACTACTTCCTCTTCGGCGGCGTCAGCCCCATCAACGACCAGAACCGCGCCCTGCTCGACGCCTTGCGCGCGGACTTCGCCGCCGGCGGCCTCGACCTGCCGGTCTACTGGGGCAACCGCAACTGGGCGCCGTACCTCACCGACACCCTGCGCGAGATGATCACCGACGGCCGGCGCCACATCGCCGTCCTCGCCACCAGCGCCTACGCCTCGTACTCCGGCTGCCGCCAGTACCGCGAGAACCTCGCCGACTCCCTCGCCGAGCTGGAGGCGGAGGGGCTGCCGCTGCCCCGCGTCGACAAGCTCCGGCACTACTTCAACCACCCCGGCTTCGTCCGCCCCATGGTCGAGGGCGTGCTCGCCTCCCTCGACGAGCTCGACCCGTCCGTACGCGACGGCGCCCACCTCGCCTTCACCACCCACTCCATCCCCGACTCCGCCGCCGACACCTCGGGCCCCGTCACCGACCACGGCGACGGCGGCGCCTACGTGAAGCAGCACCTCGACGTCGCCCGGCTGATCGCCGACGCGGTCCGCGAGGAGACCGGAGTCGAGCACCCCTGGCAGCTCGTCTACCAGTCGCGCAGTGGCGCCCCGCACATCCCGTGGCTGGAGCCCGACATCTGCGACCACCTGGAGGAGCTGCACGGCGCCGGCGCCCCCGCCGTCGTCATGGTGCCGATCGGCTTCGTCTCGGACCACATGGAGGTCCTCTACGACCTCGACACCGAGGCCACCGCGAAGGCCGCGGAGCTGGGGCTCCCGGTCCGGCGCTCGGCCACCGTCGGGGCCGACCCGCGGTTCGCCGCGGCCGTGCGCGAGCTCGTCCTGGAGCGCGCCGCGAACGAGCGCGGGGAGCGCGTCGAGCGCTGCGCCCTCGGCGCGCTGGGCCCCTCCCACGACCTCTGCCCGATCACCTGCTGCCCCGCCCGGGCCGAACGGCCGGCGGCGGCCGGCGCCGACAGCCCGTACGCGTAAGGAGACCGCCCCCGTGACCGACCCCCTGCTGCCCGAACTCCTCGACCTGGCCCTGGAGGCCGGTCGCCGGGCCGGCGCCCTGCTGCGCGACGGGCGACCGGACGACCTGGCGGTGGCCCGGACCAAGACCAGCGCCATCGACGTCGTCACCGAGATGGACATCGCCGCCGAGAAGCTGATCACCGGCTTCCTCGCCGAGCACCGCCCCCAGGACGGCTTCCTCGGCGAGGAGGGCGCCTCCAGCACCGGCACCAGCGGCATCCGCTGGGTCGTCGACCCGCTGGACGGCACCGTGAACTACCTCTACGGCCTGCCGACCTGGTCGGTGTCCATCGCCGCCGAGCGGGACGGCGAGACCGTCGTCGGCGTCGTCGAGGTCCCGCTGCGCGGCGAGACCTTCCACGCGGTCCTCGGCGGCGGCGCCTGGCTCGGCGACCGGCGCCTGGCCGTCCGCCCCTCCCCGAAACTCGACCAGGCCCTCGTCGCCACCGGCTTCGGCTACCTCCAGACCCGCCGCGCCCACCAGGCCGAGGTCGCCCAGCGCCTCCTCCCGCGCGTCCGCGACATCCGCCGCGGCGGCTCGGCCGCGATCGACCTCTGCGACGTCGCCGCCGGCCGCCTCGACGCCTACTACGAACGCGGCCTCAACCCCTGGGACCTCGCCGCCGGCGACCTCATCGCCCGGGAGGCGGGCGCCCTCACCGGCGGCCGGGCAGGCGTCGCCGCGTCCGGAGAGCTGGCCCTGGCGTCGTCCCCGGGGCTGTTCGGCGTCCTCCAGGAGTTCCTGGAGGAGTCGGGCGCCTGGCACGACTGAGCCCGGACGCGCCATGACAGGGGTGGGCCCCCGGAGTCGGTGACTCCGGGGGCCCACCCGTGGTGCGGGTGCGGGAGGTCAGGCGCAGCGCGCGCCGACCTCCACGCCGTGTTCGGCGGCCAGGCGGTGCAGGTCGTCCAGCTCGGCCTGCTCGACATCCGCGAGGAAGTCGTCGCCCGACTCACGAGCGCGCGTGAGGTCGGACTGCGTGGCCTTGATGCGGTGCAGCAGTCCTGCGGTGAAAGCGTCCATCGTGCGCCCCCTCGTGGTGGGTCGGTGGCACGGGGAGTGCCGGGGGTGGGTGGACCACACACTGCTACCTCTGGGGGACAGAGAGCGGTAGGTGGCGTGCCACCTACAGGGCGTGATCGCGGGGTGTGCAGTCGTCCTCCCCAGCCCTTTCCTCACAGAAACCTCAACTGGCGCGCGAATCAGGTGAATTCTTCCGGCCCCGCCCCGCCACCCCGCTCCACCGCGCCCGCCCGCCGGCCCCCGCAGGGCCGTCTTACAGCCGGTTTACGCGCGTTCGGGGCAGGATGGACACGCACAGTCAGTGCGCAGAACGCCCCGTCCGCGTCCAGGAACAGGGCTCCAGGAAAGGACTTACCGACGTGCGCGTACTCGTCGTCGAGGACGAGCAGCTGCTCGCGGATGCGGTGGCCACCGGCCTGCGCCGGGAGGCCATGGCCGTCGACGTCGTGTACGACGGCGCCGCGGCCCTCGAACGGGTCGGGGTCAACGACTACGACGTCGTCGTCCTCGACCGGGATCTCCCCCTGGTCCACGGCGACGACGTCTGCCGCAAGATCGTCGAGCTCGGCATGCCCACCCGCGTCCTGATGCTCACCGCCTCCGGAGACGTCAGCGACCGTGTCGAGGGCCTGGAACTGGGCGCCGACGACTACCTGCCCAAGCCCTTCGCCTTCAGCGAGCTCACCGCCCGCGTCCGCGCCCTCGGCCGCCGCACCACCGTCCCGCTCCCGCCCGTCCTGGAGCGGGCCGGCATCAAGCTCGACCCCAACCGCCGCGAGGTCTTCCGCGACGGCAAGGAGGTCCAGCTGGCGCCCAAGGAGTTCGCGGTCCTGGAGGTCCTCATGCGCAGCGAGGGCGCCGTCGTCTCCGCGGAGCAGCTCCTGGAGAAGGCCTGGGACGAGAACACCGACCCGTTCACCAACGTCGTACGGGTCACCGTGATGACCCTGCGCCGCAAGCTGGGCGAGCCCCCGGTCATCGTCACGGTCCCCGGCTCGGGATACCGGATCTGACCCGATGCCCCAGAGCCCGGCGCCCGTGCACGCGCCTCCCAAACCGACCTGGGACCCCAGGGACCCGGTCGGCCCGCTGCTGCGTCCGACCATCCGCATAAGACTCACCCTGCTCTACGGCGGGATGTTCCTGATCGCCGGCATCCTGCTGCTGGCGATCATCTACCTGTTCACCGCGCAGGCCCTGCGCGACAGCACGAGCGAACTGCCCTTCAAGGTGGTCACCGGCACGGTCACCGCCACCACGGACTGGTGCCGGCTGCCCGACAAGTCCACCGGCGAGCAGCTCAACAACGCCGTCTCCATGTGCCTGCGGCACCAGAGCGACCTCGCCCTGGACGACCTGCTGCGCCGCTCCCTGTTCGCCCTGCTCGGCCTGAGCATCATCGCCTTCGCCTTCGGCTACGCGATGGCCGGCCGGGTGCTCTCCCCGCTCGGCCGGATCACCCGCACCGCCCGCCAGGTGGCCGGTTCCGATCTGTCCCGGCGGATCGAGCTGGACGGGCCGGACGACGAGCTCAAGGAGCTCGCCGACACCTTCGACGACATGCTGGGGCGCCTGGAGCGCGCCTTCAGCGCCCAGCAGCGCTTCGTCGCCAACGCCTCCCACGAGCTGCGCACACCGCTCGCGATCAACCGCACGCTGCTGGAGGTCCAGCTCTCGGACCCCGGGGCGCCGATGGAGCTCCAGCAGCTCGGCAAGACCCTCCTCGCCACCAACGAGCGCAGCGAGCAGCTGGTCGAGGGCCTGCTGCTGCTCGCCCGGAGCGACAACGAGATCGTCGAGCGCAAACCCGTCGACCTCGCCGAGGTCGCCTCGCGGGCCGTGGACCAGGTGCACGCCGAGGCCGAGGCCAAGGGCGTCGAGTTCCGCGGGGAGCGGGCCCCGGCCGTCGTCCAGGGCAACGGCGTCCTGCTGGAGCGGATCGCCCTGAACCTGGTGCAGAACGCCGTCAGGTACAACGTTCCCGAGGGCGGCTGGGTGGAGGTCACGACCGAGACCCGGGACGGCGAGGCGGTCCTGCTCGTCACCAACACCGGACCCGTGGTCCCGGCGTACGAGATCGACAACATCTTCGAGCCATTCCGGCGCCTCCGGCAGGACCGCACCGGCAGCGACAAGGGTGTCGGCCTCGGCCTGTCGATCGCGCGCTCCGTCGCGCGTGCCCACGGCGGCCGTATCATCGCGGAGCCCCGGGACGGGGGTGGCCTCGTGATGCGCGTCACGCTTCCGATCTGACACACTTCACGTGCCGACCGGATTTGTTCGCTATGGGCGGAATTCCCGGTTCTCGTTCCTGAGACGGTCCTGTGTGATCGATCACAGGAATGAGTGTCCGGAGTTCCACTCTCCGTGATCGCGAATTCTTCGGAAAACCCGGAAAAGTCCGGGTTTCCGGGGGTCGGAATGACGGGAAGTACACGGGGTGGCACCCGTGAAGGAGGCCCCGCGGACCGTGTACGGTCCGCATCGCCACCCAAAGCCGCTCACTCGTGAGAGGGCGGATTGGGTGTCGATTGAGTAACAGACCTTGATGTGAGGCAAAATCTCCGCCTCGGGTCGGGCACAAGTCCGGCCTCTCACGCGTTACGTGCGCTGGAGACACCGCAAACCACCCAGAGGGGGAGAGCGACATGGCAACGGATTACGACACCCCACGCAAGACCGACGACGACGTCGACTCGGACAGCCTTGAAGAACTGAAGGCCCGCCGGAACGACAAGTCGACCTCCACGGTCGACGTCGACGAGTTCGAGGCCGCCGAGGGCCTGGAACTTCCCGGCGCAGACCTTTCGAACGAGGAGCTGGCCGTCCGGGTCCTGCCCAAGCAGGCGGACGAGTTCACCTGCATGAGCTGCTTCCTCGTGCACCACCGCAGCCAGCTGGCTCGGGAGAAGAACGGCCAGCCGATCTGCCGCGACTGCGACTGAGATCGAGCGGCCGTGGCAGGCGACACACCGTCTCGGAAGCGGCGCCTCCGACTCCTGAAGAGGTCGGAGGCGTACAAGGGCGGCCCGGGCTCGGCAGAGGGCGTCATGGACGACCCCTCCGCCGTGCACTCCGCCCACCTGCCCACATCTGGCGCACGTGACGACGAGCGGGGCCACACGGCCTCGCTCGAAGCAGCGGACGCCCCCCACCAGGCCGCCGACGGGCCTGATACCGAACAGCAGGACGCCCCCAAGGGCGGCCTCATCAGACGCGTGGCCAACCCCGCGCGCGTCCAGCTCGACCGCATCAAGCTCGACAACGCCCGCATCGACGCCGTACGGCGCGGAGTCAAGCGCGGCGGCCAGGGCGCCAAGGCCGGGATCGGCTATCTCGCGGACCGGGTCATGGAACTCGCCCCGCGCGTACCCGTCCGGGACCTGGCCACCCTGCAACGGCATTTCCCCGGGCTCGGCCCCGAGCAGATCGCCGACAAGCTGATCACCGGCGCGGCCAACGCCAGCGCCACCGTCGGCGCCGGCATCGGCGCCGCCGCCATGCTGCCCGTACCGCCCGCGATGCCCGCGGAACTGGCCGCGGAGATCACCGGCGTCGCCGCCGTCGAGATCAAGCTCATCGCCGAACTCCACGAGGTCTACGGCCTGCGACCGCCCGGCGGGCTCACCCAGCGCTCGACCGCGTACCTGACCTCCTGGGCGGAGGAGCGCGGCATCGACCCCACCAAGCCGACCACGGTCAACGCGGCCCTCGGCGGCCAGCTCAAACGCGAACTGCGCCAGCAGATCATGAAGCGCATGGTGCGCAACCTGCCGATGCTCACACCCTTCATGGTGGGCGCGGCTGTCGGCGCGGTCATGAACCGGCGCGACACCAGAAAACTCGCCGCCCACGTCCGCAAGGACCTGCGGGCCCGCCAGATCCCGTGGGACGCCCTCCCGGCCCTGCCTCCCCTGGAACAGCCGGAGAACCCCAAGGAGATCGACTTCTAGCCGCCCGGGGCCCCAGGGGCCCCCTCCATGGCCCGGGCGCCCTCCAGGGGGCGTCCACCGCCCTTCCCGGGGCCTCTCCCCGCGCACCGCCGGAACCCCGGAGCGCGATGGCGGCCGACCACCCCCGCCGGCCCTGAGCCCGGGCCCGCCCCGCCCGCCTGGTCAAGCCCGGTCGACGCGCGCTAACGCACCTCGGCGCGGGCCGTCTCCAGGGCACTCACCAGCGCCTCCGGATCACGACTGGACAGGTAGACGTACGGCGTCGGATCCGCCGGATCCGTGACCTCGACCCGCACGGCCGTCGGCACATAGCTGCGCATCAGCATGAAGGCGCGCGGATCGGCCTTGTACGAGCGCCAGGCACGCGCCTCCTCCGCGTCCAGGACCTCCGGGACACCCAGGGCCGACACCGGAATCCTCGCGTCCCCCGCGACCAGCGAACCGGACACCACCCGCACCCGGGCGGAGCCGTACGAGGACACCGCCACCGCCGCCAGCGCCGCCGCCGCCGCCACACCCACCAGCGTCGGCACCGTACCCAGCGGGAACAGCACCAGACCGCCGGACAGACCCAGCAGGGCCACGATCACCCACCAGGAGGCAGGCGCGGTGAGGCGCTCGTCGAAGCTCGGCGCGGCGGGCTGTGCGGAAGACGCTGCGGAAGGCTGCATGCATCCAAGCTTGGCACGGCGCGACCAGCGCCCGGCCGCGCGGGTAAGGTCTGCGCCTGTGACTGGAACATCTGCCGCTCTCACCCCGCCGGCCGACGCCATACCGCCGGTACGCCACCCGGACGCGCCCGCCCCCGGCGAGCTGCTCGGTGCGCACTACGAGTACTGCTTCGGGTGCGGCGGCGGGCAGCCCCACGGGCTGCACCTGGAGGCGCGCGCGGGCGAGGGCGTCACGGTCACCGCCGAGTTCACGGTGACCCCCGACCACCAGGGCGCCCCCGGTCTCGCGCACGGCGGCGTCCTCGCCACCGCGCTCGACGAGACGCTCGGCTCCCTCAACTGGCTGCTGCGGGTCATCGCCGTGACCGGCCGCCTGGAGACCGACTTCGCCCGGCCCGTGCCGGTCGGCACCGTCCTCCACCTGCAGGCCGAGGTCACCGCCGTACACGGCCGCAAGATCTACTCGACCGCCGTCGGCCGGATCGGCGGGCCCGAAGGCCCCGTCGCCGTCCGCGCCGACGCCCTCTTCATCGAGGTCAAGGTCGACCACTTCATCGACAACGGGCGCCCGGAGGAGATCCAGGCAGCCATGTCCGACCCCGACCAGGTCAGGCGCGCCCGCGCCTTCGAGGTGAACCCCTGATGCGCAATCCCGTCGACGTACTGATCCGCCGCCTGGACCCGGAGGTGCCGATCCCGGCCTACGGGCACCCGGGCGACGCCGGCGCCGATCTGGTGACCACCGAGGCCGCCGAACTCGCCCCCGGGGAGCGCGCCGTCCTGCCCACCGGCGTCTCCATCGCCCTGCCCGACGGCTACGCGGCCTTCGTGCACCCACGCTCCGGGCTCGCCGCCCGCTGCGGAGTCGCCCTCGTGAATGCCCCGGGGACGGTCGATGCCGGGTACCGTGGAGAGATCAAGGTGATCGTGGTCAATCTCGACCCGCGCGAAAGCGTGCGGTTCGAACGGTTCGACCGGATCGCCCAGCTGGTCGTCCAGCAGGTCGAGAAGGTGCGCTTCCACGAGGTCGCGGAACTTCCCGGCTCTGCGCGGGCCGAAGGGGGCTTCGGGTCCACCGGCGGTCATGCCGCCGTGGACGGCACTACGGGTGGGAATCGATACGCTTCGGTCGTATCCGACCGGGAAGGACAGTGACGTGTTCGGACGTCGCAAGAAGAGCGGTGCCGCGGAGGACGCGGCGGGCGAGGCCGAGCAGGTCGTCGACGCGGTCGACACCGAGGACGCGGCCACGCCGCGCCGGGTGAACCTTCCGCCGGCGCCCCGGCCCGACGGGCCCTGGGACATCTCCGAGGTCAGCACGCCCGAGGAAGGCCGCGTGGACCTCGGCGGCATCTTCGTGCCCGGCGTCGAGGGCATGGAACTGCGCGTCGAGGTGGCGGGCGACGCGATCGTCGCGGCCACCGTCGTGCTCCGCGACAGCGCGGTGCAGCTCCAGGCCTTCGCCGCGCCGAAGAAGGAAGGCATCTGGGGCGAGGTCCGCGACGAGATCGCCGAGGGCATCACCCAGCAGGGCGGCGCCATCGAGGAGATCGAGGGCCCGCTGGGCTGGGAGCTGCGGGCCCAGGTCCCCGTACAGCTGCCCGACGGCAACAGGGGCGTGCAGCTCGTGCGCTTCGTCGGCGTCGACGGCCCGCGCTGGTTCCTGCGCGGCGTGATCTCCGGCCAGGGCGCGGTGCAGCCCGAGGCCGCCGGTCTGCTGGAGCAGATCTTCCGGGACACCGTCGTCGTCCGCGGCGAAGGCCCCATGGCCCCGCGCGACCCGATCGTCCTCAAGCTGCCCAACGACGCGCAGATGGTGCCGGACGGCGTGCAGCAGGAGGACCAGGCCGGCTCCCGCTTCTCCGGCGGCATGGGCCAGCTGCAGCGCGGTCCGGAGATCTCCGAGATCCGCTGACCCCGACGACATGACCCAGGCCCGGTGGGCCGCCCCCGCACCCAGGGAGCGGCCCACCGGGCTTTTCCACAGCCCCCACCGCGCCCCCGCACCGGCTTGTCCACAGCCCTGGCACCCGCCACCGCCCTGTGCCCATACTGGCGGCGCACACGTTCCGACCAGGGGGTAGCACGGTGAGTGAGAGCAACGCGCGGACCGGCACGACCGTCATCGAGGACCCGGCCGGCGCGCCCATGATCCGCGTGGAGAACCTGCACCGGTCGTACGGCACGGGCGCCGCCGCCGTCCACGCCCTGCGCGGCGTCTCCTTCGCCGTCCCGCGCGGCGAACTCGTCGCCCTCAAGGGCCGCTCCGGCTCCGGCAAGACCACCCTGCTCAACCTGGTCGGCGGCCTCGACACCGCCGACACGGGCCGCATCGTCATCGACGGCACCGACCTCGCCGACCTCGGCGAGGAGGGACTCCTGGAACTGCGCCGCGACCGGATCGGCTTCATCTTCCAGTCCTTCGGCCTCATACCGATCCTCACCGCCGCCGAGAACGTCGGCGTCCCCATGCGGCTGCGCAAGGCCGACCCGAAGGAGCGCGAGGAGCGCGTCGCCCTGCTGCTCGCCCTCGTCGGACTCGCCGACCACGCCGCGCAGCGCCCCGGCGAGCTCTCCGGCGGCCAGCAGCAGCGCGTCGCCATCGCCCGCGCCCTCGCCAACCGCCCCGCGCTCCTGATATGCGACGAGCCGACCGGCCAGCTCGACGCCGAGACCGGCCTCGCGGTCATGGAGCTCCTGCGAGCCGTGGTCCGCAGCGAGGGCTGCACCGCCCTCGTCGCCACCCACGACTCCCAGCTCCTCGGCCTGGCCGACCGCGTCCTGGAGCTGAGCGACGGCGAGATCATCGAGCACTGACGGGGCGGCCCGGTCACTGACGGCCCCGGGACATCAGGATCACGTCAATACCCGTCCAAGCCCCCCACACCCGCGCGGAATGTCCGTTTGGCTGGACGTAAGGTCGAGCCATGGGACGCGGCACACTACGGATCTACCTCGGCGCGGCACCGGGCGTCGGCAAGACGTACGCGATGCTGTCCGAGGGGCATCGTCGCGTCGAGCGGGGGACGGACTGCGTGGTGGCGTTCGTGGAGCACCACGGGCGGCCGCGTACGGAAGTGATGCTGCACGGGCTTGAGCAGGTGCCCCGGCGGGAGATCGAGTACCGGGGGACGGCGTTCCCCGA
This sequence comes from Streptomyces sp. NPDC048018, assembly GCF_043202995.1. NCBI lineage: Bacteria > Bacillati > Actinomycetota > Actinomycetes > Kitasatosporales > Streptomycetaceae > Streptomyces > Streptomyces sp. NPDC048018. Next base: position 151,017 of record NZ_JBIDBK010000007.1, read on the forward strand.
GATGGACATCGACGCCACGCTGGCCCGGAAGCCCGCCGTGGCGCTCGTGGACGAGCTCGCCCACACCAATGTGCCCGGCTCCCGCAACGCGAAGCGGTGGCAGGACGTCGAGGAGCTGCTCGCCGCGGGGATCGACGTCGTGTCGACCGTCAACATCCAGCACCTGGAGTCACTGGGTGACGTGGTCGAGTCGATCACCGGCGTACGACAGCGGGAGACCGTCCCCGACGAGGTGGTCAGACGGGCCGACCAGATAGAGCTCGTCGACATGTCGCCGCAGGCCCTGCGGCGCCGGATGGCGCACGGCAACATCTACCGGTCCGACAAGGTCGACGCGGCCCTGTCGAACTACTTCCGCCCCGGCAACCTCACCGCGCTGCGGGAGCTGGCGCTGCTCTGGACCGCCGACCGGGTCGACGAGTACCTGCGCAAGTACCGCGGTGAGCACAACATCCGTTCCACCTGGCAGGCCCGCGAGCGCATCGTCGTCGGCCTCACCGGCGGCCCCGAGGGACGCACCCTCATCCGCCGCGCCGCCCGCCTCGCGGAGAAGGGCGCGGGCGGGGAGGTCCTCGCCGTCTACATCTCCCGCAGCGACGGCCTCACCTCCGCCTCTCCGAAGGAGCTCGCCGACCAGCGGACCCTCGTCGAGGACCTCGGTGGAACGTTCCACCACGTCATAGGCGACGACGTGCCGTCCGCCCTCCTGGAGTTCGCCCGCGGCGTCAACGCCACCCAGATCGTCCTCGGATCCAGCCGCCGCCGCTCCTGGCAGTACGTGTTCGGTCCCTGCGTCGGCCAGACCGTCGCCCGTGACTCGGGACCCGACCTCGACGTCCACATCGTCACCCACGAGGAGGCCGCCAAGGGCCGCGGCCTGCCCGTCGCCCGCGGCGCCCGGCTCGGCCGGGTGCGGATCCTGTGGGGCTGGGTGGTGGGTGTCGCCGCGCCCCTGCTGCTCACCCTGGTGCTCACGAGCGTCGACGCGGACCTCGGGCTCGCCAACGACATGCTGCTGTTCCTCGCGCTGACGGTCGCCGCCGCCCTCCTCGGCGGCTTTCTGCCGGCGCTCGCGGCCGCCGCCTTCGGCTCGCTGCTCCTCAACTGGTTCTTCACTCCGCCGATCCACCGGCTCACGATCGCCGATCCCACGAACATCGTGGCCATCGTCGTGTTCTTCGGTGTGGGCATGTCCGTGGCCTCCGTGGTCGATCTCGCCGCCCGGCGTACCCACCAGGCCGCCCGGCTGCGCGCCGAGTCCGAGGTCCTCTCCCATCTCGCGGGCAGCGTCCTGCGCGGGGAGTCGAGCCTGGAGGCCCTCCTCGAACGCGTCCGTGAGACCTTCTCCATGGACTCCGTCGCCCTCCTGGAACGCTCGGGCGACCTCGAACCGTGGACCTGTGCGGCGAGCGTCGGCTCCCGGCCCGTCGACCGGCCCGAGGAGGCCGACGTCGACATGCCGGTCGGCGACCATCTCGCCCTCGCCCTGACCGGCCGGGTGCTTCCCGCCGAGGACCGCCGGGTGCTGGGCGCGTTCGCCGCCCAGGCCGCCGTCGTCCTGGACCGTCAGCGGCTCGTCGGCGAGGCCGAGGAGGCCCGCCGGCTCGCCGAGGGCAACAAGATCCGCACCTCGCTCCTCGCCGCCGTCAGCCACGACCTGCGCACCCCCCTCGCCGGCATCAAGGCCTCCGTGTCCTCCCTGCGCTCCGACGACGTCGAGTGGTCCGACGAGGACCGCGCCGTGCTCCTGCAGGGCATCGAGGAGGGGGCCGACCGGCTCGACCACCTCGTCGGCAACCTCCTCGACATGTCCCGGCTCCAGACCGGCACCGTCACGCCGCTCATCCGTCCGACGGACCTCGACGAGGTGGTGCCCATGGCGCTGGGAGGTGTCCCCGACGGGAGCGTCGAGCTCGACATCCCCGAGACCCTGCCGATGGTCGCCGTCGACCGCGGGCTGCTGGAACGGGCCGTCGCCAACATCGTCGAGAACGCCGTGAAGTACAGCCCGGAGGGCGTTCCGGTCGCCGTCGGCGCCAGCGTGCTCGGCGAGCGGCTCGAACTGAGGGTCACGGACCGCGGGCCCGGCGTCCCGGACGCGGGCAAGGAGCGCATCTTCGAGCCCTTCCAGCGCTTCGGCGACGCCCCGCGCGGCTCGGGTGTCGGCCTCGGCCTGGCGGTCGCCCGCGGCTTCGTCGAGGCCATGGGCGGTACGGTCTCCGCGGAGGACACCCCGGGCGGCGGACTGACCATGGTCCTCACCCTCAGGACCGCCGCCGGCACCGCGCCCCCGCCCGCCGGCGCCGCCGCGACGACGTCCGTCCACACCTTCACGTAGCGCGAGGCCCGGGCCGTAAGGCGCCGCTCACCGCCGCACACCGCTGATCCCCGCACACCGCTCACCCCGCCCCGTCCACTGCCGCCCCGTCCACTCCCGCACCGCTCACACCCCCGCACCGCCTACCCACGGAAAGAAGGGCACCTCTCCATGACCCGGGTCCTCGTGGTCGACGACGAGCCACAGATCGTCCGCGCCCTGGTGATCAACCTGAAGGCACGCAAGTACGAGGTCGACGCGGCGCCCGACGGCGCCACCGCGCTGCGGCTGGCCGCAGAACGCCACCCCGACGTCGTCGTCCTCGACCTCGGTCTGCCCGACATGGACGGCGTCGAGGTGATCAAGGGCCTGCGCGGCTGGACCCGGGTGCCGATCCTGGTGCTCTCGGCCCGGCAGACCTCCGACGAGAAGGTGGAGGCGCTCGACGCGGGCGCCGACGACTACGTCACCAAGCCCTTCGGCATGGACGAGCTGCTGGCCCGGCTGCGCGCGGCGGTCCGCCGGGCCGAGCCGGTCGGCGGCGGGGAGGAGGGCGTCGTGGTCGTGGAGACCGAGGGCTTCAGCGTCGACCTGGCCGCGAAGAAGGTCCACCGCGACGGCAAGGACGTCCGGCTCACCCCCACCGAGTGGCACCTCCTGGAGGTCCTCGTCCGCAACAGCGGCCGCCTGGTCAGCCAGAAGCAACTGCTCCAGGAGGTCTGGGGACCCTCGTACGGCACGGAGACCAACTACCTCCGTGTGTACATGGCGCAGCTGCGGCGGAAGCTGGAGCAGGACCCCTCGCATCCGCGGCACTTCGTCACCGAACCGGGCATGGGCTACCGCTTCGAACACTGAGTTCGGTGCCGGGTTCCGTGTGGGCGGGGGCCGGTACGCTTTCTGTATGAGTGCTGCACCCCGTACAGAGAAGCCGGCCGGGCGTTTCCGCCGCTTGCTCGACCGACTTTCCACCTCGCAGGAGGAGCTGGAGTCGGTGGAGCTCCAGGAGGACTCCGCGGCCTCCGGGTGCACCCGCATCTCGGACTGTTCCGACCGCCAGATAGTCAAGGTGACTGGTACTTTGCGCACGGTCACCCTGCGTCCCCGGGCGGGGGTGCCCGCGCTGGAGGCCGAGCTGTTCGACGGCACGGCGCCGCTGGACGTCGTCTGGCTGGGCCGCCGGTCCATCGTGGGCATCGAACCGGGGCGCAAGCTGATCGCCTCCGGCCGCATCTCGATGAGCCACGGCCGGCGGGTCCTCTTCAATCCCAAATACGAGCTCCGACCGCTCGGACAGGAGTAGCCGGTGACGTCAGTCGACAAGCCGACCGCACACCCGTCGGCCCCGGACCAGGACGCCCGGACCGACAAGGCGGTGACCGAGGCCGCGCTCTTCGAGGCGTTCGGCGGGGTCCGCGGCATGGTGGAGACGGTCCTGCCGGGCCTGCTCTTCGTCACGATCTACACGATCAACAAGAACCTGCACGTCTCGGCGATCGCCGCGCTCGCGGTCTCCGTCGTCCTCGTGGTCGTCCGGCTGGTCCGTCGCGACACCGTCAAGCACGCCTTCAGCGGCGTCTTCGGCGTGGCCTTCGGTGTCGTCTTCGCGATGATGACCGGCAACGCGAAGGACTTCTACCTGCCGGGCATGATCTACACGCTCGGGCTCGCGCTCGCGTACATCGTCACGACCCTCGCCGGCGTGCCCCTGATCGGCCTGATCCTCGGTCCGGTCTTCAAGGAGAACCTCTCCTGGCGCACCCGGAACCCGGGGCGCAAGAAGGCGTACGCGAAGGCCAGCTGGGCCTGGGGCCTGATCCTGCTCGCCAAGTGCGCGATCCTCTTCCCGCTCTACTGGTGGGCGGACACGGCGCAGCTCGGCTGGGTGCTGGTCGCCCTGAAGATCCCGCCGTTCCTGCTCGCGGTGTATCTGACCTGGGTCTTCCTCGCCAAGGCGCCGCCGCCGATCGACGTGTTCGCCGAGATGGAGGCGGAGGAGGAGGCCGAGAAGGCCCGCAAGGAGGCCGCGGCCCAGGGGCGCATCGAGCCGTAGCCGGTGGGCGGAGCGGTTGGCCCGCGGCCGGCAGCCAAGCCGCAGCCGCAGCCGCAGCCGCAGCCGCAGCCGCAGTCGTAGCCGCAGCCGGTAGCCATCAGCCGCAGCCGTGCTCCACGGCGCCCCGTAGCCGCGGCCCACGGCACCCCGCCCCCCGCACCCCGCGGCATGCCGCCCCCGCACGCTCCTCCTCGTACGGAAAGGGGCCCGGGACCTGTGACAGGTCCCGGGCCCCTTCGCGTTGCGGCGGGCGGCGCCTCGGGAGGCGCCGCCCGGCGGCCGTCAGCTCTCCGTGGGCTCCCGGCGGACCGACAGCAGGTCCTCCAGCTGCTCCTCGCGCGCCTGGGTGGCGACGAACAGCAGCTCGTCGCCCGCCTCCAGGGTCTCCTCCGCGCTCGGCGTGAGGACCCGCGAGCCGCGGATGATGGTGACGAGGGAGGTGTCCTGCGGCCAGGCCACGTCGCCGACCTGCGTGCCCGCGATCGCCGACTCCGGCGGCAGCGTGAGCTCGACCAGGTTGGCGTCGCCGTGGCTGAAGCGCAGCAGCCGGACCAGGTCGCCGACGCTCACCGCCTCCTCCACCAGGGCCGACATCAGGCGCGGCGTCGAGACGGCGACGTCGACGCCCCATGCCTCGTTGAACAGCCACTCGTTCTTCGGGTTGTTGACCCGGGCGACCACGCGCGGCACGCCGTACTCGGTCTTCGCGAGCAGCGAGACGACCAGGTTCACCTTGTCGTCGCCGGTCGCGGCGATCACGACGTTGCAGCGCTGCAGCGCGGCCTCGTCCAGCGAGGTGATCTCGCAGGCGTCGGCGAGCAGCCACTCCGCCTGGGGCACCCGCTCCACCGAGATGGCGGTCGGCGCCTTGTCGATGAGCAGGACCTCGTGGCCGTTCTCCAGGAGCTCGCCCGCGATGGAACGGCCCACCGCGCCGGCGCCGGCAATAGCGACACGCATCAGTGACCGCCCTCCTCGGGACCCTCGGCGAAGGCCGCCTCGACCTTGTCGATCTCGTCGGTGCGCATCATGACGTGCACGAGGTCGCCCTCCTGCAGCACCGTCTGCGAGGTCGGGAGAATCGCTTCGCCCAGCCGGGTGAGAAACGCCACGCGCACGCCGGTCTCCTCCTGGAGGCGGCTGACCTTGTGGCCGATCCACGCCGGGGAGGTGTGCACCTCGGCGAGCTGTACTCCGCCGCTCGGGTCACGCCACAGCGGCTCGGCGCCGGACGGCAGCAGCCGTCGCAGCATCTGGTCGGCGGTCCAGCGGACCGTCGCGACGGTGGGGATGCCCAGGCGCTGGTAGACCTCGGCGCGCCGGGGGTCGTAGATGCGGGCGGCGACGTTCTCGATGCCGAACATCTCGCGGGCGACCCGCGCCGCGATGATGTTGGAGTTGTCGCCGCTGCTCACCGCGGCGAAGGCGCCGGCCTCTTCGATGCCCGCCTCGCGCAGCGTGTCCTGGTCGAAGCCCACGCCCGTGACCCGGCGGCCGCCGAAGCCCGAGCCGAGACGGCGGAACGCCGTCGGGTCCTGGTCCACGACCGCGACCGTGTGCCCCTGCTGCTCCAGGGTCTGCGCGAGAGCGGCTCCCACTCGCCCGCAGCCCATGATGACGATGTGCACGTCCCCTTACCCCGCACTCCTGATCGTCTTACTGACCTGCGAAAACACCCTGCTCACAACTTCCTGGCCGCGTGCGCGGCCAACCCGTCCGGCTCGACGCCGGCCTGATACCGGCCCGTTTCGGACAGGTACCCGGCCCGTCTGGCCCGGGCCGTGGCGGACCGGCACAGACGTGCTGTCCGGAACGAGCTTATGCGGCCACGGGGGTGGTGACCTCACGCAGCCCTCGTTAGGAACGCGTCAAGACACCGTCATGACCGCGTCAGCCATGCCGGGAGGTGCTCGCCGGGGCCCGTGCGCAGGTGGTATCCAGGGAGATTCCGTGCGGATAGGGGTGGTGGGTCGGCGCCGCCCTTTTCGAACGCTTACGATCCTCTGCGTGTCCAAACTGACCGACGTGCCCAAACGGATCCTGATCGGGCGGGCCCTGCGCAGCGACAAGCTCGGAGAGACCCTTCTCCCGAAGCGGATCGCCCTCCCCGTCTTCGCCTCCGACCCGCTGTCCTCGGTGGCGTACGCGCCGGGCGAGGTCCTTCTCGTCCTCTCCGTCGCTGGCCTGTCGGCCTACCACTTCAGCCCGTGGATCGCGCTGGCCGTGGTGGTGCTGATGTTCACGGTCGTCGCCTCGTACCGGCAGAACGTCCACGCGTATCCGAGCGGCGGCGGCGACTACGAGGTCGCCACCACCAACCTCGGGCCGAAGGCCGGACTGACCGTCGCGAGCGCCCTGCTCGTCGACTACGTGCTCACCGTCGCGGTGTCGATCTCCTCCGGCATCGAGAACCTCGGTTCGGCCGTGCCGTTCGTCGTCGAGCACAAGGTCGCCTCGGCCGTCGCGGTGATCGTGCTGCTCACGCTGATGAACCTGCGCGGCGTGAAGGAGTCCGGCGGCCTCTTCGCCATCCCGACGTACGTGTTCGTCTTCGGCGTCTTCGTCATGATCCTCTGGGGTGCCTGGCGCGGTCTCGTCCTCGACGACACCATGCGCGCGCCCACCGCCGGCTTCGAGATCAAGGCCGAACACCAGGGTCTGGCCGGCTTCGCCCTGGTCTTCCTGCTGCTGCGGGCCTTCTCCTCCGGCTGTGCGGCGCTCACCGGTGTCGAGGCCATCTCCAACGGTGTGCCCGCCTTCCGCAAGCCGAAGTCGAAGAACGCCGCGACGACGCTCGCCCTCATGGGCGGCCTGGCCGTCACCATGTTCTGCGGCATCATCTTCCTGGCCATGGCCACCGACGTCCGGATGGCCGAGAAGCCCGGCGAGGACCTGCTGCTCAACGGTGTGCCGGTCGGCCCGGGATACGTCCAGGACCCGGTCATCTCGCAGGTCGCCGCCGCCGTCTTCGGCCAGGACACCTTCTTCTTCGTGCTGCTGGCCGCCGCCACCGCGCTCGTCCTCTTCCTGGCCGCGAACACGGCGTACAACGGCTTCCCGCTCCTCGGCTCGATCCTCGCCCAGGACCGCTACCTGCCCCGCCAGCTGCACACCCGCGGCGACCGCCTCGCCTTCTCCAACGGCATCGTGCTGCTGGCCGGCGCCGCCGCCCTGCTGGTGTGGATCTACGGCGCGGACTCGACGCGCCTGATCCAGCTGTACATCGTCGGCGTGTTCGTCTCCTTCACCCTGAGCCAGATCGGCATGGTCCGGCACTGGAACCGGCACCTGGCCACCGAGCGGGACCAGGCCAAGCGCCGTCACATGATCCGCTCCCGCGCCATCAACACCTTCGGCGCCTTCTTCACCGGCCTCGTCCTCGTCGTCGTCCTCGCGACCAAGTTCACCCACGGCGCGTGGGTCGCCCTGCTCGGCATGGTGATCTTCTACGTGACGATGACCGCGATCCGCCGCCACTACGACTCCGTCGCCGCCGAGATCGCCGCCGCCGAGGAGCGCCCCGACGAGTACGTCCGCCCCTCCCGGGTCCGGTCCGTCGTCCTCGTCTCCAAGCTCCACAAGCCCACCCTGCGGGCCCTCGCCTACGCGAAGCTGCTGCACGCCAGCGAGCTGGAGGCGCTGACCGTCAACGTCGACCCGGTGGAGACGAAGGCGCTCAAGGAGGAGTGGGAGCGGCGCGGCATCAACGTGCCGCTGAAGATCCTCGACTCCCCGTACCGCGAGATCACCCGGCCGGTGATCGAGTACGTGAAGAACCTCCGCAAGGAGAGCCCGCGCGACGCCGTCTCGGTCTACATCCCCGAGTACGTGGTCGGCCACTGGTACGAGCACCTGCTGCACAACCAGAGCGCCCTGCGCCTCAAGGGCCGCCTGCTCTTCACCCCGGGCGTCATGGTGACCTCGGTCCCGTACCAGCTCCAGTCCTCCGAGGCCGCGAAGAAGCGGGCGAGGAAGCGCCAGGAGTGGAACGCGCCGGGCTCGGTGCGCCGCGGCCCGGTGGAGAAGGGCGTCAAGGAACCGGCCGGAAAGAACAACTGAAAAAGAACAACTAGACTGGTGGGCTGCTGTCACGACAGCAGCCCACGTGTCTTCCTCCCCCTTCCTCCCTGGAGCCCCCGGTCATGCAGAACACCCCTGTTGCGTCGTTGGTCGGGGCGGAGTACGAGGTCGAGGTCGGCCCGGTGGCTCACGGCGGTCACTGCATCGCCCGCACCGAGGAGGGCCGGGTCCTCTTTGTCCGGCACACCCTGCCGGGCGAGCGGGTCCGGGCCCGGGTCACCGAGGGCGAGGAGACCTCGCGTTTCCTGCGCGCCGACGCGGTCGAGATCCTCGAGGCATCCAAGGACCGGATCGAGGCGCCGTGCCCCTTCGCCGGACCCGGGAAGTGCGGCGGCTGCGACTGGCAGCACGCCAAGCCGGGCGCCCAGCGACGCCTGAAGGGCGAGGTCATCGCCGAGCAGCTCAAGCGGCTCGCCGGGCTGACCCCCGAGGAGGCCGGCTGGGACGGCACCGTGCTGCCGGCCGAGGGTGACAAGCTTCCCGCGGGGGAGGTCCCGCAGTGGCGCACCCGCGTGCAGTACGCGGTCGACGAGTTCGGCCGCCCCGGCCTGCGCAAGCACCGCTCGCACGAGGTCGAGGTGATCGACCAGTGCATGATCGCCGCCGAGGGCGTCTCCGAGCTCGGGATCGAGAAGCGCACCTGGGAGGGCATGGAGTCGATCGAGGCCATCGCGGCGAGCGGCTCGCAGGACCGCCAGGTGATCCTCACCCCGCGCCCGGGCGCCCGCCTGCCCATCGTGGAGCTGGACAAGCCCGTCTCCGTGATGCGCGTGGAGGAGAAGGACGGCGGCGTCCACCGCGTCCACGGCCGGCCCTTCGTCCGCGAGCGCGCCGACGACCGCACCTACCGCGTCGGCAGCGGCGGTTTCTGGCAGGTCCACCCGAAGGCCGCGCAGACGCTCATGCTCGCGGTCATGCAGGGCCTGACGCCCCGCAAGGGCGAGACGGCCCTCGACCTCTACTGCGGCGTCGGCCTCTTCGCGGGCGCCCTCGCCGACCGTGTCGGCGACCAGGGAGCCGTCCTCGGCATCGAGTCCGGCAAGCGCGCCGTCGAGGACGCCCGCCACAACCTGGCCGGCTTCCCGCGCGTCCGCATCGAGCAGGGCAAGGTCGAGTCGGTCCTCCCGCGCACCGGCATCACGGACGTCGACCTCATCGTCCTCGACCCCCCGCGCGCCGGCGCCGGCAAGCAGACCGTCCAGCACCTCGCCTCCCTCGGCGCCCGCCGCATCGCCTACGTCGCCTGCGACCCGGCCGCCCTGGCGCGGGACATCGCCTACTTCAAGGAGGGCGGCTACCGGGTGCGGACGCTGCGGGCGTTCGACCTGTTCCCGATGACCCACCACGTCGAGTGCGTCGCGATCCTTGAGCCCGCCGAAAAGGGCCGCTGACCTGCCGTTTCTCCGAGTGTGCGTTATGGGCGTTACGTGCGTTAGGTGCGATATCTTGACGCACGTTCGACGCACGTTCGACGCACGTGACGCACGTTTGACGCACGGACGGCACGGTTTCTGATGGGTCGTCATGCGGGCTGGTGACCGCCGGTTGGACCCCTCGGCTGCGGGGCGGTAGGGATCTTGAGGTGGCCGGGGCACTGGCTGCGGAACTGTTGGCTGCCCCTGCCCCATCCGCTTGTCGGTAGTGACGTTCCATGACGCTCGGTGGAGTGTCCGGTCCGTGTTGTGTCAGGGGCCGTAGGGACTCCAGTGTCCGAGGAAGGGCTTGAGGTCGTCGGCTCGTGGTTCGGGGATGTCGGGCAGTCGGGGCGGTGTGCTCAGGGGGTCGAGGCGCTCCACGCGTGCTGCCGCCCAGTCGGTCCATGCTTCGGCTTCGGTTCTGGCCTGGGGGCATGGTCTCGACCCGGGTGCGTACGGCGCTCACGTACTCCGCGAGGCGGATGGCGTGGCGCCATGCCGCTTCCTGAGCCTCGAAGTGCCTGACGCGGTATGCCTCGGCGTACTGGACGCGCGCTTCATCCATGGCGGCTTCCCAGCGGATGCGCTTCTGGCGGGCCGCTTCGATCTCGTCGAGACGTCTGCGTTCGGCGGCTTCGCCGCGAAGCGTGACCTCCTGCACGATCTCGGCGACCTGGTCTTCGAGGGAGAGTGCGGGAGTCGGCCCGCACGTGGCCGCATGCCGAGGCCGAGGCCGAGGCCGTCGACACCACACACACCTCACGTCCGCCCGGGCCGCCCTGCAGATCTCAGAGGCCGTCAAGAGCTGACGAACCGACCTGCGGTTTTCTTTGACCTGCTGTGGCCCTGCATGTTCCCCATGGCCCAACGTGGAGTGCGTGGCGGTTCTGGAGCCTGCTCAGTAGGGCGCTGAACCGGCCTTTCGCCGATTACTGGACGGCGTTACGTGCGTGTGGCGCGGTATCTCGATGCACGTCTGAGGCACGGGACGATCGGTAGACGCCGTACGGATCGCGTCAAGCACGGGGGGACTCCCGCGTCCGGTGAAGGGCTTCAGGTCGTGGGTGCGCGTGATCGCTCTGCCGCTCCGGGCACGCGCGATCAGAGGAATCTCGAACTTGCGGAGGCTGAACCCTTCAGGGTCCGCGGCCGTACACAGCGCCGAGGCCGTCGGCGCTCCCAGCGGGTGCGCGTGATGGCCGGTGTTCATCCGGACGGCAACCCTGTCGGCCTCCTTGTCATGATGCCGACGCCACTCCCTTAAGGACCGTAGACCCATGACGATGATCAACAGCCCACTGTCGGAGGGTGACCGCGAGATCGCCGGCGCGGCCCTCCAGGCGACCTTGGTCGACCTGCTCGATTTGTCCCTGGTAGCCAAGCAGGCCCACTGGAACCTGTATGGTCCCCGTTTTCGATCAGTCCACGTCCAGCTCGACGAGGTCGCCGCGATCGCACGCGATCACGCGGACACGGTGGCCGAACGCGCGGCTGCGCTGGGAGTGAGTCCGGACGGACGGGCGGGCACCATCGCGGGTGCCAGCGGCTTGCCCGCCTTCCCGTCGGGCTGGACGAAGGACGGCGACGCCGTCGACGCCCTGGTGCAGGCGTTCTCCGCGGTCATCGGGAGGGTGCGGGAACGCATCGAGGTGACTGGTCCGGTGGACGCCGTAAGCCAGGATCTCCTCATCGGACTGACGGCCGAACTGGAGAAGCAATCCTGGATGTTCCAGGCGGAGAACCGCGCCTGACAAGGTCGCGCGTGTTGTCGGACGGGGTGACCGCCGGTCATCGATTGCCGCGCCACCGGAGGTGTGCGGTCTCCGAAGGTGGCGCATCGCATGGGCAGCCCGGGTGAGGGGGAGCGGTCCACGCCGACCGGCGGGCAGAAAGCCGCGCCGGGCCCCGGTGGCGGAGCTGGGGGAGCGCGACCGCGACCCGATCGGCCACCACCGGTCAGTCCCTCGCGCGGGTACCGACGCCCCCTCGCCGCGGCCGGAACACGAGCTATATACCGAGCACGCCTTGCCTCTCCAAAGCCTTGCGCAGGGCACGCACGGCGTAGAAGGCGCGGCTCTTGACGGTGCCGGGCGGGATGCCGAGGTGCTCGGCCGCCTGGGCCACGCTGCATTCCAGGTAGTACATGAGACGGATGACGGTCCGGTGCTGCTCCTTCAGCTCCCGCAGTGCCTCAAGCACCGCATGGGAGGTGATCGTGGACTCCGTGGCGTCCCAGGAGGTGTTCAGGTCCTCGACCGCCATCAGATCAAGTGGCCGTAGCCGCCGGGCCCGGTGATGGTCGATGACCAGGTTCCTGACCACGGTGAACAGCCACGGTCGGATGTGTTCACTGCGGGTGCTCAGAAACGGGGCGTGTTTCCAGGCGCGCGCCGCGGTCTCCTGGAGGATGTCCTCCGCTCTGTGCCAGTCGCCGTCCAGCAGCCGGGCGGCGTACCGGACGAGCAGAGGGCCGTACTGCTCGTAGATGTCTTGTACGAAGGCATCGTGGTCGGTCTCCGAAGCGACGTGCCGGAGGTGCGGCCGACTCGGAGCGAGGGTGGCCGTCCCCGCCTTCATGGTCCCGTTCATGGGTGGTGCCAATTCTGTTCGAGTGTTCCGTGGCGTGCTCTCCCGCTTGCGCGGGGGAGTGGCTCCACACTCGGCGGGACCCCTTTGCGGAACCTTGTCGTCTCCTTGTCGCGCCGCTCGTCGGTCCATGCCGCCGACTCTCGGCACGTCGTCGTATCCGCCGAGGCGATGTTCGGCGGGGCCGACGACGCTCGGGCCCGGGTCCGAGGAGAAGGGCCGGCACAGGGGGTTCACGGGGCGCGGACCGCGTTTCTGTGGGCTTCCAGTTACTCGAACGCGCCCGGCGCCCGCCGCCTCCTCGTACCGGTTGGGTCGATGGAGGGCACAGCCCACGCTGTCCCAGCGCTGGACCTCACGCCCCGGTGCTTCCTCGCAGGGGGCGGTGGCCTGGTGCTGTGCCGCTTCCGGGGCGAGGGTCGGTGAGGTGATCGCCTCGGGCCCACTCCCGGCGTGCGGGTGCTCCTTCGGCGACCACGCGAAGCCGGTGGGGGGGGATGGACCGGCTTCCGGCCGACGGCGGTCTGCAGCGATCTGGCCAGTACCCGGTGCCTGTCGGCGAACCACAGGCGTGCCTGTTCGATGGTGGTGGACGTCTCCGGGACGACGCCCGTGCCGGGAACCGAGGCCGGGTGGTGACCCCTGCTCGTACAGGACAAGCCGGCTTCGTCGGCCGTCACATGTGGTGGGTCCGGGACCCGAAGGGGGCCGGAGCCGAGGTCAGCAGCGTCGGTGAACCGCGGTGCGGGACTGTTCGTAGGAAGCAGTGACGTCCGGCCATATGAAAGCCCTGACCGGACGTCAGCCCTGTCGGCTGTTGTGGCGGCAGTCGGCAGGACCGGTCAGGCTCCGGAGCCGCAACCGTCCGATGAGACAGAACGAAGTCTCACGCCAATTTCATCGCGCACGAATCAATTGAATGCAATGTGACGTTGTGCTGCGTTTCCCACCGGAGCCGGTTCGTCTTGCCGGCCCCGCCCCTCAGGGCTACAGCCCTCACACAGAAGGACATCGAAGATGCGTATCACCCGACCGGCCAGACCCGCCCGTCTGGTCACCCTGCTCGGCATCGCGGCCGTAGGCCTCTCCGTCACGACGATCACCCTGCCCGGAACGGCCGGCGCGGCGCCCCGCCAGCCGGTCCGGCCGACGGTCGTGCTGGAGCACGGTGCGTTCGCCGACGCCTCCAGCTGGGACGGGGTCGTCGAGCGGCTGCAGCGCGCCGGCTACCCGGTGGTGGCCGCCGCCAACCCCCTGCGCGGACCGGCCACCGATGCCGCCTACTTGCGCAGCGTCGTCGAACACATCGACGGCCCGGTGGTCCTGGTCGGCCATTCCTATGGAGGCACCGTCATCAGCCAGGCCGCCACGGGCCTGGAAGAAAAGGTCAAGGCGCTCGTCTACATCGCCGCGTTCCTGCCCGACACGGGCGAGAACTCGCTGGGCCTGACGAACAAGTTTCCCGGCAGCACCCTCGGCCAGGTCATCGCTCCGGTGAACTACACGCTTCCCGACGGAGCCTCGGGCGCCGACGTCTTCATCAAGCCGGACAAGTTCCACCAGCAGTTCGCCGCGGACGTCCTCGCGGACAAGGCGAGGCTCATGGCCACCGGGCAGCGTCCGATCGCCGCCGCCGCGCTGGAGGAGAACTCCACCGGTGCCGCTTGGAAGACGATTCCCTCCTGGTCGCTGGTCACGACCGAGGACCGGAACATCCCCGTGGCGGCCCAGCGCTTCATGTCGGCCCGGGCGCACGCCCGTACGACCGAGATCGACGCCTCGCACGCGGTGGCCGTCTCGCGTCCCGACGCCGTCGCCCGCATCGTGGAGAAGGCGGCTCGTACGGTCCGCTGACCGGGACCTGCTGGTCCAGACACGGGAGTCGTTCCGGCGGGCGCTTCCATCAGCAGAGCGCCCGGTCCGGAGCGCGCCTCGCGGGGGCCGCCGCGGACCCATGCCCAGAGGTCACCGATGCCCCTTGCATTCCGGCCGCGTCAGCAATCCCCTTCGTCCAGATGTGAACCGCGCCCACCCCGTCCCCGTGTCCAGGGTGGCAGATGCGACGCCGGTCGACCGAGGTCGCGGCCTGCACCGACCGCCGACCACACCCGAACCACCATCCCGCACCACAACCCGCAACGAGAGGCAGCACCAACCATGCCGTTCATCACCGTCGGCCAGGAGAACTCCACCACCATCGACCTCTACTACGAGGACCACGGTGCCGGGCAGCCGGTCGTGCTCATCCACGGCTACCCGCTCGACGGCCACTCCTGGGAGAAGCAGGCCGCGGCCCTGCTGGAGGCCGGCCACCGTGTCATCACCTACGACCGGCGCGGATTCGGCCGCTCCGGCCAGCCCACCACCGGCTACGACTACGACACCTTCGCCGCCGACCTGAACACCGTCATGGAGACCCTCGACCTCCACGACGCCGTTCTCGTCGGGTTCTCCATGGGCACCGGCGAAGTCGGCCGCTACCTCGGCACCTACGGCTCGGCCCGGGTCGCCAAGGCCGCCTTCCTCGCCTCGCTGGAGCCGTTCCTGCTCAAGACCGACGACAACCCCGAGGGTGTCGACGGGAGCGTCTTCGAGGGCATCAAGCAGGCCGTCACCGCCGACCGGTACGCCTACTTCAGCGCGTTCTACCAGGACTTCTACAACCTGGACGAGAACCTCGGCACCCGGATCAGCGAGGAGGCCGTCCGCAACAGCTGGAACGTGGCCGCCGGAGCCTCCTGGTACGCCTCGCTGGCCTGCGTCTCCACGTGGACCACCGACTTCCGTTCCGACATCCGGAAGATCGACGTGCCGGCACTGATCCTGCACGGCACCGCCGACCGCATCCTGCCCATCGAAGCCACCGGCGAGCTCTTCCACAAGGCGCTCCCGCAGGCCGACTACGTCGTCGTCGAGGGCGCCCCGCACGGCCTGCTGTGGACCCACGCCCAGGAGGTCACCGACGCCCTCCTCGCTTTTCTCGCCAAGTAGCCCCGGAGGCCGACGGCCTCTCACGGGCCGGACGGCGACCCGGACGTGCCCCGTCACCGTCGAACGGTGACGGGGCGCCGTCTTGGCCGCCCGCCGCAGCCGGAGAAGAAGGATGCATAACGGTGACCATCGTGCCGACGGCGATGACCATGCTTCTGGACGCTCCCCCGCCGTCCGGGCGGCGAGGAGCCGGGCGGACGGCCGGAGCTCGCCCTCATCGCCGCGTTCGGGCTCGCCTCGAAGGCGTCCCGTTCCGGCCTCCGATGTGAAGCCGGACGTCGCCCCGGACGGGCCGCTCGGCAGCCGCAACTCTTCGGGCGATGGAAGAAGCCTAAGCCACAGGACGGCCGCTTCTCGGAGTCGGAAGCTTATGACCGTGACGGGCGGCCGCTCTCTCCGGCACGGCGGGTACGGGGTCCGCCTCCATGTCCAGGGCTGTGAGCCGGTCGCGGATCTGCTGGGCGCTGTGGGACATGGCGCGCGCGTCGGCCCTTTCGAGGGCGTGGACCCAGTCCGCCCGCGCGCCTTCCCGGTCGCCGAGCGCCAGCCGGGTGTCGCCCAGCCGCATCAGTGAGCCGACGGCGTTCCTGTGGTCGCCCAGCTCCTCGAACGCCCGTGTCGACCGCTGGTAGGTGGCCACCGACTCCTCGTGACGGCCGAGCATACGGAGGGTGTAACCCAGGATGTCCCAGGCCTGGGCCAGCTGCCACGGCGCGCCCAGGCGCTGGAACAGGGCGATGCCCTCCTCGCTGTACGAGAGGCTCTTCTCGAGGTTCCCGAGGTTGGAGTGGAACCAGGCGAGCTCGACGAGGCACTCGGCCAGCCACAACTCCTCACCCGTCTCACGGGACAGCTCCAGTCCCCGTTCGGAGAACGTCACGGCCTCCTGGATCCGGCCGAACAGGAACAGCGCGCACGCCATGACGTAGTGGGCTCGGGCCTGTTCACCGGTCGCGTCGAGCTCTTCGAAGATCGTGGTGGCGCGTCGCAGATGGTGAAGGGCTTGCTCCTGGTGGCCGAGATAGGCGTGGATGTGGCCGAGGTGGCGCAGGCAACGGCCTTCTTCGAGAAGGTTGTTCTGGCGCCGGGCCACTTCGAGTGCGGGGGTCAGCGCGGTGATGGCCTCGGGCCAGAATTCCTGGCGGTTGAGATGTTCCTTGAGGGACCAGGCAAGGCCGGTGGTGTGGTGGTCCAGCTTCTGGTCGACGGCGGTGTGGAGCAGGCCGGTCAGCACCCGGTGTTCGGCGGTCAGCCATCGGGTCGCCTGCCCGACGGTGGTGAGGCTCTCCGGGGTGACGCCCGGGCCGGGTGCACCGAGGTCGAGGTCGGGCGGCGTGTCCTGTTTGAGGAGCTGGTTCGCGTCGTGGGCCGTGAACATGTAGTGGTCCAGGACCCGGAGGGTGGCGTGGTGGCGTTCCTGGACGGTGTCGTGAGCGTGGGCGAGTTCGGTGGCGTAGCCGCGCAGCAGGTCGTGCAGGCCGTAGCGGCCGGGTAGCGGCTGTTCCACGAGGCAGGAGCCGACCAGGCCGGCGAGGGCGCGGCGGGTTCGGGCGAGGGGGAGGCCGGCGAGGCTCGCGGCGGCGGGGGCGGTGATGTGGGGGCCGGGATGCAGTGCCAGGAGACGCAGGAGCCTGGCGGTGGCCTCGTCCAGGGACCGGTAGGACCAGGAGAAGACGGCGCGTACGTCGGTGGTGGAGTCGAAGCCGGTGAACGCGTCCAAGCCGTCGGTGGCGCGCAGGTCGTCGACGATGGCGTGAAGAGGGAACGAGGGATCGAGTTCGGCGCGGGCGGCGACCACCGCCATGGCCAGGGGAAGCCGTCCGCACAGGCGGATGATGTCGGCCGTGGCGGCGGGCTCGGCGGTCACTCGGTCGGTGCCCAGGCGTCGTTCGAGGGCTTGGTGAGCCTCCGCCTGTGAGGGCAGAGGGAGGGCGAGGGGCCGGGCGCCGTCGGTGGTGATCAGCCCGGGAAGCCGGTTGCGGCTGGTGATCAGCGTGAGACAGCCCGCTCCCCCGGGGAGCAGGGGACGCACTTGTTGCTCGTCGCGGGCGTTGTCCAGGACGACGAGGACCTGGCGGTCGGCGAGGAGGCTGCGGAAGAGCGTGCTGCGGCCCGGGGTGTCCTCCGGGATGCGCTGTGCGGGAACGCCGAGGGCGGTCAGGAAGCCGTGCAGAGCGTTACCGGGTTCGACGGCGGGTGCGTGGGGGTGGAAACCGCACAGGTCGACGAAAAGCTGCCCGTCGGGGAAAGAAGAGGCTATGCGGTGGGCGTGGTGGACGGCGAAGGTGGTCTTGCCGACCCCGGGAGCCCCACTGATGACGACGGCAGAGGCAGCGGTCGTTTCGGACCGGGCCGGCACACCGCTCACGGCCGACAGCCACGCGCCCTCGGCCTCCCGTCCCGCGAACACCGTCAGACTGCCCGGCAGTTGTGCAGGACGCATCCGGGGCGTCGGCGTGGTTCCCTCGACATCCGCGGCCGGGTCGCGACGCGCATCGGGCCGATCGCCGGCGCCGGTCGGCCTTTCGGCGGCCGGGCCCACGGACGTGGCCGCCTCATCCTCCTCCGGCGGCCCGGACGTGTTCGGCCCGAGCGGATCGCGCCCGTGGCCGGTACTTCCTCCGGAAGCGGATGCCGCGCCGAACCTGCTCAGCTCGTTGGCTGGGCGAAGGGGCGGCAGGTCGTGGTGGAGGATGCCGTGGTGCAGGGCGCGCAGGGTCGGGCCGGGTTCGAGGCCGAGCTCTTCGTCGAGGTGCCGACGCAGGTCGGTATAGCGCTCGAGCGCCTCGGGGTGCCGGCCTGCCAGGTACAGGGCGCGCAGCAGCAGGACCCAGCCGGTTTCTCTCAGGGGATGCTCTGCGGTCATCTGCTGTGCCGCGTCCAGGGCCTCGACGATCCGTCCTTGCAGGAGGAGGGCGGTGGCACGGATCTCACGGGTGGTCTGGCGCAGTTCTTCCAGGCGTGCCGCCTCGTTGACGGCGAACAGGTGGTGTGCGGCGTCGGCGAAGGCGGGGCCGCGCCACATCTCCAGGGCTGTTCGCGCCTCGTCCACGACGCGTTCGGGATGCCCTTGGTCCATGAACCGGTGTGCCCGGGCAAGGGTCCGCTCGAAGCGTACGGTGTCACGGCTTTCGGGCGGCACCCGCAGGGCGTAGCCCAGGGGTTCGGTGACCAGCACCTCGTAGGTGCCCTTCCTGCGCAGGTGCCGGGGTTCCAGGACCGCGCGTACCTTGCTGACATGGGCGTGCAGGGAGCCCATCGCTCCGTCGGGTGTCCGGCCCGGCTCTCGCGGCCACAGTTCCTCGCACAGCGTCTGCGGAGCGACCGCCCGGCCGTCGGCGAGCAGCAGGCGGATCAGCAGCAGCCGTTGTCGGCGCCGGCCCGGATCGAGTACCGCCCCCGCCCGCCGTACCACCAGCGGACCCAGCAGTCCGAAGTCGAGATCCTGTCCCACGCCTGTCACCGCACTCATCCAGAATCGCGCTCGCCGATGCCACCGTCGGAAGCGCGTACATGACCATGCCCTGTGGCCGCGGGGGCGACCCGCTCCCGCTGTGACGAAAACCGGACCCACGTGACCTGTCGCGGTGACCCGACCGCCGAGACGGGGGCCGCTCAGGTGATCGGAGCGGCGAGGACCCCGTCGTCCCCTCCCACATACCACACAGGACATTAGCAGGACGCCGATCGGCATGATCCCTTCGGAGACTTCGGAGGCGGCCACGCGCTGGATGCCTTCCTCGACCAGGCGAGCCCGGCCTGCGGATTGCCGCACACGATACGCGTGAGGCAATCCGCAACAGGTCCGTCCTGGTCGGGCGCCTGGACCGCCACCCTGCGAAGGCGTCGCGGGTTCCGGTCTGCTAAACCGCGGGCATCCGCCCCACGTGGCCGGTGGATGATCTCCACAGGCCACGTCCTGCCAGGGGGCGTCTGGACGGATACCCCTTCACCTGCGGCGACGCGTGAACCGGCACGACATCCGCTCCGTTGAGTGAGCGAACGGTCGTCGTCAGGAGTGGAGAGAAGACATGGTCTCTGTCGAAGGAACGAGCACCGCCCGGTTCGAACCGGTCCGAGCGGCGCTGGCAGCGCACCTGGAGTCCGGCGAGGAGCTGGGGGCGTCGATCGCCGTGGACGTCGACGGAGTCATGGAAGTCGACCTGTGGGGCGGGCATACCGACGAAGCGCGGACCGTCCCGTGGCACCAGGACACGTTGGTCAACCTGTGGTCGACCACCAAGACCCTGAGCAGTCTGGCGGCCCTCGTCCTCGTCGACAGGGGGGCACTGGATCTCTACCGCCCGGTCGCGCACTACTGGCCCGAGTTCGCCGCTCAGGGCAAGCAGGACATCGAGGTGCGGCACGTCCTGGCCCACACCTCGGGGCTCTCCGGCTGGCAGCAGCCGTTCACCATGGACGATCTGTACGACCGGCCCACCGCCAGCGCCCGGCTGGCCGCGCAGGCGCCCTGGTGGGAACCGGGCAGCGCCTCGGGCTATCACGTGCAGACCCAGGGACAGCTCGTGGGAGAGCTCGTCCGGCGGGTCAGCGGCCGCACCCTGACCGAGTTCGTCGACACGGAGATCGCCAAACCAGCGCAGGCCGACGTCCAGATCGGCGCGCGGCAGGCCGACTGGCCGCGCATCGCCGAACTGGTGCCCCCGGCGCAGCTCTCCGGAATACCCGCCGGCCTCGATCCCGAGGGGATCTTCACCAAGACCTTGCTCGGAAGCCCCGCCAGGGACGAGCACGTCGATACTCCGCAGTGGCGCCGTGCCGAACTCGGCGCCGTCAACGGCCACGGCAACGCACGAGGCATGGCCCGCGCCCTCTCCGTGATCTCCCGACGCGGCCGGGTGAACGGCCTCCGGCTCATTTCCGAGGAGACGGCGGAGAAGGTCCTCGACGTACAGGCGGACGGGGTCGACCTGTTCCTGGGCGTTCCCGTGCGCTGGGGCATCGGCTTCGCACTCGCCGACGCGAGGACCATGCCGCACATGCCCACCGGAAGAGTCTGCTTCTGGGTCGGTCGGGGCGGCTCGATCGTCATGATGGACCTCGACCGGCGCGTCACGTTCTCGTACACGATGAACCGGCTGGGCGACGGAATCCTCGGCTCGGAGCGCACCCATGACTACATCAGGCATGTCTACGAAGTCCTGGGCTCCACCGCCTCCTGACCTCAGGAACTGCAGGGGCGTTGA
This sequence comes from Streptomyces sp. NPDC048018, assembly GCF_043202995.1. Classification (NCBI taxonomy): domain Bacteria; kingdom Bacillati; phylum Actinomycetota; class Actinomycetes; order Kitasatosporales; family Streptomycetaceae; genus Streptomyces; species Streptomyces sp. NPDC048018. The sequence goes on from NZ_JBIDBK010000007.1 coordinate 171,666, forward strand.
CTCTGTTCAAGGTCGGCGAGCCTTGCTCGGTCGCGGTGTCAGGGCCACCGGATACTGGTTGACGGCTCTCGCGCCGCACGCCGCGTGTGGGCTCGCGGGGCGGTTCCCCGAGACGCTATGACCCTCGGGGTGGAGTGGACAGGCGGCATCCGGCCGGCGGGGCGCGACTTGTTCCGGCGCTCCGCCGGGAGCGTGGGGACGCGCCTTCGGGCGAGCGGCCAACAGGCTTGGAGGGAGACCGCGACCGCGTCCGAAGAAAGGCGCTCAAGCGGTGAACGGGACCGCCTTTCGCCACGTTGCGCTGATTGGACGCGCGTGTGTCCCTGCGATGCCGCCGCGCGCCGTGGCCCCCGGCGGCACCACACCACCATGGAAGGAACAACTCACCAGTGAAGCGCTTCATCACACGCCTCGGGGTAGTCGCGGCGGCCGGAGCCCTGGCCGTTGTGCTACCTGCTTCGTCGGCGTACGCCATCAACCGCACCGACTGCAACGGATTGGGCCTCCTGTCGCTTCACAACGCAGGCGGCTCCCTCTGCTTCGCCAACGCGGGCGTGCAGAGCGTGGCGATCTACGGCGTGGACCGGATCTGGACCGGAGACAACAAGGTCACGCTGGAGTACGTGCCGAGGCTGGGCGCGTCGGCAACCAGCATGACCGTGGACAAGTGGCATTTCGGCAACGTCCCCGGTCAGCCCATCCACAAGATCACGAAGATCAGGATCTGGTAGCGCCGCAGCTGCGAACCAGATGTAGGGGCACCGGCGTTGTTGACAGGGCAGTCGGAAACGCCGGTGCCGTGGGGAAGAGACACCCACTGGAGGAGTGGCGGACCGCGACAAGGTCGCTTCGAGCGCCGACAGCCGTAGTTGAGCGGTCGGATCAGCCTTCCGGCTTGCCGCGGGCTGTCCAGGCGCTTGCGTCCTGGCCGTATCTGGTGAGGAAGCGCGCGAACTGCAAGCGGTCCGCACTGTCCCAGTGTGCGGTGATCTCCTCGAAGGCGAGACGCTGCTCAGTGGCGTAGGCCCTGCGTACCGATTCTCCCTCGTCGGTGAGTTCGAGCCGACTGCTGCGGCCGTCCTGCTGGGAGGCGACGCGGCGAAGCAGGCCCTCCGCTATGCATGCGGCGATGGCGCGGCTGGCGACGGGCTGGGCGACGCCCATCTTGTCGGCGACGCCGCCCACTGTGATCCGGCCCGCTGCGTCGCCGACCACATTCAGGACGATGTTGCGGGTCAGGTCCCCACGTCCTGACCCGACCTGCCGACGCAGCCGGGACAGCGCCGGCCCCACGTTGTCGAGGACCGAGTCGTCGTCGACGGGGACAGGTCGTTCTGGGCTCTTCACGCCTCAAATCTACGACATACACGATCGATATGCATGCCACATCTATATGACTTAAGGTATGTATCTGTAGTCCAGGAGAAACGAGGCACGACCATGAGCACCACCGCCATCACCGGCGCGCAGGTCTTCGACGGGGAGAAGCCGCTCGGCGTCACCACCGTCGTCATCCAAGGGGGCAGGATCGTCCAGGTCGGCGGCCAAGCCCCGGCCGAGGCCGAGGTCGTCGACGGGGCCGGGGCGACACTGCTGCCCGGCCTGATCGACGCGCACGTCCACACCGACCGCGACTCCCTCGCACTGGCCCTTCAGTTCGGCGTCACCACCGAACTGGAGATGCAGGGCGTCAACACCCGCAACCGACGCGGTGCGATCAGCGAGGACGACTCTGTCGCCGATGTGCGCTCCTCGGGCTTCGCCCTGACCCCGCCCGGCGGGCACCCCAGCGAACTGTTCCCGAAGGACTTCCACCCGGGCGGGCCCTCTGGGGGCGGCCCGGGCGGCGAACGCCGGGGCGAGCCGCCCTACCACCCCGACGCCACCAGCCCCGAGGCCGCGGCGGCCTCGATTCCGCAGCTGATCGCCCACGGCTCGGACTACATCAAGTTCATGATCGACGACGGCAGCGTCGAGGGGCACCCAGGCCTGCCCATGCTCGACCAGGCCACCTTGAACGCCGGCGTCGCCGCGGCGAAGAAGCACGGCGCGCTGACCGTCGCCCACGCGCTGACCATCGACGCCACCCGCATGGCGATCGAGGCGGGTATCGACGGCCTTGCCCACCTGTTCGTCGAACCTCCCACCGACGAGATCGTCACACTGATCAGGGACGCGGGCATGTTCGTCGTGCCGTGCACCGTGCTGAATGCCTCCATGATGGGCATCACCGGCAGTGAACTGGCCGACGACCCGCGGGTGGCCTCCCGCCTGAACGCCGCGTGGGATGCCACCTTGCGCTCCTGCTTCGGTCACTATCCCCAGGGCAAGCTCCAGGATGTTCTGGACAGCGTCAAGGCCCTCGCCGACGCCGGGGTGGACCTGTTGGTGGGCACCGACGTTTCCCAGCCCATGCCGTTCCTCGGCGGCCTCGCCCCCGGCGCCAGTGTCCACCAGGAACTGCAGCACCTCGTCGAAGCCGGTCTGACCCCCGCAGCCGCCTTGCGCGCCGCCACCGCCACGACCGCCCGCCGCTTCCACCTCTCCGACCGCGGCCGGATCGCCGAGGGCCTGCGCGCCGACCTGCTCCTGGTCGACGGCGACCCCACGACCACCATCTCCGACACCCTCAACACCCGCGCGGTGTGGCGCCGCGGCACCTACCAGGCCGCCTGACCCCCCTCGTTAGATCCAGTGCCGGGGTTCGAAGGGCTTCTCTTCCTCTCTGCTGCAAGGCGACCGCACAGTGCTCGCCCGCCGCATCGATGCCCACGCCCCCTACGCCGGGGCAGCGCTGTCGCCGCCCCGGCCGGGAGCAGCCCGCACCCGGCGCCAGCGCGCCGTGGAGTGCCGAAATCACTCCGGTGGCCATGGAGCGCACCGGCACCGCCCAGATCCTGTCCGTCCCTTTCATCCCCCAATCGCAGGGCGACGAGGACGCCGCCCCCTCTGGTACCTGAGCCAGAACTCGCCCGTCAGTGCGCAGCGGCCCGCGCTGCCCGACCGTGCGTCTGCGATCGCGCGAAACGCCCATCTGGCACGCAATGCACATTGATCTTGTGTCCGTGTTACGCCTCGCGTGTCGCTGACCTGCTGTTTTGTTTAACCTGTTCTGTATAGATCTGTTTCTTGTGACCCACCATGTGGAGTGCGTCGCGATCCTTGAGCCTGCTGAAAAGGGCCGCTGACCTGGCGTTTCTCCGAGTGTGCGTTATGGGCGTTACGTGCGTTAGGTGCGATATCTTGACGCATATTCGACGCACGTGACGCACGTTTGACGCACGGACGGCACGGTTTCTGATGGGTCGTCATGTGGGCTTGGCGACCACCGAATGGAGCCCTCGGCTGTCTGCTCTTAGGTACGCCGAGGTGGCCGGGGCACTGGCTGCTGAGCTGTTGGCTGCCCCAGCCCCACCCGCTTCTCGGTAGTGACACTCCGTGAGGCTAGGCGGGGTCCGGTCAATGTTGCGTCAGGGGCCGTATGGGTTCCATGCCGAGAAAGGGCCTGAGAGCGACGGGTCGGTCGCGCCACAGCATGGCAAGGCCGGGGTAGCGGCCGATGCAGGGAAAACGGCGTTGGGTGTCTCCCGGCAGCGGAGGATCCCGCTACTCAAGCTCCCGGAGAGATCGAAGGATGCCTGACGGCGAGCGGCACGCGACGCCGGGTTCGACGTCACCCATGGCCAGAAGGATCCACGAGGCCGGATACATCATCCGCGGTTGACGTACCCCGCTGATGACTCGTGGGAGAGGCCCTGGCGGATGCCTGGCCCCTCGCACGTTGCTCAGCCGTCAAGAGCTGTCCGGCCTTCCAAGCCGTAGGTGAGGGGCCCGGCAACTCACGTGCCAGTCCCGCTCCGGCTCCGCGCCTTCTCGAACTCGGACACCGGGTCACCTCCGACGCTCCAGGGCCAGGCCGTGACCATGCCGTTGATCGCCTCGAAGACCGGGCGAGCCTCGCCGCGCCGCTCGGCGGCCGTCAGTGCGTAGGCCAGCAGGTTCAGGTCGGCGAGGGCTGCCGCGTGGTGGAAGAACCCGGGCTGAGCCCAGGTGTGTGCCGCACGGTCGAGGGCCTGAGCGGCCGATGCGTGGGACCAGTGGTTGCGTGCCATCAGGGCCTCGACTCCGCCCAGGGCGAGGACGGAGTGGTACTGCAGTACCTGGGCGGTCAGCTCGGTGGCCGCGCAGGGCGCGTTCGTGGGTATGCGGGCGCGGATCGCGTCGACGAAGTCCAGTACCTGGCTGCGCGATCCCATCTCCTCCGGCCCCAGATAGCGCAGCATGCTCAGATACGCCTCGCGGTTCCAGCGGTCGCGGGCCAGCACCTCGTTCCACAGGCCGAACGCCTCCGGCTGACTGCGGCGCTCGAGCCGTGAGAGCCTCAGCATGACCACCCAGGGAGTGGGGTCCTCCGGCGCCAGTTCGGCGGCGCGCAGACAGCTGTCGGCGATGCCGGCGGCGTCCTCCAGGCGTCCCCGGGAGCGTCCGCGTTCGAGCTGCGCCCAAGCGGAGAGGATGAGCGCGGTCGCGTTGCGCGGCTCACGAGAGGCCCAGGCGCGGGGCCCATGCGATTCGGACAGGCGGTACGCCAGCACGGAGAGCTGATGGGCGCGGCGGTCCCAGTCGGCCCGGCTTCGGTTCAAGAGACGGGATATCTGGGCCATGTACAGGTCTGTCGTCCCGATCGCGCCCGTATTCGGCGTCGCTTGGAGGGACTTCAGCAGCCGGCCGAGAGCAGCGTCGTCGAGTTCCAGGGCAATACGCGCTCGTCTGCGGCGACTTGAGAGAAATGCCATGCACGGAGGCTAAAGGTTGCGAGCCGTAACGCAAGGCGTGCGCTGAGATCGTTACCGATTACACCGTGCAATCCATGCGTTACTCATCGATATGTTGAGCGGGAGCCATCGAATCTCGGTGGCCGAAGCCTGGTGAGCATGCCGGTGATGGCGGCGGGGCCGCGGCGGCGAGGGCGGGGCGGCGCCGATCGCCTCGGCGGCCTTGATGTCGGAACAGTCTCCGCGGTGCTCAGGAATGTGCGCAGCACTCGGATCTCTGTGGCGGTGTTCCCTCGGGAGGCGCGGAAGGTGGGGCACCCTCATGCCTCAAAGGCATGTTAATCAGCCCTTCCAAGTATTTGAGGCTATGGCTGATTGGTCGCATTCTTATTTCACCGGAACTCTTGGTTATCGGAGACCGAATCTCCGTCGACTTCTCCGGGTAAATCGCACCCTTCGATTGGCTGGTGTTCCCGCATGGCCCGCCCCCTGCCCCTGATCCTCGCCCAGGCGCCCGGTCGCCCGGCCGACGACCTCGCAGGCTTTACCGCCGACGTAGAGCGGCGCGTGAAACTGCGCGCACCTGGCGCCCTCGTCGTCTACCCCGAGCTGCACCTCGGCGAGAGCGCCCCCGGCGTCCCGGCCGACCCGGAGCAGGCGGCCGAGCCGCTCGACGGCAAACGCGACGCGGTCTTCGCCGAGCTCGCGGGGGATCTGGGCATCTGGCTGGTACCCGGCAGCGTCTACGAGCGAGGCACCGGCGACCGCGTCCACAACACGACACCCGTCTATTCGCCACAGGGCGAGCGCCTCGCCGCGTACCGCAAGATCTGCCCGTGGCGCCCGTACGAGACGACCGCACCCGGCAACCGGTTCGAGGTCGTCGACCTCGCCGGGGTCGGCCGTATCGGACTATCCATCTGCTACGACACCTGGTTCCCGGAGATCTCCCGCCACCTGGCCTGGATGGGCGCCGAGCTGATCGTCAACGTGGTCCGCACGCCGACGAGCGACCGCGCACAAGAAGTCGTCCTCAACCGCGCCAACGCCATCGCCAATCAGGTCTTCGTCGCCAGCGTCAATTCCGCTGCCCCCTCCGGGATCGGCCGCAGCCTCGTCATCGATCCCCAGGGCACGGTACGCGCCGAAACCGTCGATGCCGGCGACTCCACCCTCACCGACGTCATCGACCTCGACGAGGTCAGCAACGTCCGCCGCTACGGCACCGCCGGCCTCAACCGGATCTGGGACCAATTCCGCCCCGGCGACCCAGCCCTCGACCTCCCGCTGTACGGGGGCCGCATCGACCCCGCCACCTGGAACGCCGCCCCCATCACCGAGGAGCCCCCACGATGAACAGCGAGACCACCGGGAACAGCATGAGACTGAAGGGCGACCTGAGCCTCTTCTCCGTCGTCCTGTTCGGCCTGGCATACATTTCTCCTGGCATCGTGGTCACGGTCTTCGGCGTGGTCGCCGCCACCAGCGGCGGCGTGGCCCCCACCGCGTTCGCCTTCGCCACCGTCGCGATGCTGCTCACCGGGCTCAGTTACGCGAAGATGGCACGTGCCGTGCCCGGCGCGGGGTCGGTCTACACCTACGCCCGCAAGATGCTCGACAGCCGCATCGGTTTCCTGTCCGGCTGGGCGATGCTGCTCGACTACTTCTTCATCCCGATGGTCGGCTGGCTGATCACGGCGATCTACTTCAACGCCCAGTTCCCTGACATACCCAAGTGGGTCTGGCTGATCGTCTCGGTGACCATCACCACCGCCATCAACGTCTTCGGCATGAAGCTCGCGGACCGCGTCAACAAGGTCCTGATGTTCATCGCTCTGGGGTCGCTGGTCCTCTTCGCCACCCTGTGCGTCGTCTTCCTCGGCAAGCACGGCTCGTCCGCCCCCGCCACGGACGCCCTGTGGAACTCCGGCACGTCGATCGGCGCGGTCACAGCGGCCGCTGCCATCGCCGCGTACTCCTTCCTCGGCTTCGACGCCGTCTCGACGCTGGGGGAGGAGGCCAGGGGCGGGGCACGGACGATCGGCCGCGGCATCATCGGCTGCGTCATCGCCGCCGGAGCGATCTTCATCGTGCTGTCCTTCGTGATGCAGCTGGTTCACCCCGGCGCGACGTTCGTCGACGTCGACGCGGCCGCCTATCACCTGAAGGTCCAGGTCGGCGGCCAGACGTACGCCGAGGTGATCAACTTTGTCACCATTGCCGGATCCATCGCCTCCTGTATCGCCCTGCAAGCCTCGGCTGCGCGCCTCATGTACGTCATGGGACGTGACGGCGCACTGCCCAAGGCGATCTTCGGCAAGCTGTCGGGGAAGACCGGCACGCCCGTCCTTAACCTGCTGCTGACCGCGGTCGCAGGTGTCATCGCCATGAAGCTCGACCTGACCACAGCCACGTCGTTCATCAACTTCGGTGCTTTTCTCGGATTCGCCCTGGTCAACGTCTGCGTGATCGCCCACCTGGTCCGGGAGCGCAGGCGCGGCCACACCCACAACCTTTTCTCCTATCTGGTGATGCCGGCCATCGGCGTCGGTGTCTCCCTCTACCTGCTCACGCGGCTCGATCACGTCGCACTCCAGATCGGCGGCGTCTGGCTGGCGATCGGCGTCGTCTACCTGGCCTTCCTGACCAAGGGCTTCCGCCGACCCGCACCGGAGATGACCTTCGACGACGACACCGCGGTCACAGACAGAGCCACCGTGTAGCGATCCCTCCCGATGCGAGGAGATGACGATGCCCACGACAACTGCCGAACTGGTGCATGACCGGGCCCTCGGAGACCTGCTGATCCAGCGGGACGTGGTGCTCGACGGACTCGATGCTCCGCAGCACGCCGCCCGTACCGTCCTGGCCGACGTCCTGGACGGCAAGGCGGAGGGCCGGCTCTTCGACGCCATGCTGGTGGCCAGCGAACTCATCGCCAACGCCATCCAGCACAGCAGCGGCGCCGTCCTCCTCAGGGTGGAGGCCTACGAGTTCGGTGCGGCATTGGGCGTCGTCGACCGCGGGGCCGACATCACCGCCGTCCCCGTCCGGCCTTCGAACTCGTCTGTCGACGAGGCGACGGTTGCCGCGAGCGGGCGCGGCCTGTTCATCGTGGACAGCCTCGCCAGTGCCTGGTCGGTCGAGGAGGTCGAGTACGGAAAGATCGTCATCGCCGTACTCGCCTTGACGGCAGGCCCTCGTCGTTGACCACCCTCGACGACCGCTCTCGAGCAGAACCTCTCGGTGGAGGAGCTGGACCTCCGCGTTCCGGAGTCCGCGGACTTCGGTCCGCTTGACCGCTACCCGGTCACCGCGATCGGCCAGATGCCGTCGCCCCTGCCGGGACGCCCTTCTGTTCCTGCCGGTGAGCCACGTGGAGGAGCCGGAACGGTCCAGGTCCCAGTCCTCGCAGGTGGCTTCACGCCGCAGGCGTCTCGGTTGTCGGCGACGCACGGGAAGCGACTCACCCGCCGGCCTCCGGGAGACATGCCGGGCCGCCGTGCGGAGTGCGTCCCGCTCGGTCGCCGGCTCCCGCTCCCTCGCCACGAGCTTGGCCCCCGAGCCTCCAGCTGCCGGATGTGCTCGTCCGGATCGGTGGACGAGGCCGTCTGTCCGGCCAGGCCGGCCGGGCAGACGGCCGCGGACGTGGCAACGGCGGCGACGCGGCCGTTGCCGGCCACGCGACACCCACTCACGCAGGGTGGCCCGGTCGACGCCCAGGTCGGTGGCGACGTTCTTGTACGTCGCCCCGGGCGTGGACTCGTACAGGGCCATGGCGCCGGACCTGAGTCAGTCCGGGTAGCCCTAACCGCCATCGGCGGTCTTTTTGTTTTTGGGGATCATGCGGATCCCTTATCAGCGTGTCCGACGCGCAGGGGACATGCCCATCCGCCTCGCGGACGGTCACCCGTTCTGTGCCCAGGCCTTGAGGACCTGACCCGCCCGTCCTCGGCCACGTCGGCGGCCGGTCCGGCACTGCCGGCCTTGAGGGTGCCGCTCAGCCCGGCGGCGCGGCGCAGGCTCGCACGGCGATCTCGCTCTGCCGCTCCCCGTCACCGGACGCCATGCTCCCGAAGCCGATGAAGGCGGGCCGGGGCCCGGGGGCAGCGGCAGGCGAGGGCGCAGTCGTGCGACAGCAGGGGCATGTGGTGGCGGGCACGAAGAGGCGCCCCGGCCTCTGGGGAGAGGTCGGGGCGCTGCTCGGACTGCCAGGTCGTACGCGCCGAGCCGGAGTTCCTCGGTCAACGAGCGGTTCACCGGACTGTTGAGACCGGCCGGCCGGCGCGCGACCCCGCCATGGGTTCGACCCTCGGAGGAAGACGAGAACTCCGGCCTCGGCGGGCGGGATCCGCAGCCCGCCTGAGGGTCAGACCATGGGGGCGAGCTTGTTGGACTCGGCTACCGCCGCGCTCCAGGAGAACTCGTTGTTGTCGCTGAAGTAGTAGTACGTGGAGCCGTTGGGCATCATCGCGATGGTGATGCCTCCGTATCCGGACATGAACGGTACGTGGAACGGCTGGGTGTAGGCGGGGTTGTCCGCGGACGTGAACTCCTGTCCCCAGAAACCGTTCTGGTAGTGCATCGGCGCGCTGCCTGAGGTGGTGGCGCCGCGTTGTGACGGGTTCTGCTGCATGGAGTCGGCCAGCAGGCCCGGGTGCAGCACCTGGGTTCCGGCCACCGCGCCGGCGTCGTTGTTCAGGAACTTGGCGAACTTGGCGACATCGTCCTTGGTCCAGAACATCCCGTACCCGCCGAAGGGGACGCCGTCCGAGCTGTTGTCCGTACGGGAGGAGACGCGGGCGTCCGGGCTGATGCCGATCGGGGTGAGGACCTCGTCGCGGAGCATGTGGAACAGGTCCGCGCCGGAACCGGCACGGTTCTGGAGGTAGTTGTTCATGGCGCGGGCTGCCAGGAAAGTGTCGGAGGTGTGGTAGACCCACTTGCTGCCCGGGGTGGTCTTGCGACGGAAGGACAGCGCCTTGTCCATCTTGGTGGCGTAGGGCTCGGCGAGGAAGAAGTCGGTCATGGTGCCGCCCGCCTCGTCGACCTCGAAGCCCGCCGAGGTGTAGTTGCCGGTGGTCATGTCCAGGGCGTGGTCGACGGTGACGTTCGACCAGGCGCTCTTCCCTGCGGTTTCCGGTATCAGGTCCGTCAGGCGCTGGTCCGCGACACCGGTGCCGTAGCGCTGGGCGAGCCGGAGCAGGGCGGTGCCGGCGAAGGCGGACTTGGCGGTGGAGTAGGAGGGCAGCAGCATCTGCCCGCAGAACGGGTACTGGCCCTGCCTGGTCTGGCAGCCGCCGACGTAGTTCACGCCGTCGTAGTAGAAGCCGTAGGTGCTCAGCGCGGTGGGGGTGATTCCCGCGCCGAACTTCGAGGTGTCCACACCGGCGCCGGGGTGGTCGACGGCGAGCTGCGCGATGGGTTTGGTGGGCAGCCGGCCGGCGACCTCGGCCGCGTAGGCGTCGCGCGCGGTTTCGCCGCCGGGAACGGTGCCCGGCTGGTAGGTGGCGGCCACCTGGCCCCACATGTCGAACTGGTGGTAGGCGCAGGTTTCCGCGGTGATCTGGTAGCGGACCTGGGAGACGGAGGAGGCGTCGAAGAGGAAGGACAGCACCCCGTTGTGCACGCAGTTCGCGTTCCGCTCGACCAGTGCGAAGGGCAGCGCGGCGCGCGTGCGGGCGCCGTCGCCGTCCTCCTGCCAGGCCCGGCCGGCTCCCACGGCGAGGTTCCAGGAGGCGTTCCCGGTGTAGCGCAGCCCGCGCACGGTGGGGATGAGGTGGCTGCCGTTCTGCACGAGGGTGGCGCTGAACGGGGGGAGGTGCTTGGTGGCCTCGGTGCCGGAGTGGCCGTAGGGGTCCTTCAGCTTGCGGTAGCCGCCGGCCGTGGCGGTGCCGTTGAGGGTCAGAGTGCCCTCGAAGGTGTGCGCGGGCGGGGCCGCCTCGGCGGGCAGGGCGAAGGCGCTGTCCACGACGGTGTCGGTGGGGGTGGCGCTGGAGAGCTGAGCGGCGGTGAGAACCGTACGGGGCACGGCGCCGCTGCCGGTCAGCGGGTCGCCCGGCACCGGGGGCGCGCTCTCGGCGACCGCGGGGGACGGAGCGGTGAGCAGGCCGGTGAGGAGCGCGGTGAGCAGTGCCGTGGCCGTCGCGAGACATCGCATTCCGCGCGGGCTGCGGGTGGGCGGACGGGAGGTCATGGCTGTCCCTCTTTCGGGCGGGGTCTGTTGTTGCGGCATGGTGGGTGCGCGCGGCGAGAGGTGTCCAATGCCTGTCAGGACTGGCCACGGTGTCTGAAAAGCATCGGGGCAGGTGCTCCGGCAGAGTGCGACGTACCGCCGGGGTCGGTGGACGGGAAACCAGGTCTGCGTGAACGTGCCGAGAACGCCGCAGTTGACCTGCCACCCAGGTCCGATGCTGCTCGAGTCGCCGGGTCCAGCTGTCCGGGCAAGACCACGCTCGCCCACGGGTCGGGGAGCGGCTGGGGCGGCTCGCCGCGTAGGTCTTCGACGAGCTCGATGCACCGGAAGGCGGCGATTGCCGGTGGCGCAAGCGCATGGCCGAGAGGGGTGGGTGCGTCGTGCGCTGCAGTACGGGACCGGGGGGCGACCTCCGGACAGGCTCACCGTGCGCGACCCGGGTCGCCGGGACGTTCCGGCCGTTGATGCCCTCCTTGTTTCAGCCGGTTCAGCTCCCCGCTGCTTCCGGCCCGTACTGCTCGATGCAGAAGCGGGCCAGGCCGGTGGCGAAGGACTCGATGGTGCGCAGCGCGTAGTGGCCGGCATCCCAGGCGGCGTGCAGCCGGATCTGCAAGGGCTCCCCGTGCCGGTCGAGGATCAGCAGGGGGCGCAGCCCGAAGCGGGGGTCGTCGGAGACGACGGCGATGCCGTGACCGGAGGCGGTCATCGCCTGGGCGACCTGCGGTGTGTCGCATTCCAGCACGATGTCGAGGGAACTGCCCGCGTCCTGTACCGCCTGATCCAGGATGCGGCGCGTGCCGTGCGCGAGGGTGAGGACGATCAGCGGCTCACCGGTCAGCTCCTGGATGGTGATCCGGTCCCGGCCCGCCCAGGGATGCGAGGGCGGCACGTAGGCCCACACGGGCAGCCGGGCCACGGGCAGGCCCGCGTAGCGGCTGCGCGGCGGGGCTGAGGAGATCGCTACGTCGGCGCCCCGGGTGAGAGCTTGGTAGGCGCGTACCGGACTCTCCGCCTGCACCGTGACCAGGGGGTCCTCCGGACCCCAGGTGGCCAGGAACGGGGCGATCACATCGGTGATGGTGGTGGCGGGGGCCGCCACGGTGATCCGCATCGCCCGCCCGGACGCCAGCGAGCCGGCGGCGGCGAGGGCGGTGTCGGCGCGGGTCACCAGATCCCGGGCGAGGGGCAGGAAACGGCGGCCGGCCGCCGTCAGCTCCATCCGCTTGCCCGTGCGGTCGAACAGCGTCACTCCCAGGGACGTCTCGAGTCCGCGCAGCTGGCGGGAGAGCGAGGGCTGGGCGATATGGACTTCGGCTGCCGCCTTGGTCACCGAGCCGCTCTCGACGACCGCCATGAAGTAGCGCAGCACCCTGAGCTCCATAGCGAACCTCCTGTCCATGCCTTGCAGGCATGAAAGTCAACCCAATCAAGTATTTGAGGGTTATAGCTCACCGGGCCCATTGTTGTCTCACTCTGAACAGCCGGCGAATGCGCCTTCCCCGAGGAGCGAACTCATGGCCACGCCCCGAAGAACCCCTGCCGCCGCCGCTCTGGTGGCCTGCGGTCTGCTCGTGTCTGCCTGTACCGGTACCGACAGTGGTGCCGACAACGGCACCGGGCAGATCCTCAACGTGGCGACCACCGCCGAGGTGACGACCTGGAATCCGGTGAAGTCCTTCTCCACCGAGGTCTACTACCTCAGCAACGTCTACGAGCCGCTGCTGTGGATGAACCCTCCCGGCTCGAAGGAACGCTTCCGCCCCGCCCTCGCCGAGCGCTGGGAGTCCTCCGCCGACGCCAAGACATGGACCTTCCACCTGCGCAAGGGGGTCACCTTCCACGACGGCGAGCCCATGAACGCCGCGGCGGTCAAGGCGTCCCTGGAAGCCTCCGCCAAGGACGGCGGCGCAGCCTTCATCTGGTCGGCGCTGGACACCATCGAGACACCGGACGAGCACACGGTCGTGCTCAAGCTGAAGAGCCCCGCCCCGGTCGACATGATCGCCTCGTCCATGTACGGGGCGTGGATCGTCAGCCCCAAGGCCCTGGCCAAGGGCGAGGACTACTTCGCCAAGGGCGTCGACGCAGGCACCGGCCCCTACCGGGTCTCGGAGTACCAGGCCAAGAAGAGGGTCGTCCTCAAGGCGTACGACAAGTACTGGGGCGGCTGGAAGGGCGAGCGCTACCGCACGGTCGTCGCCAGGATCACCGCCGAGCCGACCGCGCAACAGCAGATGCTCGAGTCCGGCCAGGTCGACTACGCCGGCTCGCTGCCACTGGAGAACGTCGCCCAGTTCAAGAAGGACAAGGGCTACACCGTCACCGAGTGTCCCACCTTCACGAGCCACACGGCCTTCTTCAACACCACCAAGGGCCCGCTGAAGAACGTGAAGGTACGCCAGGCGCTGGCGCAGGCCATCCCGTACGACGACATCGTCAAGGTGGGCACCGAAGGCTTCGGCGCCCGCGCTCGCGGCCCCGTACCGGCCGGCGCCTTCCCTTACGACGCGCACCTGCCGCAGACCCCGTACGACCTGGAGGCCGCCCGCCGGCTGCTCACCGAGGCCGGATACGAGGGCGGCAAGGGCCTGAAGCTGAGCCTCAGCTACGCGGCGGAGAACGCGCAGCAGGCCAAGTACGCCCCGCTGATCAAGGACTCCTTCGCCAAGGTCGGCGTGACGGTCGAGCTGCAGCCGATCCTGTTCAACCAGCAGTGGGAGAAGGCCAAGGCGGACCCGGCCACGGCGCAGGACATATTCCTGCTGATGTACTGGCCGACCTATTCCGACGCCGGCTCGGACAACCTGGTCTCGCTCTTCCGCAGCAGCGACAAGCCGTTCTTCAACCTCAGCTACTGGAAGGACGCCACGTACGACAAGCTCGTCGACGAGGCCGGCACCCACACCGCCACCGACCAGGACAAGGCCGCCGAGCTGTACGGCAAGGCGCAGCGCCGACTCCTTGAGCAGGCCCCCGGCGCGTTCCTCTACGACATGCGCACCCCCGTCGTGATGAACAGCCAGGTCAAGGGCTTCGCCTGCAACCCGAACTACTCCTTCTCCATCCCCTTCCACCAGCTGCGCCACGGAGCCAGCTGATGCCCCGCTTCCTGCTGCGCCGGCTGCGCGGCTCCCTGCTCGTCCTGCTCGGGGTCAGCGCGATCACCTTCCTCCTCGCGCGGGTGATCCCCTCCAACCCCGCCCTCACCTACGTCGGCGCCAAGGCGACGCCCGAGGAGGTCGAACGGGTGACACACGCCCTCGGCCTCGACCAGCCGCTGCCCGTGCAGTACCTGTCGTACCTGCGCAATGTGCTGACCGGAGACTGGGGCACCTCCATCGCCACCAAGCAACCGGTCCTCGGCGAGCTCGGCGACCGGCTGCCCGCCACCCTCGAACTCGTCGGCGCCGCCATGGCGGTGGCGCTGGTGCTGGGCGTCACGCTCGGCTGCATAGCCGCCGTGCGGCCCGGCAGGCTGATCGACCAGGCGGTGCGGCTGCTGTCCATCGCGGGCGTCTCGGTGCCCGCCTTCTGGCTCGGACTGCTGCTCCAGCTACTGGTCTTCGGCCGCCTGGGACTGTTGCCGCCCACCGGACGCATCGACAGCGACCTGGAGTTCACCGCTCCGATCCACTCGATCACCGGCCTGAACACGGTGGACGCACTCCTCACCGGCAACGGCGCGGCGCTGGCCAGCGCCGCGGCGCACCTGATCCTGCCGGCCCTCACACTGGCCGCCTACCCGCTCGGCGTCGTGGCCCGCATGACCCGCACCAGCATGCTGGAGGCGCTCCAGCAGGACCACATCCGCGTCGGCCGCGCCTACGGCGTCCCCGCACGCACCCTCGTCTGGCGCGTCGCCCTGCGCAACGCCCTCCCGCCCACCGTCACGGTGCTCGGTCTGACCGCCGCCTACGCCCTGACCGGCGCGTTCTTCGTCGAAGTGGTCTTCGACTGGCCGGGCCTCGGCCAGTACGCCGCCTCCGGCCTGCTGAGCCTGGACTACCCGGCGGTCATGGGCGTCACCCTCATCGGCGCCATCGCCTACGTCCTCGTCAACCTCGCGGTGGATCTCGTCCACGCGCGCCTCGACCCGCGAGTGAGGCCGGCATGAGCCACAGCCCGCAGACCATCCCCCCGCGCAGCGCCCGCTTCACCGCCCTGCTCCGCGACCCGCTCGCCGTCATCGGCCTGGTGCTGCTCGTGGCCCTGGTCGCCGCCGCCCTGCTCACCCCCTGGCTCGCCCCGCACCCTGATCAGGGCGCCGGAGCCGCCGAGGTCGCCGCCCGCCACCTGCCACCCGGTGCCGACCACCTGCTCGGCACCGACAACCTCGGCCGCGACGTGCTCAGCCGCATCATCTACGGTGCCCGGCCGGCGCTGACCGTACCGCTCCTCGTGGTCGGGCTCGCCGTGCTGGTGGGCGTCCCGTTGGGGCTGATCGCAGGCTTCCGCGGCGGGCGCGTAGGCGAGGCGATCATGCGGCTGTGCGACATGTTCCTGGCCTTCCCGCCCCTGCTGCTCGCCATGGCCATCGTGGCCACCCTCGGCCCCGGCCTCGAGCACGCCGCCCTCGCGCTGGCCATCGCCTGGTGGCCCTGGTACACCCGGCTGGTCCAGGGCCTCACCGCATCCATGCGCGAGCGGCCCTTCGTCGAGGGAGCACGCGCCCTGGGACTCAAGGACCGAGTCGTCATGGTCCGGCACATCCTGCGCAACGCCGTCTCACCGATCCTGGTGCAGGCCACCGTCGACATCGGCACGGTGATCCTGGCCGCCGGATCACTGGCCTTCCTCGGCCTGGGCACCCGCCCGCCGCAGGCGGACTGGGGCCTGATGGTGGCCGAGGCACGCGGCGACCTCCAGACCCACTGGTGGGCGGCGCTCTTCCCGGGCCTGGCGATCCTCCTCACCGTGCTGGCCTTCAACCTCTTCGGCGACGCTCTGCGTGACGTGTTCGACCCGCGCACCGAAGCCCGCTCCGCCGCCGCACGACGCGGCCTGCGCACACTGGCCGGGCAGGCCGCCGCTCTGTTGCGGCGCCGGCCGGAGGGGAAGGCCACCGACGCGGCGAGCCCCCTGCCCGCCACTGAGGACGACACCGAGCCCGGCCCGGGCACGCAGCGCGCAGACGGCCAGGCGGCACCCCTGCTGGAGATCTCCCGGCTGCGCGTCACCATCGGCGACGCCGCCCTCGTACGCGACGTCTCCCTCCACGTGCGCGCGGGCGAGGTCGTGGGGGTGGTCGGCGAGAGCGGCTGCGGCAAGTCCCTGACCGCCCTCAGTGTCCTCGGCATGCTCCCCGCCGGAGCCGAAACCACCGGCGCCATCCGACTCCAAGGCCAGGACCTGCGGGCCACCGGCTTCCACACGATCCGCGGCCGGAAGGTGGCCATGGTCTTCCAGAACCCCGCCGCCTCCTTCGACCCCGTCACACCGCTCGGCCACCAACTCGCCCGCCTGGTACGCCTCCACCAGGGCGGCACCCGGACCGAAGTCGCAGAGCAGGTGAGCACCGCACTGACGGAAGTGGGCCTGGACGCCGAGCGCGTCACGCGCTCCTACCCCCACCAGCTCTCCGGCGGCATGCTGCAGCGCGTCATGATCGCCGCCGCTCTGCTGTGCCGGCCCGATCTGCTCATCGCCGACGAACCGACCACCGCCCTGGACGTCACCGTCGCCAAGGAGATCCGCTCCCTGCTGCGCCGCCTGCAGGCCGAGCACGGCTTCGGAGTCCTGTACATCACCCACAACCTGGGCGAGGTCCGCGAACTGTGCACCCGGATGTACGTGCTCTACGCCGGCCAGGTCGTCGAATCAGGCCCGGTGACCGACGTACTGGACACCCCGGACCACCCCTACACCCGCGCCCTGCTCGCCGCCCTCCCCGACCGGGCCGCCCCCGGCAGAGCACTGCCCGCCATCCCCGGCAGCGTGCCGGACCGCCCCGACCTGCTCACCGGCTGCCCCTTCGCCGACCGCTGTGCCCACACCACCGAGGCATGCGCCACCCCGCCGCCTCTCAACGCCGCCGGAGCGCGGGCCAGCGCCTGCCACCTCACCCAGCCGAAGGGA
Organism: Streptomyces sp. NPDC048018; assembly: GCF_043202995.1. NCBI lineage: Bacteria > Bacillati > Actinomycetota > Actinomycetes > Kitasatosporales > Streptomycetaceae > Streptomyces > Streptomyces sp. NPDC048018. The sequence goes on from NZ_JBIDBK010000007.1 coordinate 188,712, forward strand.
GTTCCCGCGTGATCCTCGACGTACAACAGCTCGTCAAGACCTTCGGCTCGCACACCGCCGTCGCCGGCGTCGACCTCGCCATCACCGCAGGCGAAGTACACGCGCTGGTAGGCGAGTCGGGCTCGGGCAAGACCACCCTCGCGCGCTGCGTGCTCGGCCTGATCCAGCCCACCTCCGGCACCGTGCACATCGCGGGCAGCCCGCTCACCGGGCTGCGCCGCAAGGAGCTGCGGCGGCTGCGCCACCAGGTACAGATCGTCTTCCAGAACCCCTACGCCGCTCTCAACCCCCGGATGACCGTCCGGCAACTCATCGCCGAGCCACTGCGCGAGGCCGGCCGGCCCGTCACCGACGCCACCGCGGAACTCGAGCGCGTCGGCCTGCCCGCGACCGTCCTCACCCGCTACCCCCACCAGCTCTCCGGCGGCCAGTGTCAGCGCGTCGCCATCGCCCGCGCCCTCGCCGTCGGGCCCTCACTGCTGGTCCTTGACGAACCCACCTCGGCCCTCGACGTCTCCGTCCAGGCCCAGATCCTCAACCTGCTGCTCGACCTGCGCGAGCACAGCGACCTGGCCTTCCTCCTCATCACCCACGACCTGGGCGTGGTCCGGCACATCGCGGACCGGGTCAGCGTCATGCTGCACGGCGAACTCGTCGAGACCGGGCCCACCGCCCAGGTCCTGGACTCCCCCCAGCACCCCTACACCCGCAGGCTGCTCGACGCCGTCCCCGGAATCCACCCACCGGACGACACCCCGCCGAGCACACCCGCAGCCGCCACCGCACAAGGAGCCGTCCAGTGAGCCGAATCCTCGGCGTCGCCCTCGCCCAGGTCGCACCCGTAACCGGCGACCCCCAGGCGACCTTCGCGAAGTTCAGCCGCGAGGTGCGCTCCCTCAAGGCCCTCTCCCAGTCCATCGACCTGGTGGTCTTCCCCGAGCTGTACCTGAGCGCCTTCGGCAGCTTCGACGCCCGCCACCCGGCCGGCTACCTCGACCGCCTCGCCGAACCGATCCCGGGCCCCACCACAGACGCGGTGTGCCGGCTCGCGGCCGACACCGGACTGTGGATCGTCCCCGGCAGCATCCCGGAGCGGTCGGCCAAGGGCGTCCACAACACGGCCGTCGCCATTTCCCCGCAGGGCGAAGTGGTGGCCTCGTACCGCAAGATCTTCCCCTGGATGCCGTACGAGACCTCCGTGCCCGGCGACACCTACGTCACCTTCGACATACCCCAGGTAGGCCGCTTCGGCCTGGCGATCTGCTACGACGGCTGGGTGCCGGAGATCTCCCGCACGCTCGCCTGGATGGGCGCCGAGGTCATCATCCAGCCCACCTACACCCGCACATCCGACCGCGAGCAGGAACTCATTCTCGCTCGCGCCAACGCCATCACCAATCAGGTGTACGTCCTCAACCCGAACATCGGCGGCCTCTTCGGCACCGGCCGCAGCATCGCCACCGACCCCGAAGGCCGCGTGCTGGCCCAGGGCGGCGCAGGCGAGGAGTTCCTCACCTTCCACCTTGACCTCGACCTCGTGACCACCACCCGTGAACACGGCACCCTCGGCCTCAACCCCCTGTGGAAGCAACTGCGCGACGCCCCGCCCCCCTTCCCGCCCGCCAGCGAGGGCTACGACAAGGGCCCGATCATGACCGGTCTCGGCCCGCTGCATCCCGCCCGGGCTGGATCGACAGGAGCCTGAGACACCCAGCGGTCCCTCGGTCGCGACCGGCAGCCCCGCGCCTGCAGGCCCCTCTCCGTAGCGGGCGCCGGGTCTCCGCCGCCGAGCCCTCTCGGAGCCGCCGTTCAGACACCGCTCCAGCGGCCGGCAACTACTCACGAAACGCGGCCGCCTCTTGCGCGCCCGGGGCCGCCCACTCGCTCCGCCGGGCCTGCCGCCGGGCCTGCCGTCTGCCCCCCCATGTGCCCGCCGACCTCCCCGGAGAACACCGTGCCCGACCACCCCGCCACCACACACGACGCCGACCGGCTGCGCGAAGCAGCCGGCAAGCACCTGCTCCTGCACTTCGGCCAACACGCAAACCTGCGCAACGGTCAGGGAATGTTCCTGCCCGACCGGGCCGACGGCGTCTACGTCTACGACGCGACCGGAACCCGCTATATCGACGGCCTGTCCGCCCTGTTCTGCGCACAGCTCGGCTACTCCTACGGCCCCGAGTTCGCCAAGACGGCCGAACAGCAACTCAACCGCCTGCCGTTCAGCACCCTGTGGAACACCGCGCACCCCGCCGCCATCGAGCTGGCCGAGCGACTTGCCGCTCTGGCACCCGACGGCATCAACCGCGTGTTCTTCACCTCCGGCGGCTCGGAGTCCGTGGAGTCCGCGTGGAAGCTCGCCCGCATGTACCACGTCGCCCAGGGCCAGCCCCAGCGCACCAAAGCCATCGCCCGCCGCACCGCCTACCACGGCCTGACCATGGGCGCCCTCGCACTCACGGGAATCCCGGCGCTCAAGGAACCCTTCGGCGAGCCGGCCTTCGAGGTCGCCCACGCACCCAACACCAACCGCTACCGCACGACCGACACCGACGAGGACGCCTTCACCCGGCGGCTGCTGGCCGAAACCGAAGCGGCGGTGCTGGAGGCCGGCCCGGAGAACGTGGCCATGCTCATCGCCGAACCCGTGCAGAACTCCGGAGGCTGCCTCACGCCTCCGGCGGGCTACTGGGCGGGGCTACGGGCGATGGCGGACAAGTACGGCTTCCTCCTGGTCGCGGACGAGGTCATCACCGGTTTCGGGCGCATCGGCGAATACTTCGCCGTGACCAAGTACGGTGCGGTCCCAGACATGATCACCACAGCCAAGGGCCTCACCTCCTCCTACGCCACGCTCGGCGCCGTCCTGGTGTCCGACAAGGTCTCCGCGCCCTTCTTCAACGACGGCGTGACCCTCCTGCACGGGCTCACCTTCGCCGGGCATCCGGTCGCCACCGCCACCGCCCTGACCAACCTCGACATCTTCGAACGAGACGGCGTCCTGGACAACGTCCGCGGCCTGACGGGTCACCTCCACAAGCGGCTCGCCGAACTGACCGAACTGAGCATCGTGGGCGACGTACGCGGCGACGGCTTCTTCTGGGCGCTCGAGCTCGTCGCCGGAGCGGACGGCCGACGCTTCACCACCGACCGCCAGAACGAACTCGTCAAGCAGTTCCTTCCCGCCCGCATGCGTGCCCTCGGACTCCTGGCCCGCGCGGACGACCGCGGCGACCCGGTCGTGCAGATCGCACCACCCCTGATCGCCACCCGCGACGAACTCGACCACATCGTCGATCTGCTCGGGCAGGCTCTGACTGACGCGGACCGCCATTTCCTCCACGCCCACTGACCATCCGAGCCACCGGCATCGATGACCGCGTGCAGCCCGGTGGACTTCAGATCGGACAGCAAGCGCGCCGCTCGGGCGGTCGCGCCGGCCTCGGATGGAGCACCACCGGGCAGCCCGGCCTGCTCGGCGGCAGCCGCCCCGCGGCGGTGGGGCCGTTTGCCTCGTCGAAGTCGGCGATCAGCTCGTCCCGGTTGTAGCGCTCGATCTGCCGCTGCGCGCAAACGCCACGCGTGTCGAACCACTCACGGATCGCTCGCAGGATGCCAGCGGTCAGAAGGACGGAGCCACCCCTACTGGAGCCGTCGCCGGGCGGGTAGTCGGTGTCGTTGCCAGCCGTGACGCAAAGGGCATTCGGGAACGCCAAACTGCGCGATTCTCGGCTGCGTGGTGCCCCAGCTGCCCTTCGGGCGTGCGTCAGAGGTCGCACGTAGCGCCCGTCATGCACATTGATCTTGTGTCCGTTTCGCGGCCCGCACGTCGCTGACCTGCGGTTTTCTTCGACATGTTTTGTGTGGACCTGTTTCTTGTGACCCACCACGTCGAGTGCGTCGCCATCCTTGAGCCCGCCGAAAAGGGCCGCTGACCTGCGGCTTAGCCGAGTGTGCGTTATGTGCGTTACGTGCGTTACGGGCGATATCTTGACGCATATCTGACGCACGTGACGCACGTTTGACGCACGTTTGACGCACGAGCTGACGCGCTGTCAGCAGCAGAAAGCCGTCCTTCCAACCGGCATGACATCCCGGTTGGAAGGGCGGCTTTCTGCTGCCCGTAGTGCATGTAGCGCCGCCTCTCGCCCCTTGCCCGCCGCCATCGGCGATTGAACACGCTCCGTAGTTGCCGTCCGGTCAGGAAATACCCCTGCGGCGCTGAACGTTGGATGCGTCCACGAAGAAGGGGGTGTCGGAACTGCGGTTGTTCCAGACGGCACACGGGGACGTGAACGAGCTCGTGCCCCGGCTCGCTGAGGTCGAAGCGGACGTGCAGCGCCTTGTCGAGGCGAACATGGAGGCACTGCTGGGGGTCCGGTTGCTGGCGTCCGAATACGGCACAGGGCCGGTCCATGCCGGCCGAATCGACTCGCTGGGGCTCGATGCGAACGGGGCTCCCGTCGTGGTCGAGTACAAGCGCGGCACGGATTCGGGAGTGATCAACCAGGGGCTGTTCTACCTGAGCTGGCTCGTCGACCACAGGGCCGAGTTCGAGCACCTGGTCCGTGATCAGCTCGGGGCGACTGCTGCGGCCCAGGTGTTCTGGACCGGGCCCCGGCTGATCTGCGTCGCCGGCGGCTACACCCGCTACGACCTTCACGCCGTGCGCGAGCACCGGCGCAGCATCGACCTGGTCCGCTACCGCTTCTTCGGCAGGGACCTCATCGGCCTTGAGACCGTCGCGACGGCCGCAGGATGGACCGCGCAGGGCAGGCGGAAGCAGCCCGCAGGGACGCCCCAGCCGGTATGTGCAGGGCGCGAGCGAATCGCAGAGCTGGCGGCAGCCGCGGACGAAATCCTCCTTGGCCTGGGTGACGGAATCACCAAGGTGCAGCGCAAGCACTACAGCGCCTATCGGCGGCTGCAGAACTTCGCGAGCATCTGCCCGCCGCAGAGGACGAAGGTCCACGTATACCTCTCGCTAAATCCTGCCGAGGTTGAGCTTGTCCCCGATTTCACCAGGAACGTGGGGGGCCTGGGGCATCACGGAACAGGCGACTTGGAGGTGCGGCTGCGCACCGAGCGGGACCTGGAGCGTGCTCAGGACCTGTTCCGCGCGAGCTACGCGGCGGCGTGAGCGACTAAACCACGTCCGCGCACAACGGCCTTTCAAGCTGCGTGGGCTTCGCTGAGGGTTCTTGTCGTGAGGTTGCCTTTCGACGAGTGGGCAGGAGATGGCGGTGGAGTAACCATCATCCGGAGAATCCCCGGTTAGGCTAACCGGCGACTTACGGCTATCTTTCGCCGCGCATCCGGTCCGGAAGGTCAACAGGCCGGCGCTCGGGGTGGCTGCTTGGACCCGGGACGCTTGTGGGCGGGCGCGGCTCGGGCCGCTGCAACGAGGCGAGTTCGCACCTTTGCGTACACCTGTTCGGGGCGACATTGTCTCCAGGCACCACTGCACGTCATCAGCCCCTTCGTCGGAAGTGAGCGAGGACGATCATGGCAAGGCAGGAACAGCCCACGAGCAACGCCAACCCCGGACTTCTGATCGCGGTCGAGCACCTGGCCAGGGTGCAGGACCGGTTCGACACCCAGGAGTCCGACCCGACCGGTACGTCCGCCGGCGACGACGGAGAGAACCGCGACGGCCTGAATCACCCCGAGGCGTAGGCCGCCGCCGCTTCCCGAACCTGGCCCGTCGCACCGAGCGGCGGGCCCGGCCCGTCGTACGACCCGGAGGACATGTGCAGCACCAGCTCGTTAAGGCCATCGAGTCCGCACTCGGCTGGGATGGCCCCGCCCCGATGGGCTCCGCCTTCGTCCGGGGCCGGATATCCGACCCCGATCTCCTGCCACGGCTGTTGACTCCGGCCCGGCTCCTGGACATGGTCATGCGCCGTGCCCTGTCGAACCCCCAGTTCCGCGTGTTCCAGAACGAGCGCGAGCTTCACCCCGGCGAGTACTTCACCGACACCGTCACCCGGCGCGGGCAGGGCATCCGCTTCGCGAACATGACCCGCCTCGGCGCCCTGATGGGCGAGGGCTGCACCCTGGTTCTCGACGAACTCGACTTCTTCGACCCCACCCTGGAGACGGCGTGCCGGGCGCTGCAGTGGTGGTCCCACGAGCTCGTCCAGGTGAACGCGTATCTGACGACCCAGGACGCTGCCGGCTTCGCGCTGCACTGGGACGACCACGACGTCGTGATCGTCCAGGTGGCCGGCGAAAAGTCCTGGGAGGTGCGAGGAACATCGCGGCCGGTACCGATGTACCGGGACGCCGAACCCAACAACACGCCACCCGAGGAGGCGCTCTGGAAGGGCACCCTTCGGGCGGGGGACGTCATGCACATCCCCCGGGGCCACTGGCACCAGGCGACCCGCACGGACCGCGCAGACGGATACAGCCTGCACGTGACGTTCGGCTTCGTGAAGCGCACCGGGGTGAACTGGCTGACCTGGCTGACGGACCAGTGCCGCCGCGAAGAGGTCTTCCGCACCGACCTGGACCGCTGGGGTACCGCCGAAGCGCAGGCCGAGCAGACCGCCGCGCTCACCTCCGCAACCGCCCGCCTGGCCGACCGATTCGGGCCCGCCGCCTTCCTCGCCGCCCGCGAACAGGAACGCCCAGCCGCCCGGCACGTGCAGACCGCCGGTCTGTTCGGGCCGCCGGCCGCCGTGGTGTGCGTGACGGAGTTCCCACCGATCCTCGAGCCTGACGGCGACCACGTGACCGTCACAGCAGCGGGCAAGCGCCTCACCTTCCACGGCAAAGCCCTGCCCGCGCTGCGCCTGTTCCTCTCCGGCGCGCCGGTGGACGTCGACCGGGCGGCCATCGAGACCGGCATCGAAGCCGGAGAACTTGCCGACATCCTGCTCCGGGAGGGGCTGTGCGCGGAGCTGACCGACGAATTGCGCTCGGGCTATACCGGGCTGGTCCCACCCGCCCTGTCCTCGAACGCGCCCTAGAAGTCGGCGTCACCGTGGTCGACACGGCCTACAACTACGGCCGGTACGAGGGGCATCGGGCACTAGTGAAGGCCGCGGGCGACCTGCTCGACCGGTTCGAGGTCTCCACCAAGGTGGGGTACTTCCCCAATGGTCACGACCTCGCGCCGGCCCGGCTGCGGGCGGCGGTCGCAGAAGCCGGGGAGGTGCTGGGACGGGTCCCGGACACGGTGTTCGTCCACAACCCGGAGCACGACCCCGATGGCTTGCCTGCCGCATGCGAGGCACTCGCCGCCTGCCAGGCCGACGGGCTGTGCCGGGCCTGGGGAGTCGCCACGTGGAACCCGGCGCCCCTGCTCCGCGTCGCAGCCCTCGCCGAGGTCCGGCCCGATGTGCTGATGGTGCGGGCTGGCCTCGCGGTGCCGGGCCCGGTCCTCGACGCCGCTGAGCAGCTCGGCCTCCGCATGGCTGCCGGAGAGGTCTGGGGTATGGCACCCTTTGCGGGCAACCCCTCAGACCCCGTCTGGTCCGGCCTCGACACCGGCGTCTTCCTCGAACCAGGGCAGGAACCGGTATCGAGCGCGCAGGCCAGGCTCGCCGTAGCGTTCGCCGTCCCCGCCGTCAGCAGGATCGCCGTGGGCACCTCCCGCCCGGACCACCTCTCCGAGCTCGCCGCCGCCACCAGCGTCGAGACCAGCAGCGATACGGTCCGCGCCTACCGCCGGCTGCTGAGGGATCAGGCCGGTGGTCGCGGAAAGGAAGCCGCCCATGCCGCCCACGATGGATGACCTCTCCACGATCGACCACGAGGACGTCCTCGCCGAGGTGGAGAAGCGCACCGGCCACGTCGTGGACCGAAGCCGCGCCCACTACTCCCGGTACAACGGCACGGCTGGGTTCCCGACGGCGGCAGGCACCTGGCTGCGACTGGCGTGGGTTCGGCCCGGCGCGTTCAGCGCTCAGTCGTGGACCGGGCTGGAGGCGTCCGTCGCGATCCGCGGCGTGCCCCGCCCGGAGTGGATCGCGGGCGCGACCTGGTACGACCACGGCCGCGAGATCGTGTGGCGGGTCGACGAGATGAGTCAGGCCGCTGCCCCGGCGCTCTCGTCGACCGGGACCATCGACCGCGACCCCGGCCTCACCGACGCGTGGTGGAGCGACCTGCGCATGGCACTCGGCGCCCTGGCCCGGTACGAAACCAGCCGGGTGTGCGTCCAGCAGAGCCATCTCTCCCAGCGGATTACCGAGGTCTACGGAGACCAGGTCGACACCACGGTCTCGGAGTGGGCCTGCGCGCACGGGGACGTCGGGTACGCGAACCTCACCGCCGCCCCGCTCACGATCCTGGACTGGGAGGACTGGGGGAAGGCGCCCGTCGGCTGGGATGCGGCCTGCCTGTGGTCGGCTTCCTTGGCGGTGCCGGCCCTGGCGGACCGTGTCCTCGCTGAGTTCGCCGACGTCCTCGACACCCGCGCCGGCCGGCTTTCCCGGCTGATGCTCTGCGCGAACGTGACGCGGGCGCACCGCAGGACAGGAAAGGTCGGTCCTCTGACCTCCGTGGTGGAGGAGACGGCCCCCAAGCTGCTGGCGGCCTTGGCCTAACGAGTCGCTGTACAGTCACCCGGCAGCGGGAGCGGTGCCCTCGCCGAAGCGCGGGACGTCGTGGAGCGTGACGCCCAGGGGCGGCCGGATGAGCCGCAGGGGGTGGCGCCAGGCGCCGCGGTTGATCGCGGTATCGGCGTCCACCTCGGCTACCAGCTCAGGCTGGACGAGGACGACGACCAGGGCCTCCCGCGAGCCCCAGGTCGAGGAGAAGCGCACTCCCGTCCATGGGTGATCGGTGGCGGCCTGGTGCAGCAGACCGGCCATCTGTCGCATCTTTCCGGTGTGAGCGGCACGGTACGGCCGACCGGGCGCAGAGTGCCGTCTTCGTCGTACCGGCCCAGGACGAGGATCTGTGGTCGGGTGAGGCTGCCGGTGACGGCTCCGACGATCGCCTCCGTGGTGCTCCGCCGGCGGAGCGACGACATGATCGGTGGTCATCAGGCACAAGGTCCACGGCGCCCCCAGGCCACAGTCACTGAACAGCGACTCCAGGAGGGCGCGCCGCCGCTCGTACGGCTCGGTCAGCAGCTCCCGGCCGTCCAGCTGGAGCACGTCGAAGGCGACGTAGTGCGCGGGAAAGGAGACGGCGAGCTTCTCTGACGCGCGGCCCCCGGAGGCCGCGCGGCGTTGAAGTACCTCGAAGCTGAATCGGCCCTCATGCCACACCACCAGTTCGCCGTCGAGCACGAGACCGGCGGGCAGATGTACGGCGGCACGTACGAGGTCGGGGAAGCGCGCCTGGATCATGCTGCCGCGCCGGGACTGCAGCAGCACCGGACCGACGGGCTCGGTCGGGGTGAACTTGAGACACCGATAGCCGTCGTTCTCCGGACTTCGGCATGTCTCACGAGACAATCCACGACACCGTTGTGGCACCTAGCTGGGTCGCTTGATCCCGGCAGGGATGTTGCGCCAACACTGAGGCGTCAGTTGTTGCTCACCCCGAAGCGGCGGAACATGTCTGGGAGGAACTGCCGCAGAAGGTACCGGGCGGCATCAAGGCCCTTCAGTTCGTCGTGGCCGAAGCGGAACACCTCGTACCCCCTAAGCTTGAGGTCGCGGTCGGCAGCAACCATCTGCGCGTACCTGGTGGTGTCCGGAGTGCGGCCGTGGTCGCGGGTGTAGTGCTGCGATCCGTCGACCTCCAGGACGACGCGCTGTCCGTGAGGCAGTAGCAGGAGGAAATCCATGCGGGAGCGCAGCAACGCCTCAGGGCCACGCTCTTGAACCGTCTTGTGGTCCCAGTGCAGCCACACTTCAGGCAGGAGAGCCGGCACCTCGACCGAGGGTTTGAGGATCTCGTGGTAGGCGATGAAGAGGTTCTTCTGGCCATCCGAGTTCTTCGGGAGGCTCTTGAGAAGTCGCTGGTAGAGGTCCTTCCTGGCGTCGATCTCGCTGCTGAACTTACGGGTGGTCTGCCACCAGGTATGTACATCACGCCAACGCAGGCCCTCGATGGGAATCTCCCGGTCATAGACGAGGAAGTCGTCCGGGTTCCCTCCGACGATCTCGATGTCGTTGTCGACCGAGGACCGGAAACGGATGTCCGGCTTAGCGAGAGTGGCGAAGATGATGTTCTTCGGTCGCCGGTTTCCATGCAGCCGCGTCGACACCATGGTGAACAGGGGATAGCCGCCATCATCGCCGGTTGCCCTCAACTCGACTCCAGCAGCCTGGAGATGGCTGTTCACCGTGCTGACGGTTGCTCCTTGGAGTTCCTCATCGAGGAGGACGTCCGCTGATACCAGGCCCTCCAGAAAGCGGGCGAACCTGGCGTCCCCAGCCTCGAACATGCCGAGGTTCTCGAATAGGACCTCTGTTGACCAGTCACCGGGGTTGCGGAAGACGTGCCTCTCGATGCGGTCTCTAAGCGTCACCGGCCGCCTCCCATTCAGCAGATCATCGAAGGACGGGCCCGGCTCCTCGGTTATCCAGAACCGGTCAAGTAGCCGCAGGAAGGGGTCGTGGTGCTGGACGAGCTCCGACAGGTCGAGGGCGCGCGCCAGCTCACGGCGGGCCTTTTTAGGTATCTTGGGAGGTGCGCCCTCTTCCCACAGTAGGTCCTCCATCTGATAGCGGATCGAGGCACTCACGTAGAGGTGACTCTGTTCCAAGATCCGTTGCGTGACTTGCGGCAGCTCAGCATCAGGCACCTGACTGAAGCTCAACTCAATCCGCTCGCGCTTGCTACCGGCGTCCTCCGGAACCGGCGGCATGCCCAGTTGCTCGAAGGCCGGGGTCAGCTGTCTGTGCGTCAGGCTGCCAAGACCTGCGACGACCTCGCCGACCAGTGTGCGCAGCGCCGAATGATCCCTGATGTCGACCATTGGCAGATGGTCGCAGAAACCGAGGGAACCCGGCAGTGGTACCTGGACACAGGCGATGAGACACATTGAAGCGTCTGGAGAACCGTCGAACTTGGCTTCGAACGCTAGGTGGGTGCCAAGAGTGCCGGGGGCGGGAACGGCCTCCCGGGCCTGCGCGAGCATCGGCTCCACCGGCGGCTGCAGCACCACCAGACCCTCGTTCCTGGCCGAAAGGTGGGAGCCGTGCCTCTCGGGGGGATGGCACGGCTCCCGACTTAGGGGCGCAGCCGGTCCGGTCCTGTCATCGAAAGGCTGCGCTTCCCTGTGTAAGGCCAGGGCCGGATCCGCGCGAACGATGGCGGGCCACTCGGTGGCTGGGTTCCCTCGTACGGATGCTTCTCCACCGGTGCGCCTCGCGAGGGCCTTGGCACTACACCGGTGAAGGGCCCGCTCGCGCGCGTCGGCCTAATCGAGGATGCCGAGGTCGCTGTCCGGGCGGCAGATCGGGCAGGCCGGAAGGGTGTGGCTGCCCAGGAGCTTGAGCGCCTGGTCGCGAGTGAGCGGGCTGGTGTGGCCACTGGCCAGCTGGCAGTCGCTGCGATGGACGCTGTCTTCGACCGGACGGCCACCCTGGCGGAGGTAGGACACCACCCACTGGACTTCCCGCCGCGCCCGGACGGGCCGCATCGCCCGCTCACGCTGCTCCGCCTCCGCGATCTTGAGGCGGATGTCACGCAGGATGATCTCTGCCAGCCGCTCCAGGATCCGCAGCCGGTCCAGGTCGTCCGGCAGGTCGAGCACAGGGCATCAGCCTGCCTTGCGGTAGGCGCCGGCCGGCCGGACGAGGGCGCGGCCGTAGCGGGCGTTGATGGCGTCGAGGACCGGTTCGACGCGGCGGCGGGCCTCGCGGGCAGGGTCGAGGGAGAGCTGGGTGCCGGGGCCCGACTCGGAGGACGCGAGGTCCTCGGCGGTGAGAACGAGGCGGCGGATTCGGGCGCGCTGGTAGGCCATGGCGTCCCAGATTTGCCACAGGACGGTGCGCAGGTCGTCGGTGTGGGCGGAGGGGGCGGCGAGACGGCGCGTTTTCTCGACACGGGCGCCGTCGGCGAGCCGGACGGTGAGGGTGAGGCCGCGGGCGATCTGCTCCCGGGCGCGCAGCCGCTCGGCGAGGGTGACGACGAGGTCGAGGAGGGCGGCACGCAGCAGGACGGGGTCGAGCATGTCCCGCTCGAACGCATGGCTCACGGTGGCGGCCTGGGGCAGGCGGCTGGGTGTGACGGTGCGGCGGTCTACGCCTCGCGCGCGGTCGCGCAGCACCCTGCCCTTCCTGCCGACGAGGCGGCAGACAACGTCCTCGGGCTGGGCCGCGAGCGCCCCAATGGTGTGCAGGCCGTACCGGCGCACCGTCTCGGCCGTCGCGGCGCCGACCCCGTAGAGGACAGAGATGTCCAGCGGGCCGAGGAACTGCTGCTCGGCGCGCTCGTCAGGCAGCCACAGGACGCCGGACGGGCCGGTGCGGGCGGACGCGGTCGCGGCGGTCGCCCAGCTGCTGGCGACGCCGATGTGGATGTCGACGCCCTGGAGCAGAGCGCGGACGCGGGTGCGCTGGGCGAGCGCGCCGGGATCGGCCCGGTGGGCGCGGAGCGTCCCGCCGACCTGCACGACGGCTGCCGCGGGCGGGATCGGCTGGACCAGGGGGCTGACGTCCTCCAGGAGCGCCAAGACCTCGCGGTAGGTCTCCGGCTCGACGTCCGGCCGGCACCGCACATGCATGATCACACTCTCGCTCATGGCACCACCGTCTTCCCGCGTCCCGACGCGACGGCCGCACGCAGCTCAGGCCACCCGGCCGCGCCCGTCGCCGCCCAGTAGGGATGCCAGTACAGCCGGGTGGACAGGCGCATCAGGCGCCGACGCAGCACAACGGTGCTGGCACCGGTGGCGGAGGCCGCAGCCAGCGCGGCGTAGGTGGCCGTCCATCCGGTCTGGGTGCGAACGAGGTCGAGGGGGAAGGGCTGGTGCTCCACCCTCCAATCAAAACACCTGTTCGATTTCTGGCTCAAGTGGAGTCGACTGCGCAGGCCGGGGCGAGGTGTGTCCTGTGCCGGTGAATTTTGAGCAGTGACAGCGACGTTTGAGCGGATGCGCGTCAACCCCGGACACTTGTGCCGTTTGATCCGGCGGCCACCGGTCGCTGACCTGCTCGGTGTCGTCAGGCAGTAGCTCGGCGAGCGTGACTGGTGAAGAAGCAGTATTCCGACCCTGCGATATTCCTCAGCGCACCCAGCGCTGCGGCTCGGTCAGTGCGAGCAGGGCGACGAGGGCGTCGGCGCCGGCCACCTCGCTCGCCGCATGCCTAGCCGCCGAGTCGCTGCCGCTCCGACGGAAGCGCATCCTGAGAACAGCGCTGAGAAGGGATGGCGTCATGGGAACCTGCGGCTTTCTCGCGACGCAGATCGATCTGTTCATGCTTAACGACCGGGTCTTCCCCGAGTGGGAGCGCTTGGATGCGCATGCCAAGGCAGACGCGAGTTGTCTCAACGGTCGGCTCCTGGTCCACTACCTCGTGCCTGGGACGCAACATGACTTCCGCGAGGGATTCGCTGGAGGAGAAGGCGGGCTCTGGGCAACGCCCACTCCCTACAGTTCTGATGACGCTGCGCGCTACCTACGGTTCCCGTGCCCGCAAGTAGCGCGCACCCACGCCATCCTGATCGACCCCACGAAGGTGCCAGAACTGAGAGGGCCGAGACGTGTGCAGCGAGGTGATGGGCTTGAGTTCCTGCTGCCGCTGGGTGTGCCGGCTGACGCAATCCTCGACCAGACGGAGATGGAAGTCCGATGACCGGCTACCCGTTGCGTAAGGCGCTGGAGCACGGCATGAAGAACATCCAAACCGCCACCTACGACTGGATGTACGACGGCGTCGCACGGCACGGCGCCATGGAATGGACGCTGAAGTCCGAAGCCGACGCCGCCGGACTCATTCGCATCGTCTCGGCGTTCGAAATCCCGCCGCCCCGCGATGACGATCCTGCGCTATTCGAGCTGCGAGGCTACGCCTGTGACCGGGAAAGCCGCTGCTCAGAGGACGTCACCTTCAGCGGCAGCATGCCGGAGTCAGACGTGCTGGACAAACTCGTAGATCAGCTCTTCGCAGCCATCGAGGCGCTGAACGCGGACGACCTTCGCCCCCTGCGGGCGCGCTAAGCGAAACCGCCGCTTACTCTCCCCGGAGCCCCCTACAGTGGCCTCATGAACATTCGCTGGGGTGGCTCGGTCTGGGAACTGATGCTGGTGAAGCGCGCGGTCGGGACAGCCCTGTCGAACTCGGCGAGCGACGGGTACAGCACGCTCCTGCGGGACGGCGCCCGGAACTTGGTCGGCCACGCGGACCTGCTCAACGCGACACGAGCCGTCGCCGGGCTTGTCGCGGTCTCCGCGGTAGCGGGCAGTGCGCTCACCGTCGCCGCCACGAAGGTGACGCCGCACCTCAGGACGAAGTTCCGCCCCGCGGCCCAGGGCACGGCAGAAGCGACGGCAGAAGCCACCTCCGACACCCCTGTTGTGGAGCCGGACGCTCTCCAGGGGCCGCGGCTACGCGCTGTCTGACCATCGGGCGTATCTCCTTCAACGCTGGGCGGATCACGCTGACCCGAGACCTCAGTGACCAGGGAGAAAGGCTGCGAGCCGAACTCCGAGAAGCCGTTGTCGGCGGCCTCCGGCACGAGGCGGCCGGCCTCTTCCTTGTCACTGTGGGAGCCGTCCTAACCGCCGTGCCCAGCATTTTTGGATAGCCGACCACCCGTGAAGCGGCATGCTGCCCAGGTGCCGGCGGTGCCGTGGCCGGCCGCAGGTATGGAGAGGAATGCGGCGAGGGCGTGCCTGTTTCCGGCTTCCGCCTTTGCATTCAGCGGCTACGCGGCAGGATGGTGGCCATGCCTGACCAGAGCGCGTACGACCTCGACCTGGAGATGAGCCTGCTGCTCCCCTCCTCCGCTCCGCCGCCCTGGAGTGCTGCGGTCCATGAAGCTGCTCGCCACCTTGTGGATCATCCATGGGAGCAGAACGGGCAGGCCGCCGTCGACCTGACCACGCTGTCCCTGCTCCTGTTCGCTCGCACGTACACCGGCGACCGCGCCCCCAAGGACGTGCCCGTCACCGAACTGCGCGAGGCGCTGGCTGGTCCGGCAGACCGGGAACTGCGGATCATCGACGAGATCGCCGAGGCGTTGACCGCGACCGGGCAGGGCTATAACCCTGCTGTAAGCAGGGGCACGCCGCTGTGGGATCTCTTCAACACCGCGCGGAGCCAGTACACGGGCCAGCTCGGGGCGAGCGCGCTGGCCGACGACATCGAGCCCCCCACTCCCCGCCCGTCGCCCATGCGGTACACGGCCGGGCGCCTTGCCCAGCTCTTCGCCGACACGTCGGTCCCGCCCGTCGAGGGGGCGGTCGCACCAGAGGTCGAGTCCGGCCCCCTCGTCGTCGAGTCGGACCGGATCCAGATCGTGACCGCGGACAGCATCATGCCGCTGCGCTGCCCTCAGAACCACGACGTACGCACGGTGCGGGTCGACGGCCCCGAGGTGTCTACGGAGTGCGGTCAGGGACATGTCTCCGGGCACTGGTCTCTGGAGGCTGCACGGGTACGGATGGCAGTGTCCCGGGCCACGGGCGACCGGCCCTCCGTACAGGGGAAGCGCGTGCTCACGGAGCTGGTGACCGTCGCTACCGACCTGCCCCGCCACAGTGACCCGCAGCAGGACAACGCGTTTCTGCGGGCCGCGAGGCACCCGGTCGTCGGGCGGGACGATGTCTTCGCGCAGATCCACGGCGTGATCGGCAAGCGTCGCTGACTATGGTTCGCCGCGTCAGCGGTACTCCCAGACGCTTTCGGTCGCGGCGCGGGTGAGGTCGAGCACCACCGCGAGGCCGTGATGGTCGGAGGCTCCGGCTGGGGAGTCCAGCAGCTGGTAGTCGGTGATCGCGTCCCGCAACGGCGCCGACGCCCACAGCTGGTCGATGCGTTCCTCGGCGCACGTGCGGCGAAGCAGTGACTCGTCGCCGGTCCGCTCGTACAGCTCCCAGGCCGCGTCGACGAACCCGGTGTACGACAGCGTCTCGGCAACCCGGCGTTCCGGGGTGATCCGGCCGCCGGACTCGGACGGGAGCCTCGTACGGGCGGACCTGTTGTACGGGCGCATCTCGGCGTAGTCCGGCACCGGGTGCTTCGGGTCCGCGGGCGGGTAGTTGATGTCGCCGGCGACGATCCCGTACGGCCCGTACCGCAGGGCCCGGGTCGCCAGCAGCTTGGCCTCGTGCCGGGCCCGGTCCGGGACGAACGGGTCCAGGTGAGCGCTGATGACGGTGAGCGGAGCGGGGAGGCCCACGTCGAAGACGGCGACGCCGAAGCCGTGCAGCGTCTGGTCGGCGAAGTCGGTGTTCCAGTGGGTCCAGCGGCCGAGCGTTTCGCGGCGGTAGAGGAGCGCCGGCATGATGCCCGAGCTGGAGGGCGGTAGCGGCAGCGGGTCCATGTCCAGGTCGCACCGGCCCGAGCAAGCTGTCGGTGCCCGAACTCACCCCAGCCCAACGCCTCTTGCAGACAGACGAGATCCGGACGTCCGGTGCTCAGGATCCGCTCAGCGAGGGCCGGCCACCGGTCCTCCGGATCACCGTTGCCGTTACGCAGTCCTCCGAGCCCCAAGTTCTGGACAACGACCCGTAGTCCCATCAGCCCCCCTGATCGCAAGCAGCAAGAGCGCGGCGCGACCCTACCCAGCCTGCGCGAGCGGTACGCAGATCTGGCTCGATTCACGCCCGGCAGACCGGCGCAGTGGCCCGCAATCGTAGACCTCCGTCCGAGCCTGCTAGCGGCACGGCCGCTCGGACCGAGACCTTCGGTCGTACCTCACGGACTCGTGCGAGCCCGAGGGCCCGCGACACCGGTCAGTGGATGTGGGACAACGCGTCCGGTGGCGTGCGTTTGCATACCTCCGTTGGGCGAAGCGACAGCCCACGCAACGAGCGGAGCAAGAACTGATGTCGAGCGCCAAGACGTCCCCCAGGGTCGGCAAGCCGGTGCGGGACCGGATTCCGCAGATCATCCGGAACGACGGAGCCGAGCCGGTCACCTACGTCACGGGGCCCGGGAGAAGCTGAGCGAGGAGGTCGGGGAGTTCTTGGAGGCGGCCGACGTCGACAGCGGGCGGCCATGGAGCCGGCCGGGGACGGCCGTCTTCGTCAGCCTCTCCCCAGGAACTCCCGTACTCCGCGGAGCCTCATGTTCAGCCGTTGGCGGGTGACGTGGCTGTCGAGGCGTACGTCGAGGGCCCCCGGCAGGTTGCTGTCTGCCCGGCGGCCAGCGGGCAGAAGGGCGGGATCGAGTCCGTCCCGCTGGGCGACGAGCTCTCCGAGGGCGTAGCGGCTGACGGCGTCGGGGCCGGCCAGGTGGAAGACGCCGGTCGCGTCGGTCAGCGCGAGCTCCCACAGGGCGGCCGCGAGGTCGGCGACATGGACGGGGCAGCGGACGTCGTCCGTGAACAGCGTCCCGTCCCGCGTGCCGGCGACGAGTTCGTGGACGAGGCGCTCGTGCGTGGACCCGCCGTCGCCGATGATCAGCGACGTGCGGGCGATAGCGGCAGTGGGGTGGAGGAGGCGTACGGCGGTCTCGGCGGCGGCCTTCGCGGCCCCGTAGGGGGTGACGGGGGTCGGGGAGGGCTGTCTCGTCATAGTGCACGTCAACGCCGGAGAAGATCGCGTCGCTGGAGACGTGCACCAGGCGGATGCCCCTGCTCGCCGCCGCTACGGCGAGGCGAAGGGGACCGTCGGCGGTGACCGCCCAGTCGGCGGTGACCGCCCAGTCGGCGTCGCCGCTGGACGCGTTGATCACTGTCCTCGGGACCACGGAGTCGAGGACCGCGTTGAGGCGAGCTCCATCGCGGAGGTCCAGCTGGTGCCACGTGGCGCTGGCAGCGTCGCCAGGGCGGGAGTTGAACGTCGCGACTGTGGCACGGCTGGCGGCGCTCGCCTGCGCACCAGCTCCGTCCCGAGGAACCCGCTGGCCCCGATGATCAGCACCGTCATGCCGCTACACGGTACTGCAGAGGGGCTCCACTGGGCAGCTCTGAAGGGAATACATCGTGAAAGCCCAATAGGCATCGCGAGGCGAAGTCGACTGGCGCCTCGGGGCCCGCGTACGCACACCGGGCTGCCTTTTCCGGTTTATCTCGAAGGTCGCGCGAAGGGTTGAGGAACGGCTATTGTGGGCGTCCTGTCGCCCGTTCCTCGCGGGGGTCTGGCTCGTGCTCTGCACGGGGTAGTTCGGTGTGCCGAGCTGCCCTGTCCGGAGCACGCAACCGGCGTGCCCCTCACAGGAAGGTGGATCGCGTGTGTGATCCGTTGCGGCAGGAACCCTCGTCAGGAGGTAGCCCCCGCAAGGGGCTTCAGAGGTTGAAGGCCATCTGCGCCATCACGGCGCGCGTGGCGTCTGCCCTGGCCAGCTGTGTGACCGTGCTGGCCTTTCTGATGAGGTAGGGCGCCGCCCGGGGTCGTCGTAACCGACCCCGGACGGCAGTTCGGGGAGAGGCCGGTGCGGACGTTCTTTGTCTGCGTCGGCCTCAACTTTTGTCGCGACCAGATTTCTAATCTGCGTCGCGGTAACCTTTACTAATCTTCCCGCGCCAAAAGTTTGGCGTCGCGATCTCCGCCGTGACTTTGGCGCCGAAAGTGTGACGCAAATAAGTTGCCGCATATTTGGCGTGTGCGTCAACTTTTAAGCGTCGCCCCTAATCTAGCTTTCAGGCTCCCTCGAAGCTAGCTCGCCGCAAGGCCCCAGCAACCCTGTACCGCATCTGTGCAGGTCAGAGGTGCCGAGCGCTGGCGACGGGCGACCCGCGGACCGGTTACCGGCGGCGGGCGGGCTGGGCGGGCAGAGGTGCGGGGAGCCGGTGGGCGGCGGCCGGGAGCTGCCTCGGGCTCGGCTGTGTGGGTGACGGAAGGAGGTCGGCGGCGGCGCTGGCGACGTGGGCCAGGAGGTCGTGGTGAACGCCGGCGGACAGACGGATGGTCCACGCCGCTCGGTCGAGGTCCTCCCCGCCGTACAGCATCCATCGGTCGGCTACGGCGTGCGGGGTGGACTCGAAGACGATGGTCCGGTCCGGGGCCGCCCACGTGGTGCGGGCGGGGTGGCTGGCCGGGTGCCAGGCAGCCTCGTGGAGGACGTCGTCCGGGAGGCCGACGGTCTCGCGGGGTGGGGCGTCGAGGTACTGGAGCATCGCGCGGATGAGGGGCACGGGGGTGCCGGCGGTGAGGGTGGCGTGCCAGAGGCGCTGGCCGACCGGCCCGTCGTACTCCGCGATGGTCCAGGCGACGTCGGTGCGGTGCCGGGCTTCATGGTGGAACTCGGCTCGCATGGTGAGGGATTCGTGGGATGCGATGGTCGTCTCGTCGAAGGGGCGGTACCTCTCCCACTGGCGTTCTTCGTCGAACAGGGCCGCGAGGAACGCCTCGTGCTCGCCGGGCTCTGCGACCGGCGGCTCGGCCGCGGGCGGGGGCGCGGAGGTCTCCTCGGTGGTGGCCGGAGGCGTGCCCGAGTGGACCCGGCGGATGGACTGTTCGAGGTCGGTGAGAGGGGCGGGGCCGGGGCGGACGGCGACGGAGTAGAGCCGGTGGAACTCGGCGACGGCCTCCGTCTCGGTGTCGAACGAGGTGGAGATCTGCCGCAGGTGGTTCTCGCCGTGGAGGTGGACGTGCCGGCGCACGCCCGTGGCGTAGGAGCCGACGGCGACGGTGGTGTGGCCGTCGTCGGCGTGCAGGTGGATGACCAGTCGGCCTTTGGCGATGTCGTCGTGGATGCGCTGGGCCTCGGCGCCGACCTCGCGGATCTCGTCGCGGGTGCACCAGGGCATGGGGTAGTTCGCCCAGGTCCACTCGGTGTCGATCTCGTCCTGGAGGGCGGCGTCGATCTCGGTGGTGAAGCCGTACTGGCGGAGCTGTTCGGCGGCCTGGGCGGTGTAGTGGGGCTCTTCGCGGTCGATGCGCGCGAGCACCATGGTGGCGGGGCTGATACTGCGCCAGCCGAGGTCGTGGAGGTGGGAGCGAGCGGCGTCGGCCGTCGGACCGGAAGTGGTTGCGATGACGGAAGGGTGGTGGTCGGGGCGGAGCGCGAAGCGGATGTGGGCGTCAGCCGGGGCGTGAGGCATCTGGGTCCTTCGGCTACGGGATTCGGCTGGCGGCGGGGCGGCCGGCCGGAGCTGTGGTAGGAGCGGGCAGGGTGGTGAGGGGGCCGCGTGGACCGGCTCGTGGGGCGGCTGTGTTCTCGACCGGCGAGGTGGAGGCCACGATGGAGCGGGCGGCCTGCTGCCAGCGGCTGCGGACGGTGTGCAGGTCGGCGAGCGCGCGGCGGCTGCCGGTGACGAGCTGGTGCACGGTGTTGGCGGGGTCTGCGGTGTAGGCGGTGATCTGCCCGGCGGCGTGGAGGGCTCGCGCGAGCAGGTTCCGTTCGAGGATCCGTTCGCCCCAGTACTCGGCCGAGCCGACGGGCGTCGACAGCAGGGAGATCACTGCGGCAGGGGTGGCGCCTAGCGAGAGGAGGCCGCGCTGCTGGCCCTCCCACAGGACGGTGACCGGATCTACCGGATCCCCGCGGTGGGCCAGCGCGGTCACGCACTGCCACAGGCAGGCGTGGAGAGGGTTGAGGAAGTCGTCGGCAGTCAGCCAGCGCATCCCCCTCAGCTGCTCCGGTCGGGAAACTGCGCTCGCGAGCAGCCACTGTTCGGCCTCCTGTGCGTCGTTCCCTTCGGCTGGCTGTGGGGCCGGCGGGTGCGGCGTGCGGGGCAGAGGGCGGGCGTGGGAGGGAAACCGTTCGGCCAGCTGATCGAGGTGCCGGGCGAGGGTGTCGGCGGCGGTGAGAGTGTGTCGGGCACGGTCCGGCACGGTGGTGTCCGTGGCGGCCCGCGCGAGCTGCTCGGCGTGGAGGCGGATGGTGCGCCGGGCGCTCTCGGCGCGGATGACCACGGCGTACGCGAGGGCGTGCTGGGGCTGTGGGCAAGCGGAGATAAGGGTGTGCATGTACGAAGGGGTCAGGCCCGGCGCCTGCTGTCGGGCCTTGACCAGGACGGCGTTCAGCCAGTCGAGCCCAGCCAAGGCGGTCGCCGCTTCTGGGATGGGAACGTCGCGCATCGCGGCGAAGACGGCGGCGTGCGACGGGCTGTCGAACGCCGAGGCTGAGAGTTCGGCCAGGAGCGGCAGGAGCGCGGGTTGGAGGAGGACGGCGCCGAGGAGCGCCTGCTCGGCGTAGTAGAGCGGCGGGCGCTCGGCCGGCTCGTACGGATCCTCTGCATCGGTGCCGTGGGCGGGGGACATCAGGCGGCCAGGGTGAAGTCGTCGGCGGTGAGGATGCGGTCGAGGTGCGGTGCGAGAAGATGCGCGGCGAGCCTCGGCGGGACAGCGTTGCCGATCTGGGAGAACTGCTGGCCCTTGGTGCCTTGCCAGGGGTAGTCGGTGGGAAAGGTTTGCAGCGTTCCGGCCTCGGCGGCGGTGATCCGGATCGGCGCCGGCGGCGCCGTCTCCTGGACCCCCGCGTGGGCCGGGCTGGCGACCCAGGTGCACTCGTTCGCCCGGTGCCCGAAGAACAGCGTGCCCGCAGGCTCGTCGACGCCTCGGATGGTCGCGTTGGACTGGTTGTTGCTTCGCAGCGCCCAGGTCCAGTGCGTTGCCTTGCCGGTGCACGTCGGGGCCGGACCGTAGGCCGGGCTGTCGCCGCGTGACCCGTGCCGAGCGGTCCAGCCCGCCCCGCGGGTCTGCGGCTTGAGGACGATGTCCTCAGCCGCCGGCTGCGCCGTCCAGGTGCCGCGGTCACGGGAGTTGGCAAGCGTTTGGCGGGCGCCGGAAGGGAACGGTTCGGGGCCTCCTCCGGGCCCGCCGCCGGCACAGACCGTGGGCACGGGGCGGTCGGTGGCACCCCAGCCGAGCGCCTCGGCCATGGACACCCACCTCGCGCGGCCCGGGCCGAACAGCGACTCGGGCTCGGCGACACGGGCGTGCGTCGGAGGCGGAGGCTCTGCGGTACGGACGCGCGAGGCGAGGAGGATCGCCCGCTTCCTCGTCTGCGGGACGCCGTAGTCGGCCGCGTTGAGGATGCCGGTCCAGACCGAGAAGCCCCAGGACCGCAGGATTGCGGCGTACTGCTTCCATAGCGGAAGGACGTCCGGGACTTCCTCCATCGCCACCCACTCCGGCTCCCCGACCGAGTCGAGGGCATGGAGGTAGCGCATCGGTTCTGCCGCGAGGAGGGACCGCTCGTCCCGGCATGCGGCCAGGAGCTTCTCACGGGTGTCTCGGCCGACGGCAAGGTCGGCGACCGACTGGTGGACGAGGGGCTGGTCCACCAGTCCAAGACGCTTGCCCGCCATGCTCCACGCCTGGCACGGCGGGGAGGCGATGAACCCGCGAGTCCGGCCGGCGAAGATCCGGGCCGGGTACATCGCCACGTCGGTGCGGATGGTCAGCAGGCCGGCGGCGGCGCGCGTCTTGCACGCCCACTCGTCCCACTCCAGCCCCACGTCCCGGATCCCGAACCGGTGCAGAGGGACGCTCCAGCCGCCCGGTCCCGCGAACAGGTCGACCACAAGATCGCGGCCCGTGATCACGCCGTCAGTCCGAAGTCGTCTCGAACCGTGTCGACCTCGCTGCGGCACGACCACGGGGAGCAGCCGTTGACGACGCCGTCTTCCAGCTCGGAGGCGGCGTCCTCGCCGAGGGCGGCGCGTTCCGCGGCGGTGACGTGGTCGATCGGGGCCTGAGAGAGGGGGACGCGTGAGCGGTGGAGGAAGGCTTCGCCGAGCAGCGGGCGCCCCTCGGCGTTGGCCCGCGCGTTCCCCTTGCGGATGGCGGCGTCGAATTCCACGACGTCCTCCCACTCGGCAGGGGAGGTGTCACGTATGTGCCGCCACTGGGCATTGCCGTGGAAAGGGCATCCGAGGCAGCTGGACTTCGGTGTTTCGGCAAGGCCGAGGGATTTCAGGTAGCGGACACAGTCCGAGCGTGACCAGTCCATCTCGATCAGAGGATGAATGTTCCTCATGTACTGAACGTCGGCATCCTTGGCGCGATGGAATTCATCGGTGGATATGCCGATCCACTGCTCGACGAACACTCCGTTCGGTACACGAAGCGGATAGGGGTATCCGAGGAGGCTTCTGATCTCCTTCTTGATTGGCTTCACCTTGTACTCCCCGGTGCACTGGCGCCTGGTCATCCCAGGTCGGCCGTCCTTGTTAAGGATGTAGAGCGGCATCGAGGCGAAGCGGTGATCGGGGTTCAGGGCGTCATTGCGGATATTTCCCGAGGAAACCCGGAGGATCGGTATTCCGGCAGGTTCTGCTATCTCGCGTTCGAGGCGGTCGAGGTGGCGGTAAACAGATTCGGGCTCCCACCCTGTGTCGGCGAAAATTGCGTAGTCGACCTTGGGGAGGATTCCTTCAGCTGAGAGGGCGAGGAGTGCGCTGGACTGGACTCCGGCTCCGAGAGAAAGGGCGCGGAACTGAGGAGTGGCGGAGGTGGAGGAGGGAATGGAAGGTCCTTGGGTGGAGTGAGGGAAGGTGCTCACGGAGTTCTGGCGAGCGCGGCCGGCTCGGCAGGCGGCGATGCGGGGCGAGCCGGGGAACGACGGGCAGGGCGGAGGGGGCGCCGGAGATGCTCTTCGGCTGTCAGCGGCGCGCGTCCGGGTGGGCTGGACAGAGGTGGCGCGTGGGCGTGTGTCGGCAGGGACACGCCCGAGGCGAGAGGCGAGCGCGATGCGTCCGGCCTCGGTGAGGTGAAAGCGGGCCGACCGTGACCCGGGCACGGGATGATGCGCTTCGCGAAGGGCCCAGCCGCGCGACTCCAACGACCGGAGGGTGCTGATGGACAGCCGGGGAGGCCCGCCGAGCACCTCACCGGCGTCTTTGTCGATCGTGACCGCGGCGATACCAGGAAGCGGTCCGTGTCGCTGCTCTCCATGACTACCTGCTTCGCGCGGCGGAGGCGTCGGCCGGCGTGGACACCGATGGCGCCGAAGTCAGGGCCGGCCGGGCCGCTGCGACGGTGCTCCTAGCGGTGCGCGCGACATCGAAGGCGGCGTGGGTGCAGCTTGTGGCCGCGAGATGGAGGCAGTTGGCGGCTTCGGCCAGAGCGCCTTGGACGTCGTCGATCCCCTCTTCCTGCCGGATGCGGGCCATGGACTCCGCGTCCTCGGGACGCGCGGGAAGGCCGATGGATTCCAGCGGGTCGCCGGCCACGGCGGAGGCGATGAAGGCGGAGGCGGAAGAGGCCACGGCGACCGTTGCGGTCAGATCGGCGAGCAGCCGCCGGCTCTCGGGGACCTCTGCGTACGGGCCGGTGGCGAGGGCCTCGGTCAGGGCGACGAGCTTGGCGGTGATCTGCTGCGACGCGAGGAACAGGCCGGTGCCCTGGGTGAAGATCTCCTCGCTGCCGGAGTCCTTCAGGCGGTGGACCCGGTCGCGCGTGATGGTGAAGTTCGTGGACACGGAGGTCAGGGCCTGTGAGAGATGCAGCAGGGTGTTGGCCGTGGTCGGGGAAGCGATGACGGGACCTTCCTTTCTGAGACAGACGAGGGGCAGGCCGGCCTAGCGCCGTGCTCCTGCTGGCCCGGGTGTGCGCGGCCGCACCGCAGTGGGGTTCGGGACGGCGGTGGGGAGGGCGGGAACGGGGCGGGCTTCCAGCAGGGTCCGGATGCCGCTGGAGGTGAGCCGCGCGCCGTACTGGCCTGGCTGCCCCGGCAGCGGGGTGAGGCCGACCAGCTTCTTGTCGACGAGTGCGTCGATGGTCGCGGCCCGCAGCTGAGCACCCAGGGGTGTGACGACCTCCCGGCCGCCGGAATGCGCGTCCCGGACGACCGCGTCGCCGCGGGCGAAGGCCGCCAGCCCCTTGCGCTGGGCCTCGCTGACCTTGACGGCCGTGCTTCTCACCACGCTCTGGTTGCAAGCCGCACGATCGCGGGCATAGAGGAGGCCGTCGTGACGCAGGAGGGCGGCACCGACGTCCTGAACGGCAACGGGAGTTCGCGCCAGGGCGTCCTTGGTCTGCCCCATCAGGTGGTCCGACGCCTCGGCGTCGCCGTGCGCCAGGGCGGAGATCGTGTTCGCCGCGTGCCCCGCGGCGGCGGTGGTCGCTTCGGCGAGGCGACGAAGAAGAGCTACGGCGTGGAGACCGTCCGGGGTGGTGGGAGCGTCGCTCAGCGCGGTCTGGGCCAGCAGCCGGCCGGCGAGGAGCGAGGTCTGGTGCACCAAGGCCGCGGTCCGTACGGTGCCCGCGAGCCGGTCGGCCGCAGGGTCGCGCCGGCGCCGAAGCGTCTCGAGCCTGTCCATGCTGACCAGCAGATGGTGGGTGAGGGAGTCGAGGTCGTCTGGGCTCGGGACCGAGCTGTGGGGAGAGTCCAATGGGCGTCCTGGGTTCGGTGGGTGATGTGGACGGCGGGGTGCGAGAGAGCTGTTCGGAGGAGGTTTGACGGTGCTAGCGACAACGGGCCTGGACCGACGGGCCCCCGGGTTCGGTCGGCACCTGCACGGTCCTCACCGTGCGCTCGACGGCAGCTCGGTCGATCAGGAGCCGGTCCTCGGCACGGGCGGCGGCTGAAGCCAGGCGCCGGGAGAGGTTCTGGGCGAGCACGCGGTAGGTGCCGGCAGCGCGGTCGAGCTCCCCGATCGCCTCGGCGAGGTAGCCGCGGCTGGTGCCGGCCGTCCGGTCACCGTCCTCGTAGATGAGGGCGTCGGTGCGCCCGGTGATGCCGTAGGTGCATAGGGAGGCGGCGACGGAGATCCGCAGGGCGGCCTCCGACAGATGGGCGAGGCTTTCGGGCCCGTTCTTCATGACGGCGTACTGGCTGGTCGAGAGGGTGCCGAGTTGCTGCAGGCACCTGATCGCCAGGTGGTGGGTGCGTGCGGCGATGGGGGCGATCTCCCGTACAGGCCGCGAGATGTCTCCGGCCCGAACGCCGTCGATCTCGGCACGCAGGTTGCCCAGCTCGCCCGGTACGAGCCCCAGGAGCCGGGTCTGCTCGGCGAGGTCGATGATCTTCACTGGTCTCCACGGCGAAGTCGGTGTGTGCGGACAGGGCAGGGCCCGTCAGTGGTGGGGAAGGAGGCGGTTACGCGGCCTGGTCGAAGTCGTTCTGGGACAGCTGCTGCTTGGCGACGGCGCGAGCGGTGATGGCCTTCGAAGCGCGGGCGGAGGCGGCTCCGAGCTCGTCGGCACCGGGCTCGGCGTACCAGGGGCGCAGGTCGAGCATCGCGACCCTCATGCCGGTGGCCAGGCAGAGGGCAGAGCCCTTGGGCAGCGCACGGATCGCGTCGGCGGGCAGGATCCGCTCCTGCCGCATTGACACCGAGGTGGACTTGCCGGACTCGGAGGTCGAGGTGGAGGTGGTCTCGACGTCGTGGTCGCCGATCATCCGGGAGAGCTTGTCGGCGAAGTCGGGGTCGTCGATGCCGCTGCCGATGATTTTCACGGTGGCTGCGCTCCACATGGCGTCCATGCCCGCGTCGCCCCAGACTTTCTGGCCCTGTCGGTAGCTCTGCAGGATGGTGATCGGGATGATTCCGCGGGAGCCCAGGTGGGAGTACAGGTCGGGGAGGTCCGAGATTTTGCAGACGTTGGCGGCCTCGTCGAGGATCGCGAGCATCGGCGGGTCCAGTCGGCCGCCGGCGCGTTCGGCCTGCGCGGTCGCGGCCCGCATCACGGAGTCAGCGCACGCCGCGATCAGCGCGCTCGCGCCGCCGCCGCCGTCCTTCGACAGAAGGAACAACGAGTCGGTGGAGGCGACGAAGTCGGCGGGCCGGAACTCGTCGATGTCCTCCTGTGGGGTGACCCAGGCGGCGATGTCCTGGTTGAGCAAGGCGGAGGCGTACTGGCGCGCGGTCTCGTAGATGCCGTCGCGGGTCTCCGGCGGGCCTTCCACGGTGCCCTTCAGCTGTGAGGCCACGGCGGTGAACTTGTGGTCGCGCAGGATGTCCAGCGGGGTGCGGTCCGCCGGGAAGGCGAGCCAGTTCATCACGTCCGTGATTGGCCGTTCGTCCAGCGCTGCGGCCAGGAAGAGCTGCGACAGGATGTTGGATCCGGCCTTCGACCAGAAGTCGCCCTGCTGGCTCGCGTCGACGCTCGCGGCGAGGAAGTGCCCGGCCAGCCTGCCCGCCCCGTCGAGCGTCTTTGCGTCCGAGAGTGGGTTCCACCACATCGTCCGTTCGGCGTGGGCGATCTGCTGCGGGTCCATCGACCACACCCGCCCGACCCGGCAGCGGGCGTCGAAGCACGCTGTATAGGCGTCGCCGGCGGCCTTGTTGGACGTGAGCAGGACGGGCCCAGGCGCGGCGAGGATCGAGGGGATGGCGAGGCTTGTGGTCTTGCCGGAGCGCGGTGCCATGATCGCGACGGCGACGTCCTCGAACCCCATGCGGACCTCGTGGCGAGTCCCGGCGAGGTTGCCGACCAGAATGCCGGCGTCGCGGGGCTCGATGTGTTTGGCGTGCTTCAGACTCGGCCGCAGGGAACGGGCCTTGGCCTCGACGGCCTTGGCGAGCAGCGGCTGGATGTCGCGTGCCGTGGCCATGCCGTGGACGGTCTTCTTCCTGCCCCCGCCGACCCGGTTCTTGTACCGCAGCCACAGGAATCCGGCTGCGGCGGCGAGGAGCAGGGTCAGCAAGACGGGGACAATGCGGGTGGTCAGGAGCAGGGACGTTTCTCCCGCTTCCGGCCAGAGTGTTTCGGGGCGTAGGAGAGCGTCTCCCGGGCGGTAGGCCACCCAGGGGCCGGTGCCGCTCGCCCAGGCGGCGATGTTGCCGCTCAGCCAGGCGATGGAGGAGGCGGGCAGGCCGACGGCGAATGCGGCGAGGAGCACCTTCAGGGCTATGTCGTAACCGTCGGAGCTGGAGGAGGGGGCGGATCGCAAGCAGAGGTTCCTTGGACGGTGCGGGCGCGGAGTGTCAGCGGATGTGGCGGCGTGTCGTGGGCGGTGCCAAAGGCGCGGGCGGTGGCGGGCTCGCGCGGCGGGCGGCGAGTTGCTCGATCCGCTCCGGCAGCGCCCGGGCCACGCTCTCCACCGGTCGTTCCTGCCACCGCATGGTGATCCGGTGGAGGGAGAGGCCCTGAGTCTGCTCGTGGGAGCGACGCGCAGGCTCCGGGTCGACGAGTGCAGCGAGGAAGGCGGCCACGAGCAGCCGGGGCGTAGCGCTGGAGAACTTGGCCTTCCAGACGGGGTCATCCGCGTAGAGGCTTGCCGTGATGCGCCAGTCGGTGTTGCCGGAGAAGTTGTGACGCTCACCCCGCACTCGGCCGTCCGGCGAGCGGAAGTCGCTGCCGGACGCCACGTCCCATCCGGCCCGCATCAGCAGCTTGTACGGCTCGGCCACCGCTGCGGCGTTGTAGTCGGGGTGGGTGAGCGCGTCGGTGACCGCGGCTATCAGCTCGACGGGCGTGGCGGCGTCGAAGGCGGCCTGCCACTGCGCACCGGTGCGGCCGTCTCGGTGCGAGAGGTGCCACCACGGCTCGTTCAAGGTCGGCTCCAGGCGGAGCATGGACTTCTGGTCCGGGCTGGTCAGGATGACCCGGGGCACGAGCGGATCCTGCCCGTGACTCCATCCGGACCCGGCGTGCAGAGCGGCGGTCACCCACGCCGGGTCGCCCGGACCGGCGAGGTAGCGGGGCGAGATGAGGGCCTGTTCCACCTTCGCGACCCTCATCGACGCCTCTCCGCAGGCCGGGCGGGCTCAGGGGCCGGAGCCGGGGCCGGCGCCCGCCGGATGGGAGCCTTCTGCGCCGCGGCATGGACGTCGAGGAAGACATGCCCCTTGGCGGCCCAGGTGTCCAGGTGGCTCCACGCCTCCTCGTTGCGCTCGGCTACGGAGTCGACGAGCTCCCCCTCCGGGACGGGCCCCGAGGTACGGCGCGCTTCGCGGACCTCGGCATGATCACGGCGCAGTTCTTCCAGCCGCTCGAGGGCCTGGTTCAGTTCGCGCAGGTGGGATGGCCAGTGAGGCGCGATGTCGCCTGCGCTGAGGTGCTGGAGCTGGACGGCGGCCGTGGCGAGGAGCTGGCGGGCGCCGGGCCAGACGGCCAGGAATGCGCGCCAGGCCTCCGAGTCGCGCTGGACCATGCGCCAGCCGTACGACACCTCGTCGAGCGGCCAGCCTTCGTCATCGGTGTGCTTGTCGGAGTAGGCGTCCCAGGCGGCGAGGATCGTCTCGCTCTCTGCCAGGAAGGCTTTCAGCTGTGTGAGCAGGACTGTGCGGGCGTCGGGCGGTGTGCTCAGGGCGGATCCTTCAATGCGGGGTGCGGGGTGCGGGGTGCGGGGTGCAGGGTGCGCGTTAGCGGCGGCGGGCGAGGCCGCCCGCGAGTGCAACTGGGCCGGTGCGGGCGGTGAGCGCGGTGGGTGTAGGCCGGTGCCGGCGGGCCTCGGCGAGGCGCTCGCGGTGGGCGGTCACGATGCGGGCGCCGATTCCGACTTCCTGGCCCACGTGGAGGTGGGGACTCTCGTCGGTTTCGAAGCGGGGCCGCAGGACGGGGGCCGGGTCGGATAGGGCATTGGCGACCGCGGTCAGCACGTGGTCAGGGATGGCGGGATCCAGGGATGCTCGCCACAGGAAGCCTCGGGGCCGTACGGGCCCGAGTTCCGGGCGGCCTCGATCTCCCATCCGCACAGGCCCATGGAGGGCGAAACGCGCCGCTCGGCCACGGTGGTTCGGTCGGGAGACACGCCCTTGTGACCGCCGGCGGCGTCGGCCGTGTGCTTCCAGCCACGCCCGGCAAGAATGCTCGCCATGTCACCGGAGGCGTTGTCCGGCGCCGGGTGCACGAGAGCGTCCATGAGCCCGGCGATGATCTCCACGGGGGGCGTCGCCGCTGAATGAGCCGTACCAATGGCCCGGCCCGAGGGTGCTGTTCACCCTCCACCAGCCGTGGAAGTGTGAGGGGAAGGCTTGAAGACAAGCTCGTGCTCACGGTCGGGGCTCTTCATGCGGATGGCTGGGTGCAGTGGATCGGAGTTCACGGTCCAACCGGCAGCGCACAAAGCGTGGGTGATGTGCCGGGGATCGCCGGGGCCGGCGAGGTAGCGGGGAGAGACCGGCGAGCCGAGCTTGCCCAGGTAGTCGTCGGCGAAGGCATCCAGCTGACGCGAGTCGATCACGAAGGCGCTGTTCTTTCAGGTGGGTTCTATCGGCGGGTACGGGATCCGCCGCTCGTCGCGTACGCGCGGGCGGGAGCGGCCTTGCGGGTGCGGGCCCGGGCGGCGGCCCAGGAGTTGCGGCCCCACGTGGCGGCGCGGGCGGCGGTGATCCGGGTCTGCTGCCAGGAGCTGAGCTCGGAGGGCCGTACGGAGACGGAGGTGGCCCGGATCCACTTCGAGGGCGGGACGTGTCCGCGGGGCCGCATGACCGGCTGTGGGTCGGCGAGCGCGGCGGAGAAGTTCTCGATCAGGTGCATGGGGGTCGTGGCCGAGAAGATCGCGTCCCAGGTTCGGCCGTGCTCGGTGCGGGCGCCGGCCCACCAGTGGGCCTGACCGGGACCGCTTTGGTGGAACTGCAGCCAGGTGTTCCTGTCGGGGCTGATGGCGGTGAAGTGCTGGTCGCGCTCGGTCTCCCACCCCTGCTGCTGGAGTGGGGCCCACGGGTTGGGGGCGTGGGCGGAGCGTTCGCGTGTGAGGGCGTCGGTGAATCCGGCGACGATCTCCACCGGGGTCTGCCGGGTGAGGGTGACCTGCCAGCCGGGCTCGGTCGCGGTGGGCTGGCCCTGGATGTGCCAGCCGCCCGGCTGTCCGGCGGGGTCGTAGACGACGCGCACCAGGTGGTCGGCGCGGTCGAAGACGAGCGGTCCGCCCGTGACGGAGCGATCCGTCCAGCCGGAGGCTCGGAGAAAAGCTGTCACGTGCCGGATGTCGCCGCCGCCGGCCAGATGCCGGGGCTCGACGAGGTAGTGCTGCTCGGCCTGGTCGCCGGCGCCCCAGGTGGGGTGCTGTCGGCGGCTCACCGGTGCCTCCGTACGACCAGCGGCACCGGCGCCGGCGGATTGACGGCTGTGGTGGTCGGGGTGCGGGCCGCGGTCAGGGTGTCGAGGTGTTCGTCGAGGTCGAGGCCGATGTCGTTCAGCTCGTTGGCGGCGCGGCCCAGGGCGAGCCAGACTTCCGGTGGCAGCAGTCCCTGTGTGGCCTGCTGCTGGGCGAAGCGGCTGGCGGTGGCGGCCAGGGTGGTGAAGGCGGCCAGAGCACCGTGCTCGGGGTCGAAGACGTCGGCGAGGACGGCCACGGTGTCGGGAGGCGGGCCCGGCTGGGCCAGGTACTCGTTGAGGTGGTCGAGCCGGGTGGCGATGCTGCGGGCCTGGTAGGCGCCGTAAGTGCGGGGGGAAGGCTGTTTGTTCAGGGGGAGGCTCCAGGAGAGCGGCGGATCGGGGCGAGCCGCGGGCGGTCAGCGCAGGGGGCGGGGCGAGCTGGCGGACGGGGGCGGCGGGGGCGTGGAGGCATCCGCGTTCGGCTTCTGCGAGGTGCGGTGGGCGAGCATGCTCTGGGCCCAGGCCGTGACGTCGAGTTCGTCGGGGTCGATGTTGACGTCGAACCCCGCGAGTAGCAGCGGGAGGATCGCGCGGGTGGCGAGCTGGCGCTGGTCCTTCTGGCTCAGGCCCTCGGGGGTCTCGTGCCAGATGTAGACGGGGCCGTCGGTCACCTCCTGCCGCCGTTCAAGACCGGCGGCGTCGAGCCGGGCGAGGAGTTCCTCGGGGGCGCCGGTCCTGGTGACGATGTGGAGCCGGTCGGGATGGCCGGCCTTGCGGTAGATCTCGACGTCCGTGTTGTTCTCGTCCGCGAGGTTCAAAGGGGTCTCCAGGAAGCAGGAAGGGGTTACGGGCCCGGGCGGCGTGCTGCCGGCTTCGGGCCCGCAGTCGGCGGGAGGGGGGACGCCGGTGTGGCTGATGCCGGTGAGCGGGCTGCGTGTGTGCGCAGCTCTTCGACCTCCCGGGCTTTGTTCGACAGCACGTCGGTGACGTCAATCAGGCGTTCGACCGGCCCGCCGTCCCGGGGCTCTGCGGGCACCTGGTTGCCCCAGGAGGTCCAGACGGAGACCAGCACGTCCCGCAGCTGCGGAAGTACTCCGGTCTCCGGGGCGGAGATCTCGGCGAGGACGGCGGCGAGTACAGGTCCCTCGTCGGTGTTGCGGGCGAGCTCCGCCAGATACTTCAGGTATCGGTGGGTGGCTTCCCGGTCGCCGTCCTGGGTGGCAAGGACGTTGAGAGAGGGGTCCAGGAAGGTGCTGTATCCGGCGCTCAGCAGCGCGTACGAGGCGGCGGTGGCCTGGAGACGCTGCTGCTCGACGGGCATGGTGACCGGCTGGCGGTGGTAGTGGGTGCTGGGGCCCGGATGGCGGGTGAAACCGCCGGTCGCCTGCAGGATGCCGGCCGCTCGCTGGTCGCCGCCGACCGCGAGGACGAGCTGGGTGCGCGGGTCGCGCGTGATCGTCACGTAGTGGGGGAGAAGGAACTCGGGCTCGATGGGGTTCATCGGTTGCGGGTGGTGGAAGCCGTCGTGCGGGCCGGGAGGGGGCGGGGCGCGGCCGGTGCCGGCGGGGCGGGATGCCGCATCCCGATGCCGACCCCTATTTCGGCCAGGCGGGCGCCGACGGCTCGCACGGCCTGAGCCTGCACGGCGGTGTCGTCTCCGGGCAGGACAAGCAGGTCCTGGCGGGTGTCGTGGACGAAGCCGTGCTCGGTCAGCAGCTTGGCCAGCGGAGCGGAGTTTGGGACCGGTGTGGTCAGGGCCTCCTCCGCCCAGGTGAGGTCGATCCTCTCGGGCAGCGGAGAGGCGAGCGCGGCGGCGTTGCGGCGGACGTGCGCCAGGGCGTCGGCGTAGCGGGGCAGCAGGTGCAGGGTGATGGCCTCGGCGGCGTGGAACGGGTCGGCGGGGACGGCGAGACCGTCGGGCTCGCGGACCCCCGTGTACGCGGCGTCGGGGAGGCCGGCGGGGGCCAGGGCGGCGACGAGGAACCCTTCGGCCTGGCCGAGGTGGTCGATGACGAGCAGGCGGGTGTCGTGGTCGGTGCGGGTGAGGATCGCGCAGTGGGTCACGCCGTGGGTGGCGATGGCGTGAGCGGTCTGGTCCATGTCCCACACGGCGGTGGTGAGGTGGTCGTAGTCGGTGCCGCCGTGGTCGGGGTGGTACTGGCTGGTCCACCGGCCGGGCAGCTCGCCGGCGAGGATGGTGGCGAAGGATTCGAGGTCGCTGGGGTCGGTGTCGTGCAAGGCGGTCCTTGGTGCGTGGGTCACCGGCGCCGGGCCGGCGGCGGGGCGGGCGGCCGGGGCGGCGGGGTGGGGATGGGGCAGGGGCAGTGGACGGACGGTTCGCGTTCGTGGTCTGCGACTTCGCCCGGGCAGGGGCGGCGCGCGGGGTGGTCTTCGTGCCGGTCGGCGAGTTCGTTGCGCAGCTGGTGGAGCTGGGCGGCGACGAGCGCGGGGTGGTGACCGTTCAGGCCGCGGAGGGTGGCGGCAGTGTGCCGGTCGAAGCCCTGGTCGAAGGTGTCGAGGAACTCGGCCGCCGCGTCCAGTACTTGGCTGAGGGCGGCGAGCACGCCGTCGTGGGCAGCGGTCAGCTCGGTCAGGACGGCGGCTGCGTCCTGCGTGCTGGTGGCACGGCGAAGGTTGTCGGCGAGGGCGGCGACCTGCGCGCCGACAGCGTCGGGGGTAGCTCGTGGGCGGTGTGCCGGTCGGTGTCGAACGGTTCGTCGCAGGCGACCCAGTAGCCGACCGACCGGAGCGCGGAGACCACGGCGGTGGCGAGGGCCTCCTCGGTGGCCTGGTCGAGGCCGGTGGGGGCGCGGTGGTACTGCTCGTGCCGGCGGCGGATATGGACGAAGCCGGTGCGCTGCAGGATGCTGTGGGCTTCTTCGCCGCCTCCGTGGGCGAGGACTTCGCCGGAGTGCGGATCGCGGCGCAGTTCGATGTGGCGGTCGCTGAGCGCCAAGCAGGGGGTCTCCTTATACGAGGGGCCGAGATCCCGTTCGCGCCGCCGCGGGCCGGGGCGGTCGGCTCGGTACCGGCGGGGGTGTGGTCGGCGGTCGCCGGAGTTCCTCGGCGGTGGTGGTGAGGTCCTGCTGGAGGTCGAGCAGACGGCGGGCCAGCCACTCCAGGCGGTGCCCGGCCTCGCGACGAGGAGCCTGCGGATGCCCGGCGAGGAGCTGGGCGTGCAGTTCGACGATGCCGCGGACGCTGGCCAGCGGGGCGGCCACGTCGGACAGCGGGGTGATGCTGCCCGAAGGGGTGGCGAGCGCGCCGGGGGTGCGGAGCCCGAGGTCGTTCTCCAGCCGGCGGGCCTCGGCAGCAAGGCGGCGCGGGATGCCAGGGGGCTGCTGCTGCCAGGTGCCGTCGAGCCGGATGAGGCTGGCGACCAGGTCGAGACGGTGGGGACGCACCTGGAGGGCGACCCACCGGCAGCCCTGGCTGTCGCCGGGGATCTCGATGCCGGCGGCGCGGGCGATGCGGTGAGCGACCTCGGACCACTCCTGCCCGGTCAGCGACCGGTCTTCAGGGGCCAGACGGACGGTCAGGTGGAACACCGCTCGCCGGTCGGCTGCGGGGCTCACCGCGAAGGGATGCTCGAACAGCGGATCGTTGAGGTGCTCCGTCCAGTCCAGCACCGTCCACGAGCCGGGCTCGCCGGTGGCCGTGTACGCGTCCAGCCCCGGCCAGTAGGCCGCGACGGCGCCCGCCAGCGAGCTTCTCCTCGTAGGGGAGCCGGTCGCCGAGTACGTCGTCGCCCAGCACCGGACCGGCGTCGGCGGCACGCTCGTGGATGCGGACGATCACCGGCCGGCCGCCTTCGTGTCCGAGACGTGGACGAGCTGACCGCGGTCGGTCACCTGGTACCAGCCGAGGTCGACCGGCTCCTTGCTCACGACCTTCGAGAGCAGGTGGTCCTCCAGGGCGCGCAGGTAGATCAGGCAGTCGGGGCACCGCTTGGAGAGGTGGACGAGATAGCGGGGGTGCGAGGTGACGAACGACTGTGCGCCGCCGAGCGGGTTGCGCACCCGCCAGCCGTCCTCGTCGGTCGGGGTGTGCCAGGACGGGGCCACGATGGTCATCGCGTCACCCCACAGTTCACCGTCGGCGACGCCCTTGATCACCACGACCTGGTCGCCGGCGGCGAAGTGGGCGTGCGTGATGTCGCGATCGGAGGTGATCGTGTCGGCGGGTGCGAACGCGGGGCGAGTGGGTTCGGGCACAGCGAAGTCCTTCCGCAGAAAGCCGCAGGTGGCGTTGGGGGCAGGACTCCATGGTCTGGAAATCGGCCGGTTAGGCTAACCGGCGAACGTGCGCTATATATATGCGCCTTCGCTCCCGGGCCAGGGTCTGAGGGAGCGGCCGTCAGCGGTACGGGTTCTCGGTGCCGATGTCGTCGCTCGTGGCGGCGTCGAGCAGCTCGGGCAGGTCGGTGCCTTCGGCGTCGCGCTGGTCGATCCACCACCCGGCGCGGCTGATCGTGCGGATCTTCTCCTCCAGGACCGCCCAGTCCGCCTCGTCCCAGGTTCCTTCGCTGACCAGGGACGTGTACGCCGCGGTGACCAGCTGGAACCGGGAGCGCTCGCCCCAGGCCAAGGCCCGCTCCGGCCCCTCCAGCGGCGGCATCTGGAACTGTTCGGCCCACTGGGCGGCAGCAGCCTGCTCCTCCGCGCGCCGGGCGGCGAGCCACTGCTCCCTCGCGGCCGTGTCGGCGTCGCGGGCGGCCTTCCAGCACTCGGTGCACTCACGGCCGGCGAGCCAGCGGGCGAACCCCGCCCGGCGGTCGGCGGCACGGTCGGCGAGGTTGTGGGTGACCTCGTGTCCACAGCTGTGGACGACGGTCCAGACGGTCTTGACGGGCATGAACGATTCTCCTTCGTTGGGAGGCGGTGGGGTGGAGGTGCGGCGGTGCCGACCGGGTTGGCTGCGCGGGCCGAGAGCCGGTCGGGACAGAGCGAAAACGGTGGTGGCGAGGAGAGCGCCGGCGGCAGGGAGCGCGGACAGGCCGAGGAGGTGGTCGGCGAGGGTGCCGGCGAGGACGGTGCCCGCGGCCTGGCCAGTGCCGACGGCGAGGATCAGCCACGAGTACGCCTCGGTGGTCCGCGAGGCAGGGGCGAGAGCGTCGACGGTCTCGAACCCGCAGGTGATGACCATGGTGAGGAACAGCCCCGGCAGGGCGGCGGCGGCGATCGCAGTCTGAGGGCCCGGCTGGATCAGCAGCCCCAGCCACCCGACTGCGAACAATGCTGCGGTGCAGAGGAGTTGAGTCGGGGGCGTGGCGCGGCGCGCGAGGCGGGCGAAGAGAAGCCCGCCGAGGAACGACCCGGTGGAGAACGCGGCCGGCAGCACACCAGTCAGCCAGCTCGTCCGGTGCAGCTCGGCGATGGCGGCGGCCCAGACGCTCAGCCCGCCCAAGGGCACACCGACGGCGGCAAGGCCGGTGCACAGCAGCACCATGCCGCTGCTCGCGAGCGGCTGTCGCTTCGCCGGTCGGGTGGCCATGGTGACTTCTCCGCGGTGGGGGCGCCAGGCGCGCGAGGGTGAGGAGGTGAGGACGGCGGCGGTGCCGAGCAGGCCGAGCGCGGAGGCTGCGGCCAGGGCGGTGTCCGCGCCGAACGTGGCGGCGAGCCAGGTGGCCAGGAGCGGGCCGGTGACATACATCAGGCCCTGGGATCCGGTGTCGAGGGC
This sequence comes from Streptomyces sp. NPDC048018, assembly GCF_043202995.1. Lineage (NCBI taxonomy): Bacteria > Bacillati > Actinomycetota > Actinomycetes > Kitasatosporales > Streptomycetaceae > Streptomyces > Streptomyces sp. NPDC048018. The sequence continues at coordinate 225,292 of NZ_JBIDBK010000007.1, forward strand.
CTGGATGACCTTCCTCTGGCCCGGGTCGGTCACGACGCTCGGCCACAGTGACCTCAGCCCCGACTCCAGCGGCGGATTGGCGAGGCCGGCGAGCGCGACGGCGCCGGCGATCGCCCACGTGCTGCCGCCCGGCCCGATGACGGGCAGGGCGAGCAGGCTGCTGCTGGCGATGACGGCGGCCGGCGCGCTCACACGGGTCTGCCCGTGCCGGTCCATGAGCCGGCCCTTCACCGGCTGGGTGATGCTGGCAGCCAGCCCGTAGACGGCGGCGAGCATGCTGGCCGTCGTCAACGGCCCTCCGGCGCCCGTGATCCACAGGACCAGGGAGACGGCGACCATGCCGCTGGGCATCCGGCCGGTCAGGGTGCCGGCCAGGAGGCGAAGGACGTGACGCGTCCCTAGAACGGCCCGATAGGTCACGGGCGGTGGGGCGAGAGGGCGGTCGGCCAGGAGCAAGGGGTGCGGGACTTTCCGGGAGGAGGCGAAGGCTCACCCGCAGCCCGCCGGAATCAGAGGCGGCGCGGGATGCGGGGCGGGGCGGCCTGGGCGGGCGGAGGCGGCGGGGTGGCCCTGACGGCGGGCGGGGGTTTGATGTGCCGGGGCTGCGGGGTGCGGTGCGGCGGCAGGACGGCGATGGTCTCCTCGAAGGCGACGAGCGCCTGACGGAGCTGGCGGTCCAGGACGTCGGTCTGGACGAGGAGGCCGCGCAACCGTACGGACAGGTCCCGGCCGGCGACCGTCTCGGTGGCGAGCGCGAAGTCGGCGCACTCAGCCAGGAGGTCGGAGAGCTGGGAGAGGTGACGGGGGCCGGCGCCGTCGCTGACGACGTGGTCGAGTACCTCGGCGACCGTCTGACTCTGCGTGGCTCCGGCGACGTCCTCGATGAGGTCGGCCAGCGCCGGCAGTGTCCCGGTGCCGCGGGGGAACCGCCCGCGCGGATGCAGCACACCGGGCTCGACGGGGGGCGGCAGGGCGGCCAGGGCTTGGTCGTAGGTGCCGTACCGGCCCAGGACGCGCATCGTGGCGCTGTCGACGTCCCCGGCGACGATGAGAGCGCAGTCGTCGACGGGCTCGTCCAGATCAGGGACACCGACGACGGTGAGCTGCCGACCGGCCGCGTCATACCGGCTCTCGTACAGGTACATCATGTGGCGGCGCCGGACATCGTGGGCGTGCGCGTTCCACCGCGCTTCCTCGGCGGCAGGCAGCTCGGGCCCGGACGGCGGCGGGGCCTCCTGGACCGCAAGGTCCCGGAGGAACCTTGCCCGCTGGGCCCAGGTGACCTGGCACTGCCGGCCAGTCGCCCGGTCGACGTCCGTCTCGTCCGCGAGTCGGCTGCGAACCAGGTCCGCGGCGGCTTCGAGGTCGTCCACGAGCAGGCTCCACCCGGCCACGTGCCGGGCAGGCGGCTGGAACGCCAGCGCGGCACGGGCGCGGTCGATCAGAAGCTCCGCATACGGCAGGAAGGCGACGAACTCCGCTTCCTGCTCGCGGTGCTGTTCTGCCACGATCTGCCGCTCCATCGCGACGTACTCGGGCCAGCCGGTGCTCGCCCGGGCGCGCTTGACCGCTTCTCCGGCGCGCGCCTCGACGGCGGCGAAGCGTTCGGCGTAGGCCGTCAGCGCGTCGAGTGCCGTGCGGGCATCGGTGGAGGCGAGAGCGTCACAGCTGGTGAGAGGCCGTGTCACCGGTGCCTCGCTGGGGGCGCCGGTGGGGCAGATGCGGAGGGCAGAGCGAGTGTGGGGCTGGTGGCGCGGCGTGCCTGGCCGGTGGCGAGCGCGGCGTTGCCGGCGGTGCGCATCGCGAGGTCGACCAGTCCGTCGCCGCCTTCCAGGAGCCACCAGCCCAGCGGGTCGGGATGAGCTGAGACGGGCACCGGTCCGGTTCCCGGAGCCGGCGCCGTGGCGATGCTCTCCAGCTCTTGGAGGAATTTCGCCTCGTGCTCGTTGAGCGCGCCCAGCTCACGGATTGCCGTGATGACGATCGGTGCGGCGGCGCTGAACCGTCCGTAGGCGTCGGCGAGGTGCGCGGGCGCGGGGTCGGGGATGGTGCCGGCCTCGTAGGTCTCACGTGCCCAGGCGAGGTCGTCCGACAGGTCAGCGGCGTGCGCTCGGAGGACCGATCGGGTGTAGGCCGGTAGGAGTTCGATGCGGATGGTGCGGGCGGCGACGGAGGGGGTTGGTTGTACGGTCACGCCGGGCGGCGTGGGGGCGGTGGTCGGTCCGGGGATGTGGCGGGGCTGGAGGGCGCCGACGTGGTAGACGTCGAGGTGGGGGTCCTTGACGACGGCGAGTTCGGTTCCGTCGTCGCGCGTCAGGATGGCCGCCTGTGCCACCCGGTGGTCGGCCAGGGTCCGGGCGATGGGGCCGGAACTCCACAGGCAGGCGGTGAGGTCCTGCTGCCATACGGGGAGTGAGTAGTTCTCGACCCGGGCGGTCCACCGTCCGGGCAGGTGCTCGGTCACGTCGAGCGCGAAGTCTCCGATGTACCGGTCGCTGCTGGGCGTCAGGCGTAGGCCGAGGGTCCGCTCGGCAACGGTGCGGAGGGTGAGCAGGGTCTCGCGGGCATAGGCGAGGTCGGTCAGCGGCAGGGCCAGGTGGCCGGCGTCGTTCTTCTTGAACCCGGAGAGTTCCAGGGCGTGGCGGGCCCAGCGCCAGTTGCTGCCGTCGATGAGGCCGACGATGCCGTCGCGGTCGCTGGTGAACAGCGTGATCTGAGTGACGGCGCCCGCGACTTCACGGGAGTTCAGGGGAGAGGTCCTCTCGGTGAGGGCGACCGGACGGGGCGTGCCCGGTGTGGAAGGCGGTGAGGTGGTCGATGCCGAGCTGATAGAGCTGGCGGTCGACGATGTCGAGGAGGTCACCGGTACGCAGGTACCGCTCGGCGAGCACGGGCTGACCGCGCTCGCGGCACCACTCCCCTGTGGTGTGCAGAGCGCCTCGGAGGGCGAGGAGCGGGCTGGCCTCGGTGCCCGTCAGGGCGTCGAGGATGACGTGGACCTGGGCAGCGGATCGGTCGCCCGCCAGATGCCGCGTCCAGGCTCGTACAGACTCGGCCGGGTCCGGCAGCGCGAGGGCCGCGAGGTAGGAAAGCGTCTCGGCGCGGGCTCGGCGGCGTAGCTCCGTGCCGGCCGGAGGCGGTGCAGCGGCGGCGGTCACCGGCTTCGTCCCGGCTCACCCGATGACGACGCCGGGGCGGGGAGACGAGCCTCGTACTCACGGGTTCGCTCATGGTTGAGCCGGTGGACGAGGTTCTGCAGCTTCGCCGGCATCGCGGCGGTGACCTGCGTCCTGCGTCCTGCGGATGAGGGGAAGTCGGGTGCGGCGCGCAGGCGCAGGGCGATGCGGTCGATGTCGATCTCCACGACCCGCAGAACGCCCCCGAGTTCGGCCAGGCGCCGGGCATCGCGGTCGTGTGCCGGGCCGGGGAGGCTGGAGACGGCAGAGGCGACGGCGAGAAGCAGGTCGGCTGCGGGCCGCAGGAGACTGTCGCCGCCCTGGGCCAGGGCGGCGAGCGTACGTCCGGCTTCGTGCGGCTGACTGAGGTCAGCCCCGCTCGCGGCCCAGTCCCTCAGGGTCTGGGCCGCTGCCACGATGGACGGGGGGACATCCGCGCCGTCGGCCGCCGGGGACAGGGTGGGGTCGAGGCGCACGGGGTAGCGGGCGGCGCGGAGCATCTCGGCGGCGTGGGAGGCGTGCTCGTTCTCCCACTCCCGTCCCATGTCGAAGGGGAGGCGGTGCCAGGTACCGCGCAGGGTGTACTGCCTGACGAATCCCGCGCGCGCGAGCAGTTCGGAGGCCAGGGCGTCCAGCGACCCCTCGGCCTCCACCTCACCTCCCCGGCCGCGGACGATCATGATCGGTTCCTGGGTCACCGGCCACGTCCCTGACCCGAGACAGGGGCCGAGGCCAGAGGCCGTGGGGGCGCGGACACGGCCTGGGCGGTGACGGCCGGCCGGTACTGCGAGGAGCGGATTCCGGCGGCCTGCGCGATCCGAGAGCGGCGCTCCGCCAGCCCGGCCCGGGGCTGCACCTGGGGCGGGCCGGCGCTCTGGGAGGGGTCGAGGGTGTAGTCGGCGTGGACGTCGAAGCCGTGCCGGCGCAGGTCGTGGACGGCTTGCCGGGTGCGGCGCACGCCGTCGTACTCCGGGTTGGCCAGCCGGTACAGCCCCTGGGCGCCGGGGACGGGCTCGAACTGCTCGGCGGTGAGGTACCAGTGGGCCAGGTGCGGCGGTGTGTGGACTGTGGCGGCGGCGACAAACCCGTGGTCGGGGTGGCGGCCGAAGGTGAAGTGCTGCTTCAGGAGGACTCCTTGGGGCGGTTGTTCAGCGGCGCGGCGGGCGGGTGGCGGTCCGTGGCGGCGCTGCGGGTGGCGCGGGAGCGGGGGTGAGCTTCGGCAGATCGCGGGGCAGGGACATCGGCGGCGGCGTGTCGGGCATCCACAGCGCCATCGCCTCGCTGAACTGGGTTCGGGGCTCGGTGTCCCAGGAGATGACCGGACCGCGAGGGGCGTTCTGGCGGCTGATGACTTCGATGCCGGCCGGGTGGAGGATGTAGCCCCAGTGGTGGCCGCCGGAGTTGTCCCGGGTGATGACCTCCCGTTCGGCGGGTGTCCCGTCGAGGTTCACGACGCCGGTCATCTCGCGGCTGGGCCACTGCTCGCCGCCGGTCAGCCGCTGGAGCAGGCCGGGCGGTGAGCCGTCGAGGAGGTCGGTCCCGATCTCTTCCCAGGCGAAGACGACGTCGTCCACGAGGTAGCGGCTGAGGGCTTCGAGGTCCCGGCGGAAGCGGAACTGGTAGGCGGCCAGCAGCAGCGGGAGCATGTTCGGCGGGCTGCTGTCGAACTGGAGGTGCACGCCGGCGTATCCGTCAGAGGTGGGGCGGGCGATGAAGGCGGGGGATCCCAAGAAGGCTCCAGGGGCAAAGTGGCTACGGGGTGCGCCCGGGCAGGGGCGCGATGGGTGCCGGCGGGCGGGGAGGGGCCGCGGGCGGATGGTGGCGCGACGGCGGGAGCGGGCAGAGGTCGGCCATGCGCTCGGGGGCGACGTGAAGGTCCTCGCCGAGCCGCCGCACCCGGGCGGCGGCGTCGACCAGGTCCTTGGCCAGGTAGAAGGCGTCGTCGTCCCCGTCGTCTCGGTCGTATGCGCGGGCCCGGTCGGCAGCGGCGTCGAAGAGCTCGGCGAGCCGGGTGAGCAGGCCATCGGTGCCGTCGACGAGCTGGTGCAGTACCGCGGCGGTCTCTCGTATGTCGGTGCTGGCGCTGACGGTGGTGCTCAGGGCGTGCAGCAGGTTGCCGTAGGGGAAGCGTTCGTCGCGCAGGACGGTGCTGTCCGGAGACGAGCTGCTCGGGCTGGCCGTCTGGGGGTTGTGGTCGGCGGGACGGGGCTCGTGGGGCAGGGAGGCTCCCTTCTGCGATGGGCAGGCCCGGGCGCTACCGCAGCCGCAAGGGCGACCGCGGGTGAGCCGCAGGGGAGGGCAAGGCCGTACCTGTCGCGGTCCGGCTCAGAGCAGGGGCCGTGGTGACCACGGTCGTGCCCAGTGCTGCGGCGGGGTGCCGGTAGTTGAGGCCGATGCCGAGCTTGGCGAGCCGGTTGGCGAGGACCTGGATCCGCACGGCTGTGGCGACGGGGCCGGACTCGTGCGGCAGGAGGAAGGCGCCCTGGTCCGGAACGCTCTGGAATCCGGACAGGTACAGGGCGTCGCGGGCCTCAGCGGGGACGCTGCCGTACGGGGCGCCGAGCAGTCCGTCCTCGTAGCGGACGAGGGTGACGGCGCTGGTCTCGGCCGGGGCCTGACGCTGGGCCGGCGGGTCGGGCCGCTGCCGGGCCTGTTCGCGTACGGACTCCACGGCGCGGGCGTACCGGGGCAGGAGTCGGCGGGTGATCGCGGCGGCGGCCCGTACGGGATCGGCCGTGACCGCGATGCCGTTCGGCTCGGGCACACCGTGGAAGTGATGCGGCAGGAAGCCGGGCGGCTCCAGCGCGGCGACGAGGAACTGGTTGCGGTGGAGCGGACGTTCTCTGATGTAGAGCTCTTGACCGGCTGGGCCGGTGAGGACCGCATCGTGGCCGAGGACGTAGTCGCTGACGGCCCAGTCGACGTGTCCGGCGTCCCACAGGCGGTCGGTGATCGGGAACTGTTCGCCGTAGGAGGCGTGGAGACGGTATTCGCTCGTCCAGTCGCCAGGGAGGCGGGCTGCGATCTGAAAGGCGAAGACCTCGAAGGGGATTGAGTTCCGGGGCATGGTCTCCGGTCGGGGATGGGGCGTGGTCTGTCGGTCCACGAGGCAGGGGCGGCGTCTACAGGTCCTCGTGATCGGCGTCCCAGTCGGCGTCGTCGAGGGTGTCCTGCTGGTACTGGAAGACGGCCTCCTCCAGTGGGTGGAGGCTGGAGAATCCAGGGTGGGAGCGGAAGGCGTCGGTGCGCTCGTGGATGTACTGCTGGGTGTCCGCGGCGGCGGTGATGGTGCGGACGGTGTTGCGGGAGGAGATCAGGCCCCACTGCGTCATGTCCGTCGGGGTGGTGTGCTTCATCCACACCCAGATCCCGTTGCCGAGCTTGATGATGCTGTCGGGGTGGTACAGCCCGCCGGTCTTCTTGTTGCGGCGGGGGCTGCGGCGCTCGCCGAGGTCTCGCACAAGGCCCTGGGCGGCCTTCCTGACGACCGCGGCTTCTAGGTCTTCGCGTTCGCGGATCCGGGCGCACAGGTCGTCGAGCAGGTCCTCCTTGTGCATGCGGCCGACGTCGTTGGTTATGTACTGGGCGGCTTCGAGGGCGAGCTTGCGCAGGTGGGGGTCGGAGGAGTACTTCACGGGAGGTTGCGGTCCTTCCAGACAGCGGCCATTTCGGCGAGGGCGGTTGCGGCGTGCTCGATCACCTCGCGGGTGACGGCACGGCCGGGCGGGACGAGTTCGGGGTCGTACTGCGCGAAGGTGCGACTGCCACGTATCTGTGCAAGGGCGGGGAGGATTTCGCAGAGCAGGTTGGTGGCGACACGGCGCTGCCGCAGGTCCTCCTCCTGCCGGGCCTTTCGTTCCGCCCAAGCACCCTGGATGGTGAGCTCGCCTTCCACGACGCGGTCGGCGAGCTGCGGGTCTTCGGCGCGGAGCCGGGCGAGCTGAGCCTCAGCGCCGTTCGCGCGTTCCTTGTTCTCCCGAGCGATGCTGTATGCCTCGTCGAGCCCCATGGTGCCGTTGATCACTGCGTCGACAAGGTTGGGTGCGTGCTGCAGGACGGTGCTTGCCCGGCCGAGGAAGGCGACGGCGATTCCCACCTGGTTGCCGAGGGCTCGCGCAGTCTGTTCCGAATCGGAACGGCCGCCCTGTTCCGATTCGGAACGGCCCCCTTGTTCCGATTCGGAACGGGCCTTCACGGTGATCATCGCGACCTGTCCCTTGGAGAGATGGCGGCGGTGCAAGTTCACGGACAGGACGTAGACGGCGGGGATGCCGCCTTCGTAGGTCTCGAAGGTCGCCTCAACACCCGCACGTTCGCAGGCGGCAAGACGGGCGCGTCCGTCGAGGAGCCGCCCGTGTGAGTCGAGGACGATGGGATGGAGGAGGCCGTTCTCCTGGATATCGAGGGCCAGGGCTTCCAGCTCTTCCTCTTCCAGCTGGGGGAGGAGTGAGGTGGTCGGGTGGATGTCGATGGTGCTGTCCTGTCGTTGAACGGTCTTGGAAGGTCAGGTGTCAGTGCATGCGGGCGTCGGTGTCGAACAGCGCCTGCTCGGTTGGGTGGAGGAGGTGCTGGACGACGAAGCTCCGGCCGGCCACGCGCCACAGGCCGCGTCCGCGGGTGAGGTGGGAGATGGCCTCGGTCTCGACGGCGGTCAGGCCGAGGAGGGTGGCGGCGGCGTGGATCTGGTCGGTTTCCTGGCGGTAGATGATGCGGGTGGAGCAGTCGGCGAGGAGACCCTCGGCGAGGGCTCGGCCCTGGGATCCGGCGTCGCCGGCGGTGAGCAGGTCGCTGAGCCTGTGGATGACCATGAGGTTGGCGATGCCGAGGCCGCGGGACAGCTTCCACTGAGCCTGCATGCGCTGGAGGAGGCCGGGGTGGCGCATCAGGCGCCAGGCTTCGTCGTAGACGATCCAGCGCCGGCCGCCGTCGGGGTCGGTGAGCGCGGCCTCCATCCACGCGGAGGCGCATGTCATGGCGAGGACGAGGGCGGTGTCGTCGCCGGAGCCGCCGAGCCGGGACAGGTCGATGGAGAGCATCGGGCTGGCCGGGTCGAAGGCCACCGTGGAGGGGGCGTCGAACATGCCGGCGAGGTCGCCGTGGACGAGGCGGCGCAGAGCGTGGGAGAGGTCGCGGGCGGCGTCGCCGAGGTGGCCGGAGACGGTGCCGGCGGCGGCGTCGAGGAGCTGTGGCTGGGCGAGGGTGTGGGCGATGTCGCCGAGGAGCGGGGCGCGGCCGGCGGCGGTCGCGGCGCGGACGACGCCGTCGAGGGCGATGTCGAGGGCGGTGTGCTCCATGGGGAGCAGGTCGCGGCCCAGGACGGTGCGGGCGAGGGAGCCGAGCAGGAGCAGACGGCGTTTGCGGACCTCGCCGGCCCAGTCCGCTTCCGGGACGGACGCGGGTCGGGGGGCGGCATCGAGCGGGTTGAGCCGGCCGGGCAGGCCCGGACCGAGCGCGATCGACGTGCCGCCGAGCGCGGCGGCGACAGGGGTCCATTCGCCCTTCGGGTCGCAGGGGACGTACACGCGGTAGCCGAAGGCGACCGAGCGGAGCGCGAAGGACTTCGCGAGCGCGCTCTTGCCCTGCCCGATGACCCCGGCCAACAAGACGTTGGGGTTGGTGAAGCCCTCCACGCGCCCGTACAGGGAGAAAGGATCGAAGACGAAGGAGCCCTCTGCGTGGACGTCGCGGCCGATGTAGATGCCTTCGGCGCCGAGGCCGCCTTCGGCGAGGAAGGGGTAGGCGCCGGACGCGGTGGCGGTGGTCATGCGGTGGGCGGGCAGGTGCAGGCGGTTGCCGCGGCCGGAGGCGGGGCCGGGTCTTCCGGTGGGCGGGTAGAGCGGCGCGGGCATCTCGGCTTCGGCCGCGGTGGTGCCGGTAGTTTCCAGGGCGGCGGCCTGAGCTTTGGCGCGGGCTTCGGCGAGCTGCTTGCGGGCGGCGCGGCGGCTGGTGCGGTCGGTGCCGTGCGGGGTGAACAGGGGGCTGGCGGAGGCGCGGCGAGCCCGGCGCCCGGGGCGGTGTCGGGACATGGGTGGCGGATCGATTCTGCGCGGGGCGGTTCAGGCGGTGCTGTGGTCGGCTGGGGTGGTCTTGCGGCGGACGGCGTGGCCGGAGGCGAGGTGGCGCTGGCAGATGGTGAGGACGAGCGGGCCGTCCGGGAGACGGTCGGGGGTGCAGGCGGGAGCGGCCGGCAGGGTGTGGAAGGCGTCGTGCAGGCTGGCGGTGGCCTGCCACAGCCGGAGATGCGCGGTGGCCAGGTGCCGTCCGGCTGCGGGGTGTTCGGGGCGTACGGCTTCGGCGAGCTGATCGAGCAGCAGGTGCAGGCGGGTGACGTGCTCGTGCAGGTTGTCCAGGTGCCGTCGGTCGGCGGGGGTACCAGCGGTGAGGGCGCGGGTGTGGTGGCGGATGCCGGCGGTCGCGGCCCGCAGGTACGGGTGTGCGTCGGTGGGGTCGGTCGCGGTGGTGGTGGCCAAGAGCGGAAGGGTCTTTCTGCGGGAGCCTGGATCGGATCAGGCGGCGGGGGCCCTACTTCTCCTGGGCGGTGCGGGCGAGGGGGAGAGCGGCCAAGGTGAACGCCTCGGGCTGCTGGTAGACGAGGCGGCGCAGGTCGACCTGGGCGGTGACGGCGGCGGTCTCGATCTGGGCGCAGGCGGCGTCGAGGGCCTGGTCGGTGTCGGCGGAGACGGTGAGTAGGCCGGTCATGGCGACGTCGGCGTGTCCGGCGATCAGCTGTCGTTCGCGTTCCTTGACGTCGCCGTACTCGACGACGTCGGCTTCGGAGTCGACCTGTCCGCGGCGGGCGCGTTCGTTGGCGTCGGCGATGATCGTTGCCTTGGTGCGCTGGACGTCGCGGAGTGCGGACTCGAAGCCCTGGGGGACATAGAGGAGGGAGAAGGACCGGCGCACGCCGGCGGTGAAGAGCAGCTGGTGGAGGAAGCCGGCGAGGACTTCGGTGCGCGGCCAGTTCTCGACCCAGTAGGTGGCGTGGCGGGCGGTGTCGGTGATGAGCCGGTCGTGTTCCTCGACCTGGACGACGGGGCCGGCGGCGGCGGGGTCGGCTTCGGCGCGGCCGGTGTCGGACCACTGCTGCAGGGCGGCGAGCGCCTTCGGGTCGTAGGCGGTGCGGATGACGGCGGCGATCTCCCGCGCGTTCAGCCAGCCGTTCACGGTCAGTCCGGCGGTGCGGGCTGCCTGGGTGAGGGAGGAGGTGGCCTGGCCGAGGACGGTGAAGGCGCCGGGCAGGCCGCCGCCGGCTTGGCTGATCAGGCGCTTGGCGGCCTTCAGGTCGAGGGAGATGGCCAGGTAGGTCTCGTGCGGGGCGGCTGCCGGGCCGGCGGAGGCGACGAGGTCGCTGTAGACCTGGCCTGCGAGCTGGGTGTCGGGCCGGCCGTGGGTGTTCCAGTGCCGGGTGAGGGTGTCGCCGGAGTCGGGGACGGTCCGCTCCAGGACCTGGACGGTGGCGACGTGTCCGGTGCGGGCGATCCCGGCCAGCGCCCGGCCCCACGCGTTCACGTGGGAGTTCTGCGTGGCGGGGTCCAGCAGGGCGAAGGCGCGGCTGGTGACCCGGGCGACGGCGGTCAGGGTCTGCCGGTGAGGGTCGTGCAGGGCAGCGGCTTGCCCGTCGGCCGGGGTGACCACCTTGATCGAGGCAGCCGTTCCCGGCAGGTGGAGGGTTCCTTCGGCGCGGGGGCGGGTGGCCGGACGGGCGAGCCACAGGGTCTGCCCGGTGCGTCGGCGCTGCGCGTAGCGGGCGACGATCGGTGCCCAGTCGATCAGAGACCGGCCGCGCCGGCGGACGGCGACGAGGGCGGCGACCGCTGCCCACAGCGGAGTGAGGATCAGCGCGCCGGCCAGGCCGGTGGTCACGACGGTGACCAGGAGCAGGGCGAGGGCGGCGGAGGTGAGGACGAGCTGGGGCAGCGAGAGGCCGAGCAGGATCCCGCGCCGGGACCTGGACGGGAACTTGACCGTCATAGGGGTAATCGTGAGGTCAGACAAGGCAGGGGCTTTCAACGGCGAGGGCGGCGGCCCCCCGGGGCGGGACACGGAGGTGGTGTCCCGCCCCAGGAGCCGGTGGACAGGATCGGGGTGTCAGGAACCGGTCGGGGACGGTGGCGTCGTAAACGGACTGCCACCCGCGACGGGCCCGGAGCCCTGCGCGGCGCCGACGGCGCCGGCCCCCTGGGGCGCCCCGTCCTGCGTGCTGCGCGGTGTCGCACCCGCGGCAGGGCCGCTGGGAGAGTTGCCGCCACCCCCGAAGGGGTTGCCGCCCGAGTCCTGGGCTGCCGGGCTGGTCGGCATGGAGCGGACCGACTCCTCCAGGCCGCTCTGGACCTTGTCCATGGCCGGCGATGCTCCGGTGCCGCCACTGCCGCCGGAGGGGCTGGCGGCGATGTCGCCGGGGAACCCGCCGGGTCCCGAGGTCGGGCCCTGGGGCGAAGCCGCCCCGGCTCCGGCGGCGGCACCGCCGGTTCCCGCCGTGGCTGCGGCGGCTGCCGCCTTGCGGGTGGCGTTCTCGGCGTGCTGCTTGGCGAGCTGGGCTCCGGCGCCGCCGGAGCGGTGCAGCGACTCACCGTCGGTGGACTCCGCCGCCCAGTGCACGAACTTGAACGTCGCGTACGGGCAGAGCATGACCAGCAGCATGATGACGATGCCGGCCATGACGTCGGCGAGCGCGGCGATTCCGCCGTCCGCGTCGGTCTTGCCCAGGGCGGAGATGCCGAGGAGGAAGATCACGGTCATCAGGAGCTTGGAGACGATCAACGTGGCCGTTGCCTCGATCCAGCCGCGCCGCCAGCGGCGGGCGGCCTCCCACCCGCCGCCGGCACCCGCGAAGACCGCCAGGGTCACGAGCACGAGGATGCCCACCTTCCTCACCATCATGACGCACCAGTAGAGGACTGCGCCGACGGCGGCGCCGAGGGCCGCGAGGGCGGCCACCAGCCAGCCGAGTGGGGAGATGGCGGCGATCTGCGAGACCTTCACCATGCGGCGGACGGCGTCCTCGATCGGTGTGCCGGCCGCCGCGAACAGCGAGTCGGACAGGGCGTCGACGACTTCGATCGCGACTGTGGTCAGGGCGATGGCCGCGAAGCAGAACAGCACACCGGACACGGTGCCGGTGAACGCCTGGGCCAGGGCCTGCCCGTCGCGCTTCATCGCGGCCCGGACGAGCTGGGCGCAGAAGGTGGCGACGAGGATGGTCAGCCCGATTGGTAGCAGCCGCTCGTAGTTGTCGCGGAACCACCCGGCGCCGAGGTCGATCTTGGTGGTCGTGTTGACGGCCTCGGCGGCCAGGTCGGCTGCGGCGGCGGCGAGTTCGCCGCACGACTTGGCGATCCAGTTTCCGATGCCCTCGGTGATCGCCTTGCCCGGGTCGGAGGCGAAGTCGATCGCGTCGGCGGCGGTGCACAGGCTGCCCGCGACGGGAAGAGCGCAGAAGTCCACGGCGGACTCCTCCTATCTGTTCAGCGGGTCAGGGGGCGGTGTTCGGCGCGATGGCCACCAGGGCGCAGTCGGCGCTGGGCCGGCACTGGACGGCGAGGGTGACCGAGCGGTCCTCGGCGCCGCCCCCGCCGTCCTTCCAGGCGAGGGTCTGCTTGCCGGTGACGGTGACCGCGTAGATGTACGCCTTGGTCAGCGCGGCCGGGTCCTCCGCCAGGGCCTGCTTGAACGCCGAGGGGAAGTGCGCGGCGGAGACGGTCGCCGTGGCGTACTGGGCCTGGTCGTGCATCCGTGACCACAGGAGCGGGTCAGGTACCTGGGCCTGGATCGAGGTCCAGTCGGTGTACTTCGTCTCGGCCGTCATCCATGCGTGCATGCCGGCGAGCTGCTGATCACGGGTGGTGGCACGGGTGTCGTAGGACCAGAGCATCACCGCCGCGGCCCGGCCGTAGGCGAGCGGATCGGACAGCCGCGGCGGCGGGGAGACCGTTCCGGTCGACGCTCCTGAGGTTGGGACGGAGGAGCCCGGGCGGACAGACGAGCCGCTGGTGGACGGCTTGGCGGCGGGGGAGGAGCCCCGGTCGCCGCCTGTGGTGACGTAGGCGGCGAAGCCCGCACCTGCCAGCAGCACGGCCAGGATGGCGGCGAGGAAGGCGACGCGTCGGCCGGTCGACCAGTGCGAGGTCAGGACGCCGACGCGTGGACGGGAGCGCTTGCCCATCAGCGGACCTGGGTGCCGAGCGTGGAGAAGAACGCGATGATCCCGTTCGCGGCGCCGAGACCGAGTGCGGCGCCGGCGCTCACGAGTGCGCCCTTCTTTCCGTTGGCTTCGGCCTGGTGACCGCCGGTGTGGTGGCCCCAGGCCCACACACCGAGGGAGACGGCGAGCGCGCCGACGACGGCGATGATCCCGAAGAGGTTGATGCTGTTGACCACGTTGCGCAGCACGTTCAGGCCCGGCAGGCCGCCCTCCTTCGGGGAGACGCCGGGGTCGTAGGCCAGGTACAGGACGTGTTCCGTGAGATGCGAGAGGGAAGCGAGGGTGGAGATGGTTGAACTCCTTGCGAACGCAGGCCAGATGGCCCTGCGGGAAGGGGAGAAGAGGGGGAAGGCGGGCGGCGGGGATGGGGCGCGGCGCCCTGAGAAGCGGCCCGTGGCCCGGGAAGCGGGCGGGGAGCGCTAGGAGTTGAGAGCGGGGATGCGGCGGACGGCGAGGATCTGCCAGTCGGCGACCTTCTCGATCCGCACCGGACGCCCGGTGCGCGGGGCGTTGATCACGAGACCTGCGCCCATGTACATCCCGACGTGCTCGGGGACGGCGGCGGTGCCGCGGGTGAAGAGCAGGTCACCGGGCTTCAGCGCGTTCGCCGGGATAGGGACACCCTCCTTGACCTGCGTGTACGTGGTGCGGGTGAGGGTGATGCCGGCCTGGGCGTACGCCTGCTGCATCAGGGAGCTGCAGTCGCAGCGGTCCATCGGATCGGGGCCGTGGGCGTCTGTGCAGGTGCCGCCCCACTGATACGGGGTGCCGAGCTGGTGCATGGCCCACTCGATCGCGGTGCGGGCCTTCGGGGAGGCGTCGGCAGGGATCTTGTAGCCGTTCGGGACGGCGCCCTGGGGGATTTCGCCCCACTGCGATCCGTCCTCCCCGGGTCGGCAGCCGCCGCCCGCCGTGCCGCCCTCAGCCCCCGCGTCGCCTCCGTCTTGGGGGAGGGTTTTGACGATCGCCTCCTGCAGGGCTCGGGCGAGCGGCTCCCACTGCGCGTACGCGTCGGGAAAGCCGGAGAGCTGGACTGCCTGGGCGGCCTGGGTGAGCGTCATCTGCTGCCAGCCCGCGACCTTGAGAAGGCCCTCGTAGAAGCGGGTGGAGGCGTGGACGGGGTCGAGGATCTCCTCCGGGGTGCCCCAGCCCTGGCTGGGCCGCTGCTGGAACAACCCGAGCGAATCGCGGTCCCCGTAACGCAGGTTGCGCAGACGGGATTCCTGGATTGCGGTTGCGAGCGCGACGACCTGGCCACGCGCGGGAACGTTCATCGCGATCCCGGTGGCGACGATCGTCCTGGCGTGTGGGATCTGCTCGCCGGGCAGCTCCAGGCCCTCGATCTGGAGGCCCGGGGTCGCTCCGGCGCCGCCCAGAATGCCGGCGACCTGCCGGGCGACGGCGTCGGCGTCGACCGCGCTGTCGACGGCGCACTGTGAAGGCCGCGAAGCCGAGCTGCTGGCGGCAGCCGCCGCGGCGGCTGCACCGGCCAGGAGGAGCGGGGAGAGGACGACGACGCCGAGGACGGCGGCTATGCCCTTCAATCCACAGCGCCTCCGTAGGCGGCGAGGGCTCTACGCGGTGTTCGGGGCAGGGGAGGGTACGGCTGTGTCACGAGGGGTCCTTCGGGTGAAGTCCGGCCGCGCTGGTACGAGGTGAGAAGGGCGCGTGGGGCCGGGGATGAGGCGATCGGGAAGCCTGGGAGGTAGGGCCCGCGGGGCGAGTTGCCTCTCGCCGGTCGGGGTGTCCTCAGGGGCGTCGGGGAGCGGGTCAGGACAAGGCTGTGCCTCCAGAAGGGCAGGGAGAGGGAAGGCCGTCCGGCGGATCGGCCGGTCGGTGGTCAGACTGTAGGTCCCGATTCCCGGTTGACCTAATTTCTCGCCTGGAGGGGGTCAACCGGGAATCGTGTCCTACAGTGTGGCTTCCCCCGCTCGCCCGCTGCTCCCATTCGGCATGCCGGTCTTCCGCGCCTGCTTTCGCCGCAGCAGCGCCTCTTTCCGTGCGAGCCCGGATTTCCCTTTCTTTCCGTGACCCGAATCGGGGTACCTTTTTGTCTTTTTCCCTGCACCACGGTGACGCGCTCGGCGTCCTGGCCGGCCTCCCGGACGACTGTGTGGACGCGGTCATCACCGACCCGCCGTACAACTCCGGCGGCCGGACCGCGAAGGAACGCACCTCCCGCACCGCCCGCCAGAAGTACACCTCCGCCGACGCCGGCCATGAGCTGGCGGACTTCCCCGGCGAGAACATGGACCAAAGGAGCTACGGCTTCTGGCTGACCCAGATCATGACCGAGGCCCACCGGCTGACGAAGCCGGGCGGGACGGCGCTGCTGTTCACCGACTGGCGGCAGCTGCCGATCACCACCGACGCGATCCAGGCGGCCGGCTGGCTGTGGCGCGGTGTCCTGGCCTGGCACAAGCCGCAGGCTCGCCCGCAGAAGGGCCGCTTCACGCAGAACTGCGAGTTCATCGTGTGGGCCAGCAACGGCGCGATCGACGGCTCCCGCAACCCGGTCTACCTTCCGGGCCTCTACTCGGCCTCGCAGCCCTCGGGCAAGAACCGGCAGCACATCACGCAGAAGCCGGTCGAGGTGATGCGTGAACTGGTGAAGATCTGCCCGCCGGGCGGTACCGTCCTCGACTTCACCTGCGGCTCCGGCTCCACCGGCGTGGCCGCTCTCCTGGAGGGCCGCGACTTCATCGGCGTCGAGAAGACCCGGCACTACGCGGAGATCGCCTCTGACCGCCTCACCGAAACGCTCCACCAGACCCTCGGGCAGGACGACTTCACCCTGACCGCCTGACCGGGATCCGCACAACGACAAGCCCCGACAGACCCGATATCCGTCCGGGCAGCCGGATCCCGCCGCCCCCCATCTCTCATTCTGTGATTTCCGGCTGCCGTTGTGCGCCGGAGGAGGAGATTTCCTTGGTGCCTGACCCTCTGGAGGAATTCGGCGCCGCCGGGGAATTCGACCCGGTGCGCCTCCCGGAAGGCGACCTGGACAGCATCCAGGCAACCGTCCGCAAGCTGCTCGACCGCTCCGCCGAGCAGGCCCGCCAGCTCGATCACCTCGCCGCCGCCCCCGGGCAGGCGTCGCTTCCCGGCTTCGGCCTGCCGCCGATGCCCGCCGCGGCGATGCCGCCGGAGCCGCGGCCGATCCTGGAGCTGGACGGCGAGGAGTACGAGAACGAGCTGGATCTGCTCACCGACTGGGTGGAGGACTTCCTCATGCCCACGTACGGGACGGAGGTCACCACTGCCACCCCGTGGTGCGACCAGTGGCAGGAGCACCTCGACGTCGTCGCCTGGCTCCACGCCTTGTGGATGGCCTACCTGCAGCACAAGGACCCCGAAGCCGGACCGGCCGGCCCGTTCGTGTGGCACCGGGACTTCCTCACCCACTGCATGGCCGCCATCCGGGCCGCGGGCGGGCCGCTGTCGGCCTGCCAGACCGATCCCGAGCGCCCCTCGCACCGCCTCCTTCGCGGCCCCGGCCGCTCCGTGCGCGCCGCCGCCCGCGACGCCGAGGTGGGGCAGGCGGAGGAATGACCGCCGAGGGCCGGCCCGTCTTCGGCCTCACCTTCGACCCGCGCGCCCTGACCGACCTGCTCCAGGCCCCCGGCGACATCCGCGACCTGTCCCTCGCCCTCCTGCAGGACGTCGTCAACGCCGACCGGCACGGGAGCAAGCTCACGGCCGAACTGGCCGGACTGCGCAAGCTCTACGTCGACCACCGGTCCGCGTGGCGGATCGTCTACGCGCTCCGGCCGGCCCCGGCGACCTCGGCCTACCCCATGGAGATCCACGTCGTGGCCGTGCGCCCCCGCGCCAACCACGACGTCTACGACACCGCGGCCCAGCGCCTCGGCATCGCCCGCCGCCCGGTCGGCGCCCGCGCCCACGCCGCCCGCACCCGCTCCTCCCAGATCGACGCCTACCGCGCGATCCCGAAGCCCGGCCCGCCGCCCGGCCTTCCCCGCCCCGCCCAGCCCACCGTCTTCACCACGAAAGCAGCACGTTGACAGCCTTCCCGAACTTCCTCGACCACTTCGCCTCGAACCTCCTGGAGCTCCCCGCCGAGACGGAGAACCCCCATCACCGCGCTCTGCTCGAGAGCTACATCGAGGTCCAGCAGCTGGAGCACCGCCTGCTGGAGGCCCTGACCGCTCCCCACCCGGACAACGGGCCGGATGGCTTCCACGCCTGCACCGAGATCCTCGTCGACCGCCTCGCCGCCGGGCAGGAACTCGCCATCCTGCTGTCCGCCCCCTGCTGCTGCGCGGCCGAGGAGGAACCCTCCTGTGCGCAGGACCCCGCCTGCTGCTCCCCGGACTGCTCCGAGGCCGTCGAGGGCACCGGCGACGAAGACGCCGCAGGGTGGCATGGCTGCCGGCGGCAGTGACCGCGGCCCGCGGGAGACGAGCGTGTCCCGGCCCGCGACGCCGCCCGTCCGCAAGGCCCTGACCTCCCTCGACCACCGTGTCGAGCTCGCCGTCGGCTTCACCGTCGACCGGCTCTGGCGCGACCACGACCGCGGTCTCCTCGACGAGCAGACCGCCAGCGTCGCCGCCGCCCACCGGGCACTGGTCGAGGCCGAGCAGTCCGTGACCTTCTACCGGGTTCTCCTCCAGCGCCTGGCGAGCGGCGAGTACCCCCTGGATCCGGTGCTCTTCCCGCGCATCGACCGCACGGTCGAGCAGCTCAAGGAGGCCGTCCGTATCCGAGGCGCCCGTGAAACGGACCTGTCCGACGTCCTCGATCCCGTCGAAGCGACCGCCGCCCGGAGCCCGGCTGGACACGCCGACCTGAAAGCCCGTGACATCGCCATGCTCCTGGCGATCAGCCAGGGCGCCAAACTCCGCGAACACCTCCTGACCCAGCGGCTCTCCGTCGTGACCGCCTCCGGCACCAGGATCGCCCAGCACGACTTCGCCCGGCTGGAGACGACCGGGCTCGTCCAGCGCGACACCACCCACCCGCTGCACGCCGGACAGCCGGTCACCCTCACCGACGCCGGCCGCGCCGCCCTCACCACCCGGCCCTCCGGCCATGTCGCGAGCCGCCCCGCGCCCCGCCCCGGCGCCTGGCCCGACGCCGCCCACACCCGCTGAACCCTCCGAATCCCAGGAGCCTCTTGCCCTCTTCCGAATACGAGCCCGTCTTTCGCCTGGAGGGCTATCAGCCCGCTTCCCCGCTGGCGGCGGCCCAGTTCGATGACCGCATCGCCCTCCACGACACTGAGCTGAACGTCTTGGCCCAGCACCACACCCCCGACGGCCGACAGAGCTTCTTCATCCTCCACGACGCCTCCGCCGTCTACGGCCCGCCCGGTGATGTGCAGCTCGTCGCCCTGCACATCACTCGCGACGCCCAGGCCCGGACCTTCACCTTCGACAGCGCACGGCTGCCGCTGTGCGCGCTGGCTCAGTCCTGGCTCATCCAGCGCCACTGCCCGGCACCCGCCCTCAGCAGACCCGACGACGTTGGAACGGACCCCGCCGACGAGACGACGGTCGCGCTGGAGCAGCGCTTCCGCGACCACGGCAACCACTTCTCGATCGTGATGAGTTACTCCGGCGAGGGATACCCGACCCAGGAGACCGTGGTCCTCCTGGAGGCCGCGGGCCGTGCCCTGCCGCAGCCCTACCGGCTGCTGCTGGAAACCACCGACCTGCGCACCTGCACCCACCAGCTGCGCGAGGGCGCCTTCGCCACCGCGGACGCCGCCCTCGCCTGGCTGGAGGACCGCAGTACCCCGATGCCCAAGCCCCGAGCCGTAGCGTCCCAGCAGCTCCCAGTGAAGCCCGCCGACCCGGCGCCAACTTCGGGGCGGACGCGGTGACCGCTCGGCGCGAGCGGCGGAAGGTAGCAGAGATTTCCCGGTTAGGTGAACCGGCGATTCTCCGGATCCTAGACATCACCCGCCCGGAGCGACCGCTTCCGGACCTTCCCGCCTGTCCGCTTCAAGGAGAGGAGTCTGCCCGTGTCCGACGAAGACGACGACGTCCTGCACGCCGTCGCCCGCCAGATCGAGGAACGCTTCGGCGTCCCCCTCGGCGAGCTGCGCGAGACCGTGGCCGCCGCCCGAGGAGCTTCGTTCCTGCCCACCGCGGTCGTCCGCTGGTACGAGGACCTCGAAGAGGCCCAGCGCCTGCTCACCTCCGCCGAGGACGAGCTGGTCGACGCCCTGCAGTCGGCCCCGTCCGGTGAACTGGACGACCAGGTCATGGCGCTCGCGCAGCGCGTCGACACCGCGCTGACCATCCGCGACGGCCGGGCGCTGACCGTGCGCCACCTCTTGGAGGACTACCCGCTGCCCGAGCGGCCGGCCACCAGCCGCGCCGCCCGCCGGACCGGACCCGTCCTGACGACCACCCCGGTCCCGCAGGCCGCCCCCGTATCCGTGAGGACCCGCCGATGAGCACCTCCATCAAGCCCAGTAGCCAGGACGAACGCTTCGCCGAGGTCTTCGGAGCCCCGCTCGACCAGCTGCTCGCAGCTCCTCACCCCACCCGGCACCTGCGCGAAGCCCTGGAGCTGCGCGCATTTCTGGCCGTGACCGAGGATCACGTGGTCTGGGTCCGCGACCGTGTCCACGAGCGCAGCGCCCCAGACCGGCCGATGGACGAGCTGTCCGAGGACGACCTGCGAATGGACGCCGAGTGGATGGAGGCCGCGCTCCAGGCCCGCCGCGGCTACCTGACGGCCCTCGACAAGGTCCTGCGCTTCGAACCCCCGCCCGAGTACCAGCCCGCGGTCACGTTCCCCCAGCCCATGGTCAGCGCACGAGCCGTACCGGCGGAGCAGACGACGGCCCGGGCGAAGGGACGCTGATTGCCCCACCCCGTAACCGACCAGCTTGCCGAGCGTCTTGAATCGCTTTACGGCAGGTCCCGGGCCGAGCTTGCCGCCATCTCCAGCACCGAACGGCCGAACATGCTGGCCACTCTCCTCGACGCGCTGGCTGGCATCGAACTGGCCGAGAAGAACATCGAGTTCCAGCGCGAGCGGCTTCTCCAGCTCGCCGCCCCAGACCGTGACATCGGCCCCGCCACAGCCGGTCATCTCCTCGACTGCAGCCGCCGGATCGCCGAATCGGCCGCCACCCGCGACACCCAGGCCCGCTTCGCCACCGCCGTGATGCAGAGCCTCCACCGCGCCCCGGCCCCCGCCGCCACGCCCGTCGCCCAGACACCGGCCCTGGCCGCAGCCACCGCGCGCACCCGCTGAACACCCCACCACCACGCCTCAGGAGTACTCCCATGCCCGCATCCGGCCTGCCCGACCCCGCCCCCAGCAACCTCGACCTGGTGGTCCAGGCCCTGGAGGCGATCTCGCCGAGGTGGAACGCCTGGGCGCTGATGAGCCTGACGGAACCCGCCCGCTACTTCGACCTCAAGGCCCGGATGCCGTGGATGCACGATGGCCAGCTCCACCCGAAGATCCGCGATCTGCAGGCCGCGGGCCTGGTGCGGCGCACCGAGCACAGCCGCCGCCACGTCGTCTACGCGCTCACCGACCGGGGTGCCGCGCTGCTGCCCGTGCTCGACCACTTCGCCGAGTGGGGGACCAAGCACCTGGAGCGGCCCACCGTGAAGAACCCCGTCACCAAGGAGACGACGACCCGTCCGGTGGCCAAGGCGGAAGAGATCGAGGACGCCCTTGCCTTGATCTCCCCCCGGCACGCCACCGCGATCCTGTGGGCGCTTCGCGACCGCGGCGCCGCCCTCGCCGCCGCCCTCGCCGCCTCCGTTCTTCCCGACGCCCACCCCACGGCCATCTACCACCCGCTCAAGCGACTTTCGGACAAGGGCCTCGTGGGGCGTGACCGGGACGGGAAGTTCACGCTCACCGCCGCCGGCCGGGGCCTGAATATCGCCTACCAGGCGCTCACCGCCTGGGCCACCGGTCGGCCCGCCGCCCGTCCCGCGCCGGCGCGGGACGCGGCCATACCCACCCAGGCCAGCTCCTCGGTCAAGGCCGCGGACGCTGTGCTGGCGACCACCTCGGCGGTGCCCGCGTGGAGGTCCGGCGACCTGTTCTCCCACCCGCCGGTCGCCCGCCCGGCCAAGGCGTCGGCGGCGGGAGGCGTGCGCCGGTGAGCGAGGCCGCCGAGCCGCGACCGGTGGTCGCTCTGGGCACGAAGACCGCCCGCGACGCCCTTGCCGCCCGCGGTCTCGTCCTCGCACCCCACCCACCCGGCACCGCTCTCGCCATCCTTGCCGACCTGATCCGCGAGACCGCCGCGAACGTCGACGAAGTACAGCAGAGGCTGCTTCAGCGGGCGGACATGGCCATCAGCCAGCTCCAGTCCGTGACCCGGGGGCGCGACCGCTATCGGCACGGCTCCACGGACGGCCTGCTGCAGTCCCTCGGCAGTGAGATCGACTCGCTCGTCGCCCGCCGAGGCGAAGGCATTCAGCGCTTGCGGCTCGCGACCAACACCTACGCCGACCTGTGTGACGCGCCCAAGCCGCCCCCGACCCCTTCCCGGCTGCCGCCGCCCCGTCGCGGCGGACGGTAGCCGCTCTTCCTTCCACCCGTTCGTGGCGGGTGCGCCGCTTCTGATCCCCGACGAAAGCACATGACCGACTTCGTGATCGCCGGCCCCCGGCACGCTCTGCCGCCTCAGTTGTCCCTGCTGCGGCGGATCTACCTTCCCCGTACGGCCGACGCCGCCGCCTTCGCGATGTCCACGTACGGCATCCCGCTGATCGTGCTGGCCACCACCCAGTCCGCCACCCTCACCGGCATCGCCTTCGCCCTCGAATGGGTGCCCCGCCTGGCCGCTTTTTCCCTCGCCGGGCAGATGGTGGACCGGCACGGCACCAAGCGGGTCTTCCGCATCGCGTCGGTCCTGCGTGCCCTGGTGGTCGCCGCCGCCGCCTTCATCCTGCCCGCGCAGGCCGGCGGTACGGGGGCCACCATCACGGTGATGGCGCTCGCCGCGATCACCGGAGTCGTCACCGAGTTCTCCTACATCGCCGCCGAGACCGCCGGCGCTGCCGCCAGCAAGGACGCCGGCGACCGTGCCCACCGGGTGCAGTCAGTCCTCCTGGGCATCGACCAGACCGCCACTCTCGCCGGGCCCGCGCTCGCCGGATTCCTCCTGCACGCAGTCGGCGTCACCGGGACGCTGCTGACGATGGCGGCCTGTTCCCTGCTCGGGGCCCTGCTCGCCCCCTGGCACCGTGAGCCGCGGCTCGTCCCGCCGCCGGCGCCCGCCCTCGCCGGACTGCGCACCGGCTGGAAGACCCTCGTCTCCCTGCCGGCACTGGCCTGGCTCATCACCGGTCTGACCGTCTCCAACATGGCGACCGGCGTCCTGCAGGCCGCGGCCCCGGTCATCGTCGTGCAGCACCTGGGCCAGTCCAGCGCGGCGGTCGGCGTGATCTGGTCCGCAGCCGCCGCAGCGTCCCTGCTCGCCGTCGCGCTGTGCCGCTTCGCGATCGACCGACTCGGCCTGTGGCCCGCTGGCGCGGCCAGCGCCGCCGTCGCCGCCCTAGCCGGGCTCGCCGTCTCCCAGGCCGGCGACTACACCCACTTCCTCGTCCTGACCGCCGTCCTCATGGCCGGCGAAGGAGGCATGACCGTCGTCCTGCGCACCCTGCGCTCCCGCCTCATCCCCGAGCCCGTCTTCGGCGCCACCCTCGCCGTCACGATCCTCGTGATGCTCCTGCCCTTCCCGCTCGCAGGTCTCATCGTCGCCCTCACCCCCGCAACCGCGCTCAGCCACGTGCTGACCGCCTGCGCCGGCCTCCAGGCCGCCGGTCTCACCGCTGCGTTCTGGCGCCTGCACCGCGAGCCCGCCCTGCACACCCGAACCACCCAGCCCGGAGAAGCCACTTCGCCATGACCGCCCCGCCCCTGTCGCGGTTCAGCGCCGACCAGGCCCTTGCCGCCGCCTCCCTCGTCCGCGGTCTCACAGACCGCCTCACCACCCTGACTCCCGCCGAAGCGAACCGGCTCGCCGGCCACCTGCTCGCTCCGGGCGGACTCGCCACCGACATGCGGAGCCTTCTCGACGCCGTCACCCGCCGCCACCCGAACACCTGTGAAGACAAGGACCACCTCCCCGTGACCGTCGCCCCGACCGCCCTGCAGCAGACCACCGGCCGCCCCACGGTCCTCGTCGTCGACCCCGGCGACGAGGTGTACCGCGGCTACTGCCTCAAGCAGGTCGCCGCCGGCTACGACGTCGCCGTCATCACCCCGCAGCCGCTCACCTGGGAGGCCGGCCACGTCGTCGACCACGAACTCGCCGACCCCTACCACCTCGACCAGCTCTTCGCCGCCGGCAAGGCGATCACCGCCCGGCGCACCATCGCGGGCGTCCTGACGTGGAACGAGAACCTGCTCGTCCACACCGCCCAGCTCGCCCAGCACCTCGGCCTGCGCACGAACCCGCCAGCCGTGATGGAGAACTGCCGCAACAAGCACACCACCCGCCGGCTCCTGGCCACCCACCAGGTCCCCTCGGCGCGCTCCGGCCGCGTCCGCGACCTGCTGGAGGCCACCATCCTGGCCGAGGACATCGGATACCCCGTCGTCCTCAAGCCCGCCGGGCAGGCCGGAAGCGTCGGCGTCATCCGGGTCGACAACAGCGAGGACCTGGCCCGCGCCTTCGACTTCGCCGCCGCCGGCGCCGCCCTGGCCGGAGGCCAGAACACCGACGTCCTGGTGGAGGAGTACCTCGACGGCCCGGAGATCAGCGTCGAGTGCGTCACCCAGAACGGCCACACCCACGCGGTCGCCGTCACCCGCAAGAAGCTCGGCTTCGAGCCGTACTTCGAAGAGGTCGGCCACACCGTCGACGCCACCGACCCGCTGCTCGACGAGGTCGCCCCGATCGCCGCCGCCGCGATCCGCGCCCTCGGCCTCGACCACGGCATCCAGCACGTCGAGATGCGCCTCACCACGGCCGGACCGCGGATCATCGAGGTCAACGGCCGGATCGGCGGTGACCTCATCGGCCACCTCGTCCGCCTCGCCACCGGCCTCGACCTGCCCCGCATCGCCGCCGACCTCGCCTGCGGCACAACCCCCCGCCTGGAACACACGCGCCCGCGCGCCGCCGGCGTCACCCTGCTCTACCCGGAGACCTCCGGCACCCTCACCCACTGCTCCATCGACCAGGGCTTCGCCGACCACGCCCGGTGGCTTGACCTCGTCCAGTGGATCGGCGCCATCGGCGACCAGATCGTCCTGCCCCCGGAGGGCGACGTCGACGTCGCCCGCGCCGGCCTCTACGTCGTCACCGGCTACGACGCCGCCAAGGTCGAGCAGCGCCTCGCCGAGACCGCACAGCACATCACCCTCACCGTCCAGCCCGCCGCTCAGACGGAAGGCACCGCGTGACGTACACCCCGGAAGGAGACGTCTACGTCTCCCCGCGCTACCTCGCGGGACCCGACTGGTGCGGCGACGCCGCC
The DNA here is from genome assembly GCF_043202995.1 of Streptomyces sp. NPDC048018. NCBI lineage: Bacteria > Bacillati > Actinomycetota > Actinomycetes > Kitasatosporales > Streptomycetaceae > Streptomyces > Streptomyces sp. NPDC048018. Next base: position 250,107 of record NZ_JBIDBK010000007.1, read on the forward strand.
TTCGTCCCCGTACGGCACTGGCCCACCCTCCACCTGGAGGACGGCCCCTGCCAGATGCTCATCACCTCACCCGATCAGCGCATCCGCATCGGCTGGTACGGCGACGACTTCGACGTCTACAAGATCTCCGCCAGCGAGGACGCCTCGTCCCCGACCCGTTGGTCGGCGACCTTCAACGATGCCTTTCCCGCCGAGATCGTCGCCGCCTTCACCACCGCGCTCGAACACGACTGGGAAGCACGCAAGGACCAGGACCCCTTCACCGAAGCCCCCTCCCCGTACTGGGCAACGCGGGTACAACCGCTGCTCGACGCGGGCTGGACGACCCGGCGGCTTCCGGGATCGGTCACTCTCGGCGCCCCCGGACGCAGCAGCCGCGCCCATGGCCCCTTCGTCGAGGTCACGGCCCCCGACGGCACCGCGGGGGTGTCCATCGACGTCGGCAGCGCAGACCCCGACGCGGAAACGGTCCTGCTGTGGGCCGGACCGTCCGGATGGCACCGAGCCGAAGCACGTTTCACCTCCCGCACACCCGCCCACCTGATTGCGGCCACCGCGAAGGCCCTGCTCGACCCGACACCGGTCCTGCGCTATCGCGACCAGCTCGCCCCCGAACTCGCCGAGATGGCGCAGCTCACCCCGCTCACCCCGCCGAAACCGCCGGCCCCCACCCCGCTCGACATCCAGCGCGCCCGCCACCGCGCTCCGGCGATCACCACACACAGCGTCCCGCGCTGGAGCACCACCACCCGGCTGCCGGCGACCGCCACACCGCCCGTCGGCCGCTCGGCCCGTCGCTGACCGAAGGAGTCTCGTGTCCCTGCACGCCAAGGAGTTCTTCGACAGGCTCGACCTTCCACTTCCCTTCGGCACAGTCGTCGGCGACGTCTATTACGCCACCCCGACCGACTCACCGATCCGCCTGCGCATCGAGTTCGCCCGCACGATCACGGACCGGGAGTACAACGGCCTGCGCCTGGCCGTCATCCACGCCGAGCGCGGCACCCTCGACACCGTCCACCTCCGCTTCGCCGAGCACGGAACGTTCACCCGCCGCGACGCCAGAGTCGGGCCCGGCGCCGGCCACGGCGTCATCCGCGACTGGCACCAGGGCGGCCTGCCACCCTGGGACGGCGCCGACCTCACCGGCCTGCGCACCGCGATCCTCGACTTCGTCCAGGTCTCGTACCCCGCCCTCAGCACACCCCGGAGCTTCGCCGCACCCGGCTCATGGGCCGATCGCTGGCACGAGACGTTCTGGGCGACCGACACCGTCGTACTCACCCGCCTCCACGAAGCGGCCCAGGCCGTGCTCGACCTGGCCGAGAGCGGCACCTACGACGACAGGCCCATCACCGAGACCCTGCGCAACTCCCGCTACTACGTGATGGACATGCTCGGCCTCCCACTGGACCAGGGCATGCTCGCCGAAGCCGCCGCCGTCACCCAGCTCACCGGCCGCCGCCTCGGCCCCGACACCGCCGGCGCCCTCGAACGCATCGCCAGCATGCCGATGGACAAGCAGCGCGCCCTCGTCCAAGCCGCCTCCCGACGGCACGCGGCCACCCCCTCACCGCTGCGGACCAGCCCGCCTTCCGGCCGCCCCGTACCGGCTCCCGGCCAGGCACCGGCTGCCCGCTCCCACTGACCTCCGCCCACCGCCACACCTGACCGAGGAGAACTCCTTCTTCATGCGTGCCACCCGCCGCACCGCGGCCACCGTCGCCGCGACCACCCTGGCGACCAGCTCCCTGATCTGGGCCCCACTGCTTTCGCCAACGCCCCCGAAATCCCGCCGGGCGCCGTCGAGATCACCAAGAAGGACCCGGACGGCGCCCTTCTCGCCGGCGCCGCGTTCTCCCTCCTCGACACCCTCAACGGCACCAAGGCCCTGACCGGTAAGACCAGCACGGACGGCGTTCTGCGCTTCGAGAACGTCCACCCCGGCACCTACCGCCTTAAGGAGACCGACTCCGGCAGCCCCCTTCACGACCTGGCCCCCGACCAGGACGTCATCGTCACCCCCGAGCACACCGCGAAGCTCACGATCATCGACGCCTTCAAGCCCGCCGAGCTGCTGGTGAAGAAGACCGACAAGAAGACGGGCAAGCCCCTGGCGGGCGCCGTCATCAACATCACTCCCGCCACCGGAACGGGCAAGGCGATCACCCTGACCACCGGCAAGGACGGCACCGCCACCACCAAGCTCCCCGTCTCCTCCCGCAAGGGCACCGCCTACACCGGCACCGAGACCAAGGCCCCCACCGGCTACGAGCTCGACACCACCCCGGTCAAGATCACCGCCAAGCCCGCCGAGAAGACCACCGCCACCTTCACCAACACCAAGAAGAACACCACCCCGCCCACCACCCCGCCCACGACGCCTCCGCCGACGACGCCGCCGGTCACTCCGACGACCCCGCCGACCACGCCGCCGGTCACCCCGAGCACCCCGCCCACCACTCCTGCGACGCCCCGGCCGACCACCCCGACCCCGAGCCAGTCCACCTCCACCGCACCGGTGCCCCCGACGAACACCGCGAGCACCCCGCCCTCCAAGGGCTCCCTCGCGCACACCGGGGCCGACTCCAACACCTGGCTCCTCGCGGCCGGCGGCCTGCTGATCGCGGTCGGCGGCGGAGCCCTGATCGCGGCACGACGGAAGAAGACGGAGGACGAGGCGGAGACCCCGACCGCCGGCTGACCCGCGGGAACGGTCAAACGCCGAGGTGCGAGCCCCGGCACCAGCAAGCGCACTCAGTAGTCCACAGCCACCCCGGCCCGAAGGCCCCGGGAACCACCATGGTTCCCGGGGCCTTCGGCACGTCTGCGGAGACTGTTCCCGATGCGCTCGGCTACCGTCAGACGCGCATGACGGCCACCGAGGCGAGGGCGCCGGCCGCCCACGCGAGCAGCAGGCCCCGCTCCCTGCTGAGGCCATTCGCGTCAGCCCACCGCTTCGTAAGGGAGCGCACGATCATTCCGGTCACGGCCGCTACCTGATTCCTGGACATGGGCAGTCCTTTCGAGAGTGAGGAGCAGCGCCCGAGTTGGCGCCGCGCACTCACAGAAGCAGCGCAAACCCGCTGGTGACAATGGAGGTAGGCCCATTTGCAAGTTAGAGCGGCCCAGGGCGGGAGTACTCGGCTCGCCCGGCGTGCCGTGGCGCCCCTACGCTGCCCGGCATGGCAGTCCAACCCCGTGTCCTGCAGCGCGACGATCTCCTTCGCGCCGCCGCCTCCGCTGGCTTCAGCACGATGACCGAGAGGAAGCTGGAGGGCTTCCGCAGCAACGGCCTGATGCCGCGTCCCGTCCGCGTCGGCAACGATGGGCGCCGCCCGGTCTGGGTCTACCCGCCGGGCAGTGACCACCAGCTGGTCCGGCTCCTGCGCTGGCGCGAGCGCACGGTGGACGTGGACGTGCTGCGCGTCGTGCTGTGGGTCGAGCGCTTCCCCCTTGACCTCGACGCCGTCCGTACCTCCGCGACCATCGTGATGGACGACCTGTCGCACGCGCTGGAGCAGCTCCTTCATACCGAGGCATCCCGCCAGGGCCTCGACCCGGTCGACGACCAGGACGCGGTCGTGGGCGCCGTCGCCGCCTCCATGGCCGCGATGCGCGGCAAGAACGCCCTGCCCCGCCCGATCCGCGTCCCGGCCAGCGACCGGGCAGCCGCCGTCGCGCACATGCTCCAGATCTTCGCCCTCGGCACACGGCCGGACGTGACGGAAGACGAGGCGGAGACGATCGAGAAGGTCCTCGGCGTCTCGCCGGGCAGACGGCAGCGGGTGGAAGGGGCCGAGCCCTGGCTGACCGGTCCGGCGAGCCTCCTCGTCGATGCTGCCGACGTCGTGTCCCTGCCGCGGATGACCGAAGCGCTCGCCGAAGCCACCGACGCCGAATGGGAGGAAGCCCGCTCAGTGGCCACGCTGCTCTTCCTCCAGCTCCCCGTCGTCGCCCGCGCCGTCGCCGCCCAGACCGGAAAAGAGAACCTTGCAGGTCTCGGCGTATTCGCCGTTCTCGACAGCGAGCCCCTCTTCGCCGTCCTTCTGCTCGCCTTCGCCATCGGAGCGCGCCGAGCCGACTGGGCTGGCAACGTCGAGGACCTGACTGACTCGCTCATGCCCTGGCCCTCTCTCATCGGAGAGTTGAAGCAGGTACTCGAAATGCCCCAGCCCGTGCTCGACCACAACCTCGCCGGCCACGGGCCCGAGATGCAGGCCCGCACCGCGAGGATCATCCAGGCCCTCCTGGACGGAGATCTAGACCCCGGCCCCAGCCCTGACCGCTAACGCGAGAACCGTCACGACCGGTGCCGTCCAGGCGGACGCCGAGGAGGACCAGCACGCACGAGTGCGCTTGGCCGAGCCTCACCTTCGGGTGGATCCCGTCGGCCTATACGTAGACGAAGTCGCGGTCGGACAGGGTTCTTTGTCAGCCAATCGAGGCGATTGACAGCGAACCCAGTCGTTCCGTCTTCAAAGGTGTAGGACCGAGGTGCTCTGACGGCCGCTCACGCCTCAGTAGCCCCGGAGGTACTCGGCTATCCGTTCGAACTTGTCCGGGTCATCGCCGAGGTACCCGATCACAGAGTTGCACCGCCGATGAAGGATGCCTCTCACGCAGTCACCGCGCGACGTCTTCCCGGGGCAGCACGAGTGATCGTGGTCGATCACAACGTCCTTGTCGAACTTCCCGAGGTGTTGTCCGCATACCGGGCACCGACCGCCTTGACTCAGGTGGATCTCCGCGTACCTGTCGTACGTGATGCCGTGCCTCGCCGCCCTCCTGGCAATCTCCTTCTGATCTTCGTTGCACTTGGTGCTGTCGCATACGTACGTCCACACGGTTTCGTCTCCGCTGGAGACGAATCTGCGCTCGTTCCTTCCTCCGCAGCATGCGCACTTGGGCGTGCCCTTGATCACCGACATTCCGACTTTCACGCGTCCTTTCTCCAGGTGCGCCGGCTGTTGTACCGAGAGGTCACTGGGCTTCCGAGGCCAGGGATGTCGAACCACCCCTCTGTGCATGCGCTCGCTTGTTCCGCTGGGCGGGACCGGCAGGCGCAGGTGGCGCGCCCGCCTCGTCCTCAGCTGGCTTCACGCAGCGGTTCCATTGCCCACAGGACGTGTACGGTGCAGACGCTGAAAAGCCCTGACCAGCTCGCGCTCCACCCATGAGGCGCTGTGGCTCAGTGGGTGAGCCGGATCGCGGTCGGGAGCCAGCGAATACGCGCAGAAGCCGCCTCGAGCCATCAGCCACTCGTGCGCCGGATGCCCAGCCCAGCGTTCGTGAGGACCGTTTTTGATCCTGCCTCGATGCTGGCTGACCCGGCCCCGCACTCCACGCTGCTGCTCTGCCTTGCCGAAGTAGACGATCGAGGACTCGCCAACCGGATAAGTGATGGGCTTATCACCGCCGGCCAGGAAGACATAGACGCCGATCTTGGTGGGGATTCTGGCTGGCCACTCCTCGATCAGGTCGAACATACCGCCGAAAGGCGGCCAGCCGTAGGCCCCCAAGATCTCGGTATTCAGATGCTGCAGTGTGGATTCAGGGTGCTCGGTCACACAAGAACCCTAGGTACGGCCACTGACAGCGAGGTGTCTCTTGGCCGCCTTCCTGCGGGTTCCGGGCTCCGCCACTAACAGGGGCGGACGATCCCGAATGGCGTCATCGCGAGCAGGCTCGTTGACATCCAGCTCAGTCCGCACAGGTCAGCGGTCTACCCACGACTCACTTCGCTGTCGAAGGACACCAGTTCGCCCGAGGCAGACAGGAAGGAACGCGGAAGGACTGGTGGACAAGCGGCAAGGGATGTCAACGTGGACCCCTTCCCGAAAGCACCAGGTCAGAGAGGTGATTGCCCATGACCGTCGATGCTGCGAGGCCGGGCTTCTCCACCACCGTCGCAGACCTGCGGCTGCGGACGTGGCTGCTCGGCCGGGGACAGCCGATGAACGTCATCGACCTGTTCACCGACGCCGACTTCAAGGTCGTCATCGACGACCGGGCCGATGTGCACATCAACTCGCGGGATGGCCAGTTCTACCTCGGCTGGTTCCCCGACGGCCGGCCCGGCACCGACGCAGAGGGCTGGAAACTCGCGGTCACTGGCACTGCGGATGTACCCGGCTACTGCGTCTCCTTCCACAAAGAGACCCCTGCGGCCGTCGTCGTTGCGGCCGTCAGGAGCGTGCTGGCCACGTCCGTGCCCGCCGCCCGCCTGTGCCCCGGCACCCCATCCCCCACCTGACAGGAGCTGCTGTTGTCTTCCCCTCTCACCGCCCGCGATCTCATCGACCGGCTGTCCGCATTCGACCCCGACACTCCGGTGCGCCTCGCCATCAATCCCTTCTTTCCGTTCCAGCACGGCATCGCCGACGTGATCGCGGTGAAGGACACGCTCGGCCGCATGACGGTCTACGTGACGGAGAACGGCGAGCAGCAGGGCCCCGTCCCGCCGGAGGTCACCGTCGCCGTCGGCTGGCACGAGCCCAACGAAGCGCCCCGCCGCGCGCGCTCCGACATCGCCGCGCAGTAACCAACCGCACCTACTGCCTGGAGGCGCCCCTGAACTCGCACCACCCCCTCTATCCCTCCCGCCCCGCCTACTGGGTGCGACCGCGCCATCTGGCCGGCGACGACGACGAACTCGCCGACCGAGTGGCCGAGGTCCTCGTGGAGGCCAGCTGGTCGACTTGGACGACTGCCCGCTCCACCCTGCTGTACCTGAGCCCCCGAGGACTCGCCGGGGCCGAGTGGGTGCGCGGCTCCCACGACTTCCTCCTCGGCGACCTCCAGGTCGCCTGGCACGTCTCCGCGCGCATGCACCCGGCCAGCGCCGCGATGGAGTGGACCGCCTGCTTCACCGCCGGCACACCCCCCGAGGCCATCGCCGACTTCCTCCTGGCCACCGATGCCCGTACCGACCCGGCCGTCAACTACGACGACTACGGTCGCGTCCTCGATGCCCTGTGCGCGCAGGGCTGGGCCCGGGACATCGACACCCCCGATACTCGCGCCTGGGATCCCGGCATGTCGGCGGGATTCGCCTGGGCCGAGCTTCCCGAGATGATCAGCGACGGCGACCCGCGACCCGGCCTGTCCGGGTGGCAGGCGTGGGCCGAGCCCGTAATCGGTGACCCCTACCAGTGGACCGCAGTCTTCAGCGCCAGCGTCCCCCACGATTTGGTCTCGGCCTTCGCCGCGTCGCTTGCCGCGCCCACTCCGGTGCTGCGCCGCAACCCGCCCGAGAGCGCCGCCGGCCGTCTCTTCGTGACGCCCGCACCCTGACCTACCCCCCCGGGTCGGCATTCTGTTCTCCGAGGAGGTTCCCCTGCCATGCCCTCTTCCCCGCCTCACCGCCCACCACCCGGACGGTAAGGTCTGCCCGGCCGCCGGTCCTGCCCGGCACCTGGTGTCCACAAGCGGCCGGCCGCGCACTCCGCAGTGCGCCGGCCGGGCCCGATGGGACGCGACCCGCGTGTGCGGATGGACCTATACCGCCACCGCGAAGGTGATCACGGACGACGAGCGCCGTCGCCACACCTGCCCTTGACAACCGCGGGCGCTGCTCGACGAGCAACGAAGACGGCCCCTGGACTCCGATGCGGAGCCCAGGGGCCGTCGTCGTGTGTGCTCGTTCAGCCTCGGGCCTTGTTGACCGCACGGGTCAGGTGCGTGTCGACGAGGGCGGGAGAGCCGGACACGACGATGAGGACGGAACCGGCGCGTACGGCGGTCTGCTTCATCACGGTGTCGCGACCACCTGCGGTGAAGGTGAGGAGCTGGCTCCAGGCTTCGTCGCCGAGGGCGGGCGCCGGGAGCTTCTGCGTCGTGATGGCGATCGGGGCGTCGCCCACGACGACCTGGTACACCGGGCAGCCGGTCATCGCCTCGAACACGGTCCTGGTGCCCGGAGCCAGCTTGGAGACGGTGTCGCTGTACAGCTCCTCGGTCACCTCGGAACCGGAGCCGCGGATGTAGGAGAACGCGGCCTCCGCGCTGTTGGGGAAGTCCAGGTCACTGCCGGCGGCGCCGTCGCCGCCGAGCTTCTCCAGCGCGGGGCAGCCGATGACGGTGACATCGTCGCGGTGGCTGCTGTCGGTCTTCGCCTGACGGGTGTAGCCCTGGCCGAGGTCGGACTCGTCCAGCAGCCGCTCGGAGAGCGCGGCCGAGGAGAGCGGGGCCTCTGCGGGCTTTGCCGCAGCAGTCGACTTGCCCGGGGCGGCCGGCGCGGAATCGGAAGGAGCAGGGGAGGCGCTGCCCTTCGCGCAGCCCGAAGCGGTGAGGGCGACAAGAGCGGCAAGGGACAGAACGGCGGAGGCGCGACGGTGCACGGAGATCCTTCGGTGGTCGGATGGTCTGACAGTGCCGGGCCCGAAACGGGCTCTCCTCCGGCGGTTCGGCGGGGCGAGGACGAGCTAGTGCCCGAGGTCTCGCAGGCCGTCGTCGTAGGTGTTGTGCCGGTGGGTGACCGGCCCGCTGTGCCGGTCGTACCACGCGGTGTCGAGGCGGGGCTCGTGCTGCTCGTGGCCGGCGGGGCAGCGCAGCCACACCTCGTCACGGAGGCTGACCACGACCCAGTCGCGGTAGGAGCCGCACGTCCTGCAGGCCCGGACGTCACCGTCGACGACCAGGGGATGGGGGTGCGTCATCATCAGGCCCTTCACCTCCTGGCGCACCACGGCGGGGGATTCGAGCGGGGGCTCGACGTGCGTAGCGCTCATGGCTTCAGCCCATGTCCAGGCTCCTCGCTGCTGACGGGCCACACGCCTGCGTCCGAACATGTCTTCCCCTCCTACGGCTGCCGTCGGACGGGGATCGTGTCTCGAACGGCCAGACCCCTTCAACTCTGGGATTTGCCAATGTCACGTTGCCGAAGCCGAGCGACGCGCGTGCTCCGGGTGGCGGCCAGGTTGCTCTACACCTGGGGAGGACCCGCTGGGTTCCACCAGCCGAAGAGGCTGCGGGGCGTCAGCTCAGTACAGCCGGACACCTCATGCAGGCCCGGGATGTGTCGTCCCTGCGGATGGGCGGCACGATGTGCTTGCCAGGCGCTTTCACGGTGAAGGAAGAGGCGGCGGAGGATAGATGCCGTAACCTTCCCGGTGTGAGCGACCAACCTGCGGGCGAGCGAGGGGACCAGTCCCCCTGGCTTTCGGCATGGGAAATGGCGCTCCGGATGCTCCAGCCCAAGGGCTTTGACACCCATCCGGTTACGGATATCGAGCCGCAGCTCGATATCGTTGTGTCGACCAACATGCTGACGGCCGGCTTCGACGAACCGAAGATCGATGGGCTCCTGCTCAGGGCCGAGTCGCAGCTCAAGCATCTGCAGAAGATCTGGCTCTTTCAGGCGAAGACCCGATCGTCCTCCAGCCTTCCGGGCGAGGAGCTGACGCGCCGACTTCTCCGCACAGCGGAAGAGGCAGCTGGATTCCCGTGCGCTACTTCGTGGGCTCTCCACGCTCTTGAGCCCGCACCACTTGCTGCCGACCCGTTGCTGCTGCTCGATGGGCAGCAGAGGCTCGCAGCACTGGAGCACATCACATGGCACACGGCGGGCTCAGGTAAGTCGGCGACCATCGCGGTCAAGGCGATGGAGCAGTTGTCCCTGCGGCTCGATGAAATCAGCGGTGCCGGACGCACGCCAACGAGCACCGAACTTGCGCGCCTCGCGGATGCTGCCGGCGCTCTCTCGACGCTGTTGCTGGACATCGTTCAGCATCGCCTCGACGGCTCCGTCAAGCACGTCGTACACCCCCTCACGGTTCCACTGACCGAGTCTTCGCCGTGCGGTCTCCTGCGACTGGCTGCGCCACGGGTACCTCGCGCTCCGGGGACGGGCCTGAAGCCCGCCCCGAGTAAGTTCGTCCTCGCCGCATAGCTTCGCGCGGGGGCGCCAATCCCTTCGTGAGGTTGAACGTGACAGAGTCTCCGTGGATGTTCTGGTTGTTCCTCTGCCTGCTGCTGCCCGTTGCCATCTGGTGGTACGGCATACAGGCTCGTTGGCTTTCGCGGCGTGTTCGGATCTGGGCTTCACGCACCAAACTTCGGTGTCTCGCTGCAGTGCAGCGCCGACTGCGGCGCCTACTGGCAGAAGACGCCGCGCCTGAGCTCGAAGAGGAAGGACCTCGGCCCGCCGAGTTGCGCCCACGTTCCTGAGAGGCAGCCTGCCTGATAGCCAAACAGAGGGGACCGCCGGGAAGGGTGGTCCCCTCTCCTCGTTCTGGGCTACCTCCAGATCTGGCACGGACCGCTCGATAGGGTGACCTTGCCGAGGGCCGCCTCGGCCCCCTGTACCCAACCGGTACGGCGCGGGTGGTCTGGAACGAGCAGGGGGTTCGGGTGGCGGATATTTCCCCCGCGCAGGCGCAGGCCCGAGCAACGGCCGTCGGTGGGCGGGTGGCCGACCTGGTACGACGGGAGCCCCGAGGAGACGACCAGGAGTGCCGCTGGGAACTCGTTGTGACCCTCAGCGGAAGCCCCGAGGACCGGGCTGCCGCCGCGTGGATCATCGCCGACGAGATCATGCGGGAACGCACCGGCGGACGTCCCCGGAGCTACGGGAAATGGCATGAGGCCACCTTGAACGGGGTGAAGCTGACCGGGAAGGATCACGTCCTGGTGGAGCACTTCGCGAAGCCCGTCTTCGAAGCGGCAGCCGCGAGGAAGGAAGGCAACCACGGGTTGGCCGGGTACGTGGGCGAATGGCTTTGGTACCTCCTGACCCGCGACCTGCCCGAGGATCCAGTGCGCGCCGTGGAGATCCTCGGACCGCCGAAGGCCGCCGTCAATGACGGAGGTGGCGACGGACTCATCGTCTACCGGGAAGACGGAACGGCCCGGGGCTTCTCCTTTCGTCTGTGGGAGATGAAGAAGTACACCGGGAAGACGAACCGGCCGGACGGGGCAATCTACAAGGGCTGGACGCAGCTCAGCACCAAGGGGGCGACCTACCTGGGAATGCTCTCCTGGGGCGACAAACTGCTCGCTGACGACACCCGGGAGTTCGTGGGCAGTCTGGCTGAGCAGTGGGTCGATGAGGAGGAGTCGGTCGGCGCCGGCGTCAGCGTCGCACTGAATGCCACGGCGATCCCGAAGAAGGCCTTCCACCTCGCGCGCGAGCACTTCACTACCCACAAGCACCCCGGCGCGCTGCAGGGCCTGGTGGTGGCGATCGACGATCTGGAGGGCTTCGCCCATCAGGTGAGGAAGTACGTGTGGACCGCACTCTAGATCCGGCTGTACTCGCGACGGCCCTCGGCGAACACCGCCCCGGCGGGGTGTTGCCCTCGGCGCAGGACCTGCTGGCGGCCATCACCCAACTGGAGATCGCCGCCTTCGGCAGGGACCGTGCGATTCCGGACGATGTGCTGGCGACGGCGTGGCTCCTGCACGGACTGGCCGCGGTCGAGCCCGAGACTCCTGGGTTCGACCCGATGCGGACCCGGCAGGCCCTCGCTGTCAGCGCGCACGTGATGGATCTGGCGCTGGCCGACGAGCGACATTCCCCGACCGAGCAGCTGAGGATCGCCTTCGCCGCCCAGGCCGGGTACCGCCGGTGCGAGCAAGAGCCCAACGCCACCGCCGTCTACCGTCAGGTCAAGAACCTGGTGAACTTCACTTCCTCGCTCACGGCGCACATCGACACTTTGGCCCTGGAGGCCGGTGTCGTGTTCCTGGCATTCGACCGGCCTGATCTGAACCGGGTCCTGTCCGCGTGGCGTCGGCAGTTTGCGGAGCTCCGTGAGCTGATGGACGGCGATCCTCTCGCCGGCACGATGTACGGACCTGCCGAAGCCGTCGTCGAAGCGGTCCACCTCTTGCGCCTGTTCCTCTCGTTCGGCGATCCGGACCGCCTGCAGGACGCACAGGATCTGCTGGGCAGCGTGCTCGACGGCCGGGCTGGCCGCAGTGATCCGTCGGCCCGGTGGGTCGCGGCCCACCTCCTCGGCCTGAGCGGCGAGATGGCCGCCAGTAGTTTGTACTCGCTGCTCCCGGAGGGAACTCCGGATGCGGTTGCCCGGACCTTCGCGATGTCCGATCCGCCGGTGATGACCCTGTGGCGCCCGCAGCGCCAGTTGCTGAACCTGGAGCGGGGCAACCCGGTCGACCCCGCCACCGGCCGGAGCCTGATCAGCGTGCCCACCAGCGCGGGCAAAACGTTGATGGCCCAGCTGGTGATCTGTTCCCACTTGGCGCAGCGGCCCGGCCGCGTGGTCTACGTGTCGCCGATGCGCAGCCTGGGCCGGGAGATGCGGGCCGCGCTGCGGGGCCGGCTGCGGCTGCTGGAGCGCAAGCTGGTCGCCGAGCAGCCGGACTTCCCGCTCGCCGACGGCAGCGGTTCCCTCGTTGGGGACGTGGACATCGTGACCCCAGAGCGGCTCATGCACATGATCCGCAACGACCCGGGCACAGCGCTGAACGAGGTCAGCCTCATCGTCGTCGACGAGGCCCACCACCTAGCCCAGGGCCGGCGCGGGTTCGTGTTGGAGAGCCTGCTCGCCCTTCTGCGGACCCGCTCCGACATCAGGCTGGTGCTGCTGTCCGCCGCTGTCGGCAACCGGGGTGCGCTGGCGTCGTGGCTGGATCCGGAGCGGCCGGCGGAGGAGGTGTATTTCACCGACGACTGGCGCGGTCCTCGTCGGCTGCACGGCCTCATGTACCCGCAGCTGCTCAAGAGCGAGGCCGAGCGCACCCCGCGCAAGCCGAGCAAGAAGCAACCGTCCACCACCCGGTCCACTGTGCCGGTGGCTCCCCGGCTCGACGTCCGGCCGACCGCCGCCGGTGGTATCTTTGGCCTGACCTTCCCCCGTGTCGGCACCAGAGCGTACGCCTCTCCCGACTCCTGGCGGTGGAAGGCTGCCACCAAGCTCACCGGCGGCATCGCCGACTACGAGGTGTTCGCCGCCGGCGCCGCCGCCCTGACCCGGGCCGGCAGCGTCTTGATGGTCGTCGCCAGCAAAGTCATCGCCAGGAACGCCGCGCGCGCCATGGCCGAGCACCTGGACGTCCGCCCCCAGGCTGCGGCGCTCACCGAGTTCCTGGCCGAGACCCTCGGCGAGCACCACCCCCTGGTCGACTGCACCCGCCACGGCGTCGCCTTCCACCACGCCGACCTGCCCGACGACGTCCTCCACGCCGTCGAACAAGGACTTCGTGACGGAGACCTGCTGGCCATCGCCAGCACCACCACCCTCACCGACGGCGTCAACCTCCCGGTGCGCACCGTCATCATCAATCACACGGTCGAGGGTGATCCGACACGCGGGAACCAGCAAGGTCTCAGTCCCGCGAAACTGCTTAACGCCATCGGCCGGGCTGGCAGGGCCGGGCGCGAGAGCGAAGGGTGGGTCATCCTCACCCGCCCCTATCCGCCTCAGGCCGCGGAGTTTGAGACGCTCACCCCCGACAGCGAGCGGCTCACCGTCACCTCCGAACTGTTCAGCGAAGACGCCCTGCGGTCACTGGCCCATGCCGAGCTGCAGCTACAGAACTCGCTCGATGGCCTGTTCGGCGTGATGGGAACCGTCGCGGCCGACTTCACTGCGTTCGTGTGGCTCGTCCTGCAGACCCACGCCGAGACCCTCCACGCGCCCGGCGACCGGCTGGACCCGGTGCGGTCGCTGCTTGCGATGGAACAGGCCGACGACCCTTCGGTCCCGGCCCGCTGGATGGCGCTCGCGGAGAAGGTCACCGCGGTCTACGACGCCACCGACCCCGTCTCGGCTCGCCGGTGGGCCAGCACCGGAACCAGCATCGGATCCGCCCGCTTCCTCGACCAGCTCGCTCGACGCCTCGCGGAACAACTCGTCGCCCACGCCGTCCCCGAGGACACCCCGGATGAGATCAGCGTCTTCTTCGGGCCGCCCGAGTGGTCGCTGGAGCAGACCTTGGCCTTCCTTGCCGAGCAGGGCGCCTTCAAGAACCTTCTGCTCACGCCCGAGGCCCGGGGGAAATGGAAACTCACCAACGAGCAGAGCAAGAGCCTCACTTTCGACGTGCCGATCGACGACGCGGTCCAGGACTGGATCTCCGGCACCTCCATCCCGGAACTGGCCCGCGCCTGGATGCCCGACAGCGTCCCGTCCCATCCCCAGATGCTGGAGCTAACAGTCCAGAGCATCAAGCAGGCATTCGAACACGCGATCAGCTGGACAGCCGGAGCCCTGATCAACCTCGTGAACACCCACCCTCTGCTGACACCCACCACGCCCCGCCTGTTCGCACAAACGGCCTGGCACATCCGGCACGGAGTCGACACCGAGCAGGCCATCACGCTACTGACCTCCGGCATTACCTCCCGCCGCCTGGCCCACCAGATCGGTCGCGCGGCGGTGGAGGCAGGCGTTGGCTCCGGCCAGCTCCGCACCTGGGTCGCCGACCAGCAGATCGACGGATGGGTCAACGCATACAAGGCCAACGCGTACGAGGTTGAGGACCTCCTCGACTACGTGAGCAAGCCAGCTAATCCGCTCAACGAACTGCTGCGAGGACGTCCCGTGACGATGCCTCTCGCCTGGGTAGACCCGGCCCCCGGAGACGGGCCGGTTACCCTGACCCACCCAGGCAAGAAGCCAGAGACCATCAGGGTCAACCGCGACGGTAACCAGATTGCCGCCATCCCCGCCGCCCGGCACCATGCCGCCCTCACCATGATCGACAGCGGCCTCGACCTATACCACTACCTTGAGGCCGGGCACCTGGTCACCACCTTGGTCCCGGCCAGCATGTAGAGCCCCGAGGCCGGGCGGCACCAAGCGGGTTCGGCATCGAGTTACCCACGCACGTGTCGTCCGCGATCCGACCTGGGGAACCTGCCTGCCGGGGAGGCCCAAGATGCGGGATCGGCGGAGGATGCTTCAGCTGCGTCGGAGGGCAGGCCTGCCGTACGGCGCAGGCGCCAGACGAGGACGTCGCTGATCGACTCTGCGGTGCCCAGCTCGCGACGGCCGGCGGCGTCGGCGAGCAGGACGGCTAGCTCGTGGCCGGCGGCCTCGGCGTCGGCAAGCGTGGCTGCCAGGGCGTACCAGCCCTCCTCGGCGAGGACCTGCTCGGCGAGGTGGGGGACCGCCGCGCGAAGGATGGCGGTCTGCCGCTGCAGCAGAGGCCGAGAGAGGCGCCGACCGCGTTGATGGAGCACGGCGAGTGGGTGGAGGGCAGCGGCCCGGTAGGCGGACCGAAGGTGCTCGGCGGCCTGCTCGGCGGCCTCGGCCTGCTGCGCGTGGCCTTTCCTCGCGTGCCAATGCGCGGCGGCGGTGATCAGGAAGAACAGCATGTCGATCGCCATGGCGGTGCTCGCGCTGTCCTCGCCGCGACCAAGGGCCGACCCACCACGAACGAGATCGCGGGCGGCCTGCCGCAAGGCACGGTCGTTACCTCGTACGGCGCGGACATGCGAGCGGGAGGCGCGCTCGAACGCCCAGGCTGCCTCTTGGAGGTCGCGCCGGGTGTGGGCGGCGGAGGTCTTCGCGAGCGCGTCGAGGACCTCGCCGGCGGCGGCGATGTGTGCGGCAGCGAGGCCGTCCTCACCATGCTCGACGATCAGGAGCGACTGCCAGGCGACCGCCGCAGTTCTGCGTCGCGCAGTGGCCGGGGCCGCAGGGCGCAGGGGCTGGACCGCGCCGCCGCTCTGAGAGACGGTGTCCGCGGACCAACGCTCGCGGATGCGGGGCAGGCTGAGGTCGGGAGCGAGGCGGGCGCCGGGGTAGTACACGGGCTCGCCGTCCTTGTTGCGGTCGTCGGGCAAGGCGACCTTGTAGCCCAGGAGGTCGCCCGACGGGGCGACGCGTGTCTTCACCAGAAGGCCGGCTGCGGCCAGGCGGCCGAAGAACTCCTCCTCGCTGACCGCGCCGGCCACGGCCCGCCGCACGGTCTCGCGCAGCTCTTCGCGGGCGGTCCGCTCGCGGCCCTGGCGCTCGGCCTTGTGGCGCTCGGCGCTGGTGGGGCGCTGGGCGGCGGTGCCGTCGCCGGGCTTGAGCCGGCGCAGTCCGAGTTCCTGCTCTAGGCGACGGGCCTCGGCCTGGACGCGGACGGCGTCGCGGTCGAGGTCGGGCCGGTAGCCGTCCTCGCGGGCGAGGGTGGCGAGGATGTGGATGTGGTCGTCGGCGTGTCGGACGGCGACCCAGCGGCAGCCCGCGCCTTGGTCGGGGTCGTCGATGCCGGCGGCGGCGACCATGCGTCGGGCGATGTCGCCCCACTCCGTGTCCGTGAGGATCCGGTCGGTGGGGCCGTTGCGCACGGACAGGTGCCACACGTGCGGCTTCGCCCGCTGGTCGTCGCTGAGGAGGGCGAGGGGCTGGTCGAGGAGCTGCTGGAGCTGCTTGTACGTGGCCTCCGCGTCGCGGCCGGGGTCGGGGGCGGCATGGTCCCAGGACGCCACGAGGTGCGGGTCGACGTGTTCCTCGGCCTTGCCCGGCCCATACAGGTAGTAGAGGAGGCCGATGGTGCGCTTCCCGCGCTTGTGGATCTTCGGGACCATGGGTCTAGCGGCTTTCGAGGAGCTTGTCGGTGGCGGCCTGGACGCGCTCGGTCGCCCGGCGGACGGCGTTGAGGACGGCGTCGAGCTGGGCGTCTGCCGGCCGGTCGCCTGAGTTGATGGCCCGTGCCATCTGGTTGAGGTTGTTGCCGACGTGGCCGAGGTGCCGCCGCGCGGCGAAGATCTCGGAGATCAGCTCGCGTTCGCCGGCGATGGACCCGGCGGCGGACTCCGGGTCGCGTGCGGCGGCGAGAGCGGCACGGGCGAGGAAGGCGGGAAGGCTCGTACGGGCGGCAGCGGCGGCATCGACGAGCTGCTGCTTCTCGGCGGTGTTGAGGCGGACGCTGCACACGTAGGAGCGCTTGTCGGGATCGCTCTTCGGCGAGCGCTTGCGCGAAGCGCTCTTCGCGGCACGGCGCGTGCGGCGAGGTGCGGGCTGTTCCGGCTGCGATCCGTCCTCGGTCGCCGCCTCGTGGTCCAGCACCCCCCGGTGCTGGGCCTCTCCCGCCCCCTCCGGGGCGGGCATGGCCAAGACGCGCTTCCCCGACGGTGAAGAGTGTCTTGGCCGATAACTTGCTCCTCCTGGGGACGAGTTGGTCATCGGCTGGAGAGACGAGGGAAGGGGCGGTTCCTGCGAGTTCGGCATGATCTCTGCGTTCTCGAGTCGGGGAGAAAGTGGGACCGCTCCGGACGGGATCCGGAGCGGCGGGGTTCACGGATAGTCCTGCCGGCGCGGGACTACCCGCATTCGAGGCACCGGGCGACGTGCCCGGACAGGTCCCGCGCCATGCGGTGCTTGCTGCTGTTGGCCAGCCCCGCGCTGCCCCTCGCGGCCGAGCGCGCAGCGTGGTTGAGCAGGTAGGTCGTCTCCCGCTCGTACTTGGCCCGGATACGGGCGAACTTCGGGCACGTATTCATCGGTTGCTCCTAGCAGTAGTGGGCTGAGGGGTGCGCAGGTGGGCCAGGACCGGGGACAGCCGCTCATTTCGGATCGGGATCTTGTGCTCACGCATGATCCGGCGGAGTTGCACGCGGGTGATCGACTCGTTTCCGTCCTCTGCCAGGGCCTTCGGGACGTGGGGACGGACGAGGTCGACGATCTCGTCCACGGTCAGCCGGGGGCGCCGGCCTCCTGATCCCGATGACGGTTCCTGGTGACCGTCAGTCCCGGTCCCCGTCTCGGTCCCCGTCGCGGCCCCGGTCCCCGTCGCGGTCTCGGTCCCCGTCGCGGTTTCGGTCCCGGTCTCGGTCTCGGTCTCGGTCCCGGTCTCGGTCTCGGTCCCGGTCTCGGTCCCGGTCTCGGTCTCGGTCCCCGTGTCGGTGCCGGTCCCCGTGTCGGTGCCGGTCCCCGTCTCGGTCCCCGTCGCGGCCCCGGTCCCCGTCCCGGTTTCGGTCCCCGTCGCGGTCCCGGACTCGGTCCCGGTCCCGAACTCGGTCCCGGTCCCCGTCCCGGTTTCGGTCCCGGTCCCCGTCGCGGTCCCGGTTTCGGTCCCGGTCCCCGACTCGGTCCCGGACTCGGTCCCCGTCCCGGTCCCCGACTTGGTCTCGCTCGCAGTGATGGACCCTCCATTGGTGCGTGTCTGCGGTGCGACGAGCTGGTGGATCTGCCGCATCAGGACTCCGAAGGCGAGGAGCGCGGCGGTCGGGGGGACGGCGGCGACGATGTAGTCGAGCAGCGGGACCGGCACGTTGCTGCTGCCTCGAACGCCAGCCACGTTCAGTGCGATGGAGCCCACTGAGCCGGTGACCGTCAGGCCGATCGCCCACCAGTCCGTGACGCGCCTCAGCCCTGCCCGCAGCATGAGCAGTTCGCCGGTCACGATGAAGGCATCGATCGTTCCAGGCCATGCCCACTGCCGGGCGCGGGCGCTGCCCAGGCCATGCTGGCCGGCGACTTCGGCCAGGTGGGCGTAGGACAGCCAGAAGGACGCGATGGTCAGGGCCACGATGACGGCGCCGGCGGAGATCAGGACGTACCGCTCGGCCGCTCTCTGAGCGGGGCGGCCGGTCGGGGCGTGAGGGTGAGTCATGCTGCCTTTCGGAAGCCGTCGACGACGACGGGGGTGTGGACGTGCCGGTCGACGGGGACCACGTCGTTGCTCGGGCGCTCGGCATCGGGAGCATCCGCGTCCTGGACGCTGCTCGCCGGCGGGTCTTCCGTGCCCGACCTGTTCTCCTGGGCGGGTACGACCGGGGCGGGGTCGGTGTGCACGTTGTGCCGATCGCGGTCTTCGATGGCGCAGGCTTCCGCGCTCATCATGTCGCGGGCCCACTCGACCGTGATGCCCAGGACATGGGCCAGGCGGGTTGTGCTCCAGCCCCTCGCGCAGGCGTACCGGACGACCGCGTTGCGCTCCAGAGTGCTGAGGTGGACGTCCCGTCCGTTGATCGCGGAGCGCACGCGGGCGTAGTCGAGGCGGTTGGCCAGCTTCTTACGCCACTGGGCGCGCTCCTTGAGGGTCAGGCCGCCCCACATGCCGTGCTCGACCTTGTTCTCCAGGGCGAAGTTGAGGCAGTCCCGCTGCACGGGGCAGGCCGCGCACACCTGCTTGGCCTGCTGGCGGTCGCGGAAGTTACGGGGGCCGTGGAAGAACAGGCGGTCGGCTTCCTTGGGGTTGATGCCGTAGCAGGCGGCGCGGGAGTGCCAGCTGTGGTCGGCGATCGAGCGGATGGTCGGCTGCGGACCGGTGTTGGTGGTGATGTAGCGCATCGGGGTGTCTTTCGGGTACGCCTCGGGCTCCCTCGACGCCGCGGGGCGGCGGAGGGGCTGGGGTGAGGCGGAGGTCTGGGCCCGGCTGCGGCGGCGGGCCGAGGAGGAGGGGCGCGTTTCAGCGCTGGAAGCGGCGGTCGGGGCCGGTGAAGCGGACCGGGGTGCACATGCCGGACATGCGGCTCAGCACGCGGTCGCCGACCAGGTCGCGCAGCACCGGTTGGCGGGGTGAGTCGGCGAGCTCGCGGACCGGCGGCAGATTCGTGGTGAAGATCGTCGGCATCTGGTTCTGGCAGCGCCAGTTCACCAGCCGGAAGAGGACCTCCTCGGTCCACGCCGACGTTTTCGCCGCACCGACATCGTCCAGGAGCAGCAGCGGCACCCGCACGATCCGACGGAGCTGGTGCTCCAGGTCCACGCCGGCCTGCGGCCGGGTGTCGCCGAACAGGTCGGCAGCGGTGGTCGCGTGCCAGGACACCCCGCATCCGGAGGCCGTCAGGGCCCGGATCGCGGCGTACGCCTGGTGCGTCTTTCCGGTCCCAAGGCTCCCCCAGAGCAGCAGCGACGGTCCGTGCATGATCCGCCGGCGCCCGGATGCGCCGAACTGCGGGTTCAGTCCGCCCGCGGACGGGGCGACCGCGCCTTCGGAGACCTTCCGCACCCAGGCGGCGACATCGGGGTGCTCCACCAGGGCTTCGCGGTAGTCGATCGGGATCCGCAGCTGGGCGGCCTCCAGGGCCGGGATCGGCTCCGGGGTGTCCGGCAGCTCGGCGGCGGGCTTGATCCCGCGTTCGGCGAGCTTGGCCTCCAGACGGGCTCGCAGGCGCTCAGGGACGGGCGGCTGCGGGTCGTCGAGCCGGTAGCGGGTCACAGTCCGCCTCCGAATCCGCTCGGCTCGGCAGCGGTGGGATCGAGGTAAGGCACGTAGCCGGAGGTGGCCCAGGGCCCCGCGCCGGAGGCGCCGACGGCGGCCGGAGGCGCTGAGGCGTTCAGAGCCTCGTTGACCAGGCTCGGCAGCACGCTTCCGTGCAGGCCCTTCACCCGCAGCCGCTCCAGAGCGCTGCGGATCACCTCCGGGTCGTAGCCTTCCTCGACCAGTGCCTTCACCTGGCGACCGACCAGCCCCACGACATCCTTCGGGGGGCGGTGCGCGGACTCCCGCACGTACTCGGCCACCAGGGCCTTCACCGAGGCACCCACCGGAGCGATACGCGGGGCGGGGGCCTCGCCCCCCTTGGGGAAAGATCCAGGATCCAGGATCCTAGATCCAGACGCCGCACCCTCGCGAGCCTTCGCTGAATCGTCGCCGAACCCCTCGCGGCCTGCGGATTCACTAGAAGGGCCCGAGGCGGCTCGGACAGGCTGCTCGTCACTGCTCACCCGCACCGGCCCGCCGCTCACGGCCTCCTCCGAGACGGTCGGGAGCTGCTTGGAGGCGGCCGAATCCTGCGTATCGAGGGTTCGACGAGGAGGGTGCGAAGGGGCCTGAGCGGCGTCCGAGCGGTCGGTGAGCGCGGCGCGGGCGGGGCCGACCGTCGGGCACGCGTCCTTCGCGCAGGCGCCGCACTTCTGGTGGCCCTGGTGGGCGGGGCACCGCGGGCGCCGGGAGGCGGACGGGCGGTCGATCTTCTGGTGCTTCTCCCACGTCACCACGTGGAGGTAGGCGTTCCCGTCACAGCCGGTGTAGCGGCAGATCAGGCCGGCCTGGGCGAGCTGCTGCAGATCGATGGCCACATGCGCCGGCGTGTGGTCGGCGCGCAGAGCCCAGAGCCGTCCCGCGATGATCGCGGGGTGGTCGCGGAAGCGGCCGGAGTCGTCGGCTTGGGTGAGCAGGCCGAAGAAGGTGACCATGGCGGTCACACCGACTGCGGCCAGGTCCTCGGACTCGAACGCCTCGGGCTTGATGGTGCGGATGCGGGCCATCAGACAGCACCCCCGCGGGCGGGGTTGCGAACGGGGGCTGTTGCCGCGCGGGCCGAAGGATTCGGCCTTTTGCGTTGGGCAGCGGACATGACACAATCTCCTGTGCAGTGAAGCCGCACCGTTGTGGTCCCGTGAGAAGGATCGGTGCGGATGAAGGTGATCTCCGCCCTTGCCTGGGCGGGAGCATCGTGAGCGTCTGGCGTCTGAGAGTTGCCTCTCTCAGGCGCCGTCGCCGTTTTTGCCGCCTATCCGGTGCGGCGGCTGCGGTTATTCGTCACGTCCCCTCCTCTGTTTCCCCTGGTCCGGGCGGGCTGCCCGGTGAGCGACGACGAACATACGAGGACAGCGCGGAAAGGTCTAGACATAACTCTCCATCCCTGTACAAGTTCCTGTGAGGCCCCGCCAGGCAGCGGTTGGCGCCAGCAGAAACGCGGCTTTGCAGCCCTGCTGCCGGCAACGACTGGGCATCGGAGCCACTAGCACGTTGCGCGTGCGGCGTCGGCATCGCAACATGCATGGAAGGTCCTCCCCGGGGCAGGCACCATGGAAGGGCGGGGCCTAGTTTCCAGGTGCGATACGGAAACTTACGTTAGTTTCACAGATGCATCAAGCCTGGACTACAGTGGCCCCCGAGGCCGCCCCCACCGGCCCGATCGCGACCCTGCAGGAGTACACGTGCCCCCTCGTCAGTTCGACGGCAAACGCCTCCGTGCTGCCCGAAGAGCCAGGGAGCTCAGCCAGAAGGAACTGGGCGCGAAGGTGGGAGTGAAGGGGCCGGCCGTGTCGCGGTGGGAAGACGGCCAGGAGTTCCCCAAGGGGGAGAAGCTGCCAGCACTCGCAGCAGCCGTTGGCCAGCCGCTTGACGACCTCTTCCCCACCGACGGCCCTGCGGACCTCCAGCTGCTTCGCTGCGACGCCGGCCTCAGCATCGCGCAGGCCGCCGAGGTCATCAACGCGAGCCGCGTCCCGGTGAGCAACGCCGAGAGCGGCCGACGCCGGCTCAGCGAGACGTACGTAAAGCCGCTCGCCCAGGCGTACGGCGTGACCGAAGAGGAGCTTCTGGCGGCGCAAGACGTAAGTTTCGGGATACGCCCCGAAGCCTCGCGCGACGGCCCGGCCACACCCCGGACGGTCGGGGAGAAGATCAATTATCTCGTGCAGCACGGCTATGTCGGCCAGGAAGCGCCCTCCAACGAGGAGATCGCACGACTCGTCAACGAGCACGCCGGGACAGCAGTGACGACCGACGACATCGTCGCCCTTCGTGAGGGCGTGACGACCGAGGCTTCCGATGCGGTGCGCGCCGGCCTCGCACACGCCCTCCAGGTCAATGTCGGCCTCTTTCAGGACGACAACGAACTCGGCGCCGAAGACCGCCAGTTCCTGGAGTCGCTGGTATTCCTCGGCTCGATCCGCCGAGGGCAGATCCTCGGACTGGCGGCCCGCGGCAACGGTCGGGGCCTGTCCGCCGAGATGATGGCCAAGATCAACGAAGTCGTCGGCGAACTGAGACACAAGCTGCCGGAGGTACCGGAGGGCGAGTAAGGCCACCAGGAGCCGAGCCTCGCATGTCTGTCCGACACGCCCTGAAACGCGAAGGACTCTGGTGCGACCCCTACAGGGGGTCGCACCAGAGTCCTTCGCTGTTCCTGGCTGCAGCAGGCGGGCTGTGATCAGGCCGTGGTGAGGTCCACGCCGAACAGTTCCGTAAGGGTCGCCACCGTCTGCTTGGGGTCCTGGTTGTGCACGCCCGTGATGCCCAGCTGCTCTGCTGCCTCGGTGTAGGCGGCGGTGTCGTCTACGAAGACGCATTCGTCGGCCGGCAGGTCCATGAGCTTGAGGGTGATCTCGAACAGCTCGGGGTCGGGCTTGCGCAGAAGGTGATGCTCGGAGATCACCACGACGTCGTACAGCCGCTCAAGCTCGTAGCCGTCATACAGGTCCCAAGGAGCGAGGCCCACGCTGTTGGACAGGATGCCCACCTTGATCCCCGCCCGCCGCGCCGCAGCCGCGGCATTGATCATCAGAGGCTCGGGGCGAAGGTCGCCGAAGATGCGGCCCATCAGGTTGTCGGCCGGCACGCCCAGCATCTTGCCGGCGAAGATGTTCCACTCCGTCTGGGAGACCGCTCCGCGCTCAAGGTCGCTGGTGATCCGGACGCCCTCCTCATCCTGGTACAGGGCAGTGAGGCAGGCGCCCTGCGGAAGACCCTCGCGCTGCTCGAATGCGAGCACTGCCGGCAGCAGCGGGGTGGTGAGAACGCCACCGAAATCGAGGATGAGGCCCGTGCGGCGGTTGGACATGCGAGAACTCCAGGTTGCTGAGATTTCGGACGCCCATCCGGACCGGATAGGGTCACGGCCCGGCTACGTATGGCGACGGGAGTAAGAGTGCGTCGCGGCCGGGGTTCATTCGCGGTGTGGAGGCGAGACCACCATCCAGTCCGCATCACCACGGTACCAGCCGCGTTCGCGGAGGCGGGGGTGCGAAATGTCACCCGTCGGCGCGCGAATAGGGCACGTTGTGCACCGTCGTATGCCGCTCACGTAGAGTGAGAGGCAGATCCGTGAAGAGCCTGTCGATTAGGATCCGAGAATTTTTCGACCGTGGCACACCGGTGGAGAAGGTCTCGTACCTGTTCTCCAGTGACGTGCGAATAGGCCGTGCTGACTCGCGCCAACCATGCCGCCTCGCTGTCGGTGTCGACGAACGGCTTTTCTCGCAGAGAGGCAGCCGGGTATGTATTTGCCGACGTCGACTCGGCGGCCTGGAGGGCGGCCTTAATCCAGTAAGCCTCTGCTGCCAGCTCAGGGTCGGGATGCGAGGCGGTAGCGTCCTCTGCGGCGAACATCAAGTCGCGCGGCGCGTAGTAGCGCAGCTTTTCGCAGGCGTCAGCAATATCTTGCGTCCACCGGTCCAGGCGAACATCGATGGGAACGCGAACATGTCTGAGTTCCGAGAGGCGCCGGCCTGGAGGGTAGAGACTTGTCCCCGGAAAAGCCTGCACCAGGTCAAACCAGAGGGGGTAGATCTTGTACAGGGTGCGCCAGCTTTTCCATCGTGCCACCGCTGCGCGGGTTGTCGGAATACTCGCACCTGTGGCGACGATCAGGAAAAGAAGGTTCATCCAGATCGACGTTGCGTCAACGAGGATCCGCATCGTGGAAGCGCTCAATGGGAACAGGACATCAGCCCACAGGATCGTGACGCGGGCCATTGTGTGGATAAAACCCATCCACATGGCCGTGCCCATCAAGCCCAGCCCGATCCGCATGCTGGTGCATTCGGCCTGCCGTGCCGCCCTCGTCCATTGGTAGCCGCAAACAGCCGTCGTAACGAAAGGGAAGAAATAAAATACGGTCATGTAGACCGCTACGCCCCATTGCCCAGCGTGATCGACCAGGAAGTTGTCGCTCGGCTTGTCCCGCTCCACGACGGTGAAGAAGAGCACCGTCAGCAGGGTGACGCCCACCGCTCCCGCCCTGTAAGAGGCCCGTGCGATCCAGCGGGAGACGGCGACGTGCCGCGGCACCTCCGCCCTGGAGGTCTTCCCGTAACTGGTGGCGACGTAGGTGAGGGATGCGATGATCGCCGCAGTGCTCGCAAAGTGCCGGAGTAGAGCGCTCAGGTCCACGACCGGAACACGATCGACCGCATCCATCGCCGCTGGCGTATAGAGCCACAGCGCTACGGCGAATCCCGCGTAGCCACCCCAAAGAGCTCGCCGATGGGCGTCCCCATAGCGCACTGCAGGAAAGCGCCATACGGCGATGACGGTCATCACTGCCGCAGTCAGGTATTTGAAGTAGTCGAACACGGAACCAGAGGGGTCTACAGGACGAGACGCTCGCCGATCGAGTCGGCTATCCTCGGCCTGGTTTCCGACAGATGGACGGGGTGGGGCTGGGAGTTCAGGTGCGACTAATGCCGACGTTGCGGTGGAGCGACCGGGTGGGCGAGTGAACGCTCCAGAAGGCTCACCATGTCATCTCCCATGACCGACTGTCTCCGTGCCAATCGCTTAATCAAAGAGGCGGACAGTTCGGCCTGCTTCTCCTCGGGGCTGTTGAAATCTACGCGACCCTGGACAAGTGATCCCGGGAAGCGGCAGAGGACTTCCTCGCGAATCCGGGCTGGGATGTACTGCTGGACCTGCTCATCCGTCAAGGATGTGCCGTGGTCCAGCCATTCATGTGAGAGCTCGTGAAGGATGATGTGCTCGGTCTGATTTCGACTTGAGCGGCGTCGGTAGAGAATCAAGGTGAAACCCGGCGCCTTTACGCGAAGGCCGCAAGCCGTACCCAGGCCGCCACTTGGATCATCCAGCGGTATGAGTCGAATCTGACGGCCGCGCGCCTCCTCCATGTTGCGCACCAGGGCCTCAACGCTGAACGGGGAGGGGATGGGCAGGTCTTCGAGAAGCCTCTCGCATTCCTTCACGAGGGCACGTCGCGAGGGGTCCCTGCGCCAAGCCAGCGGCCTCTCGCATTCCCTTACGAGGACGCGTCGAAAAAAGTCCCTACGCCAACGCATGGTTGCTCCATCGGTGCCACTGAGGTGATTACTGCCAGCCTCGTCCCGCTTACTTCCACGCGAGGCGCTAGTAGCCAGGAGCCTGTGGAGGGCGGGCGGTGGTCAGCCGTCGCGCGCCCTGTCTTCCCTGATCTTACAAGCAGGTGAGCATGATCCACCTGAGTTCGGCATGTTGTGAAAGTCACCTAAGCGTTGGAATCTCACAATCTGGGAATGCAAGATCGAATTCCAAGTTGAGTTTCGCCTCATTTGATCTTTGACCTGTTCCAGTCATCCCATGGGCTGCCCGGAGCGGTTACAGGAGAGGGCCTGGCATGCACGCTGCGCAGGTTCTGGTAGAGCGTGGTGCGGACTGCGTAGCCAGCGCGTTGTTCACGAGTCGTGAGCAAAGCCAGGCCCACCTGGTTACCTGGAGCGTTCATAGGGAGAGGGTCTCGGCGTAGACGTCCCCCAGGCGCTGCTGAAGCTCGGGGTGGGGGACAAGGGCGAGCGCTTTCGTGTGATCGGTTGTGGTGGTCGCGAGCAGCCGGCCCGCCCGGCCCGAGCGATAGGAGCGGCTCGCCGACCTCACTGCCGCAGCCGGCGCCGATGCGTATCTGTGCGGGACCGGCGGGATGACGTATTTCGCCCCGGGCCCGTTCACCACCCGTGGCATCGCCGTCGCCCCGTTCCTGCCTCCAAGCACCGGGATCTGGGCCTCCGGCCGGCACGTCACCTCCCTGTGGGCCCTGGCCCTCCTCGGCCCCAACGGCATCGCCGCCCGGCTTCAGGCCCTCACCGGCAGCCCCGACTCCCTCGAAGCCGCGGCCTGAGCACGTATCGGTGCGCTTCCCCCTTCTCGAGGAAGGGGGAAGACTTCGTCATGAGCAGGGCTCAGTAGGTCCCGGTGACACGGAGGTCGCGTACGTTGCCGACCCCGTTGCAGGTGGTCTTGCCTTCCCTGAAGAGTTCCTTGATGGCCGCACGGACGTGTCTCTCGCGGGCTTCGCCAAGTACACCGGCCAGGACTTCGGCCTGGTAGTTGCCCACGACGAAGCTGCCATGCTTTCGCAAGAGGTCTTCCAGGTTGGCACGGATCGTCTGGATCCACCTGAGGCGGCGGGCTTCTTCCTCCTGCTCGAAGGTGTCGCCGGGGTTGAAGAGCATGCCCGGGGTCTCCGGAGGGAGGCAGGCACGGCGCCATTCGACTTGTGCGAGGCTAGCCGCTTCACCGAAGAGCCACAGGCCGTCCCGGTGGCGGCTGAAGTGGACCAGGTTGTAGGCGACCTGAAGGTTCGCGCGGTTGCGTACTCCCACGGTCCATGAGCCTGCGCCAACTGCTCTGCCGACCCGCCGGGCGAAGCCTCGTGTGATACGGCGTACAGCCTCGGCATTGTCCCTGGAGTCCAGAAACTCCTCCCGCCACCAGTCCCCGCCGCAGGCTACGTCCAGAGCCCTTAGGGTGGCTGGCTTCCCAGGGGTGTCCCTCCTGCTGGTGAGGAGACCGCCGATACGGCGTACAGCGTTGGCGTTGAAGTTCAGGAGGACTTCGGTGGGCTGACGACTGGCGCGACGGCTCCCGAAGATCCGCTCGGTAAGGGCCTCGAAGGTGATACCGAGGCCGAAGGGGTCGAGGAAGGCGAACAGCGGCGACCCCTGGGCTGCTTCCAGGACGTGGTCCAGGTGCCTTTCGACACGGCCTTGCAGGGCGTGAGCGGCAAGGCCCTGCTCACGGGCCTCCTCGACGAGCTGGGACAGGGACTGGAAGTTCTTGCGGTTCTTCTCGATGAAGTAGCAGTCGAGCTTGCGGAAGTCCGCAATGGCGGCAGCAGACTCGAGGATGAGGGCCGGTGAGCCAGGAGTGCCGTCGTCGTACCGCCCAGGCCCTGCATAACCATCGAGGTAGACGACCCGACCGTCCGGTGCGTACTTGCCGACCTTGCTGGCGAAGGGAACGACGTACTTGTCGAGGATCGCGTGCTTGAGGACGGCTGCGGCCTTCTTGCTGACGAAGAAGGGGCTGGTGTCGTCCCGGACGTCCTCGCCTGCGGTTTCACCGCTCAGGTCGAGTACAGCGCCGTCGAGCGCTGCTTCATCGGGTCCTTCCAAGATCTCCGCCTCTCATCTCAGAACATCTGGGACAAGTTTGCGGCGGGTGAACCCGGTGTGTATCGGTATTGCCGAAACCGGATCGGGCCGCTCACACAGTGGCTGGAATCGGCATCTGGTCCCAGGTACACCCGTCAAGGATCCGTCCGCCGGCCTTGGGCGTGTGACCGCCCCACTGCTTGAAGAAGAACGCGACGTTCTCCTCCACGCACAGATCGCGGATCTGAGCAGGCCAGACGGGGTCCATCGGCCGGTGACGCGGTCCTGACTCGCCGCCGGCGATCACCCAGTGGATACCGTCGAGCTTCAGCCCCTCAAGCGGACCGAGAAGTGGCTCGCAGGACAGAAAACGGACAGCAGCAGGAACCTGGCGCAGGTCATCCACCCTCGGCAGTTCCTTCGCGGTCTCCACCGAGACGCCCATCCACACGTTGGCCGGCCACTCCAGGCGGTCTGCGACCTGCCGCAGCCGACGGGCCCGCTTGGTGAGGACCTGATAGGTGTGCTGAGGCGTATCCGCCATCACCTCGAACACACGACGCACGAAGTCCAGCGGCACTCGGGCGTGGAAGAGGTCGGACATGGAGTTCACGAACACCGTGCGAGGGCTCTTCCAGTCATAGGGAACGTCCAGGGCGTCAGGATGAACCGTGAGGTCAAAGCCTGGCCCTGAGGTCCGGGGATCCCCATCATTCTGGTACTTGGCGGCCCCCATGGCCTTCAACCGCTTCGCCAGAGTCAACGCGTAGCAGTTGTCGCACCCTGACGAGACACGGTCGCAGCCCGTCGTCGGGTTCCAGGTCGCCTCTGTCCACTCGATCGAACTCCGGTCGCTCACCGGTTACCTCCTGTCTGGCCGCCCCCAAGCATCGCGAGACAGCGAAGCGCCCCAGGGAACATGGCATAGGCCATCCAACCACCCTTATGGGACTGGATCTTGGCCAAAGTCCTGTTCTTAGACATCATCTGCGCTCGGTCACCTGTTCGGGGGCCCTGTCGCGGCTACTAGGTGCGGAGTGGGATGACGTCTGCGGCCGGCTGGTCGAGCCGCTCGGGCAGCTGTTGGTTCTCCGGGGTCAGCTGGTCGAGCTCCTCGGTCTTGTTGGCGATCGTCTTCCTCAGCTTGACGATCGTGGTCCGCAGGCAGGGTCTCGGCGTCTGAAGTGGCACCTTGTTCGTTGACCCGCGCTATCCGTGTACTTCCCCCTCTCGAGGGGGAAGTACAGGCGAACGTCCCCAGTCCCGTACGACTTCGTCGTGCGCCATCGCGTACCAGGCCAAGAGCCACCTCGAACTCAAGGAGTCGGAGATCGCCGCCCGCACAGCTGGGGAAGCGCTCCGGCTCGCGCGCCGCATCGGAGTACCGCGCTGCGAAGCCCTGGTCCAGGATCTCGTCCCCGCCTTCCGGCAGGTGTCGAGCGCCGAGGGCGTCGAGGAGTTCCTGGCCCTGGCCGCCGGTTGACGAAACCTGGAGAGCGCGCCTGCCACCAGGGCCTCTGCCACGTGACTCCCCGGTCGCCCGCACCGTTTTTCACGCCCCTTCGCGAGGCGGCGCACCGGTGTCATCGTCCAGGTCGAAGAAACTCGCGGCCTTCCGGGCGAGCAGGGCTTCGAAGAAGGCAGGCGCCTCGTCACCCAGCATCCGGTGCAGGGAGACCAGGCTGGTGATCGCGGCATCAGCGACCTCTTCCTGGACATGGCCCCAGGTGTGGCTCTGCCCCTTCCGGGGGTTGGTGGCCCAGGCGCCGATCACGGCCTGGGCCGACTCGCCGACCTCCTCGGTGAGTTTGAGGACCTGCAAGGTCCATTGCTGCTCTGCGGGGATTCCGCGCGCGGTGTCGAGGCGGGTGAAGAGATCGGCGAGTCGGCCGATGGTCTCCCACGGGGAGGGGCTCAAAACGGGCTCCATGGTTTTGGGTCCGGCGCGCGTAGCGCGACGGTGATTTGATTTGTGGTCATCGCGCTCTTCAGCTGGTCAGTTCCGGCAGCATGCCGGGCGCGAGGCCGGTGGAGAGGCGAGTGAAGTACTCGGTCCGGATGAGCGGCTCGCGGTCGACGGGAGTGAGACGGGAGAGGATGCCGGGCAAAGGGCGTTCCCTGGCGACTTGGCTCCTGTGGGCGAGGATGGCTCTCCACTTCTGGTCGAGATGGCTGCCCACGTCGACCGTCGTGGTGACCTGCTCGTCCGGGACGCTCAGGGTTTTCTTGCCGACCCGCTTCATGAGCGCGCTCAGCGTGCCGGCACGCGAGTGCGGGTGCGTGGCCGCGTACAGGGCCTGCGGGTGCCAGGGCGGTTCCGCGTCCGGGTAGCGGTGTTCGAGGCCGACGGCGTGGAAGGCGAGGACGGTCGCTTGGTGGGTGCGGACGTGATCGGGATGCCCGGTCAGCTGACCGTACGCGTCGTGGGTGATCAGGATCTGTGGGCGTACCGCCCTGATGTGCGCGACGATCGCCTCGACCAGCTCGTCGATCGGCGCGTCGCACAGCCGTGGCCGGCCCGGGGACGACTCGGGGACGCGCGCATCGGCGTAGCCGAGCATCCGCGGTTCCCCGGCGCGCAGAACGGTCAACGCATCGGCCAGCTCCGTGGCCCGATGGGTGCCGGTGGCCCACGTCGCAGTGACGACGGCCGTGTCCGCTCCTGCGGCGGCGTGCTGTGCCAGGACGCCTCCTGCCAGTAGAGCTTCGTCGTCGGGGTGACCGAAGACGGCGAGAAGCGAAGGGCGCGACGGTTGGGTCATGACGGTGCTCCTTGCCTGAGGTGATGGCCGCCGGACTAAGCGAGGCGGGTGGCGTAGGGCTGGAAGTCGGCCGGCGGGTGGTCGAGGGGGAGTTCCTGCTTCCATGCCGTCAGGCACTGGCTGCTCGGCACGAAGAGGGGCTGGGGCAGCGCGTCGAGGGTCCAGAACCGCCACGAGCCGATCGTTCCCTCCAGCTCCCGTGGTGTGCCGGACCAGCGGGTGATCCGCGCGGGCACCGTGAGCCGGAGGACGCCGCCCACATGATCGAGAAGCGTGCCGAGCACCTCCACGTCGGCCGGCTTCGCGATCAACCCGGTTTCCTCGGCGAGCTCTCGGATAGCGGCCTCGACGAACGTCTCGCCGGGCTCCAGTGATCCGCCGGGCAATTCCCACGTGCCGAGCCGGTGGCGCCCCAGCAGGACACCGTCCGGGCCGTGAACGATGATGCCGACCCCCAGCGCCGCGTGGGGCGCGGGCGGCGCCGATGTCCGGGCCCGGCTGCGGATCCGTTCCGGGCGGTGAGCCGCATATAGCCGGTACGACAGCGGCTGGTCGGCCTGCGGGGAGTCGATCGTCGTGACCGTCTCCATGACGAGGCCGTGGTCGACGAGGAGGTCCTCCCACAGCTGCGGTTCGAGGACCCACATGGGCAGCTGGTGCTCGGTGTCCGTACCGGGGAGCCGCAGGATCTCGGGGCGGGCGGTGACGGAGTCGGAGGGGCCGTCGCCGCGCGAGTTGGTGTGCAGTGCGCTGAACACGAGCCGCCCGCCGGGTTTAAGGCCGTTGGCCAGGGCGGGCAGAAGGCGGTGCGGATCCAGGAAGGGGACGCCGCTGACGGAGTAGATCAGGTCGTAGGGGTCGGCTTTCCGCAGGTGGTCGACGGCGTCGGCGCACACCAGGCGCAGGCGCGGGGAGCCGGGGTAGCGGTCGAGGGCGCGCTGGTGCTGGGTAGGGGAGGCGTCGACAGCGGTGACGTCGGCGCCGAGGGCTGCAAGGCGTGCAGCGTGCCGGCCGACCCCGGCTCCCAGGTCCAGGACACGAAGGCCGGCCACGTCACCAAACACGTCGATGCCGGGGCCGGTCTCGGGGATGTCCCAGGCCCAGCCGTCCAGTTCCGGCAGGTCGAAGGTCCTGCCGAGCTGATGGCGGCCGTAGAGGGTCCAGATCTCGCCGATGTCCTTCTCGACGTTCAGCACGAGGTGCTTCCTTCCGTTCGTGGAGCGGGTGATCAGGGACGCAGGGCGTAGCAGCGCAGGACGTCCAGGTCGGCGGTGCGTACGACGGACCAGCCGGCCGCGAGCAGCTCGGCGTCCGTCGGCGGGATGCCGAGTCCGAGGAGGGCCGGGTCGGTGGTCGTGCGACGGCCGGCGATCTCGGTGACGACCCAGAAGGTGCCGCCAGGCGCGAGGAGACGCCGGACCCGGCCGAGGAAGCCAGCCTTGTCGTCCATCCACCGGTAGACCAGGCGGCAGGTGATGAGGGCGTAGGCCGGGTCCGGCAGGGTGGTGGGGTCGCCGGTCGTGAAGTCCAGGCACTGCCATGCCGGCGCCGGACCGGTGCCGCCTTGGTGGGCGGCGGCGACCGCGACCGCGCTGGGGGAGCAGTCGACGCCGGTCGTGCGGTAGCCGAGCTCGTGCTGCAGGTGGCGGGCGAGGGTGCCGTCGCCGCTGCCGATGTCGAGGGCGGGGCGGCCCTCGCCGGGGCCGAGGTGCTCTGCCATCAGCTGCTTCTCGTCCTGGCACAGCGGCCGGTAGCGTCGGCTGCCCTCGGCCCAGAGCGGCTCCCAGTAGGCCGGGCTCGCGGTGGATGCGGTGGCGGTCACTAGGTTCCCTCTCGGGCGGGCGGCACGGCCGCGGGGGCGGGCAGGATGGGCATGGTTCGCAGAGCGCGTACGGGTGAGGCCAGCAGCAGGAGGACCGGCACGACCTGGAGAAGAGCACCGACGGCGAGGACGGTCGGCACGTCCAGGACGAGTGCGAGTGCGCCGGCGGTCGCGGCGGCCAGGGGGCGGCTGCCGGCGGTCACGGTCGTGCTGACCGCCTGCATCCGGCCCTGGAAGGCCGGGTCGCACAGGATCTGGCGCAGGGTGCGCTGACTGACTCCCGCGGCCGTCGCCCAGAACAACTGGGCGACGAGCGTCGCGGCCAGGACGATCTGCCAGCCGCGGCCGGGCCCGGCCAGAAGGAGCGGTACCTGGGCGAGGGGGCTGACCGCGAACCCGATGGTGATCACCGGGCCGACGCCGAACCGGTCCGTGAGCCGTGAGGTGAGCAGTGCACCGGCCAGACTGCCCATGCCTCCGGCGCCCATGATCACCCCGAACGCGGTCGGGGAGACATCGAGCGCGGTGAGCAGGTAGTACGCCCAGAAGGTGTTCATCAGCGCGAGGCCGAAGGACAGCACGGCCAGGGCCGCGATCACCGTGCGGATCGTCGGCTGCGCGATCACATAGCGCACGCCGGCGGCGACCTCCCGCATGAGACCGTGCCGCTTCTCGGTCCCGACGGGGGGCGTGTTCGCCTCGGGCGGGCGGATGCGTATGACCAGCCAGGCAGAGACGAGGAAGGAGCCGGCGTCGACGAGGAGCGACCGCGCGGCGCCGACGGCGCCCACGAGCGCCGCACCGACGTTGCTGCCCGCGCTGTTGGCCGCCGAGGAAGCCGCACCCAGACGGGAGTTGGCTTCGTGCAGCAGGTGCGGGGCGACGATGGCCGGCAGGAGACTGATCGCCGCGGCGTCACGGACCACCTTCGCCGCGCCGACCGCGAGCGCCACCCCGTACAGCTGACCGATGGTGAGTACCCCGGCCAGAGCGGCGGCCGGGATCGTGGTGAGTGCCGCGGCGGCCACCAGGTCCGAGATGAGGAGCTGGAAGCGCTTGGCGTGTCGGTCCGACATGGCTCCGGCCCACAGCGCGAGCGTGCTGGGGAGCTGGCCGAGGAACGCGAGCGTTGCCACCTGTCCGGCGGTGGCGCGCAGTTCCAGGACCGCGAGCGCGGGCAGAGCCACGGCGCTCACCCCCGACCCGGCCAGGGTCACGGCCTCGCTTCCGAGCAGGTATCGGTAGGCCGGGATCGCCCAGGCGGTCGTCTTGCGGGTCCCGGCGGTGACCGTCATCGGGGTTCATCCCCGACGGCCAGCTCGGGGGCGATCACGTTGGCGTACCGGTGCCCGGCGGCGAAGAAGCGGAGGATCTCGCGGGTGAAAGGATGGCAGTCGTCGGGCGGGCTGGCGGGATCGACCCAGACAAGCTCGCTGTGGGTATCCGGCTCCCTGTTGTACGGCTCGCCCTCCCACTCCCTGGCCAGGAAGACGACGCCGGTGACCCGTTCCCCGTCTGCGGCGTGAAGGTGGACCAGCTGGCAGAACTCGAGACGGCCCGGGGTGATGAGGATGCCGGTCTCCTCGGCGAGCTCGCGTGCGGCGCCCTCGTCGAAGAACTCGGCGGCTTCGAGTCGTCCGCCGACGACGGTGAGCAGCCCGGGGGAGTGCCACGACCGCGGCTGGTGCCGGACGGTGAGAACCCGGCCGTCGGCTGGGTGGCGCAGCAGGACCATGACGTGCGTGATGCTGCGATGGACGTCGCTCACGGCCGGTCCTCCTTCATGAGCCGCTCCAGGGTCCGCCGGCCTCTGGCGGTGACCTCGGGATGGTCGTTGTCCGGGCCCCAGGCCAGGCAGTTGACCGCGTCCAGCGCGGTCAGGCAGCGCAGCGCGTGCCGTTCGGCGCCGGTGAGGTCGCGCCCGTACGCCTGGAGGAACGCTCTCTCGCGGTCCGGGTGGTCGAGCCACTCGGTGACGGCGAGGATGACGAGGTCCTGCACGCGGGCGGCCGGGCGGGTGCGCTCGAAGTCGACGAGCGCGAGCCCCGCCTCGGACCACAGCCAGTTTCTCGGCTGGTTGTCGCCGTGGATGTAGCCGAGCGGCACCGGTCCGACGCGGCGGAGCTGAGCCGCGTAGTTGCGGACCAGCTGCTGCTCGTCCGGGGTAAGCCGGTCCCCAGCGCGGCCCAGGTACTTCTCCGCGCCATCGGCCGCGGCCACCAGCGACGCCTCGGCTTCCGCGTGGTCGCGGGGGTCGAGCGCACCGGCGTCGTGGAGCCGGGCGCACAGCATGCCGGCCTGCGTGTGCACAGCCCGCCACTCGGCGGCGGTCAGTCCCAGCCCAGGTGCCGGGCCACCGGGCACCACGGTGAGCAGCAACGCCAAGTCGTCCGCGCGGCTGGCGAGGAGACGGGGCGCCCGGCTGTGCCCGAGCGCCGGAACGACTCCTCGATAAGCCCGGGTCTCACGGGCGAAGAATTTCCCCGAGGGCGCGACCTTCACGTACCAGCGGGCCCCGCTCTCGCCGGTGAGCTCCCACACTCGGGAGCGGTGCCAGTCGTGCGAGGCGTCGCGCACGGTCACGACTGGCCCGGTGAACTGCTCCGCCCAGCGCTGCACGGCGATGGGCAGGGATTTCGTCTGCCTCACGCCGTGCACCTCGCGCTCGCGTGCGACGCGTACGAGGAGCGCAAGTCACAGGTGGCGCTGGTGGCGGGGGACGGGGGCATGGGTCCTCCTTGATGTGGCCTGTCCGCCCGGCGGAGCGCGACAGGGGGGCGTGAGGTCGGTCAGCGGTCCTGGGAGAGTTCCAGGAGTTCGGCGAAGGTTCCGCCGCCGTGGGTGAGGTCGTCGTACCGGCCCTGTTCGGTGATCCGACCGTGCTCCATCACGATGATGTGGTCGGCGATCTTGGTGTTCTCCAGGCGGTGGGTGACCACGATGGTGATGCGGTCGGCTGCGATGGCCTTGATCTGTTCGAAGATCTGGTGTTCGCCTCGGGGGTCCATCTGGGAGGTGGGCTCGTCGAGGATGAGCAGTTCGGGCCGGCGGTACAGGGCCCGGGAGCACGCGATGCGTTGCCACTGACCGCCGGAGAGCTCCGTGCCGCCCCACAGGTCCCGGGCGAGGAGGGTGTCGAGACCGGCGGGGAGGTCTTCGACGGCGTCGCGCAGCCCGACCACGTCGATGGCCTCCCACACCGGGGCGTCGTCGTGGGTGCGGGGCTGGCCGAGGGTCACATTCTCGCGCAGGCGCAGCGGCCACTGCCCGAAGATCTGCGGCACCAGGCCGGTCAGGCGCCAGACCGAGGCCGGGTCGGCGTCGGCGAGGTCGGTGCCGTTCCACGAGACCGTGCCCTTGTCGGCCAGGTAGATGCCGGTCAGCAGCCGGGTCAGGGTGCTCTTCCCGGAACCGTTCGCCCCGACGATCGCGAGGATCTGGCCGCGCCGCAGGGTCAGCGAGACGCCGTCGACGGCGGGCTTGTCCTTGCCCGGGTACTGGTAGACCACCTCTTCCAGACGGATCTCGTCTACCGGAGCGGCCAGACGGCAAGGACCCCGCTGGGGCGCGCGGTCGGCGGCTTCGTCGAGGAAGCTCTGCATGTCGCCGAGGTACAGGCTGGTGTGGAAGACCGCGGCGCCGCCGGTGACGACCTGGGTCAAGGCGGCGAGCATGGTCTGCACCGCGATCACGGCCGTCGCGGCGACCGCGAGGTCGATCCGGCCGGAGACCGCCAGCCACGCCAGTGCACCCCACGTCGCCGCCAGACAGATGCCGCCGGCCAGCGCGGACAACAGAGCGATCCGCAGGGTTCGTGGCGCGGCGGCCAGGGTGCGCCGATCGCACCGGTCCGACAGGGCCCGGTACCAGTAGACGAGATAGTCGACCATGGAGTTCGCGCGGACCTCGTCGCTGTACTTGGACTCGGTGGCCCACCAGCGCATCATCCCGCGTACGTTGCGATCTGCGATGTTGCCGTAGTGGATCTCGTAGTCCACCCGCGCGCTCAGCACGGCCCCGACGCCGGCCGGCAGCACGGCGAGCAGCAGCAGCGGCAGCATCAGAGGGTTCAGCACGGACAGCACGCCACCGGCGGTGACCATGCGGATCACCGCCGACACGAACTGCTGCGCGTCGGCCACCATCACGTGGGTGCGCATCACCCCCATCTCGGCCGCCTCACGCCGGTCGGAGAAACCGTCTTCCGCGTACGCAGCCGCCTCCACCCGGCACACGGCCTCGACCAGCGCCGAATCCATCTCCGTCGTCAACCGCGGCGTGATCCGCCGCCCCGCGTACGAAGCCACCGCTCTCGCTGTCCGAGCCACGGCGGCGGCGACCGTCACCACGAGCAGCGCCGGCAGGGCACCTCGCAGGCGGTCTCCGGCGGACCCGGCTCCGAGCACGGGGTCCATGGCGCGGGCGGTGGCCGTCAGCAGCACGGCGGCCGAGACGCCAGTGACCAGCTGGCAGCCGAGAAGAAGCTGCACGGCCCCCCGGTCGATCCGCCAGGACAGCCGCGCGATCCGGCCCAGGACAGCGGGGATCTGCGCGCACATCCGCCGGAAGGACACCTCGGCGAGCGGGTTGATGGAGTACTGCCCGGTGTAGGTGATCTCTGCCGGCGGGGGAGGAGGCGGAGTGGTCTTGTGCTGATCGTTCACGGGAGTCGAGGTCAACGGCGGTTCCTCCTGGACGGTCGCGGGGGCCGGTCGGGTAGCTCAACGACCGCGCCGGGATATCGAACTGGTGTCTTTCGGTCTCAGTGGGATCCCCGAGATTCGGCGCGTGTCGGAGCATGGCGGATGCATCCACCCGGGCCTCCCAACAGGGCGGGCGAGCAAGGAGGTTGGCCGATTCGCCGATGGCGACACCCTTTAGCGCGAGACCGGGCGCGTTGTGGAACAACGGCCCCCGCCGGACTTGTAGAGTGCGAACCTCCCCGCACGAACACCCTCGCTGGAGCCGCTTCGTGGCCATCACTGATTCCGACATCTCGGACGCTCTCGGTGCTTACCTGGAGTGCCACCCGGACGAGGCCGAGCATTTGTCCAAGCCTCTGCAGCTCCTCGCGGAAGGCAGGAACTTCGCCTCCCGGCGCAGCTTCCCCATGCACGTGACCGTCGGCGCCCTGCTCGTCCGCGACGGCGCCGAGATCCTGCTCATCGAGCACCTCGCATATGGCCTCACCCTTCAGCCTGGCGGTCACCTTGAGCCGACCGACACCTCGCTGGTCGAGGCGGCGGTGCGCGAGCTGACGGAGGAGACCGGCATGGACCCCCGGCAGGTCTCCGTGGTCTCGCCGACGCCTGTCTACGTCGAGTACGGCAAGGTGCCGGCTCGGCCCGAGAAGGATGAGCCGGAGCACTACCACCTGGACATCGGATACGCCTTCACCACGGTCCGCGGTGATGTCGGACGCATTCAGGAGTCCGAGGTGACCGGCGCCGGCTGGTACCCGCTGGAGGTGGCCGAGCGTCTTGTGGGACACCGCATCAGGCGAGCGGTCACCGCACCGGCCTAGAGGGTCTGTCCCGGGGCACCGGTGGTCCCGGGCTCTTCTGCCCGGGGCGCACTGGTCAGCTCGCCAGCGGCCCTGCTCGCCTCGGTGCCGGACCACAGGTGTCAGCCTCCATGCTTGGGGACGGTCGGGGTGCGGTTCCTGCCCGGGGTGGATTCGTTCACTCGAAGGAGGGCTTGCTGTCCCGGCTTCGCTTGAGTTCGTAGAAGCTGTCCGTCGCTGCGACTCGGAGCAGGCCGTCCCAGAGCTGGCCGGCGGCCTCGCCGCGGGGGGCCTGTCGGAGCACCGGGCCGAACAGGGTTGTGCCGGCGACCCGGAGAACGGGGGTCCCGACATCGAGGCCCACCTCGTCGAACGCCTCGTTGTGCGAGTCCTTGATGAGGCGGTCGAACGCCGTGCTCGTTGCGGCGGAGGCAAGCGAGGCGGGCAGGTGCGTTTCGGCGAGCGCCTCCGTGATCACGGCGGGATCCTCGCGGCGCCGCTGGTTGTGCAGGCGGGTGCCGATGGCGGTGTACAGCTGGCCGAGGATGTCCTGGCCTGCGTGCTCGGCGGCAGCCGCGCAGACGCGCACCGAGCCCCACGCCTTCTCCATCAGCGCGCGGTAGTCGTTGCTGAGCCCCTTCCCTTCACGCTGTTCGAGGTTGAGGTAGGCCAGCGACATGATCCGCCAGTCCGCGCGTACGGGTCGGACCGTCTCCACCTCCAGGAGCCATCGGGAGGTCACCCAGGCCCAGGGGCACAGCGGGTCGAACCAGAAGGGCACTTCGGTCAGTCCCTGCTCTTCCTTCGTCATCGAACTGAGCACGTCCTTTCTCGGGTCGGTCGTACGGCGGTTCGTGCGCCGGGCGGTCAGACGTCGAAGAGACCGGCCTGCACGGGGAGGTTGGCTTTGGCGGTGCGGCCGGCGGTCTTCACCAGGGCCGCGAGGTTGGCGAACCGGGGGTCCTCGTCTGCGGCGTCGATGAGGCGCAGGAAGACCTTCGCGGTGACGTCGACGTCGGCCGGGGCCCGGTGCCGGTCCTTGGGTTGCGAGATGCCGAAGTGGGCCAGCAGCGTGTCGAGTTTGTAGTTCGGAAGGTTCGGGATGAGGTGTTTGGCCAGCGGGATCGTGTCGAGGAAGTCCGTCCTGGCCAGCGTCGGGCTGTGCTCGGCCTGGTGGTGGAGGACGTTCGCCTCGGTGGCCGCGTGCTGGGCCACCAGCAGATACGGGGTGCCGGCCGT
The DNA here is from genome assembly GCF_043202995.1 of Streptomyces sp. NPDC048018. Lineage (NCBI taxonomy): Bacteria > Bacillati > Actinomycetota > Actinomycetes > Kitasatosporales > Streptomycetaceae > Streptomyces > Streptomyces sp. NPDC048018. The sequence goes on from NZ_JBIDBK010000007.1 coordinate 289,152, forward strand.
AAGTCGCTGGTCCAGCGCTCCCAGTGCTTCGGCCGGGGTGGGAGCCTGCTGGAGCTGTTCGGCGGTCAGCCCGGTCTGAGCGGTGTCCGCCGGGGTCACGGGGGCGAACTCGGGAGGCCGGATCAGGGACGTGTAGCGGCCGGTCTCCGCCCATGCGCCGTCCTCGAACCGCAGGGCGAGCGCGGCGACCTCGATGGGCTGGGCCGGGTAACCGGTGGGGGTCGTCGTCTCGAAGTCGATGACGACGAACGTCGTGGCCCGGAAGGCGGGGTCCTGGGTCAAGCTGCCCATGAGTTCTCCTTTCACGTACGTCACGTTCTGCCTCGGACCGCGGCTGGGCTGGGGGCACGCCTGGGGTTCCGGCCGCCGGGGCGCGCGGTCATCGGCCGACGAGGTCGGTGACGGCCTGGGTCGCGGTCTCCATATCCGGAGCGCTCCAGCGCCGCTCTCCGGTCCAGGTCTCGCTCAGGGACTGGTACAGGTCCGTCATCACCGCCACGTACTCGGGCGGCAGCGAGACGGGCTGCGGCCACCGGTCCCTGGGCACACCGGCGGCGATCAGCCTGCTGACCGGCACCTCGTTGCCCGTATTGACGTACCAGTCGCGCAGGATCTGCTTGCCGCAGTGGACACCGGCGAACATCAGGCGGCTCTCGTCCGGCGTGCCGGGGCTGTCGGCGAGGACCAGCTGCTTGTCGCTGGTCACCAGGTACTCGGCCTTGCCGTCGCAGTGGCTCAGCCCGAGCTTGGCGGCGTGGTCGGTCAGCACCGTGTTGACCTTGAACGTGATCTCCCGCAGGGCCGCGAACCGCTCGTCGTCCAGACCCGCGAGGCGCTGGGCCTCGCCGGAGGTGATGAAGCGGTTCACGTCGTCCCGGGTCGTCGCGTACTCGATGACCGGTCGCTCCAGCTTCGCGCCGACCGCGGGGACAGCGGCGAGACCGACGTCGGCCGGGGTGAGGTCGCCGGCGGCGAGGCGCCGGTGGACGGAGCTGCCTGGCGGGAGCTCGTTGCGGAAGAGCACCTGGAGGGGAAGCAGGTAGCTGCCGCGAGCGGGCGTGAGGGGCCGGCGGACCTGCTCCGGAAGGCGCGCGAGGGTGAACTCGATCCGGTTCGGTGCGATGAACCGGCGGAAGTGCGTCCGTACGCCGGCCTCCTCCAGCAGCGCGAAGTTGAAGGCCGCCATTCGGCAGGTCGCTTCGCCCTTGCCGGGGATCGGATCCGGCATCCGGCCGTAGTGGAAGACGGTGTAGTGGTCGGTGTACTCGAAGACGCCGACGCCTTCACGCGTCGCGGTCGGCTCCTCGATGACGTGCAGATTCTTGGTCGAGTGCAGGACGGGCATCATGCTCCCCGGGTCGGACGGCGTCGTGCCGTCATCGGATGGGCTCGGTGGATCGGGGCGATGCGACGGGCTGCACCGCCTGTTCACCGACGGGCGTCAGGTGGCCGCCGACCACCCTGATCACCTGCATGCCGGCGGCGCGGGCGGAGGCGATGCCGTCGGCGGCGTCGTCGACCGCGAGGCAGTGGTCCGGCGCGGTGCCCAGGCGGCGGGCGGCGGTGAGGAACAGCTCGGGATCCGGCTTGCCGTGGACGACGTCCTCACGCCGGACCACGGCCGCGAACGCCTCGTGCAGGCCCAGGGCGTCGAGCCCCGGGTCGACGAGCAGCCGGCTGGCGCCCGACGCTACGGCGCACGGCACCCTGGCACGCCGGGCCTGCCCCAGCAGCTCCACGACGCACGGGATGGGCGTGATCGTGTGCATCGAGGCCAGCAGATGCCCGCGGCTGCGCTGGACGATCTCGTCGTGGGGCAGCGACCGGCCGCCGGGCAGCGCCGCCAGGAGGTCGTGGATGGACAGGCCGACGTGCCGGCCGTACCAGCCGGAGTCCAGGTCGACACCGTACGGCCGCAGGGCCGCTCGCAGCGCGGCCTCGTGCCGGCCGACGGTGTCGGCGAGGACGCCGTCGAAGTCGAGGATCAGAGCCTCCACCCCCTCGGGGACCGACGGGGAACACTGGGTCCCTGCGGACCGGTCGGCCGGGCAGAGCGGCAGACGGGCGGCGGTGCTCATGCCGCCTCGGCCTTCGTGGGCTGCCCGCAGAACATGCAGCCCGCGCCCGGCCCCTGCCACGGCTCCACCAGACACGCGAGATCGCCGCTGGCGCTCTCGATCCACTGCCGGATCAGGCCGGCCGCCTCGTACTCGTCGACGTGGCGCCGGTCCACGACGCGGTAACGGGCCGGGTCGGTGGCGGCGAGACGCTCGAAGAGCACGCACGCCCCGCGCATGAACTCCGCCTGCTCGTCGGTGAAGACGCACCGGTCGCGCCGCTGCGCACGCTCCAGGGCCTTCGAGGCGTCGTCGGTGACGAGGATCGTGAGGTCGGGCAGCGGCCGGTAGGAGGAGGCGAGGCCCAGCAGGTCGACCGCCGTCTTCAGCGCGGCGTCCGGGTCGTCGGGGTGCAGCAGCAGCGCCTGGCACACGGCGGTGGTGTCCACGCTGCGGCCTTCGACGACGGTCTGCCCGCGGGCCAGGTCGGGCAGGACGGTGTCCAGGTCGTGCCGCTTGATGGCCATGAGGAGCAGCGCCTCGGCCATCGGGGTGCCGCCGCGCAGGAACGGGTCCCCGGCGCTGGCCTCGCGCAGGGACTGGAGGAGCGCTTCGCCCAGGCCCGGGCGCCCGTTCGCCCGCTGGGAGAACTCGTCCAGCATCAGCGGCTTCGTCTCGATGGCTTCGACGGCGCGGTTGGTGAGGTAGGTCTTGCCGACGCCGTTGAGGCCCTCAGCGGAGATCAGCGGGCCACGGCTGCACAGGGAGCGTTTGGTGGTCATGCGGTTTCCGTTCGCAGACGAGGACGGCGGGCCGCCGGCGGGAACGCCGCCGGCGGATCGGTTCGGGTCGCCGGTCATGCGCGCCATGCGGTGGCCTCCCGGGTGATGGCGGCGGCGTAGCGGTCGAGGACCGCTTCGTCGTCGCGCTCGGTGAGAACGAGGGCGAGGGTGCGGTCGAGGACCTCGGCGGCACCGCGGCACAGGGCTCGGTCGTTGGTGGCGAACATGGGCCGGGTGTCGCACGGCACGAGCCGGAAGGTGCCGGTGGAACTCGGCACTCCCTGCCGTGCGAGGTGCTCGGCGAAGGCCCGTGGTGCCGGCAGGCTGATGCGCAGGAGCGGGGCGTAGTGGTTCCATGCCTCGTCCTTCGCCGGCCGCAGCGGCGTGAGACCGCGGGCAGCGGCCAGCGCCTGGAGCAGGTAGCCGGTTTGGGCGCGGCGGCGCTCCAGCAGGTCGGGGAACCTGCGCAGGTTGGCCTGGGCGAGTGCCGCGAGCGGCTCGGCCAGGCGTGCGTTGACCGCGAGCCGTTCTTGAGGGCGGCCACCGGGAGGGGGCGTCAGCCAGTGGCCGCGGAAGGCCCGGACGTGGGCGGCGAGAGCCGAGCCGTCGGTCAGGACGTATCCGCCCTCGCCGCTCCAGAGGATCTTGCCGTCCTTCATGCTGAAACAGCCGGTATCGCCGACCGCGCCTGCCGGAACGCCGCCGCGTGACGACCCGGCGGCCTGGGCGGCGTCCTCGACCACGGCCAGCCCGTGCTCCGCGGCGAACGAGCGGAGGCTGGCAGGGTCGCCCATCCTGCCCCACAGGTGGACCGGGACGATCGCCTTCGTCCGGGCCGTCACCTTCGCGGTGGCGTCGTCGAAGTCCAGGTCGAGGGTGTCGGGGTCGCTGTCGACGAAGACCGGGGTCGCGCCGAGCTGGGCGAGCGGCGCGGTGGTCATGACGACGGTGAGGGCCGGCACCAGGACTTCGTCGCCCGGCCCGACTCCGACGGCGGACAGCGCGGCGTGCAGCGCCGTCGTGCCGGAGGACACCGCGACCGCGTGCCGGCTGGTGAACCTCTCGGTGAGGTCCTGCTCGAACCGGTCGGCGAACGACGCCCCGGCGGCGTCGGGCATGCCGGCCAGCGCGGCCAGCATGCCCTCGCCCAGTCCTTCCGCCGCAGGGACCGGTGGCAGGGCGGTCACGTTGCCTCCCGGGCGAGGAGACGCGGCATGCCGAGCACGAGCGGGCCCATGTTCACGCAGTCCCTGGAGAAGTGCGAGCAGTCCGTGCACGCCGGGCGGTCGGTGAACAGGGTCCTCGCGTCGTCGCCGACGATGCTGCGCTGTTCGGAGGCGGCGGTGGCGGCAATCCGGCGGTCGGAGGGGCAGTCCCACAGCGACCCGTCGGGCTGGATGAAGAACAACTGCGCCCCGCCGAAGCAGTCCTCGACCCGACCGCTGTCCTGGGTGGCGATCGAGGCGAGGAACTGCCGCGTGTAGGAGGGGCCGGGGAGGGTGAGCCCGCGCGGGTCCTCCTGGAGGCGACGCAGCTGGTCTTCGACGGCGGGGACATCCTCGGCGGTGTGGCAGCGCTCGGCGAAGAGCTTGTGGTCGGCCGGGAGGGAGATGGGCTGCGGCACGTAGTAGTCGACGCCGATGTCCGCAGCGAGCCGGGCGACGTCGGTGATCTCCTGAGGGCGGTCGCGCATGACCACGGTGTAGATGCCGACCCGGGGCCCCGGACCGGAGCCCCGCTCGTCGAGCAGGGTGCGGATGCCGGCCAGGACCTCGCGGTGTCCGACCCGCCCGGACCGTGAGGGCCGCAGCCGGTCGTTCGTGGCCGCATCCGCGCTGTCCAGAGACACCGAGACGCCGTCGACGCCGAGGTCGACGAGCCGTCGGGCGATGCCGGGCCGGGTCAGCGGCACGCCGTTGGTCGCCACGACGACGTCACACCCGGCGTCCTTGATCGTCTTGATCAGGCTGAGGGTGGGCAGCCAGTCCAGCGGCTCGCCGCCGGCGAGGACGACCCGTTCGACCGGCGAGTCGGCCAGCGTCCGGGCGAACGCCTCCAGCACGGTGCGGTCGAGGTCGCGGACGGGGATGTGGGACAACACGCCGGGTCCCTCGGGAAGGGCCTTCTTGTGCTCGTCCAGCTCCCCGAAGTAGCAGTGTGGGCAGGCGAAGGAGCACGGGGAGCGCAGCGCCCACAGCAGGGTGATGTCACGAGGCACGGTGTACCTCCCGGCGCTCCACGACCGCGAGGACGGCGGCCTCGACGGCCTTCCCGGTTTCCTCCGGGGCGTAGCCGGTCACGTCGATCACCGTGTACCGCTCCGGCTCGGCGGCGGCCAGCTCCCGGTAGAGGTGCTCGGTCTGCTCGATGATCTCCTGGGCGTCGGGCGGGACGGTGCGGCCGATCCGGGCGGCGAACCGAGCCACGCACGTCTCCCGGTCGCCGGTCAGCAGGAGCGTGGCGTCCGGCATCGGGCGCCAGCGCCGGGCGGTGGCCAGGATCTGGTCGGCCACCGCCCGGGCCGGCGTGGCCGGGTGCTCGGTGTGCAGGATCGCTCCCTGGCACACGGCCACGCTGTCCACGCCCCGGTCCTCGACGATCACGTCGACGCCGGCCAGCAGCTCGGGCGTGAGGCGCTCGACCTCCCGGAACTTCATCGCCAGCAGCGCCAGCGTCTCCACGACCGGGTGCCCGGTCCGCAGACAGACGTCCTCCGCCGCAGAGAGGGCCGTGATCACCCGGCCGGGCAGCGTGTCGGCGGCCTGGTCGGTCAGCTCGTCCAGCAGCAGGCATCGCGAACCCAGGGCGGAGGCCGTGGCCCGGGCGGCGGTGGTCTTCCCGACCCCGTTGATGCCCTCCACGCTCACCCACAGCGGCCGGCCCCGTTCCTCCCAGGCCGCCTGTCGGGGCCGCGGAACCGTACGGGCGGTCATGCCGGCCTCCGGCACACGAAGAGCAGCTCGGTCGCCCGGTCGGGCACCATCACGGAGGACACCGTGTCCAGCAGCGCCTTCGGCACGCGGGCGGCCAGGTCGCGGTACCAGTCGACCGCGCCGGTCCCGTACCGCTCGGCGAGCTCGGTGGCCACCTCGTCCGGCTCGGGCGGCAGCAGCCCCATCACGTCCTCCACGACCAAGCCGGCGTCCTCGACCGCGCTCACGACCTCCTCGCACGACCACTCGTAGACGTGGACGCGGTACTGCAGCGGACGCGGCGGAGGGCCGAACGCCTGCGGGGTCGACAGGTACAGCACCCCGCCCGGGGCGAGCGCGGCGCCGGTGGCGGCCAGGCTCTTCACCCCGAGCTCGTACGGGAGGTGCTCCAGCGCGGAGGTGTAGATCGCGACGTCGAACGGCGGCAGCTGCGGCCACGGCTCGGACACGTCGCACTCGACGAATTCGAGCGGGAACAGGACGCCGTACTCCTTCCGCAGCTCGACCAGCCGCGAGCGCGCCTCGGCGAGGTTGGCCGAGCTGATGTCGAGGCCGACGTAACGGCCGATCTTCGGCGCGTACCGGTGCAGCAGAGGGAGGGCCAGCCCGCGTCCGCAGCACACGTCGAGCACGTTCGCGCCCTCCGCACACCGCTCCGTGGCGATGAGGTGCTGCATCAGGTTCATCAGGCCGGACGGCTTGGCTTCACCGCGGGCGAGCGCGGCGTAGAAGTCGTCCATCTGGTTGGTGCTGTACGGGCCGATCATCGGTGTGCCGGGCCTCGTACGGTACTGCTCGTCCAGGTCAGCGCTGGTCATGCTGTTCCTCCCAAGGGAAGACGACCCAGGTGGTCGTCAGTCGGGCGATGTGGTCGATCCGGTCGTGTGGCTCGGACCCCGCGGGCCAGTTGGCCCGGTTCACGGCGAGGACCGCGGTACGCACCCGGGCGGGTCCGAGGTCGCGCACCATCTGGGCCGTGTGGGCCAGGGTGGTGCCGCTGCCGGCGATGTCGTCGACGAGCAGCACGTCCAGGCCGGCGAGGTTGCCGAGCGACGCGGGGTTGCGCACGGCCGGCAGGGGGGCCTTGGCGGCGTTGACGGCGTCGCTGGTGGTGCGGGTGACCTCGACCGTCCGGACGTCGTGGACGCCGAGCCGGTGGGCGATCCACACGGCGGGGATCAGGCCGCCGCGCACGATCCCCACCACGGCCTGCGGCACACCGGCGGCCAGGGCCTGCTGGGCGAGCGCCGTCGTCGCGAGCCCGATGTCGTCCCAGGCCAGGTACAGCGGGCCCGCCTGGTCAGCGTCCTCAGGCGCCGGCACGGGGGATGCGCTCATGCCTTACACCTCCTCTAGGTCCGCTCGCAGGTATCGGGCCGCGTTCAACTGGCTGGTCGCGAGGAGGAGAAACTGCTGGCTGAGGACCGGGTCCGTGGCGAAGCGCCCACCGGAGTGCAGGGTCGTGGTGCGGGCTTCCTCCATCCGCACCCCGCGCATGCTCATGCACAGGTGAACGCCCCGCACGGAGACCGCGATGTCCTCGCGGCCGATCACACCGGCGAGGTGCTCGGCGACCTCACGGGTGTAGCGCTCCTGGACCTGCAGCCTGCCGGCGAAGTGCTCGGCGACGCGGCCGAACTTGGACAACCCCACCACCTCGCCCTCCGCCAGGTAGCCGACTGCGACCTGCAGGTTCATGGGGATCATGTGGTGCTCACAGAGCGACCAGACGCTCATGCCGCCCACCACGACCAGCTGGCCGGCCAACTGCGGCTCGGTGAAGCGGGTGGCCGCCGGCGCGCCACCCCGGGAGAGGAAGTCGTTCCACCAGGCCGCGACACGCTTCGGCGTCTCGGCCAGACCGTCCCGCTGCGGGTCCTCGCCCAGCTCGACCAGCAGCTGGCTGATGAGGTCGGCGACCCTGTCGGTGTGGATGCCGGGCCGCGGCTGGCGGGGCACCGCCGACGTGGGCGGGGCGACGGTGGTACTCGTCATGTGGGATCTCGCTTTCGCAGGAGAAGAGGGGGTCGGATGGGCTGGGTGCCTGGTCAGCGGCCATTGGGATCGACGAAGGCCAGGACGTGGAGCCTGGTGGTGAGGTGCCAGTGCCTGGCTGCGACCGCGTCCGCGAGGACCCGGGTCGTCGATGTGATCGCCTCCGCGGTGGTGCCCTCCGGCATCACCCACACCGGGGCGAGCCCGTGCCGGTCAACCAGCTCGGCGATCCGGTCGACGTCGGTGACGGAGGAGGCGACGAACTTGAAGGCCGCCTGTCCGGATTCGGCGAGCGCACGCAGGACGGACGGCACGATGCTCTTGGCCTCGTCCATCCCGAAGCTCGCCAGCTTCGGCGACACGTTGAACCGGACGCCGGCGACCAGCAGGGCGGGGTCGGGCATGACCGTGCCGTTGGTCTCGAACTCGACCCGCCGGCCCTCCTCCAGCAGCCGCTGGACCAAGGGGGCCAGGTTCCGCTGCTGGATCAGCGGCTCGCCGCCCGTGATGACCACCAGCTCTACTGGCGACGACTTCACCCACGACACCAGATCCTGAACGGACTGCCTCGTCGAGACCTCCCGCGGGTCGAACCGACTCCAGTCCCACGTCTCCTTCGTGTCGCACGCCCTGCAGGTCAGGTTGCAGCGCGACAGGCGGATGAAGATCGCCGGGTGCCCACAACTCGGGCCCTCGCCCTGGAAGGTGGGCACTTCGACCCCGAAGCGCTCGGCGACGATCAGCTCCGGCCCCGATGCCTCGTGCACCTCCGTCGGTGGGGCAATCACGAGCTGGCCACCTCGAAGCGGGCCCAGCTTCGCCGGGTCTCGCGGACGCGGACCGCGACCAACTGCCTACCGATTTCCGGCGGCATGTTCGCGATGAACCAGGCCGCCAAGTGCTGCGCCAGCAGCTCGGACGTCGGCTCGAAGTCGAAGACCTCGTGCAGGTTGTGGTGGTCGAGCTCGCTGTCGAGGTACCGCTTGAACGGACTGAGGTCTCCGAAGTCCGTCACGAATCCCGGCCCCTGGAGGGAGGCCGCGGACAGGACGACCTCGACCTCGTAGGTGTGGCCGTGCTGCCGGGAGCACTTGTGCTCGGACGGGAGGCTGGCGAGGCGGTGGCCCGCCTCGAAGTCGAACGTCTTGCCGATGGTGAACCTGCCGGACGGCAGGGGAATGGGTGCGGTCTCCACGGGAGTCCCTTCTCGTGATGGAGGGGATGAGGGCTGTGGCTCTCTGACGCGGTGCTCGTGAAGTGCTTTCCTGGACGGATTCCAACGGTGCCGGTGGGCCCCGCGCGGCCGGCGGACGCGTCTCTCCGAGCGCGGCAAGCCCGGCCCACCTGCGGCGGTGGGCTGGTTCGGTGAGGTGGTGTCGCACAGGGCGGTTGGAGCGCTGGTTCCTACGATGCGACCTCTGCTGAGGGAGCGTCATTGACGGTGCGCCGTACGAACATTGACTGCTTCGGTCAATGCGTGTCCGTGCCCGAAGGGCCGAGGATGTGGCGGAGCGCGACGGAGGGACGGACGGTGGGGAAGGTAACGCGAGCGCGTCGGGCGGAGATCCAGCGTGAAGCGACCCGGCTGCGGGCTCAGTGCCAGCGTGACGGCGACAGCCAGGAGCGGACCGTCACTGTGCTCCGGGCGGCGCTGCCCGAGCTCACGGCGCTGGAAGCGTGGCGGCTGGCTCTGGGATGGTCCCGGGCACAGGCGATTCGGGAAGTCTCCCGGGTCTACCTGGAGGACGACCTGCTGCCGCCGGCCTTGTCGCAGGCGCTGTTGTGCCGGTACGAGCACGGGCAGGCGCAGCCCGGCGACGAGTACCGGATCATGATCTCCCGGGCGTACGGAGCGCGCCCAGACCAGCTTGGGCTCGCCACGAACCACCTGTGGTGCAGTACGTGCGCGGCCCCGCTGCCGGTCGACTACGGTCGGCGGCAGCGTGAGGAACAGGGCATCGACCGAAAGGCATACATGACGACCGCGAGCGGGCTGCCCGCCATTCGTGAATCCGTACAGTGGGCTGTGCTGGACGCGCCCGAGGGCTCGCCGTCGCTCGTCGCCCTTGCCGAGGCCGCGGTGGAGCACTACGCCCTCAACTACAGCAAGCACCCGCCGTCCACCCTGCACGACGAGGTCCGCGCGACCCGCAACCTGCTCTCCACCGTGGTGGGCAGCGCGGATAGGGACACCGCTCGCGACCTGCGCCGGCAGGTCGGCTGGCTCTCCGCGCTCCTGGGGAACCTTGCCTACCACCTGGACGACCGGGCCGGAGCCCGCGCGCACCTGACCCTGGCGGGGGCCATCGGCCAATCCACCGGCGAGGCTGCCCTCACCGCCTGGTCCAGCGGAGCCCTGGCCATGGTCGCCACCGCCCGCCGAGACTGGGACCACGCCCGCGGACACGCCGAACACGGTCTCCAGCACGCCCCCGCCGGACTGCGCCGCGCCCAGCTCCTGGGCTGGGCCCTGCTGCCGACGCTCGCCGCTCTGGGAGAGCGGTCCCGGGCGGACGAGGTCGTCAGCGAGAGCGACGAGATCATGCAGTCCGCCGTCGAGCTGCCCGGGCGTTTCGGCTACGACCGTGCCGAGCACCGTCTCCACGTCGCCGAGGCTCATCTGACTCTGGAGCGCTACGACCGGGCCGCCGAAGTCGCCCGAACGTCCATTGCGGCAGCCCCCGAGCACACTCCGGGATGGGTGGCGGCCACCCTCGTTCTCGCCCTTGCCGAAGCCCGCGATACCCCCGAACAGGCGGCCGGGCGTGCGCTGGACATCCTCGACCTCATCCCCCCTGCACGGCTCCGTGCCACTGCGCGCACCCGTCTCGCCCGTCTCGCTCGGCTCCTCGACCCAGCGGCGAGCGGCGCCGGCGCCGAGCTCGCGGAGCGACTGCGCGTGCTGCCCGCACCGATCCGCACCGACGGCACCGCCGCGTAGACGGCTGACAGACACGGCCCCCCACCTGCAGAGGGGACGACCCTTCACCGGACTCCCTCGTCCATGGCGGGCATCGGGGCGATCTGGTGAGCGGGGCTCGTCGCCTGGGGTTCGTAGCGGTAGGTGTGGGTGCTGCTGGCCGTGGCGTTGGCCGCGTCGTTCCGCGGCTGCTCTTCGGCGTGCGGCTCCAGGTCCGGCACGGACGCGGCGGCGAGTTCAGGGGCGCTGTCGACCTCATCGGCGACCAGGCTTCCGGCCAGGGCGAGACCGACGGCGTTCATGCCGAGGATCATGAGGCCGGGGACGGATTCGAGGAGATCGAAGGCGGACCACCCGCTTCTGGTAGCGGGGGCGGGTAAGCGTGCCTTGCGGGTCACGGCTGCTCCTTTCCGGAGGCGGGTTGAAGAGGCTGGGCAGGAGGCCCCAGAAGGCGGCCAGGGCGATGAGGTGCGGGTCGGTGCGGGCCCCGCACCGTTCACGCAGCTCGTCGACGTGGTCGAGGAACGGGTCGCTGGACCGGAGTTCGGCGGGGAGGACGTCGCCGGGGGCGAGGCCGGCCAGGACGCGCAGGACGGCGAGGTCGGCCGGGGAAAGCTCGGGGGCCAGCATCGAGACCGGAGGCGGAGCGATGTGACCGCCTGCGAGTAGGGCGACGGCCTTGCGGACGGCGGTGGGCGCGTTGAAGCGGCGTCCGATCCGGTTCAGTTGCTGGCGGACGGTCCCGACGGGCAGGTTCAGTTCCTCGGCCATCTGTGTGTCCGAGGCCCCGGTGAGCAGCAGTCGCCCGACCGTCAGCTGGGCCGGGGTGAGCGGGCGCGGTTTGGCCGGGGCGGTGACGCGGCCCGGTGCCCTGCTGGGGAGTTGTGGTTCCGTCCGATCGGGGGCGAGGGCGGCCGGGAGAAACGGGCCGTTCAGGACGCGGTGAAGGTCGGCGGGTGAGGTGACACCTCGGCCCGGGGGCACGGCCCAGTGAACGTCCCGGCCGCCGGTCGTCGTTAGTGGCGGGATGCCTATGGGCCCGCCCTCCGGCATGACCCGGACGCCGTAGGGCCACTCGTCCGGGAGGTGGGAGTCGGGCGGCAGCAGGAAGTGCCACGTCCGCGTGGTGCGGTTGGCGAGCACGGGCCCGGTGCGCGGCCCCAGTGCGGTCAGCGCCGGACGGGCGAGGTCGGCCGGGACGCGGACCGCGGTGAAGTCCTCGCCGCACCGCGCGCGAAGGGTCTCGCTGCTGCCCGACATCCAGGGCGGTGTGTCCCATCCGCCCACGAGCGAGCGGCCGTGCGTCCAGGCCGTCACGACTCCGCTCCCACCAGGTGGGGCGTGGTGAAGGCGGCGAGGCCCGCGAGTGCGGCGGTCGCGCCGAGGTGACCGACATGGGTGAACGCCTGCGGGAAGTTGCCGAGCTGGCGGCCGGCGCGCGGGTCGTACTCCTCGGCGAGCAGTCCGAGTCCGTTGCGGACGGCGAGGAGACTGTCGAGGACGATGCGGGCGTCGTCGGGCCGGCCGATCAGGGCGAGAGCCTCGGCCAGCCACCCGGTGCAGATGAGGAAGCGTCCCTCGTCGCCGGGGAATCCGTCGGCCCCGACATCGGCGCCGACGGTGCGGTAGCGCAGGACGAACCCGTCGTCGGTGCCCAGGTCACGCTGGACCGCCTCGATGGTGCCGATCACCCGCTTGTCGTCAGCGGGCAGGAAACCCACGAGCATGGCGTGCAGGAGCGAGGCATCCAGCTCCCGCGACCCGTACGACTGGGTGAAGGAGGCGAGGTCCTCGTCGAAGCCCTTCTCGCACACCTCGGCGTGGACGGTGTCGCGCAGCGCCCGCCACCGCTTAAGCGGCCCGTCGGCGTGGCCGGCCTCGATGGTGCGGACGGCCCGGTCGAAGGTGGCCCAGGCCATGATCTTGGAGTGGGTGAAGTGGCGCTGGGGCCCGCGCATCTCCCAGATGCCCGAGTCGGGCCGGTCCCAGATCTGCTCCAGCTCCTCGGCGAGCGCGACGATGACCGAACCGAGGCGCCGGGACCAGCTGGTCTCCACCTGGGCGAGTTCGTGGAGCTCGACGGCGAGTTCGCCGTAGATGTCGACCTGGAGCTGGTCCGCGGCGGCGTTGCCGATGCGGACCGGCGCGGACCGCTCGTATCCCGGGAGCCAGCCCAGCTCCTTCTCCGGCAGCTCCTTCTCGCCGCCGACCCCGTACATGATCTGCCGCCGGTCCTGGCCGTGGCTGGCCTGCACGGCCCAGCACGCCCAGGCCAGCGCCTCGCGCAGATAGCCGTACTTGCGCAGCACGCCGGCGGTGAGCGCGCCGTCTCTGAGCCAGGCGTAGCGGTAGTCGTAGTTCCGGACGCCGCCGATCTCCTCGGGCAGGGAGGTCGTCGGCGCGGCCACGATCGCGCCCGTGGGCGCGTAGATGAGGGCGCCCAGGGTGAGCAGGGAGCGCACGACCGCCTCTCGGTCGGGGCCGGCGTAGGTGCAGCGCTCCGCCCACGACTCCCAGAAGTCCAGGGTGAACTTCAGCAGGGAATCGTCGGCGGGCACGGGCGGCGGGCTGTCCACGCCCTCCCGCCAGGAGAGGCCGAAGGTGACCGTCTGGCCGGCGGTGACGGTGAACTCCGAGACGAGGTCGGCGCGGTCGACGTGCACGGGGACGGTGGCGTCGTGCCACAGCCGGCCGCCGTCGCCCTCCGGCAGGTCGATCGCGTGGCGCCCGCCGAACTCGACGATCCGGGGCACGGTCGCTCCGTAGTCGGGGCGGGCCCGCAGCAGCGACCGCAACGTCATCGTGCCCGAGAGCCCGGTCACGACCCGCACCAGACGCGGGGCGCCCCCGCTGGGCACCATGAAGTCGGAGACGACCACGCTGGCGGCGCCGTGGCTCCACGTGGTCTGCAGGATCAGCGAGTTGCCCGTGTACTGGCGGCTGGAGGCGGGGATCGCGGCGCCGTCCATGAGCACGGTGGGCGCGATCTGCCAGAAGCCGTGGTCCTCGGTTCCCAGGAGGCCGGCGAAGACGGCGGCGTCGTCGAACCGAGGCATGCACAGCCAGACGATGCTGCCGTCCCGGCGGACCAGGGCACTGCCCTTCTGATCGTCCAGCAGGCCGTGGTCCTCGATCCGCGGGCCGACGAGCGGCACGCGGTCGACCGTGTGCTGGTGGGGGATGGCGGGGAGGGCGCTCACGCGGCCACCGCCGTTGTCATGGGGCGGTGCGGGGCGATGATCTGTCCGTCGGGCAGCAGCTCGCCGGTGTCCTCGAACAGGAGCACGCCGTTGCACAGGAGGGTCCAGCCCTGCTCGGGGTGGCTCGCGGTCGGCTTGGCCGCCTCCCGGTCGGGGGAGTCGGCGGACGGGCAGGGGGTCGGGTGCTCGCACATGGGTGAAGTCCTTGCTGGAGGCGAACGGGGAGAGGGACGGGCCCGCTTCGGTCAGGCGCGCTGAGGGAGGCGGATGCCGGTCTGCTGGAGCGGTCGTGCCGACAGGGCGCCGGGCTCCGGGCAGACCGCCGACGGCGGTCTGCCCCAGCTGACGCGGAACGGGCGGCCCGGGTGCGCGGGCTTGGCGATCCACAGCGGGGCGAAGCCCGGGCGGCCGGAGAGGAACCGTGCGGCGGCGCTGGCCGCCTCCTGGTCGGGGACGTCGAGGTGCCGGGTGCGGTGGAGGCCACCGGCCGGGCCCGCGAGGCGGTAGCCGGTGAGCAGCGGCACGATCACCCAGGGCCCTGTTGCCGACTGCGGGGCTTCGTCGTGCATGCTGGCCAGGTCTGCGGCGAACGGTGTCGGGCCGAGGATCTGCCGCTGCCAAGCACGTCGGATCACCGAGGGGTGCGTCGTGGCATCCAGCTTGGCCCGGGTGGTCTTCAGCAGGTACTGGACGTGGTGGGGCTTCAGGTCCTGGCTTCGTGCGTACGCGTGGAGCGACCTGCCGGCGGCAAACGCGCGGACCAGACCGTACGCCTTCGCCTCCAGAAGCAGCGGCTGGAGCAGGCCGGGGACGGGCACGACCCCACGGGTGTAGCCGTGGTCGACAAGCTGCGGCCGAACCACCGTCTCCAGCTGGAAGTGGCGCGCGATCCGGGACAGCCGGTACTGCACGCGAGCCGCGGATTTCAGACCGAGCCGGTCTGCCACCTCCTGGTCCGTGTGCCCCTCGGCGATCAGCTCCAGGACCTGCCGCTCCAGGTGCGGCAGCGGCGACTCGGCGAGCGCGGGCACGCGGGCGTTCACGGCGCACCCGCCCTGCTCGCGCCTATCGCGATGGCCTGCCTCCGGCCGGCCGCAGTCCCCCGGCCACCAGCGGACGGGAACACGGTGCGCCCGCCGGCGCGGACCTCCAGCAGCCCGGTCGCGGCCAGGTCCACGAGCGCCAGGTCGACGTATGAGGCCGGGACCCGTAGCGCTTTCGCCAGCGTGCGCCAGCGGGTACGGGCGGGCGGGGCCACAGTTCCGCGCTCGACGCGCCGTTGGATCTCCTGGGCGACCGATCCGACCGAGAGGCAGGGCACGAGCGTCTCGCGCAGGGCTCGCAACATCTCGCGGCCCGCCTCGGCGAGGAGGCACGCCTGGGACCAGGTGCCCCGGATGCCGTGGGACGGCGGGGTAAGAGCCGCGATCCACGCTTCCCACCGGGCCCGGTCGGCCTTCGAGTCGCTCGCGGCGTGCCGGGACCGGGCCAGGCGGAGCCACGGCTGGGTCGAGGCGTGCACAAGGCGGTAGGCGTCCTCAACTGCTTCGGCCGATACGCGGGCCCGCCGGCCCTTCACCGACCGCAGCCGGTCGATGTCCTCCGTCAGCATCCGCGCGGTCTGTGCGGTGGAGGGGTCCGCCGGTTGGCGGCGGCGAACCAGAAGAGAGGTGATCACTTCACGTCCAGGGGAGAGGCAGGTAACAGGGGGAGGGACGGCCGCGCTGGACAGCGGACCGCGGGCGCGCTGCCGGACTGCACGTCGCACGGCACCGCGTAGGCGTCGAGCCCGGGGTCGCTCAGGTCCACGGGCGTGACGGCGCACAGGTAGCGGACCAGTGCGGTGGCGACCACGGAGGCGAGGTCCGGGTCGTCAAGGGCGAGCGTCCGCTCGGTCGGCTCCGCTCGGTCGGGCGGGTAGTAGACGCCCGCGACACCGACCAGCTCGGAGCGGCCGGCCCACACCGCCTCGTGGTTCCGGCGCAGCTCGGGGCACCTGGCCGTCGAGGCGCGAGCGTGGAACAGGCAGGTGGGCGGTTCGATCACGTTCTCGCCCGCCTCCCAGTCCCGCGCCGGGTCGTCCTCCGTGCCTTCGGGCACGGGCAGAAGCCACAGCACGCCCAGCGACGACCGGGTGGCCGGCCCCATGCCGATCTGGCACCGCAGCTCAGCCATGGCCTTGCGCTGCTGAACGGGGTTCACGTCCCCATACCGGGGAGCTCCGGTCGCCGTGCCCGAGACCCTCGGCCACAGCACCCCCATCTCCCGGTCCTCGGGGCCCTGGTGGTGAATGCCTTCGGGGGCGAGGCACACGGGAGGGATGCCGACGCTCTGGTCGCTCCACAGAGCGACCGCGGGGACCAGCTCCAGCTGGGGCCGGCCCTTCACGACGGCTCCGGCAGCGTCCGGACGAGCGCGGCTGTCAGGGCTTCGGCCTGCTCGGGTGACAGCGGCTCGACCGCCAGGATCTCCTCGTGACACGTACTGCACAGCTGACCGCGGGACGGGAACGCGCTGATCCGGATCTCCTTGCCGCCGAGCCGGTCCTGCAGGACCTGAGCGACACGGTCGGCCAGCCCGTACAACTCGGCCCCGTACGTGCTCAGCTCCTCTGAGCTCTCACCGAGCGTGCCGAGCACGGTACGGACGTCGTCCAGGGTGAGCAGCAGGTCCCACACCCTGCCCGCCCGCGCCTCCACCCGGTCGGCGTAGACACACCCGTGCGCGGCGAGCACCCGCGCCAGCCTTCGCGCGGCGAGGATCGGCTGCGGCATCCGGTCGAGGACCAGGCGAACCAGCCGATCGGCGTCCCCGACGTCGCGGAGCGTCGTGCGAATACCGGGGTAGGCGAGGTTGGCGGAGCACTGTTCGACCTCCGCGGTGATCCCGGCGTCGGCGAGAGCCTCACGGATGATGCCGACGGTGGCCAGGTCGCTCGACTCCGTCCCCGGCAGCCCCACGATCGGGCCCTGGTAGGAGAGCACCGACAACCCGGAGGGCAGTTCGAAGGAAACGACGTGGCGGCCCGGAGCATCGTCCAGGACGTCCTTCAGCCGGTCCTGGATGGCGTGGAGCTGAGCGGGCTCGGACTGCGGTGATGAGCGGTCAGAGGAGCTATCGGTCATGGTGGGCACCGTGGATCGGGTAGCGGGGCGGAAGCGGCGGGAGGCGTACGGGCCTGCGAGGGCCACGAGCGCGAAGAGCACCAGGACGACGAGACCAGCCGGGTCGAGGTAGGGCATGCAGGTCCCCTTCGCCGATGAGCTGTGCGGGGGCAGGAGACAGGGAGGGGCCGGCCGCCGCTGTTCGGGGTCGGGACGGACCACTCGGCGGCCGGGGCGACACACACTCCTGTCGGTGTGCCGCCACCCCTCATCCGTGATTCCGCATCACCGATTGAAGGGCCCGGTCTGGATGGCGGCGGAATCAGCGCCGGCGGACACTCGGTACGTGCTGGCAGCCGACCCCACGCAGAGGCGGTCCGGCTGTGGCCAGGGGTTCGACGTCAGTCGAATTTGGGGGTATCGCTCGTCATGACCCGCGCGAGGTCCCCAGCCGTTTGAAGGGGGCGTCGGCCCACGCGTTCAGCACGCCTGCTCCTGGCGGTGAGTTGCAAGCCGAGCCCAGGTGGTGCGGTTCTCGTTACAGCTGCCCCATTCGCGGGCCAGCCGCGTCACCAGGAGAGCTCCGCGGGCTACCGTGTCCGTGCCCCCGACGGCCTTCCCCTGGGCCGGCTGCGAGTTCCCATCGGTGACCTCGATCAGCAGCTCGTTTCCGGTGTCCTCGATACGCAGCCCGACAGCCTCGTGGGTATCGACGCCCCCGTGCAGGATCGTGTTCGTCACCAGCTCGGACACGATGAGGACCGCGTCGTCCGCCACCCTCGCGGGGACACCGCCCCACCGCTCCAACGCGCTCGCCGCCACCCGTCGAGACGTTTTGACGTGCTTCGGTTCGCTGGGTAGGAACACCTCGACGGTGTTCCCGAGCGGTGCAGCGGCCGACGCGAAGCGTCCGGGGCTCCGGGGGAAGTGCTCCTGTGCCATGGGGAACTCCTTGGCGTACGAGGCAACGGCATCGATCATCGTGAGCAGACTCGATAGGACGCGGAGGTACTGCGGCACTCACTGGTCCAGACGGCGGGCGCCTCGACCAGCGAGCGGCGTGTGTCTCGGGGTTGACCCGAGGGAGGAAAGAGTTGCCCTCGTGTCCCCGAGGCGGCAACCGTGACGGTTCACGTAAACGTGGTGGGTCTGCGTGACGTTTCACGTATTTCCGGGGCCGCGCTCGACGGTGTCACGCGTTCTTGACACCCAACTGAATGCATGTCGCTACGCTGGTGGGCGAGTTGAAGGGAGCCGATCTCATGCGACGTGGTCCAGCACCTCATGGCCCCTCCTGCGCAAAGCGGTTACGCGAGACCGGTACCAAACGCGGACAAAATACGGGCGAGATCGCCCGCGCGATTCAGGCGCACTGCTCCGTTTCCCACCTCCGCGCACAACGTCTCGCCAAGGGATTGACCCTCTCTGAAGCGGCAGACCAGATTCGTCGGCTCGTCTCCGGCGTGGACAACGCTCCCCGAGTCACGGTGGAACAGCTGCGACTGTGGGAGACCGGACGGCATCGGCCGATTGACTCCACCGTGCTCGTCCTCGCCGCCTTCTACGACTGCTCGCCAGGAGACCTGGGCCTGGACGCGCCCGAGGTGGTCGCAGCGGTCTCTCTGCGGGCAGAGCCCCGGCATGGCCCCCCGACCGCGGACTTCCTGGCGCCCGCCATCGGCGAGCGGGTTCCCACGGCCGCCGAGCACCTCGGGTACCGGGTCGACGCCGCGCGACGTGCGATCGATCGCACCCTCGCCTCCGCCACGGTGAACTCCAGCCAGCTGGACCACATCGACGAGATGGTTCTCTGGGCCAGCCAGGAGTACATCCACACACCGCCGACGCAGATGCTCGGCCATCTCCTGGACCTTCTGGGAGAGGTCGAGGGGCTGGCCGCATCCCGACAGCCGGCCGCCGTCCAGGTCCGGCTCTCCGAGCTGACGGCGATGCTCTCGACTCTCACGGCCGACGCCCTCATGAAGCTCGGCGACCTCCCGCGATCGCGATCCTGGTACGCCACCGCTCGCACCGCCGCGGACGACAGCGGGAACGCGGAGCTTCGAGCTCGCGTCCGGGCCCAGGCTGCGATGCTCCCCTTCTACTACGGTCCGATCACCCACGCGGTGAACTTGTGCCGGGAGGCCAGGTCCATCAGCAGCAGATTCCGAACCAGCGCCACGCACGCCTTCGCGGCGGCAGCAGAGGCTCGGGCGCTGGCGAAGCTGGGTGCCACGGCCGAGGCCGAAGCTGCTTTGCGCTACGCGACGAAGGCGTTTGAACAGTTCGGCGGGGACTCGGCGAACGACGCGTTCGCCTTCCCGGTGCGCCGCTACCTGCTCTACAAGAGCGGGACTCTGACGGCTCTCGGCCATACGCGCGAGGCACGCCAAGTACAGGAGGAGGCGCTCACCCTCTACCAGGACAAGACAGGAATCGACCCGGCGCTTCTCCGTCTCGAAGCCGCGATCTGCTACGCACGGGAACGAAGCCCGGACGAAGCGTGCCAGCTGGCCGGCGTCACCTTCCTACGGATGGACCCCGCCCACCGCACACCCATCGTTGAGGAGCGGGCCCGCGAGGTCGTGGAGGTCCTCCCGCCGGCGATACGGACTGGCCGGGCGGCACGCGAGCTCCTTGAGATCATCGAACTGCCGCCGGCCCGGATGTGACAGGACGGGCACTTGTCGGTAAGCCTGTGCGACATGACAATCACGCCGGCCCCCGGTGGGTTCGACGAGTTCGAGATGTACCAGGTACTAGAGCGGGCCTGTACGAAGGCTGGCCTCGACAGCCGTGATGCGCGCCTCCTGCGGGGCCACACCAATGCGGTTCTCCTCTTGGAGAAGGAGCAGGTGGTGGCCAAGGTTGCCCGGAAGGGAACCGACGTCGAAAGCGTCGCGCGCACAGTCACGTTCGTACGCTGGCTTCTCGACGCTGGCTTCCCCACCGTCCCTCTTCACCCTTGTGATCAGCCGTTGATCGTTGATGGGCACGCGGTCACTCTATGGACCTACTTGCCTCAGCCCGACCACCCGGTGGCGGCCGGGCAACTGGCTGGGCCCCTCAAGGCGCTCCACTCGCTGCCCTCACCCCCGATCGCCCTTGCCGAGCACGACAACATCCGTGCGATCCGTCGCTCATTGGCCGCGATCACGTGCCTTCCTGCCGTAGCCCTCGGATTCTTGGAGGAGGAGGCGGACCGGCTGGAAGAGGCACTGCGGGACGTCCGGTTCTCCCTCGCACCAGGACTGATACAGGGTGACCCTCAGCACCGAAACGCGCTGCACACCACCGACGGGTCAGCGGTGCTGTGCGACTGGGACACGGTCGCCCAGGGGCAGCCGGAATGGGACCTCGTCACGGTTGAGGTTCACTGCCGGCGGTTCGGCTATGGCCAGGCGCACTACCAAGCGTTCGCCGACACCTACGGGTGGGACGTCACGAGAGACATCGACTACCCGGTCTTGCGTGACATTCGTGAACTGCGCATGATCACCACTAATGCGCGGAAGGTCCGGCATGCCCCTGAGTCTCTGAGCGAGATCCAGCGGCGGGTCGAAGGGCTCCGAAAGCGGGACAAGCAGCTCACCTGGAACATTCTCTGACGAGGGAACCTGCTCCCTGCCTGGAGCCAGCACCGTACGAGGGATATGGCCTAACGGTTGTGCCCTTCAACGCCCCGGTTCGGTATTTGGCCAAGCGTCGAGCTGCAGGTCAACCCCGCTACCGCGCTGCTGCGTCCTGGAGCGCTGCCAGCCACTGGGCCATGAGGTCCTCTGCCGAGTCCAGTTCTCCAGGGCGGCGGAAGACGCTGGCCATGTGCTCCGTCATGACGTCGTTGAGCTGCTCGGCGAGATGGTCGAAGGAGGGGTCCAAGCAGAAGCTGAGCACGCTGGCCGCCTCGACTTTGTCGAAACTTCGGGTTGCCGCGATTGTGGCTTCGCCCAGGCCCAGCTCGTCGATTTTGGCGCGGATGGCTTGCTGGCCGGGGGTGTCCGGGAGCAGCAGACCGTGCATCAGGTACACGCTGCCGCAGAAGGCCAGGACGCGGGCGGCTTCCCGTGCGTGAGCGAGCCTCTCAGGGGTGACGGTTCGGGCTTCAGCCACAACGTCACGCTGCCGTGCCACGCGTAGCACCTGCTCCAGGGTTCCGTCTCGCTCAGCCTGCTCGAATGCTGCGGCCATGGTCGCGCCGTCCACTCCTGGCAGCATCAGCCCGGAGACGGTCATCGCCTGCGCGACGCTCTCCCCGCTCACTTCCCCCTGTGGCAGTCCGAGTACCGCGATGAGGTTGACCATGCTGCGCTGTCCACCGCGTGGTGGCGGCTGGATGTCCTGGCTGCTGTCGAGAAGTGCTTCCCGCATGCGGCCCGGATGGCCGAACGGGCCCGGCGAGCGGGCCAGGTACTTCTCCGCATCGGCGTAGAGGGCATCCGTTTCGGTGTCGTTGCGCGCCCGACGGGCCTGCTCGATCAGGCGCTGGACAGGACTGCGGCGCAGGGCCCACACGAGGGCGTCGCGAACAGGTTCGAAGGGAGGCTCCGGGACGGGCTGGCGGGAGTGCGCTCCTGGTGTACCGGCTCGCATGTACCAAGCCAGGACTGCGGCACGCAGGTCCTTGCCCTGCCCGCTGCACCGCGCCAGGACATCGGCGATCTCCACGGTCCGGGGGTCCAGAACGGATGTCGAGCCGCGGCCTCTGCCCAGTGCCTTACGGGCGTGCCGCGGCAGGAGGCCAGCTCGCCGCCAGCGTTCCAACTGCGCCGCTGATACGGCCAGGTCGCGGTCGTGGAGGAGCCTGAGCAGCTCCTGGTCCGCAGGTGAGGTGTCGTCGCGGGTCACGTCCGCACCTTAGAACCCTGCGAAGTGTCGTGGAGAGGGAAATTCGCCGTCTGGCTCAATGGGGCGCGGGGCGCAAGCAGGCGACTCCATGGACGTCTTGCGGTCCGTGCGGGGTTACTCGACTGAGGGCACAGTCGCTGTGGCAGAGAGGAAGAACTTACCGACATGCTGAACGATGTGATCACTGGCTCGATCGCGGAGCTTCTGGGGGGCTGCGCAGTGGTCGTGACTGTCGCCCTCGTCGCAAGGGCCCGCGGCCGTCGCAGTGCCCGGCGCGGCACCGCACCGGGCGGAGACGGGGCTGCAGCACGACCGGCCCGCATGTACACCCTGATCGGTACACGGGCTCCGGACGGCCTCGTGGTCCAGCTCGCCAGCAGCCGGCCTGCCGGCGCGGTCATCACCTGGCAGGAGCTGGCCACCGACCGCCGCCAGCGGTTCGAGCTGACGGACGTGGTCCTCTCCGACGGCACGTACGCGGCGGAGCCCCTCGACTGGTACCGCTGAGCATTCTGGGACCCGTCGCCTGCCCCGGGGCTCTGCGCACGGGAACACCGGGGAAGCTTGCGGCGGCGGGTTCGTAGGGCGTGGTCATCTGCCCGGCCGTGCAAAGCCCAGGCAGGCCGCCCAGCTCCGTCCCGACGTGTGTGATCGGTGCCGTGGCAGCCCGTGCACTTTGAAAAGGGCGCCACTTCGTGGTCGCCATTTCGACGCCGAATTCCTTGGAGCGGGCGCGCGGTGCCGTCGCGGGGCAAGGTCAGGATCGGCATCGCTCACGGCAGACACAAACAACCGGACTGGGAGTGGAAGCCTGCGTGGAAGCATGTCAACCTACACCCGTCCCGCCAGCAGTTGCGGATCTTGGGAGGTCCTCTGTCTTCAAGGATTTCATTGTCCGTCCGAGTTTCATGCCCCTCCTGTTCGCGCTCGGAGCAATGCACGCCGTCTTGGCCCAGACGTGTAACGATTTAGGGGGCGTATCGAGCGTGTGTGCTGCTGGGCTGTTCGGAGATGATCCTCTGCAACATGATTACCGTCGGGACCGCGTTGTCCTCTCCTACGTGGCCAGGCATCCCGGGGTCGTGGCTCGGCAGGTTGCTCGCGGTATCGGACATCCCGAACGCACCACATCGCGAAGCCTCGCTCGACTGACGGGGGACGGTCTTCTCGCTTGCGTTGTCGACCACGAAACGACAGGTGAACGGGCATACGCGCTCACACGCTGACGAGGCCGGCCGTGACGAGAGACGGCAGCAGCAGCGCGAAGCGGAGCGCAACATAGCCCATGAACGCCGGTTAGCCTAACCGGCGATTCTGGCGACCATGGATATCGGTCGCACCGGCTACTTGGCGGTGGATGGTGCTGGCCGTCCCGTCTGTTCCTGTGAGCTCCGTTGGCACTCCGGCGAGCATGCTCACGGGACTTGTCGTGTTAGGCGAAAGGTCGAAACGTGTGCGAGCCCCTACTCTCCGTTCCCCGTGTTGCTGAAATGCTCGACATCAGCCGCAGGTCCGTTTACCGGTACATCGAGTTGGGGGAATTGTCGGTTGTCGACCTCCGCACGGGCCATGGGCGCTCGCGAGTGCGGATACCTAGCGGCGATGTGCATGCATTCGTGGGCCGGCGCACATCGACGGCCTCGTGCAGGCGCTCGGGGTAGTCCACTTCCTCCTTGCTGTTTGTATGCATTGCGTCGCAGAGAGAATTAATGCCCTACCTTCGTAAGCTCCCCTCCGGTAAGTGGCAGGTCACTGTCAGGAACCGAGCCGGTGAGCGGTACAGCGAAACCTTTCCCTTGCGGTCTCAGGCCCGAGCTTGGGGCCTGGACGAAGAAGCAAAACTCAGTAGGTCGGCGTATCGTGATCCCCTTGCCGGAAAGATCAAATTCAGCGCTTGGCACGATCGATGGTGGGAAGCCCGCGTTGTTGAGCCGCACACTCGCCGAGGTGACGCGTCATCCATCCGAAATCACGTGATTCCCCACTGGGCCGACTGGGAGTTGCGTGACATCGCACGGCTCGACGTTCAGTCCTGGGTGCGCAGGATGACGGTGGCCGGCACCGGTGCATCGGCAATCCGCAGGGCCTACAACCTGATGTCGTCCATCGTGAAGGCGGCGGTCGAGGAGGACCTGATATCGGTCACCCCCTGCCGTGGAATCGACCTTCCTCCGGAGGCGGTCAAACCACCCCAATGGTTTACGGTGCCCCAGGCGCAGGCGATCATCGCCAAGCTGGACCAGCCCTGGCAGACCATGGTCTTGCTGGCCTTCTATACCGGGCTGAGGTGGGGTGAGCTCGCAGGGCTGCACGGCCATCGCATCGACTGGCGCCGTGGTCGGCTATTCGTGGTGGAGGTCAACACGAAGTCGGGGATCAAGGAGTACCCGAAGAGCTCCAGGAGCCGCCGGGAGGTCCCAATCCCCGATCACGTGCTGGAAGCGTTGGCGCTCCACATGCACGGCCGAGAAAGAGATGGTGTCGTCTTCACCACCGTCACGAAGGGGCGGGCCGGACGGCTGCTCGACGATGGCAACTGGCGGAAGTACGTCTGGTGGCCGGCGGTCGAGGAGGCGAAGTTCCATGACCTCGGGGAGCTGCGCCCGGTGCCGCATTACCCGCCGCACTCCACCCGCCACACGTGCGCTTCGTGGCTGGTCCAAAACGGGGTCTCGCTGTACGAGGTGCAGCACCTCCTTGGTCACGAGAGCTACCAGACGACACAGCGGTATGCCCACCTCGCCCCAGATGCCCATCAGGCGGTGCTGGGCGGCTGGACACGCCTTGAGTCCCAGCTGATTATCCCGGCCTTGGCTGCATGAGGGTTGCCAGCTAGATGACTGTGCGTAGGCTGTCCCGCAGTGTTGACTGGCTGTACGCCCCACTCAGCGTCGGAAGGCGCACGCTCAGATCGTGCGCCTTCCGACGCTGTCGCGCTTTCCGGTAGCGTCAGCTCAGGCGCTTAGCCCGAGGGGCGTGGCGGTGCAGGGATTCTTGGGCCTTGACGCACGTGTTCGTCGATCCCTCCGGGTGTGACGCACGTTTGACGCACGGAGCCTCGTGCGTCAGAGGGAAGTGGCCTCTGACCTGCACCTTCTTCGCTGGCGGGGCACCTCTACATGTTCCCGATGACGCACCACGTGGAGTGCGTGGCGATCCTGGAGCCGGTGAAGAAGGACGCCTGACCTGGGGTTTTGCGGGTGCGCGGTGTGGGCGGTGTGGGCGATATCTTGACGCTGGGACGACGCTCGCGACGCTCCTTCTGATGGGGCGTCAAGCTCGGGATCAGCCAGGCCCGACGAACACCGGGCACTGCCCTACCCACCGGTGGGGTGAGTCAGGCCCCTTCCACGACCGAGAGGTGGTGGCGGAGTTCGTCGGCCACTCTTGCCCTGTCGCCGTCGACGGGGAGGCGCCAGTCCGTCTCGATGCCCCGTTCCACGGCCGGCCCGCTGCTGAAGCGGACGAGGTCGGGGGCGGGCAGGTAGGTGTCGCGCAGCCAAAGCAGGAAGGGGGCCGCCTCGGTGGCCGTGGTGTCGGACAGCATCACGCAGTCCCGCCCGTGGACGGTGGCGGTGCCGTCGTACCCGGTGCCGTCGTCGGTGCCGGCCCAGAAGGAGAGGTACGGCTCGCCCTGGTGCGTGCGGTCCTGGCGGACCTTATAGCGAACCTTGGGGAACGATTCCCGCAGGGCTTCGCCGAGGCCGGCCAGGTCGAGGCCCCAGGCGTGCGGTTCCCGCTCCGGGGCGTAGAACAAGAACGTGGTCCGGCCGTCGTCATCGTGCGTCATGGGGTGCGTCCTTCCTGGGGTGGGTCACTTCACGTACCGGGCGGTTCCGGGAAGCTGCTGGAGGGCCATGAGCGTCTGCGAGTACGCCGCGGCTTCCTTGTCGTTGGTGACGATCTCCAGACCCCGGATCTGCTGGTGCTCGTTCATCGCCTGCCGGTAGTAGTCGTCGGCGTCCTGTACGTACTTGGAGTCGACCATCATTCCCTCCGCCGGACGCATGCCGTCCGCGCCGATGGCGGGCTTCTCGTAGTCCCACCACCCGTGAACGCGGCACCCTCGGCCTGAACCCCCTGTGGAAGCAACTGCGCGACGCCCCGCCCCCCTTCCCGCCCGCCAGCGAGGGCTACGACAAGGGCCCGATCATGACCGGTCTCGGCCCGCTGCATCCCGCCCGGGCCGGATCGACAGGAGCCTGAGACACCCAGCGGCCCCGTGGTCGCGACCTACAGCCTCGCGCCTGAGGCCCCTCTCCGTAGCGGGCGCCGGGTCTCCGCTGCCGAGCCCTCTCGGAGCCGCCGTTCAGACACCGCTCCAGCGGCCGGCAGCTACTCACGAAACGCGGCCGCCTCCTGCGCCGGGGCCGCCCCACGGCCTTCCCCGTCGGCACGGGCCAAGCCGTCCGCCCGGGGCGCAGGCTTTGGTTGTATGCCTTCGTCGCGGCTAGGGTGTGCCGCCTACTCGGCGGATCGCTCCCTGGGGAAGGTGGGAATGGGTCTCATCGATGCAGACCACGTGGGGCTGGTCGTCGCGGCGCGGGCCGGTGACGACCGGGCGCGCGAGGAGCTGATCGCCGCGTACCTGCCGTTGGTCTACAACATCGTCGGGCGAGCGCTGAGCGGACATGCCGACGTCGACGACGTCGTCCAGGAGACCCTGCTGCGCGTGGTGCGTGACCTCCCCGCCCTGCGTGCCCCGGAGAGTTTCCGGTCCTGGCTGGTGTCGATCACGCTCCGTCAGATCAACACCCACTGGCACCGGCAGCACGCCCTCGCCGACCGGACCACGGTCCTCGACGAGGCACACCGGATACCGGACGCCGGCGCCGAGCCCGTGGACGTGACGATCCTGCGGCTGCACGTGTCGGACGAGCGGCGCCGGGTCGTCGAGGCCGGCCGATGGCTCGACCCGGACCACCGGCTGCTGCTGTCCCTGTGGTGGCAGGAATGCGCCGGCCTGCTCAGCCGGGAGGACATGGCCGCCGCGACGGGTCTCACGGTCGCGCACGTCGGAGTGCGCCTGCAGCGCATGCGCGAGCAGCTGGAGCTGTGCCGGACGATCGTCGCCGCGCTGGAGGCCGACCCGCGCTGTCCGCAGCTGGCCGGGACCGTCGTCGGCTGGGACGGTGACCGTGCGTCGGTGTGGCGCAAGCGGATCGCGCGGCACACGCGTGACTGCCCGGCCTGCACGGGGACGGCGACGGAACGGGTTCCGGCCGAACTGCTGCCCCTCAGCCTCACGACGCTGGCCGTCCCGGCCGCACTGATCGCCGCGCTGGCCGCCAAGGGCGTGCTGTCGGGTACGGCAGCGAGTGCCGCCGGGCTGGTCGCGGCCCCCGTCGCCGCCGGCACGGCGACGGCGACGGGGGGAGGCGGTCTGCACGGCGCTCTGATCGGCAAACTCCAGACGGTGACCGCTCATCCGCTGGTGAGCCTCGCGACCGGCGCGGTGCTCATCGCCGGGACCGCCACCTACGCGACCTGGCCCGAACCGGCGCCCCGGGTGCCCGGCGCCACCGCCGCTCCCACGGTCGGCACTCCCACGCCCCTTCCCTCGCGCAGCACCACGTCGGCCGGACCGGCCCCGGCGGATCCGGCCCCGGTGAGCCCGCCGTCGGTCGGCCCGTCCGCCGTCGCGGGCACCGTCCCGCTGGGCGCACGGTCGCTGGAGTCCGCGGACAGTCCCGGCCTGTTCGTCACGTACACGGGCGACTTCGCTGCGCTCGGCGGCGTCGCCGGGTCCAGCAGCGCGCAGGCACGCCAGCGGGTCACCTTCACGGTCGTCGGGGGACTGGCCGACCCGCGGTGCGTCACCTTCCGCGCCGCGGACGGCCGTTATCTTCGCCACCACTACCTGCGGCTGCGGCTGAGCACCGACGACGGCAGCGCCCTGTTCCGTGAAGACGCCACCTTCTGCCCCCGTCCCGGGGCGGTCGCCGGGTCCGTGACCCTGCACGCGCACAACTATCCGGGATCGGTGCTCCGCCACCGCGACGGCGGTATCTGGCTCGACGGCTCCGACGGCACGCGGGCCTTCGCCGGCCAGGCCTCCTTCATCGTGCGCAGCCCCGGAGCCTGAGCGGCGCTCCTCGGGCGCCCCCGACCGAGCCGCGCAGTCACCGCCGTTGTTCCTCCCGCCTGATCCCCAGGGTTCCTGCCCCACGCCGTGACCGGCGTCCGCCGAAGTCCGGTGCGGCGCCCCTCTTCCCTGGGCGCGACCAGGCCAGGGCGTCCGGCATAACACTTTCTCCCTGCGAGATGCGTCACCGGGCAATCCTGCGGGCGGCGCGACTTTTCCGTTACGAGACCGCACGCTCGCAAGCCTCCACTTCAGGGGGGTCCTTCCCGCGGCACGTCATGACGTGCCGTCGGGGCAGGGACCCGACTTCCCCACTGACGTATCCCCCTGAAGAAAGCACCTCACATGACGCGACACACCCACGAACCCAGCGCGACCGGAACGCAGCACCCGCGAGGTGAATCATGAAGGGCCTGCACCGGCTCCGCCGGCGTCGCCGGACATGGGCGACAGGGCTGTCGGCCACGGCGCTGGTGGCCGGCGTCGTGACGCTCCTCCCGAGCTCCGCCGGGGCCGCGGGTCTGGGCACCCAGGCCGCCCCCTCGGGCCGGTACTTCGGCACGGCCGTGGCCGCGGGCAGGCTCGGCGACTCCGCGTACACCGCGATCGCCGACCGGGAGTTCAGCATGATCACCCCGGAGAACGAGATGAAGTGGGACGCCGTCGAACCGTCCCGCGGCAACTTCAGCTTCGGCCCTGCGGACCGGATCGTCGATCGGGCCCTGGCGCGCGGCCAGCGCCTGCGCGGCCACACCACGGTCTGGCACTCGCAGCTCCCCTCCTGGGTCGGGGCCATCCACGACGCGAAGACGCTGCGCGACGTGATGAACCACCACATCACCACCGAGATCAGCCACTACCAGGGCAGGATCTACGCCTGGGACGTGGTCAACGAGGCGTTCGCCGACGGCGGCACCGGCCGGCTCCGCGACTCGGTCTTCCAGAAGGTGCTGGGCGACGGCTTCATCGAGGAGGCGTTCCGCACCGCCCGCGCCGCCGATCCCTCGGCCAAGCTCTGCTACAACGACTACAACATCGAGAACTGGTCGGACGCCAAGACCCAGGGCGTCTACCGCATGGTCAAGGACTTCAGGTCCCGCGGCGTGCCGATCGACTGCGTCGGGTTCCAGAGCCACTTCGGGGCGGGCGGCCCGCCGGCGAGCTTCAGGACCACCTTGGCCGGCTTCGCCGCCCTGGGCGTCGACGTCCAGATCACCGAACTGGACATCGCCCAGGCCTCGCCCGCCCACTACGCGAACACGGTCAGCACCTGCCTGTCCGTGCCCCGGTGCACCGGCATCACGGTCTGGGGCGTCCGTGACAGCGACTCCTGGCGCAGCGGCGAGAGCCCGCTGCTGTTCGACAGCGGTGGCACGCCCAAGCCCGCGTACACCGCCGTCATGAGCGCTCTCCGTTCCGGCTCCGGTACCACCCCGGGCAGGCCGACCGACGGTACGGGGGAGATCAAGGGCGTGGCCTCCGGCCGCTGTCTCGGCGTCCCCGGCTCCACCACCAACGGCACCCGGGCCCGACTGTGGGACTGCAGCGGACAGACCGACCAGCGCTGGACCCACACCGCCGCCAAGCAGCTGAAGGTGCACGGCGACAAGTGTCTGGACGCCCGGGGCAAGGGCACCACCAACGGCACCCCGGTGGTCATCTGGGACTGCAACGGCGGCGCCAACCAGCAGTGGAAGATCAACACCGACGGCTCGATCACCGGCGTCCAGTCCGGGCTGTGCCTCGACGCCGTCGGCGCCGCCACCGCGAACGGCACCACGATCCAGCTGTACTCCTGTGCGTCCGCCGGCAACCAGAAGTGGACCGGCCCCTCCCTGACGGGCGGCGGAACGTGCGCCCTTCCGCCGACGTACCGGTGGAGTTCGACGGGTCCCCTCGCGCAGCCGTCGAACGGGTGGGTCGCGGTGAAGGACTTCACCCACGTGATGCTGGGCGGCAAGCACCTCGTCTACGCGTCGAGCGCGTCGGGAACCTCGTACGGCTCGATGGCGTTCAGCCCCTTCACGAACTGGCCGGACATGGCCTCGGCCGGCCAGATCCGGATGGGCCGGAACGCGGTGGCGCCGACCCTATTCTACTTCGCGCCCAAGAAGATCTGGGTGCTCGCGTACCAGTGGGGTGCCTCGCCCTTCAGCTACCGCACGTCGAGCGACCCCGCCAACCCCGACAGCTGGTCCGCGCCGCAGCCGCTGTTCACCGGCAGCATCCCCCGCACCGAATCCGGCACCGGCCCGATCGACCAGACCCTGATCGCCGACGAGAAGAACATGTACCTGTTCTTCGCCGGTGACAACGGCAAGATCTACCGGGCGAGCATGCCGATCGGGAACTTCCCGGGCACCTTCGGCTCCTCGTACACGACGGTCATGAGCGACACGGCGAAGAACCTCTTCGAGGCGCCGCAGGTCTACAAGGTCCAGGGCCAGAACCAGTACCTCATGATCGTCGAGGCCCGGGGTGCGAACGAGCGTCGCTACTTCCGCTCGTTCACGGCCTCCGCCCTGAACGGTGCGTGGACCCCGCAGGCCGCCGGCGAGAACAACCCCTTCGCGGGCA
Organism: Streptomyces sp. NPDC048018; assembly: GCF_043202995.1. Taxonomy (NCBI): domain Bacteria; kingdom Bacillati; phylum Actinomycetota; class Actinomycetes; order Kitasatosporales; family Streptomycetaceae; genus Streptomyces; species Streptomyces sp. NPDC048018. The sequence continues at coordinate 319,650 of NZ_JBIDBK010000007.1, forward strand.
AGGCCAACAGCGGCGCCACCTGGACCGACGACATCAGCCACGGTGACCTGATCCGCACCAACCCCGACCAGACCATGACCATCGACCCCTGCAACCTGCAGTTCCTGTACCAGGGCAAGCCCCCCACCGCGAGCGGACCCTACGACCAACTGCCGTACCGGCCGGGCGTCCTCACCCTGCAGCGCTGACCTGCCCGATCCACGGTTGCACAAGGAGAAACACCCCCCATGAACAACCCCACCAACGCCGGACGCCGCGGACGTCACCGCCGTCGCAGGACCGCCACCGCTCTGCTGCTCGGTGTGCCCGCCACCGTCGTGCCGTACCTCCTGTTCGTGCAGGACGACTCGCAGGCCGCGACGGTCGACGACAGCGCCTCCTACAAGCTGGTCTCGGTACGCAGCGGCAAGGTGCTGGACGTCAACGCCTTCTCCACCGCGGACGGCACCCGTATCCAGCAGTGGACCGATCAGAACACGGCCAACCAGCAGTGGAGGCTGCGCTCCACCGGCGACGGCTACTACGAGCTGGTGAACCGCAACAGCGGCAAAGTGCTCGGCATAGCGGGCGATTCGACCGCGCGGGCGGCTGCCGCCGAGCAGCAGACCGACAGCTCCTCCGCCTCCCAGGAGTGGCGGATCGACGAGGTGAGCGGTTCCGGCGCCGTCACCCTCACCTCCCGCAGGAGCGGCCAGGTCCTGGACGTCTCCGGAGGCTCCACGGCAGACGGCGCGGCGGTCATCCAGTACGGCGGCCATGGCAGCACCAACCAGCAGTGGAAGCTGGTGAGGACGGCCGAGGCCCCGGCCACCGGGACCGGACCGTACGCGTGGAAGAACGCCCAGGTGGTGGGCGGGGGTTACGTCACCGGGCTGGTGTTCAACCCCCGGGAGAAGGGGCTGCTGTACGCGCGTACCGACATGGGCGGCGCCTACCGCTGGGACGCCGCGGCCGAGCAGTGGATCCCGCTGACCGACTGGCTCGGCGAGCAGGACTGGAACCTGCTGGGCATCGACGCGCTGGCCACCGACCCCGTCGACGCCGACCGGCTCTACCTCGCGACCGGCACCTACACCAACGACTGGGCCGGCAACGGCGCGATCCTGCGCTCCACCGACCGTGGTCGCACCTTCCAGCGCACCGCTCTGCCGTTCAAACTGGGCGGCAACGAGGACGGTCGCGGGGCCGGTGAGCGGTTGGTGATCGACCCTTCGGACCACCGCACCCTGCTCCTGGGCACCCGTAAGAACGGCCTGTGGCGCAGCACGGACAGCGGTGCGACGTGGCGGCAGGTCTCCTCGTTCCCCGTCAAGGACGGGGCGGGCAGCGGCGGCGGCGTCTCCTTCGTGACGTACGGCCCGGCAGGCAGCGGCACGGTCTACGTCGGCGTCGCCGACAGGTCCGTCTCCCTGTACCGCTCCACCGACGGCGGCACCACCTGGCAGGCCGTCCCCGGCCGGCCCACGGGCCAGTTGCCGCAGCACGGCGTGCTCTCCGGTGACGGCTCGCTCTACCTGACGTACACCAATGCCCTCGGCCCCAACGGCGTGACGGGGGGCTCGGTGTGGAAGTACACGCCGAGCGGCGGGGCTTGGAAGAACGTGTCCCCCTCCCAGGGCGGCTACGGCTTCTCCGGACTGGCCGTCGACCCGCGCAAGCCGTCCACGGTGATGGTCACGACCCTCGACCGCTGGTGGCCCGAGGACGAGATCTACCGCACCACCGACGGCGGCACGACCTGGAAGGCACTGGCGGACACGTCGGTGCGGGACGCCTCGGGTGCTCCGTACGCCGGCACCCACACCGGTCACTGGATGACCGCCCTGGCCATCGACCCCTTCGACTCCGGGCACGTGCTGTACGGCACCGGCAACGGCATCTGGCGCAGCAAGGACGCCGACGCCACCGACAGCGGCGGCACCAGCCACTGGACCGCGGGGGCGCGGGGCCTCGAGGAGACCGCGCTGATGGACGCGATCGCCCCGCCCGGCGGCGCCGCCGTCGTCACCGCCATGGGTGACCAGGGCGGTTTCCGCCACGACGACCTGAACAAGGTCCCGGCCGGGCGGCTGAGCAATCCGGTGATGACCAACAGCACGGACATCGACTTCGCCCAGTCCACGCCCTCGATGATGGTCCGCGTCGGCCACGGCGGCGCGCAGGACGGCGCCTACTCCACCGACGGCGGCATCAGCTGGAACGGCTTCGGGGCCGAGCCGGTGGCCGGTGCCCAGGACGGCCGCGTCGCGCTCGCGGCCGACGGCTCGACCATCGTCTGGACCCAGGCCGGCCAGGCCCCGTACCGGTCGACCGACAAGGGGGCGAGCTGGTCGAGGGTCGGCGGACTGGGCGCCGGCGCCGTCGTCATCGCCGACCGCTCCTCGGCCCGGACCTTCTACTCGCTGAACGGCGGCACGCTCCACGCCAGCACCGACGGCGGAGCGACCTTCACCACCCGGGCCACCGGCCTTCCCGCCGATGGCCGGCTCACGGCCGTCCCCGGCATCGCGGGGGACCTGTGGATCGCCGGCGGCGGTCGGGGGCTGCAGCACTCCACCGACGGCGGCCGCACCTTCACCGTGCTCACCACGGTGACGTCCGCATCCGCCCTCGGCTTCGGCAAGGCCGCACCCGGCGCCTCCTACCAGGCCCTGTACCTGATCGGCACGGTCAAGGACGTCACCGGCGTCTTCCGCTCCACCGACCGGGGCGCCACCTGGCTCCGCGTCAACGACGACGCCCACCAGTGGGGCGCCATCGGTGGCGTCGGCGTCGTCACCGGCGACCCGGACGCCTACGGCCGCGTCTACATCGGCACCAACGGCCGCGGCCTCCTGTACGGCGACCCCTCCTGACCCGACACCGGGCGCTCGCGCGTCCGACGTCTGAGCCGAGGCGCGATCACCGACGGGCAGCCGCCCTCCTGGCCGAGGGGACATCTCGGCCGGAGGGCGGCTTTCCGCTGCGGAGCGGCGACCCGGTCCTTCGCGGGCGTGACCCGCGGGGAGGGCAGGCGCCGCGGCATGCGCACCGCCGTGACGTGCTGCCCCGCGCCCGCCTCGACCCCGCCGGGACGTTCACCGACGACCACGTCGCCCGCGTCCCCGGCCCGGCCCCGGAGAGGCGCCCGTGACCGGGCGGCCGTGACCGGGGCGCCCGGCCCGCTCGCCTCTCTGCCGGGGGGCCGGGGGCAGGGGTGTCCGGCGTGTCCGGAGGGGGTGCCCGTTCGGTGTGGCGGTCCGGCCGGGATGATCGGGGGCGTGCTGCTCGAGTTCCTGTCCGTCGCCGCCCTGGTCGTGGTGCTGGTCTGTGCCGTCGTCCGCCCCTTCCGCTGGCCCGAGGCGGCCTTCGCGGTGCCCGCCGCCGCGGTCGTCGTGGCCACGGGCGCGATCCCGCTGGAGGCCGTACGGGAGGAGGCGGCCCGGCTCGGACCGGTGATCGGCTTCCTGGCCGCCGTGCTGGTGCTCGCCAAGCTCTGCGACGACGAGGGGCTCTTCCACGCCTGCGGGACCTGGATGGCGCGCTGGGCGCACCGGCGGCCTCGACGCCTGCTCGGCGCGGTCTTCGCCCTGGCGTCCGTGATCACGGCCGCACTGAGCCTCGACGCCACCGTGGTCCTGCTGACCCCGGTGGTCTTCGCCACCGCCGCCCGCATGGGCGCCCGGCCCAAGCCGCACGTGTACGCCAGCGCCCATCTGTCCAACACGGCCTCGCTGCTCCTGCCGGTGTCGAACCTGACGAACCTGCTCGCCTTCACCGCCGCCGGACTGACCTTCACCCACTTCGCGCTGCTCATGACGCTGCCGTGGCTGGCGGCCATCGCGGTCGAGTACGTCGTCTTCCGCCGCTTCTTCGCCGCCGACCTCGACGCGGCCACGGAGACGGCCCGGCCGGAGGAGCCCCCGGAACTGCCGCTGTTCGCCCTCGTCACCGTGGCCGCGACGCTGGCCGGTTTCGCGGTGGCGTCGGCGCTCGGCGTCGACCCGGCCTGGGTCGCGGCCGCCGGCGCGACGGTCCTCGCCGTACGCGCGCTGGTCCGGCGCCACACCACTCCGGTCGCGATCGTCCGCTCGGCCGCCCTGCCCTTCCTCGCCTTCGTCCTCGCCCTCGGCATCGTCGTACGGGCCGTGGTCGACCACGGACTCGGCGAGGCCCTCGGACGCGTGGTGCCCGACGGCACCTCCCTGCCCGCCCTGCTCGGGACCGCCGCGCTGGCCGCCCTGCTCGCCAACCTGATCAACAACCTGCCGGCCGTCCTCGCCCTCGTCCCGCTGGCCGCACCTTCCGGTCCCGGCGCCGTCCTGGCGGTGCTGCTGGGCGTGAACATCGGCCCCAACCTCACCTACGCCGGCTCCCTGGCGACCCTGCTGTGGCGGCGCATCGCGCACCACCACGAGCACGAGATCGGCCTGAAGGAGTTCACCCTCCTCGGCCTGCTCACCGTCCCCGCCGCCCTGCTCGCCGCCACCCTCGCCCTCTGGCTCTCCCTGCAGGCCATCGGCCCGTGAGCGAAGCCCCGGGCCGCTCCGGCGGGGGCGCTACGTCAGCAGGGGCACGAGGGACACGACCAGGCCCAGGACCCCGATCACCAGGCCCACCACCTCCCACGGGCGGTCCCGGACCACCTCGCGCAGCGAGCGGCGCCGGACGCCGGGCAGGCTCAGTGGCAGCCCGCTCAGCCGGCCGGGCAGGGACCGGTCCAGCTCCTCCAGAGCGGCGACGTTCAGGCTCGCGCCGTCGAGCGTGGTCGTCGGGTCCAGGACGTCGGCCTCGGGCACCCAGCGGCCACCGGGGCCGACCGGGAGGTCCGCGACCGGGCACTCCAGCTGGAAGAAGGTGATGCGGTACTCCGTGATCGCCCCGAACGTCCGGGACAACTGCACGATGGGCACCGTGCCGAGCTCCCGCAGGCTGTCCCGGCCGGGGACGTGGTGGTAGCCGGGCAGCTCCTCCTCCAGCTCACGGAAGGCCGCCGCGCGCGCGTCGGCGTCCGAGGAACGGACGTGGCCGCCCGGCAGCTGGTACTGGCGGGCGCGGTCGTCGTACAACACCAGGTAGTGGGCGCGGCCGCCGCGGCCCCGGAGGCGGGTCTTCACCACCACCTGCACGACCTCCGTCCGGCGCAGCGGCTCGGCGTCGGGATCCAGGGCGAGCCGGCGCTCCTCGGCCAGGTAGAGGAACTGCGGCCCGGACAGGACCTGCCGGCCGGTGTACGGCGGCTCCGCCGTTCCGGGACGCTCCCAGTTGTCGAGGACCGAACGGCCCGACCGCACGTAGGAGGCGATGCTCCGCAGGAAGCAGCGCGCCTGCGGGCTGACGACCACGGGATCCTGCCCGGGGCGCAGCACGCCGAACGCGCCCAGCAGGGCCCCCACCATCGGTGCCGCGGCGTCGGCGACCGGGCCGCTCAGCCCGGCCCGCCGGCCCAGTTCGGACAGCGGGACGGGCGGACCGGCGTGTTCCGCCACGGCCTCCAGCAGCGCGGCCACCGCGGCGGCGTCCTCGTCGACCACAGGTCATCCCTCCGTGCTCGGGCCGGCGCCGGGGGCGCGCAGGACCCAGATGGTCGGCTTCGTCTCGTGGGTCTCCCACCCGTGCTCCTGGACCAGCAGCCGCAGCGACCGCGTGCCGGTCACCGCGCGGTAGGCGTCGGCGCCCCACAACTCCCGCAGCGCGTTGCCGACATCGGGGAGGGGGGCCTCGCCGCCGTGCGGCAGCAGCCGCGCGACGACGGTCCGCAGGGCGGCGGCGACGTCCGCCCCGGCCGCGGAGCGCGGCGGATCCGGCGGCGCCGCCGGGGGAGCGGAGGACGCCGACGGGGCAGCGGAGGACGCCGGCGGGGACACCGCGGAAGCGGTCGGGTGCGTCCCGGGGGCGGCCGCGGGCGGGGCGGCGGCTGCTGCCGCGGGCGCGGCCGGGGGCGGCCCCGTGCGGCACGGGACGTGCACCCCCGGCCGGGGTTCGTCCACCCGCCAGCCGGGTTCTCTCTCGACGCGCTTCTTGAGGGAGGCGCCGACGACCGCGGCGAACGCGGGGCCGAGCCGGGCACGCAGAGCGACCCCGATGGACTGGAGCGTGGGGGTCCCGCCCGCGCGGACGATCCGGTCCACCTCCGCGGTGAACAGCGGAAGGAAGGCTTCCGGCCCGAGTGCCGCTCCGTGCGGCCCGAGCGCCGGTCCCGACCTCGCGCCCGCAGCGGAGGAGCCCGACGCCGGTCCCGCGGCGGACTCCGCCGCCGACGGCTTCGCCGGTGCCCTTCCCGCCGTCCCCTTCGTCCCCGTCCCCTTCGTCCCCGTCCCCTTCGCTCCGGCGCCGTCGGGCCCGTCCGTCCGCTGGACCACGTGCACCCCGGGGCGGATCTCCTGCAGGCTCCACCCGGGCTGCCGCGCGATCCGGCTCTTCAGCGAACCGCCGACCACCCGCTCGAAGTCCTTCCGCAGGCGCTTCACGAGCCCGTTCTTCACCCGGTAGAAGGTGGCACGGCCCCCGCCGGCCCGCTCGATCTCCGTGACCACGGCCTCCAGAGCCTCGCCGAACTCGTCCGGCCTCCGGGCCGGCTGCTGCGGCGCCGCCTGTTCCCTCCGCGGTGGCGGGACGCGCCCGAACACCGTGCCGCTCCTGAGGGAGACGGTCCGGTTACCCGCGGAGCCGCTCTGCTTCAGCCAGTCCAGCGTCACCCAGAGGCGTCCCAGGTGACTCAGGCCCAGGCGGTCCGCCAACGGCCTGCAGCCGGTGAACCGCTCCTCCAGCCACTCCTCCAGCTCCCGGGCCGGCACCGAGGGGACACCGTCCGACAGACGCTCCTCGATCTCCTGCCGCAGGTCGGTGGAGACCCGCTCGGCCAGGTGCTCCACGTCGACGATCTCCCCGTCCACCAGCGTGGCCGACAGCGGGAACAGCTCCAGGCCGCGCGCGCTCCGTCCGCCGCCGCGGTCCATCTCGACCATCACCGCCCGCACGACCTGGCCCCGGACCGGGCCCTCGGTGTGCGGTGTGCGGATGTCGGCGGTCGTGAAGCGCGCCCACCCGCGGTCGACCAGCTCGACGATGCCGTGACCCTCGGTGGGGTTGACGAAGGTGATGCGCCCCAGCTCCGTCCCCTCGCCGGTGGACAGTCTCCGGTCGGCGGGGGTGCGTCCGGGCGATCCGCCGTCGGCGTCGCGCAGCCGGACGACCGGATCGCTGCCGTCGGCGTCGAGGTAGACCCGGCCGGACTCGGCGAGAATCTCGGTGACGTCCGCGCCGTCGTACCGGAAGCGGGCACCGACCCGCTCGGCCAGCCGGGACAGCGGGGGCGCGTCGCCGACCGTCTGCCACGCCTCCAGGAGGGAGACGCAGAAGTCGAGTTTGCGCTGCCGGGTGAGGGTCGCGGCGTGCGCCGCGACCTGGGCCGGCGCCAGCTGGACCGGCGCCCGGGCGGCCAGCGCCCGGGCCGGGCCGGTGGACACCGTCTGCCGGGCCTGCAGGGCGTGGTCGAGGTGTCCGCGCTGCACGTCCCATGCGCGGGGGCCCTCGGGGCTCAGCCCCAGGAAGAAGTTGACGGGGGTGTTCTCGTCGCTGTCCGGCAGGAAGGTCCCCCGGGACGGGACGAAGAAGGCGGTGACCGACCCCTCCAGCTGGATCGTGCCCGCCTGGGGCCCGCGGATGAAGTCGATGACCCCGTTCACCCGTTGCAGATGGGTGGTGTTCGTCCAGAACATCTCCCGCCGGTTCCACTCCCCGAGGTCGCTGTCGGCGATCAGCGGGTACCACTCCGGGCCGGTGGACAGCCACAGATAGGAGCGGTTGGAGCGGCCCACCACGTACTTCTCGGCCTGCTGCTGCTCGACGCGGAAGGCCTCCACGTCGCTGCTGCTCCCGGTGAACCACAGGTGGAAGAAGAGGCAGTAACGGTAGTAGTGGGCCCGCCAGGACGGGAAGCGGTCCGACCACAGCTGGAGCTGGGAGAGGGCCTCGTCGATGTCGAAGTCCGGGAGCAGCTTGTACGCCTCGAACCAGAGCCGGTAGTCCTCCTCCTTGCAGCCGGTCCGGGACAGGTTCTGCCGGGCCAGTTCCACGATGCGGGCGAGTTCGGAGGGGTCGAGCTCCCGCCAGCTGCGGCCACCGCGCACGTAGTACGCCTGGGCGAGGGCCCGCTGCATCATCGGGGTGCTGCGCGCCCCGGCGACGGCCAGTTCCCACAGCTCGACCACCGAGTCGAGGTCACCGTAGAGACGCTTGATGGAGGTCTGGCAGCGCACCAGGTAGTCGTCGTGCTGGTCCAGCGTGCCGTACAGCTGAGCCGCCTCGTTCAGCAGGAAGTTGGCCTCGGCCAGGTTCTCCGTGACCCACTCGCTCGCGTCGGAGCTGAGCTCGGCGATCGACGACACCCGCGCCGCGTCCTTGACGGCCTTCGCCACGTCGACGATGGCCTGCACATGGGTGATGTAGCCGTAGATGTTCTCCGGGTTCAGGTTCCGGGCGGTGGCGAAGCACTCGACGGTCTGCGCGAACCAGCGGTCGGCCGCGGCCATCACCGCCGGCACGCCGCGCCGCTTCGCGTCGCGCAGCGCCTGGCGCATCCGGCTGCGGCGCGCGAGCCCGAGGGTGTGGTGGTGCAGGAAGTCCCACTCCGCGAGCTCCACCGCGCGCGTGACGTACTCCTCCGCCTTGTCGAGCTCGCGGCGCAGGCGGTACATCTGGTGCCGGCCCAGGTGGTTCCAGAAGTGCGGCTCGTCCGGCACCTCCTCGGTGAGCGTCTTCAGCACCTGGTGGGCGGAGTTGAGGTCCAGCCGCTCGATCAGCGGGGCGAAGTTCCGCCGGTCCTCCACCCCGTCCGCCGTGCCGCCCTGCCGGTCGACGAACATCTGCCGCAGCAGCACCCGCACCGGGTCGGAGGACACGTCGGTGGCGTTCGACAGCGCCTTGATGAAGTCGATCGACAGGTCCTTGAGGTGCTGCGTCCACTCGTGGTCGTTGAGCAGCTCGGCCAGCACCTGTTCGGCGAGGAGCTGGTGTTGCAGGCGCACCCGGCCGTTGCGTACGGCGACGAGCCGGGAGGCCTCCGGGCCCAGGACGTCGGACAGGTCCAGCTCCGCCGACGGCGTGGAGACGTGCATGAGCTTCTGCACCGTCTCGCGCTGCAGCCCGGTGTTGGAGTAGATCGTGGCCAGCGCGAGGTACTGCATCACCTCGCGGGCGCGGCCCCGCACATGGTCCAGGTGCGTCTGCACGTACGTGGAGAGCTTGGTGAACTCCCGCTCGAAGGTGATCAGTCCGTAGAAGAAGGGGGTGCGGTAGCGCTCGTACGTCCGGGTGCCCAGCATGCGCAGTTCGTCGATCCGGTGCCGGTCCTCGGTGAGCGCCGCGTAGCGCCCCTGGAACTCGGCGGTCTCCTTGTCGTCGAGCGGCTCGGAGACCTGCAGGGCGCCCCGGTTGGCCTGCGTGACGCCCCGTCGGACGTAGAGCACCGTCAGCGGGGTGTTGCGCCGGGCCGACTCGCGGTACAGCGCCTCCCGGTAGGCCTCGCTCAGATCGCCGCCCTCCGCGACGAGCAGCACCGGCAACTGGGTGATGGTGTACAGCAGATGCAGCCGGTCGGCGAGGAGCGGGACGCGCGAGGGGCCGATCGGGACGCCGTGCGGGAGCACCGCCACGGGGAACTCCTGGTGCAGGTCCCAGGCCGCGCGCAGCGCCGCTGTCGTACCGCCGGCGCCCGGCCGGTGCTCGACCACGACGGTACGGGTGCGGTGCTGCCTCAGGCTGTCGCGCAGGGCGGCCACCAGGCCGTCGTTGACCGTCCGCACCACGTCCCGGCCGGCGTCCAGGTCGTCCCAGCTGATGAGGCCGCCGCGCCAGAAGGCGTCGTTGTTGTTGCGGTCGCCGGGCGGTGTGGACGCCTCGATCCCGTCGTGCAGGACCACCAGGTGCTCGCGCAGCTTCTGCATGGTCTCCGGGGAGATCGGCGCCGTGCCGTTGTCGAGTGCGGGCACCGTGTAGTCGAGGTACTCGCCGCTCGTGCCGAGCGTCGCGGTGAGGCGTTCCAGCAGGTCGCCGACGGGCAGCGGCACCCGGACCAGGGGGACGTCGGGGCGCAGGTCCGCCAGCCCGACGTGGACGAACGTCGCCTGCCCCTGGAGCATCTCGTCCATGGCCTCCACGACCCGCAGCAGCCGGTCCCGGCCCGCCGCCGGCGCGGTCTCGGTGCCGCCTTCGAGGACCAGGACGTACACCGGTGTGTCACCGACGAACTGGTGGAAGGAGGACGTCACCCGGCGCACCGTGTCGAGACGCCGGATCACCCACTCGCGCCCCTCCAGGGCGGGCTCCCGGCGCAGCACGGAGCCGGCGGCCAGCAGCCACGCCGTGCCCCGGGCGTAGTCGATCACCGGGCGGTCCTCGGTGAAGAGGTGCACCGCGCGCTGGGTGGTGAGGACCGGCCCGGCCCGGTGGTGCAGGCCGTCGCCGTCCGAGGCCGGGTCGAGGTCGACGACCAGCGACCAGGGGATGCGCCCGAGCGCGGAGACGGAGGCCGTGCGCGGGAGCTGTTCCGCGACGAGGACCCAGCGGGCGGCGTGCGGAGCGAAGCCGGAGACGGTGCCCCAGAAGGACTCCCACAGGTCCTCGCGCACGCGTGCCACCTCTTCTTCGCCGTCCCGCCCCGGCTCCGCGGGCGTGGCCCCGGTCGCCTGCGCGGAAGCGGACACGGTCTCGGGGGCGGCGCCCGACACCGGAACGCCCGCGGCACCACGGGCGGTCGCCTCCGAGGGCCGGGCGGTGTGGGCGAAGGCCCTGCGGTACCGCAGGGCGTACCACCCGGCATAGGCGAGACAGAGCCGCGCGCGCTCGTCGTCGGCGGGGAAGCGCCGGGCCCACAGCAGCGCGGCCGCGATGCGCACCAGCATGAACTGCCGGCGCAGCTGGTCCATCCGTCCGGGCTGCCGGGATACCCAGTCGAGCAGCCCGGTGCGCGAGTTCTGCAGGAACTCCACGAGCCACTGGCAGTCGTCCGGAACGGACTTGACCGTGGCGTCCTCGGCTGCCTCCAGGCACCGGGCGAGCACCGGCCGCCGGATCATCGGCAGGATGTTCACGAGGACGCTCACCTCGAGATACGCCGGGTCGAAGCCGGCGATCGACCGGCGGGCCTGGTCCACGTCGACGATCCAGAAGGAGTCGTCGTCCGTGGTCACCTCGTCGCGGGGCACGAGGACGTTGCCGGTGTTGAGGTCGCCGTGGCAGATGGCCCCCATCACGGGCAGTTCACCGCCCTCGCCCTCGCCGAGCACGGTGAGCGGATCGAGGAAGGCGTGCCCGTCCTCGTGATGGACCTCGCCCGTGAAGAGCGCCGGGACGGCGGCCAGGCACTCGGCGACCCTGGACTCGCCGGCGATCGAGACGAGCAGGTCGTACGGCCGCATCTGGGTGATGTCGCTCGGGTCGGCCCAGGCGTCCATGATGTCCCGGGAGAGGGCGTACGCGGACCGCAGCAGCCCCGTCGACCCGATGCGCGGCGGCGTGTACCAGCCGAGGCTGTCGCCGGCGATCTGGTGCAGCGACGCCACCAGCCGGACGTCGCCCTGTCGGCGCTGGTTCAGGCGCAGCAGACGGGGCAGGTGCCGCTCGGCGAACGCGGGATCCGCGTCACGGATCAGCTGATGCGCCGCCAGTTCGTTGGCCTGGGCGAGGTCCTCCTCCTCCGGACCCACCCGGAGGACGTACATGCCGGGCGGCAGGTCGCCCGTCCTGCCGCTGACGTCCACGCTCACGAGCTCGGCGCCCGAGCGGCCGCCGGGCATCGGCTCGAAGTGCAGCGTCGCGGTGGGTAACCACTGTTTCAGGGAGTCGAGGGCGATGTCCCGGTGCCCGGCGTCCGTGAGATGCAGCGTGCTGTCCATGGAAGCCAACCCCCGCTTCAGCCGGTCGACGGGAGCTCGTCACGCTCCGACCACAGACGTTGTTGTACCACCCGGCAGGGACCACCAGTAGACGTTCTCGGATCATTTGTCCCCGGGCATAGGGGTGGATCCCGTGATCATGTGATCTGTCGACGGTCCGATCGGGACTGTCCGCCCGCGTGCCCCCCGGCCTCCGCCCCGGTCCCCGGCCCGGCGGCTCCGGTCCCCGCTGCCTTTGCCTTCTGCCCTCTGCCGCCTGCCCCTTCCCCGTGCTCAGCCGGCCTGACGGGGCGCGGAGGACAGGAGCCGGCGCCAGCGGCGGCGTTCGGTGACGAGGGTGGCCGCGGCGAGGACGGAGACCACGACCGCAGCCCCCGCGGGCCAGGCCAGCCAGGCGGCGACCACGGCCGCGACGAGTTGCAGCAGTACGAGCAGGACGGTGACCACGCCCGGAACCGGGACGATCACCTGAGCCTTGTCGCCCGGTGTGGAGAAGACCGTGGGAAGCCCGATGAGCACCACCACCGACAGGGCGGCGAGCAGCCAGGAGTACGGGGCGAGGGCCCACGGCGTGGCCACCCACGCGACGAGTTCCGTACTGAATCGGAGCGCCGAGGCGAGACGGTCGTCCGGTCTGTTCACAATGGTTCCCCCACGGAGTGTCAGGTGTCCGTCCGGCGTCGTACCGGCGGGAGATCATAGGCCCTGCGGTCGAACACCGGGCGAACGGTCACGGGCGACGGCCTGCGGCTCCCGTCGCGGTGACCGCCGACGCGGTTTCGGGGTGCCGACGCCGTTGCGAGGACTGCTGGGGGCTTCCGAGGCCTCCGGCCTTCGCAGTCGGTTCGTGTCGGTGTTGGGCCGAACGGGTGAGTAACGGGAGGATGGGTGCATGAGTAGGTACGAGAGGTACGACGTCACCGACGAGCAGTGGGAGGGGCTGGCCCAGGTCGTTCCCCTGCGAGGCCGTGACGAATGGCCGTCCAGGGTGGACCATCGCGCGTTCCCCGAGCAGTACGAGACCGCCGAGCAGCGCCGCATGGTCGTGCTGCGGGTCCAGGTCTTCGCCGACGCCCGGGAGGTCGCCGAGTACCTCATCGCCCAGATCCCCGTGCTCCTCGACCTCACGAGCGCCGACACCGAGGTCGCCAAGCGCATCCTCGACTTCAGCAGTGGTGTCGTCTTCGGCCTCGGCAGCGGCATGCACCGCGTCGACCGCAACGTGTTCCTGCTGGCCCCGGCCGGCACGGAGGTGGAGGGCGCCGAGGACGAGAACGCGGAGGACCTCGAAGAGGGCGCGGTCCCTCGTTCGTAGGAAGGTCCGTCAGACGTAACGGTTCGGCGTCCGGGCGGCTGCGTACCGTCCGATCATGACCACCACCGGCGGCACCGCCCCCGATCGCAACCACCGCCCGTCGGCCGGCCCCCTGGCCGGACCGGCGCCCGAGCGGACGCACGTCCCGGCCCAGGGGCGCCCCCGCGGCCCCGCCCCTTCGTCTGCCCCTGCACCTGTGCCCGTAGCCGCACCTGTACCTGCGTCAGCGTCCGGTGCTGGGGCCGGGGTCGGTGCTGGTGCCGGTGCCGGTGTCGGTTCCGTTTCAGGTTCCGGTTCGGCATCCGGTTCCCGCTCCGGTTCCGCGCGCGTGTTCGCCTCCGCGGGAAGGGCGGCTGGGGCCGTAATGCGGCCCGCCGTCACGGAGCTGCGGCTCTCCGCCTTCGGCGCGCATCGCGGGACCGTTCTGCCGCTCGGCCCCGTGACGCTGGTCAGGGGGCCGAGCGGCAGCGGCAAGTCCACGGTGCTGCGCGCCTACGAGGTGCTCGCGGCGCTCGGAGCGGGGGCGGGCCTCGCGGAAGCCCTGCCGGACGCCGTCGACCGCGTGCCGGAATCGGCGCGGCCCGACGCCCAGGGGAGGCGCGGGTTCCGGATCGGCTGCACGGTCGACGGCCCTGCCGGACCCGTACAGCTCGACGTGGCCGTACAGGCCGAACCGACCCTGAGGATCGTCGGCGAACGCCTCACCGGACACGACGGCCGCACCCTCCTCGCCACCGCGCTGCGTGACCCGGGCCGCGGCACCGTCCAGGCCGAGTGGCACACCGCGGGCAGCACCCCCGTCACCCGGGCGCCGTTCCCCGACGACCTGCTCGGTACGGCGCTGCTCCCGCTGCGCGTCGCGGGGAAGACCCCCGGGCAGCGGGACGTCCTGGCCGCCGCGGAGCAGGTGGTGGTGGGCCTGCGCTCGGTCTTCCCCTGCGATCCGCAGCCACGGCGCATGCGGGCGGAGGTGCCGGTGGGCGAGGGACGGCTGCGGCGCGACTGCCGCAACCTCGCCGAGGTGCTGCACCGCACCGCCACCGAGTGCTCAAGGCGGCACACGCGTCTGGCGGCCTTCGCGGGCGCGGGATGCGTGGGGCCGGTCACGGCGCTCGGCTTACGGGAGTCGGCGGAGAGCGGCACCGTCCAGGCCGTACTCGAACGCCCCGGACGCACCCCGACCCCGCTGAGCAGGCTCGGCGACGGCGAACTGCGCTACCTCGCCCTCGGGCTCGTCCTGCTGACCGGGCCGGGGGTGCTGGCGATGGACCCGGTCGCCGAGGTGCCCCAGGCCATGCAGACGCTCACCGTCCTCGCCGACGGCCTGGACCGCGGCCTCGACGCCCGGCAGCTCCGCGCCCTGCTGGAGCTGGCCGGCGAGATCGGCGCGAGCGGGCACATGAGGCTCGTCGCGACGGTGGGGGAGGGCGTGGCGACAGGGGTGGGCGAACCGGCGGAGGAGGGCCGGGCGGACGTGCCGAATGGGCCGGGGGTGACGGTGGTAGACCTGGGACGTGACAGAACATGATGTGGCGGGCCTCCAGCGCCGCCTCGCGGACTTCGCCGCAGCCAGGGAGTGGCAGCCGTACCACACCCCCAAGAACCTGGCCGCCGCGCTGAGCGTCGAGGCGGCCGAACTCCTCGAGATCTTCCAGTGGTTGACGCCGGAGGAAGCCGGGCGGGTGATGTCCGACCCGGACACGGCGCACCGGGTCACCGACGAGGTCGCGGACGTCCTGGCCTATCTGCTCCAGTTCTGCGAGGTGTTGGGGGTCGACCCGCTCACGGCGCTCTCCGCGAAGATCGACCGCAACGAACTCCGTTTCCCGGCGCGGCGGCGCGGGTCCGCCGGGCCCGCGACGCCTCCCGAGGACCCTGATCGTCACTCTTCGGAGTGATCGAGTTTTCCCCATCGAGCTTCCTGTCCACAGATTTCCGAATTCCCCTGGTGTTGGGGCTCAGCCGGCCTCACGCTGGGTAATGGAATGAGTGAGCGGTAAGTCATGAGAACGGGGGCGGCGTTGATGGAAGCAGAGCGACTCATCGCGACCGGTCGGCACGCGCTGACCGAGAGCCGCACGGCGTTGGACATCGTGGCGGAGGCCTGGCAGGCACAGGCCCTCGCCCAGGCGATAGGAAGTCATCTCGCGCTCTGCGGGCCGCTGGAGCTGCGGAGCGAGGCACGGGGGCTGAGCGAGATAGGCGGAGTGCGCGGCGTGGTCGAGCACCCCGCCGTGCGCACCGGGCTGCGCGCCGCGCAGCTCACGGCGGTGGCCGAGGCCCGCACGGCGCTGACCGCGCTCGGCGCGCTCCTCGGAGAAGTGGGCATCGCCCTCGTCGGCGTGGCCTGCGCGACCGACGAGGAGGGGCTGTACTGGCAGTGCATCGAGGCCATCGACGCCGCCGACGAGGCGGGCGACAGGGTCCGCGCCATGCTCCGCCGCCTCGCGTTACGCGACCGCGACCGAGAACGCGCCCGCCCGCCCGACCCGGCCCGGGGCCGGGCGGGTCCGTCGGGGGGACCGGACTGAGGGTGACGGCGGGGACGGCCTCCGGGAGGTCCGGCGATGACCGGGCATCGCCTGGCCGGGGCCGGGGCCGGGGCATTGGCCGGGGGCCGTGGCCGGGGCAGTGGCCACTGGCTGTGGCAATGGCTGGGGCTGTGGCAGTGCGCGCCCGTGCCCTGGTCATGGCGCTCGCCCTGGTCCTCGCTGTTTGGCGGCGCGCTGGGCTGAGGGGTGGCGCGGGCGTGGGCGGTGGGCTGAGGACTCGCACGGCTTCGGGCGCCGCCGGGCTCGGGGCGGTGGCGGGCTCGGGGTGCCGCCGGCATCTGGGACGCCGGGCTCGGGGCGGTGCGGGGCTCAGGGGGAGCGCGCTGGGGTTCGGACGTCGGGGTGTTCCGGGGGCCGAACGGGGCGGGCTCGCCGGGGCCGTCAGACGGGGTCGCCACCCGGGCGATCGGGAGTGGAGGCCTGGCGGTCCGCCGAGGACTGGAGATCGGCGTCGAGTTGCGAGAGGTCGGCGGTCAGCGCCGCCATGAGTTCCTCCATCTGCTGCAGCAGGCCCTTCGAGGAGCCGCCGCCCTGCTGCACGGGCGCCGACGGAAGCGACGGCTGCACGGGTGGCACCGCCGACACGGGCTGCTCCGGTGCGGCTTCCTGGGACATCGCGGCCTCCTCGGCCCGGGGGCCCTCCGGCGGGGGAGGGCCACAAGAGTGCGACGCACCGGCAGCGGCCGCCGGCACGCGGGCCGGGCGGTCCGGCTCCGCCCGAGCCAACGACGGCTCCCGGCCACGGTCACTGGCCCGGCGGGACGCCGCCCGACAGAGGGAGAGATATTCACCCGACCGAGCCGGTGGAGATCATCCGCTGACGAAACGGTTGACGCGCACGGGGTGCAGGATGGGAGGTATGGATCTTCGAATCTTCACGGAACCCCAGCAGGGGGCCGACTACGACACCCTCCTCAAGGTCGCCAGGGCCACCGAGGAGCTCGGCTTCGACGCCTTCTTCCGGTCCGACCACTACCTGAGCATGGGTTCGGCCGACGGACTGCCGGGCCCGACGGACGCGTGGATCACCCTGGCGGGTCTGGCCCGGGAGACCAAGCGCATCCGGCTCGGCACCCTGATGACCGCGGGCACCTTCCGGCTCCCCGGTGTCCTGGCCATCCAGGTGGCGCAGGTCGACCGCATGTCGGGCGGGCGGATCGAGCTCGGACTCGGTGCGGGCTGGTTCGAGGAGGAGCACCGGGCGTACGGGATCCCGTTCCCCAAGGAGAAGTTCGGGCGCCTTGAGGAACAACTGGAGATCGTCACCGGCCTGTGGGGCACCGAGGTGGGCAAGACGTTCTCGTACGAGGGGAGGTACTACCGGCTGGCCGACTCGCCGGCGCTGCCCAAGCCGGCCCAGGCGAGGATCCCGGTCCTGATCGGTGGGCACGGAGCGAGCCGGACGCCCCGGCTGGCGGCGCGCTTCGCCGACGAGTTCAACATCCCGTTCGCCTCGCTGGAGGACACCGAGCGGCAGTTCGCCCGGGTGCGGGCCGCCGCGGCGGAGGCCGGCCGCCCGGCCGACGCGCTGGTGTACTCCAACGCGCTGGTGGTCTGCGTCGGCCGCGACGACGCGGAGGTCGCCCGCAGGGCCGCCGCGATCGGGCGGGACGTGGACGAGCTCAAGGCGAACGGCCTGGCGGGTTCGCCCGCCGAGGTCGTCGACAAGATCGGCAGGTACGGTGCCCTCGGCTCCACCCGGATCTACCTCCAGGTCCTCGACCTGGACGATCTGGACCACCTGGAGCTGATCTCCGCACAGGTCCAGACGCAGCTGGGGTGACCCGATGAAACCCGACCGTTCGCTCGCCGCCGCCCTCGCCGAGGACGTCCTCGTCCTCGACGGCGGGCTCTCCAACCAGCTGGAGGCGCAGGGCTGCGACCTCTCCGACGCGCTCTGGTCCGCGCGGCTGCTCGCAGACGCGCCGGAGCAGATCGAGGCGGCCCACGCGGCGTACGTGCGGGCCGGGGCGCAGGTGCTGATCACCTCCAGCTACCAGGCCACCTTCGAGGGCTTCGCGCGGCGCGGGACCGGCCGGGAGGAGGCGGCGCTGCTCCTGAGCAGGAGCGTGGAGCTCGCCCGGGCGGCGGGGGAGCGGTCGGAGCGCGAGATCTGGGTCGCGGCCTCCGTCGGCCCGTACGGGGCGATGCTGGCGGACGGCAGCGAGTACCGCGGCCGGTACGGCCTGTCGGTGGCGGAGCTGGAGCGGTTCCACCGGCCCAGGGTGGAGGTCCTCGCTGCCGCCCGGCCGGACGTCCTGGCCCTGGAGACGGTGCCCGACGCCGACGAGGCCGAGGCGCTGCTGAGGGCCGTCGACGGGTGCGGCGTGCCGGTCTGGCTCTCGTACACGATCGACGGCCGGCACACCCGGGCCGGCCAGCCCCTGGCGGACGCCTTCGGGCTCGCCGCGGGCGTCGACCAGGTCGTCGCGGTCGGCGTGAACTGCTGCGACCCAGCCGATGTCGGGCCCGCCGCGGAGATCGCCGCCGCGGTCACCGGCAAGCCGGTCGTCGTCTACCCCAACAGCGGCGAGTACTGGGACGCCACGGCCCGCTCCTGGCACGGCGGCGCCACCTTCGCTCCGGCCACGACCACGACCTGGCGCACCGCCGGCGCCCGCCTCATCGGCGGCTGCTGCCGCGTCGGCCCCGCCGCGATCGCGGACCTGGCCACGACGCTGGAGGGGTGAGGGGGCAGAGGGAGGGGAGGGGAGGGGGAGGGGGAGGGCCCCCAGGCGTGCGGCGCCGGGAAAATGCCTGGTCGGCCGGGGCGAGCGTGGCCATACTCGGAGGGGTGTTCCTGACGATCAGTACCACCGGTACCCATGAGCGGCCCGCGACCGATCTCGGCTTTCTGCTGCACAAGCATCCCGAGAAGGCACAGTCGTTCTCGACCTCTCACGGCACCGCGCACGTCCTCTACCCCGAGGCGAGCGCGGAGCGGTGCACGGCTGCCCTGCTGCTCGAGGTGGACCCCATCGCGCTCGTGCGGCGGGGGAAGGGCAAGGGGCGGGGCGGAGCGCCCGACGCGGCGCTCGCGCAGTACGTGAACGACCGCCCCTACGCGGCCTCCTCGCTGCTCGCCGTCGCGCTCGCCAAGGTGTTCTCGAGCGCCCTGCACGGTGCGTGCGCGGCACGGCCCGAGCGGGCCGCGGCGCCGATGCCGTTGCGGATCGAGGTTCCCGCGCTGCCCGCGCGGGGCGGCGTGGGTCTGGTGACCCGGCTGTTCGGGCCGCTGGGCTGGACTGCCGTCGAGGCGGAGCCGGTCGTGCTGGACCCGGATTTCCCCGAGTGGGGCGACTCGCGCTACGTGCGGCTCGTCCTGGAGGGCGAACTGCGGCTCGCCGACGCCCTCAACCAGCTGTACGTGCTGCTTCCCGTGCTCGACGACGCCAAGCACTACTGGGTCGCCCCGGACGAGGTCGACAAGCTGCTGCGCGCCGGTGACGGCTGGCTCGCCGAGCACCCCGACCGGCAGCTGATCACCAGCCGGTACCTCTCCCGCCGCTGGGGGCTGACCCGGAAAGCGACCGAGCGTCTGGAGCTGGTGCGGCTCGCCGAGGCCGACGGGCTCGACGTCGAGGACGTCGACAACGCGGTCGACGAGACGAAGGACACCGAGGACCGGCCGGTGCCGCTCGCCGAGCAGCGCCGCGAGGCGATCCTCGGCGCGCTGCGCACCGCCGACGCTGCACGCGTGCTCGATCTCGGCTGTGGTCAGGGGCAGTTGGTGCAGGCGCTGCTCAAGGACGTGCGGTTCACCGAGATCGTCGGCGTCGACGTGTCGGCGCGCGCCCTGACCGTGGCCGCGCGCAGGCTGCGCCTGGAGCGGATGGGCGAGCGGCAAGCCGCCCGGGTGAAGCTGCTCCAGGGTTCTCTCACGTACACCGACAAGCGTCTGACGGGCTACGACGCGGCCGTGCTCAGCGAGGTCGTCGAGCACCTCGACCTGCCGCGGCTGCCCGCGCTCGAGTACGCGGTGTTCGGGTCCGCCCGGCCGCGGACGGTCGTGGTGACGACGCCGAACGTCGAGTACAACGTGCGGTGGGAGTCGCTGCCGGCCGGGCACGTCCGGCACAGTGACCACCGCTTCGAGTGGACCCGGGGCGAGTTCCGGGAGTGGGCCGGGCGCGTGGCAGAACGCCACGGGTACGAGGTGGAGTTCGTGCCCGTAGGGGCCGAGGACCCCGAGGTCGGCCCGCCCACGCAGATGGCCGTCTTCACCCGTGTCGAACAGGGCGCGGACACCGGCGGTCGGAGCACGGTCGACGGAAGCCGCAGCACGGACGCGCGCCGGAGCACGGCCACCGGGAGCGGCAGCACGGACACCGACCAGGGCACGGAGACCGACCGGGGCACGGACACCGACCAGAGGTCGGAGACCGACCAGGGCACCGGGACCGACCAGAGCACGAAGGAGGACGCGGCATGACCGACACCACCGAGACGACCCGGCGCCGTACGCTTCCCGTCACCGATCTCTCCCTCGTGGTCCTGATCGGCGCGACCGGCTCCGGCAAGTCGACTTTCGCGCGGCGCCACTTCAAGCCGACCGAGATCGTCTCCTCCGACTTCTGTCGCGGGCTCGTCGCCGACGACGAGAACGACCAGAGCGCGAGCAAGGACGCCTTCGACGTCCTTCACTACATCGCGGGCAAGCGGCTCGCGGCCGGCCGGCTGACCGTCGTCGACGCCACCAGCGTGCAGAGCGAGGCGCGGCGGCAGCTGGTGAGGCTCGCCCGCGAGTACGACGTGCTGCCGATCGCGATCGTCCTCGATCTGCCGGAGGAGGTGTGTGCGGCGCGCAACGCGGAGCGCCCCGACCGGGCGCACCTGCCCCGGCACGTCATCCAGCGGCACCGCCGCGAGCTGCGACGCTCGCTGAAGGGGCTGGAGCGCGAGGGCTTCCGCAAGGTGCACGTCCTGCGCAGTGCGGAGGAGGTGGAGGCGGCCGAGGTCGTGCTGGAGAAGCGCTTCAACGACCTGCGTCACCTCACCGGTCCCTTCGACATCATCGGTGACGTCCACGGCTGCCGCTCCGAGCTGGAGACCCTGCTCACGAAGCTGGGTTACGTCGACGGGCACCACCCGGACGGCCGGACCGCCGTCTTCGTCGGTGATCTCGTCGACCGGGGTCCCGACAGCCCGGGTGTGCTGCGCCGGGTGATGGGCATGGTGGCCGCGGGAGACGCGCTGTGCGTGCCGGGGAACCACGAGAACAAGCTGGGGCGCTGGCTGCGCGGCCGCAAGGTCCAGGAGACCCACGGCCTCGCCGAGACCATCGAGCAGCTGGGCCGCGAGCCGGAGGAGTTCCGGGCCGAGGTCGCGGGGTTCATCGACGGGCTGGTCAGCCACTACGTCCTGGACGAGGGCAAGCTGGTCGTCTGTCACGCCGGTCTTCCGGAGAAGTACCACGGCCGCACCTCCGGCAGGGTGCGCTCGCACGCGCTCTACGGGGACACGACCGGCGAGACCGACGAGTTCGGCCTGCCGGTGCGCTACCCGTGGGCCGAGGACTACCGGGGCCGCGCGACGGTCGTCTACGGGCACACGCCCGTGCCGAACACGTCCTGGATCAACAACACCATCTGTCTCGACACCGGAGCCGTGTTCGGCGGCAGGATGACCGCGCTGCGCTGGCCGGAGCGGGAGCTCGTCGACGTGCCGGCGGAGCGGGTCTGGTACGAGCCGGCCCGGCCGCTCGCACCCGAGGCGCCCGGCGGGCACCAGGGCCGGCCGCTCGACCTCGCCGACGTGCACGGGCGGCGGATCGTGGAGACGAAGCTCGCGGGCAACGTGGCGGTGCGCGAGGAGAACGCCGCCGCCGCGCTGGAGGTCATGAGCCGGTTCGCCGTCGACCCGCGGCTGCTCGCCTACCTGCCGCCGACGATGGCGCCGACCGCGACGTCGAAGGAGGAGGGCTACCTGGAGCACCCGGCCGAGGCGTTCGCGCAGTACGCGGCCGACGGGGTCGGGCGGGTCGTGTGCGAGGAGAAGCACATGGGCTCGCGGGCGGTCGCCCTCGTCTGCAAGGACGCGGACGTGGCGGCGGAACGGTTCGGCGTGGCCGCCGTGGACGGCGTGACCGGTGCGCTGCACACCCGGACCGGACGCCCGTTCTTCGACGACCGGGAGACGACCGAGCAGGTCCTCGGACGGCTGCGGGCGGCGATCGGCGCCGCCGGGCTCTGGGAGGAGCTGGACATGGACTGGCTGCTGCTCGACGGCGAGCTCATGCCGTGGTCGCTGAAGTCGGCCGGTCTGCTGCGCTCGCAGTACGGCGCTGTCGGCGCGGCCGCGCGGGCGGTCTTCCCGGGCGCCCTCGGGGCGCTCGAACAGGCCGCCGCACGCGGGGTGTCCGGGCTCGACGAGCTGCTGGGCCGGCAGCGGGAGCGGGCTTCGGACGCCGCGGCGTTCACCGACGCGTACCGGCGGTACTGCTGGCCGACGGAGGGCCTGGAGGGCGTGCGTTTCGCGCCGTTCCAGGTGCTGGCCGCGCGCGGACGCTCGCTGGCCGCCGTACCGCACGACGAACAGCTGGCCTGGCTCGACCGGCTGGTCGAGCACGATCCGACCGGGCTGCTCCAGGTCACGCGGCGGCTCGTGGTCGACCCGGCCGACGAGAAGTCCGTGGCGGCGGGTGTCGACTGGTGGCTCGACATGACGGCGGCGGGCGGCGAGGGCATGGTCGTCAAGCCGCTCGCGGCGGTCGCGAGGGGCACGGACGGGCGCGTGGTGCAGCCGGGCGTGAAGGTGCGCGGCCGGGAGTACCTGCGGATCATCTACGGCCCCGAGTACACCCGTCCGGACAACCTGGAGCGGCTGCGCAACCGCTTCCTCGGCCACAAGCGTTCGCTGGCGCTGCGGGAGTACGCGCTCGGCCTCGAAGCGCTCGACCGGCTGGCCGCGGGGGAGCCGCTGTGGCGGGTCCACGAGGCCGTCTTCGCGGTCCTCGCGCTGGAGTCGGAGCCGGTGGACCCCCGGCTCTGATCCGGGGCCGGGGCCGGGGCGGGGCTGCGCGGCGACGGGGTGGGCCGGTCGGTCCTTCGCGGTGAGACGTGGTGGGCACCTGCGGCCGGGCGATCCGGCCGCGGTCCTGCCCCGGTCCGGCCGGTGAGCGTGGGGGTGTCCGGCCGGCCCGCGCGGTGGTCCCGTGTGGTGGGCCTCCGGTCCCGGGCCGGCAGGGCGCCGCCGACGTCGCGTGGCACCGTGCCGCGCGTCCGGGGAACGCCCCGCGCCGGGGGAGCGCCCCACGCCGGGGGAGCGCCCAGCGCGGCGCACCCCGCCGCGCACCCCGCGGCGCGTGCTGGGGCGTGTTCGCGCCGTGCCCGCGCCGGGGCTTCCGGTGGGTGGCCGGCCGGGGAACCGGCAGGTCGAGGGCCGGTGCGCGGGGGGGGCACGGGCAGGGATCAGGGGGCGCAAGGGGGCCGAAAACAGCGCTCCCTTGCGCCCCTCGTGTCTGGGTCGCCCGCGTTGACGTGAATCTTCGTGAGCCCCTAGCGTTCTTCACCCCACGGAGTGACGCAGCGTCAATAATGTGACGAGGGTTGCTCGTTGGCGGGGGAACAAGCACGCGAATGCGCCAGTCGTGCGGGGGTGTGAGCGACCGTTGAGTCTTTTCGGCCAGGACCGCTCCTTCCTGCACGCCCTGCCCGCGGGCGACCGCCGTGCGCTGCTCGACGAGGGCGCTCCGCGGACGTACGAGCCGGGCGAGATCATGATCCGCGAGCGGGACACCTCCGCGTACGTCCTCGCCCTGCTCTCCGGCTGGGCGGTGGTCTCCGTCGGCACCGAGCGCGGCGCCCGCCTCATCCTGGCGCTGCGCGGGGCCGGCGAGGTCGTCGGCGATCTCGCCGCGGTCGACCGCCGGCCGCGCAGTGCCACCGTCACCGCGCTCGGCCGGGTCGAGGCCGTCGCCATCTCCGGGGACCGCTTCCGGCGCTTCCTGGCGGCTCGGCCGCACGCCACCTCCCTGATCCTGCGACAGCTCGCCACCCGCCTGCGCAGCGCCGATGTCGAGCGGCGCTCGCTCGCTTCGGAGACCGTGCTCCAGCGGCTCGCCGCGCGGCTCGTCGAACTCGCCGAACGGGCCGGCCGGCACGCCGAGTCCGGCACCGTACTGGAACTGCCGCTGCCCCAGCACGACCTGGCGGCCGCGATCGGGGCGACGCGCGAAGCCGTGGCCAAGGCGCTGCGGCTGCTGCGCGAGCAGGGCGTCGTCCGCACCGCCCACCGCACCGTGATCGTCGTCGACATGCCCGTCCTCGTCCTGCTCGCGCAGGGGCGCGCACACCCCGGCGCGCACTCCTCCGACAAACAACCCCCGGCTGTGTAAACGGCTACATCGCCCTCGAGCCGCAGCCGTCAGGCTGGACGCGTCACCACCACGGAACCACCTGGACCACATCAGAGGAGTCCGAGTGAGCACTACGGGAGCGAACGCGGAAGCGCACGAGGGGGCGAGTGCCGGTGCACTCCACCGGCTCGTCGTCTTCGGCGACGTCGTCGGCTCCGGACGGCTCGGCATGGACGAGAAGCGGCTGACCCGCGCCGCCATGTACGAGGCCTTCGGAGAGGCGTACGCCTCCGTGGGCATCGAGCCCGGCACCGTCCACCAGGAGGACCGGGGCGACGGCATCCTCGCCGCGCTCCGCCCGGACGTGCCGCCCGCCCTCATGGTCGGACGCTGGATCGACACCCTCCACGAGAGCCTGCGCGCGCACAACGCGGGCCGGCGCGGACGCTTGCGGATGCGCGTCGGCATGAACGCCGGGCTCGTCCTCGACGACGGCCGCGGTCTCGTCGGCCGGGCCGTCGACCTCGCCTGCCGGCTGTGCGACAGCGCCCCCGCCAAGCGCGTCATGGCGGACGCACCGGACGTCGACCTGCTGATCGTGGTGTCCGACTGGCTCTACCGGAACGTGGTCGTCGAGGGCGGGCGTTACATCGAGCCCGACCGCTACCGGCGGGCCGGCGTCGTCTCCAAGGAGACCGACGAGGACGCCTGGTTCCACGTACCCGGGCTTCCCGAGCCGCCGATGGGTCCCGGGGCGGCACGCCCCGCGGGACCGGAACGCCGGGGTGGCGACCCAAGGACCGGCGGTGGGCCGTCGCGGGGGGACGGCTCACCGCCCAGGGCGCCCGCGGGCAACCGGTCGTACACGGCGGGCCGCGACATCCAGGTGATCGAGGGCAACACCTTCCACGGCCGCTTCACCGGCATCCGCAACGACCCCGGGGACGAGCGAGCACAAGACCCTGGGGCGGGGCACGGCGGAGACCTTCGTGACGGGGACGACGAGACGGAGGTCCCGGCATGAGCGACGACGACCTCGACCACGGCGGCGGGGGAGCCGCCGACCCGGAGCCCAGGGGCGACTCCCCGCAGGGCGGCGCGGGCGGGGACAACGGCGGGGGCCAGGGCGCCTCCGGGTCCGGATCCGGATCCGGGTCGGGCTCCGGTACGGGCTCCCCGGGCGGGGCCGCGGGCAGCAGCGGAGACGGCGCCGCGGGTGAACAGCCGCGTGAGCCCAGCCCGTTCGACAGCGCCGGGCGCAGCCCCCTCGGCGGCGCGGGCACGACCGGCGGCGCGGGCACGGCGCGGGCCGCGCGCCGGTCGCTCGCGGTGCCCCGGCCGGGCGACCACCGCACCTCCGCGGGCCGGGACGCCTATGTCCACTACGGCGACCGCCTCCACTTCCAGATCGGCGACCGCACCCACTTCGTCCAGGGCACCGTCCCGGGCGAGACCCTCGACCACCTCGACGACGTGTACTGCGAGACCGCCGGCTACCAGCGCATGAAGGAACGGCTGCGCAGCCACCGGGTCCTCGTGCTCTGCGGCGAGCCGGGCAGCGGCCGCAAGGCCACCGCGCTCGCGCTGCTCTCCGAGGTCGCCCGGCGCCGGGTGTTCCGGCTCGACCCGCGGCACGGCGTCGACGAGATCACCGCGGACGCCCTCCACGAGAAGGCGGGACACCTGCTCGAACACCTCGCGGAGGAGGTCCGCACCGAGAGCGAGTCGCGCCCCTCACGGGGCGAACGCACCGACCCCGCCCGCCGCCCCCCGGTGCGCCTCTCCGAGCTGCACCTCGACCGCTTCGCCGACCTGCTCGGGGGGATCGACGCGTACGCCGTGGTCGTCGTGGGGAACGGCGACCTCGCGGACCGGCTGCTGCGCGGCCGGTACGGGATGTACTGCGCGCCGCCGCCCGCCGACGAGGTCCTGCACCGCCACCTG
Organism: Streptomyces sp. NPDC048018; assembly: GCF_043202995.1. Taxonomy (NCBI): domain Bacteria; kingdom Bacillati; phylum Actinomycetota; class Actinomycetes; order Kitasatosporales; family Streptomycetaceae; genus Streptomyces; species Streptomyces sp. NPDC048018. Next base: position 345,633 of record NZ_JBIDBK010000007.1, read on the forward strand.
CGGCTGCTGCTGCGCGGCGGGTCCGGGGAACTGCTCGCCGGGGCCCGGGCCCTCGCGGGCCGCCCCGACGTGGTCGCCGCCCTCGGCCTGGAGGAGCTCAGGCCGCGCGAGGCCGCCCGTCTCGCCGAGCACCTCGCGGAGCGGCAGCGCGGCGAACTCGACGACGACCGGCTGCTGGAGGAGTGCGCCGACCTCGCGCGCGTCCAGGCCCGGCAGTGGTTCGCGGGCGCCGACCGGCCGGGGACGCTCCCCGAGGCGCTCCCGTTGCTCGGCGCCGCCGCGTTCCGCATCGCCGTGGCCGTCTTCAACCGCTCCGCGTACAGCATCGTCACCGAGGCGGCCGAGCTCCTCACCTGGGAGTTCGCCGTCACCCTCGATCCCGGACACCCCGCCGGACGCCGCCTGTTCGGCACCCACGCCGAGCACCGCCCGGTGCTCGCCCGGTCCGTCCTGGAGGACACCGAGCTCGACCTCGGACCGGTCAGGGTGCCCGTGCGCGCCGTGCGCTTCCAGGGGGACGCGCTCGCCACCGCCGTGCTCGGCGAGGTCTGGCACGGCTACCACAACGTCCGCGGCCCGGTGGCCCGGTGGCTGCGCGCCCTGTGCGACGACCCCCGCCCCGAGGTGTGGGTCCGCGCCTCCATCGCGGCCGGGGTGCTCTGCTCCTGGGACTGGATCCACGGCTACCGCGAACTCGTCGCCCCCCTCGCGGGGACGGACGAACCGGTGGCCCGGATGGCGGCCGCGACCGCCCTCGCCGAGGCCGCCCGCGATCCCGCCGTCCGGCCCGCCGTCGCCGCCACCGTCAAGGACTGGGCCGGCTCCGGCGACGGCAACCTCCTGGAGACCGCCCTGCTCACCCACGGGTACCTGCTGGCCGCCGGCGGGGTGCGCGGCTCGCTCGACGCGATCGCCCGGGCGGTCCGCGCGCACGACGCCGCCGACGCCGCCCTTCTCGTGCCCGCGTCCTTCAGCGTCGCCCGGCTGCTCGCCTCGGGCGACCCCGAGCCCGTCGTACGGCGGCTGGAGCGCTGGCTCGCCGACGGGCGGCTCAACCTGGCCAACGTCGTGCACATGGCCGTGATCAGGACCCTGACCACCCGCACCACCTATCTGTGGGGCCTGCGTGACGTTCCCGAACTCGACGAGCACGCCGCCCGCCCGCTGCTGGTCGCCCTGCTCGCCACCCGGCCCGACCTCGCCCCCGCGCTCGGCGCCCTGCTGCGCCACAGCCTCAACACCGCGCGCGCCGGCGAGGCCGCCCTCGACGGCCTCGGCAGCCTGCTGCGGCGCGCCGCCAAGGACGCCACCGCCCTCGACCGGGTCTGCGCCCTGCTGCCCCTGCTCGCGGTCGAGCGCCGCGACCGCGACCGCCTCCGCGGACTGCTCAACGCGCTCGTACGGGACCGGGACCGCCCCCTGGACAAGAACGCGGCGCGCCGCATGTGGGACGCCGTAGCGGAAGGAGCGAAGCGATGAACGCGCCGAACCAGGGCGGACCGGAGCAGCGCGGCCAGGCCGCCCGCGGCGGCGGGGGCGGTCAGCCCGCGCGCGGCGGTCAGGGCGGTCGGGCCCGAGCGGGTGCGCCGCGACAGCAGGGGCGGCCGCAGCAGGCCGGGGGTGGCAGGGGCGCCGGCAAGAGCGCCGGCAACGGGCCGCTCGGACCGCTGCTGCGCGAGTGCCCGCCACCGTACCGCCGCACCAGCGGGCTGATCGCGGCCGTCCTGCTCTACCGCAACGGCGGCCACCGGATCATGTGGCCCGACCGCAACGAGGACACCAACAAGCCGCTGCTCGGCTCCCCGTACACCGTCTTCGAGGTCCAGCTGGGCCGGAACGTCACCGAGTTCACGCTCCAGCTGCCCGCCGCCGGGGACGGGGCCACCTTCAACGCGCGCGTCCGGGTGCAGTGGACGGTCGAGGACCCGCACCTCGTGGTCAGGGAGCAGGTGTGGAACGTCGCGGAGCTGCTCCACGACGACCTGCTCGACGGCCTGCGCTCGCTCTCCCGGCGCTTCCGGCTCACCGAGGCCCAGCGTGCCGACGAGGCCGTACGGGACGAGCTGGCCACCGGGCGGCTCGTGGTCGGCCGGGAGATCGGCCTGCGCACCCAGGTCTACGTGTTCTTCGACCTCGACGAGCAGATCAGGGGAGAGGTCGCCCGCGCCGACCTGGTCGACGTGACCAGCCGCGCCGACGCCCGCGAGGCCGAGGCGGAGCTGCGCAGGGAGCAGTGGGAGCGGAAGCGGATCGCGGCCCGCGCCGACGAGCTGGAGGCCATGTTCCGCCGCGGCGACCTGGCCCAGATCGCCCACCACATGGCCCGCAACCCCGACCAGGAGTGGGAGATCCGCACCCAGCTGCAGCGGGAGCGGCGCGAGGGCCAGGCCGACCTCCTCGCCGTCTTCAACCGGCTGCTCGACTCCGGGGTGCTCGAACGCCACGAGGTCGACGAGCAGGCGTACCAGATCATCCAGCACCTGCGCAGCAGCACGGGAGCCATCATCGGCGGTGTCGCCGGGCAGGTCCTCGACCCCGCGCACCGCACCGGCCGGCGGGCCGTGGAACGCGCCCTTCCCGAGCCCACCGCGCCCCACTGGGACGACGAGCCCGAGCCGCAGACGGCACACGCGGCACCGGACCCCCGGGTCTACGAACCCACCCGCGTCCAGGCCTCCTTCGAGCGCGAAGACCCGGCGGACCGCTTCGACGAGCGGTCCGCCGACCGGAGCGAGGAGCGCCACGACGACGGCCCGTTCGACGGCCGGTTCGATGGCCCGTTCGACGAGGGGATCGACGACCGGCCACCGCCCCCGCGCGCCGAGCACCCCCCGCACGATCCGTACGACACTCCCCGGCGTTCCCGTCCGAGCGCCGAGTTCGACGACTGGGACGACGAATGAGCACCCCGCAGCCGACCGGTGTCCCCACCCCGGCCACCGAACCCCCGTGCGACCCGGAAGCCCTTCCCGCCCGGGAGAACGCCCCCGGCCTCCTGCCGGCGCCCGACGCCGCAGAGATGCGGCGGATGGCCGAACAGCTGCTCACCGGCGTCCGGGACGACATCGGAAGGGCCGACACCAAGGCGGCGATCCTGCTGTCCGGCGCCCTCGCCTTCCTCGCCGTGGTCTTCTCGCGGGACCAGGGACCGCTCCCGTCCGGCGGCGGCCTCGTCGTGCTCGTCGTGGCCGGCGTCCTGTGGACCGCCGGGGTCGTGATGCTGGTCTCCGTCGTCCTGCCCCGCACCCGCCCCGGCGCCGAGCGCACGCTCCTGCGCGAGCTGACCTCCGGCACCTCGGCGGCGCGACTGCGGGCCCGGCTGGAGTCCTCCGGCGCGGACCTCACCGGCTGGCTCCTGGAACAGGCGAGCGTCCACGGGGTCGTCCTCGCCGCCAAGTACCGCTGGCTGCGACTCGGCGTCGCCGCCCTCGCGCTCGGCGCCCTTCTGGCCCTCTTCAGCGAACTGTGGTGAGTCGACCATGCACGTGACCGTGATGCTGACCGGGCGGCGCAGCCGCCGCAGGGGCGCGCTGCTCCTCGCCGGAGCGCTGCTCGCCCTGTCCGGACCGCTCGGCGGCCCTCCCGCCGCGGCCCGGGCGCACCAGGCGGCGCCCGCCGTCCCGGCGGCCGAGGGCGCCGACCCGATCGACTTCGCCGTCGTCGTGGACCAGTCGGAGAGCCTCGCCGACGAGGACCTGGCCCGGGAGACCGAGGCCGCGGCGCTGCTCAGCCAGGGCGAGATCTCCGAGCGGTCCCGGGCCGCCGTGATCGGCTTCGGCAGCTCGGAGAAGCCCGGCCAGTCGCCGGTGCGCGAGGTGTGTCCGCGGACCGTCGTGGACGCGGCGGGCCGCCAGCGCCTCAGCGACTGCGTCAAGCAGCTCGCGAGCCGCGACCGGCGGGTCGGCCCCGGCACCGACTTCCCGGCGGCGATCCGCCAGGCCGTCGCCCGCCTCACCGAGAACGACGAGAACACCGGAGGCACCGGAGGCACCGGAGGCAGCGGGAGCACCGACGGCACCGGGAGCGCCGGTAGCACCGGGAACTCCGACGGCACCGGGAGCGCCGGTAGCAGCGGGAGCACCGGGAACAGCGGGAGCACCGACGGCACGGAAGGCGATGCGGGCTCGGGCGCGGCCGGCGCCCGGGCCGCGAAGACCCCCAAGGTGGTCTTCCTCCTCACCGACGGGCGGCTGGACGTCGCCGACAGCCCCGAGTACGGGGCCGACCCGGCGAGCCGCCGGGCCAACGGCGAGAAGCGCCTCGAAGAGGAGCTGGCCCGCGCCCGTGAGGCGGGCGTGCAGATCTGGCCGCTCGGATTCGGGGACGAGATCGACCGGGCCGCGCTCACCGCGATGGCCGACGGCGGCTATCGCGGCGCGTGTTCCGACGTGCCCGGTTCCGTTCCCCGGATGCGGGTCGTCGCCGGCTCGGCCGGGATCGACAAGGCGCTCCAGGAGACCTTCGCCGCCGCCCGCTGCGCCCGGGTCTCCGAGGGCACCGTCGGCAAGCCGCCCGCCGACCTGTACGTCACGATCCCGGCCATCGCCACCGACGGCTCCCTCACCGTGAGCAAGCACGACCCGAAGGTGCGGGTCACCTACTACGACCCGCAGAAGCGCAAGATGCCGACGCACGGCGACTTCGACGGCTCCACCTTCGAAGTCAGCGGCGAGGACGGGCCCGTGGAGGCGCTGCGCGTCAAGAACCCGCTGCCCGGCCGCTGGCGGGTGCACATCGAGGCCCCGGAAGGACACCAGGACCGCGAGGTCGCCGTCCGCGCGATCTGGCAGGGCCGGCTGAGCTCCGCCGTGCTCCTCGACCCCGTCGCCCCGCGCCCCGGCCAGCAGGCCGTGGTCGAGGTGCGGATGCAGACCCGGCGCGGAGTCGTCATCTCCGACCCGCGCCAGCTGGCCGGCGTCTCCGTCGGCGCCCGGCTGTCCGGCGCCGGCTTCCCCCCGGTGAGCATCCGTCTCACCGACGACGGGCAGGCCCCCGACCGCAGGGCCGGCGACGTCCGCTTCACCGGCACGCTCACGGTGCCGGCCGGGGCCACGGGCGAGCTGGAGATCGTCACCGAGATGGCCGCTCCGGGCGTCACCTCCGACCGGCGTCCGTTCCACACCGCCGTCACCGAGGGCACCCCGCCGCTCAGCGCGCAGATCTCCGTCGAACGGGTCACCGTCCACCCCGGCGACACCGTGCGCGGATACCTTGACATCACCAACAACGACGGCGCCCCGCACACCCTCCGGCTCGGACTCGGCGGCCAACAGGCCGAGCAGGCCGGGCAAGGCGGGCAGAAGCCGCAGAAGGCGTCCGGGGCGCCGGGCTCCGCACCGGTCATCGCACCCGCCACGGTCGTGGCCGAGCCCGGACCCGCCACCCGCGCGGAGTTCACCCTCACCCTCCCGCCGGACACCCCGCTCGGCGAACTCGGCGGCCTGCTCACGGTCGTGGACACCACCCGGGGGGACCGCGTCCTCGACACCTCCTTCCTCGACGTCCTCGTCGAGGCACCGCCCACCTGGTGGGACCTCTGGGGGACCTACGCCGTCGCCGGCGCCCTCGTGCTCCTCGCGGCCGCGGCGGTCGTCGGGATCCGGCTCGCCGCGCGCCGGCGGCGTCAGGACCTGGCCGGGGTCACGATCGAACTCCGCAAGGACGGACGGATCCTGGACACCCTGACCGTGCGCACCGGCCAGAGCGCGGGCGGCGAGTTCCTCTTCAGCGTCGAGGAGCCGCGCGGCGCCGCGCCCACCCTGCGCCGGGCCCGCGGCGCCGCGGCTGCGCACCGGCTGCGCAGGACCGGCTCGGGCGACCTCCACTTCCGGCCGCACCGGGGCCGTGAGGCGCCGATACGGGCCGGGGAGCCGGTCGAGCTGGAGGAGTGCGAGGTCGTGGTCCGCGACGGCGGCCGCCCCGGCCGGGGCGGCCCGCGCACCCGCACGCGCCTGCCCCGCCGTACGACCCCGGGCCCCCGTACCGCCCCGGGCGCGGACGACCCGTCCGCCCCCGCCCCCACCACCACGACGTCAGGAGGCGGCTGGGACCCGGACTTCTGACCCGGCCAGTCCGCCGGGCAGGGGTCCGGGCGGTACCGCGCGAGGCCGGTCAGCCCCGCACCCCTCCCACCCTCCCGCACCCCACACCACGCCCCACGAACGAACCAAGGGCCCTCGGGTCCCCAGGGGAGACGACAATGAAGATCTACCAGCCCATGCTCTTCGTGGGCCTCGGCGGCACCGGCGGTCGCATCGGCAGCGAGCTGGAGCGCAGCCTGCGCCGCGAGCTGTGCGGTCCCGACGGCACCGAACTCGTCGACGGCGGCCGGCGGCTGCCCTTCCAGCTGCCCGACTGCCTGCAGTTCGTGTACGCGGACTTCAGCGAGGCGGAGCTGCAGCGCCAGCCGCAGTTCCGGGCCAAGGGCGCGGAGAGCGCCGCCTACGCCCGCACCTCCCGCATGGTGCGGGACCTGCTGCCCACCGACTACGACTCCTCGCCCGAGGTGACCCGCATGCTCCGGGTCGCCCTGCACGAGGAGACCCGGACGTGGCTGCCGCCGCAGGCACGCCAGCCGCGCGTCGCGCCCCTCCACAACGGCGCCGGCCAGCTGCCCACGGTGGGCCGGGCGGCACTGTTCGCGACCATGCGTTCCGGCCTCGACCCGGTCCTGCGCCAGCTGCGCGAGGCCATCGGCGCGATAGGCAACGCGGCCGGCGATCTCCAGCGGGTCGGCGGGGGCCGTATCCGCGGTTGCGACGTCTTCGTCGCCTTCTCCGTCGCCGGCGGCACCGGCGCGGGCATCTTCTACGACTTCATCCACCTCATCGGGCACGAGTTCCGCAAGGGCAAGGTGCCCGGCGTCAAGATCTACCCGCTGGTCGTCATGCCCTCCGCCTTCCCGCCCGAGGCGGGCGGCGGCCGCGAGGCCGAACTCAACGCCGCGCGCGCCCTCGTGGACCTCTCCCGGCTCGTGGACGACCAGAACGTGCCCGACGCGCTCGACGATGTCGGCGACGTGGAGCAGCGCGGCCGGATCAGCGTCCAGTACCCCGGCGACGGCGTGGTCGCCCTGCGCCCGTCCACGGTGCAGACGGCGTTCCTCTTCTCCAAGCCGGCCGTCATCGGCACCGAGGACCTGCGCCGCTCGATCACCGCCATGGTGATGTCCCTCATCGGCACCGAGCTCAGCGAGGAGACGGGCGGCGCCGGGCGCGCCGAGGACGACTACCAGTCCTTCGCGGCCAGCTTCATCAACAAGAGCGTCGAGCGCTCCACCCCGGCCCGTACCGGCATCGGCTACCGCGGCATGTCCACCAGCCTCGCCGCCTCGCTCACCGTGCCGGTCGACGACCTCGCCGAGATCGTCGCCGCGCGGCTGCTCGCCCAGGCCGTCCGCGGCCTCGGGGAGAAGGCGCGCCGGATCACCCCGGAGGACAAGCACCTCGTGCAGGACATGTTCAACCGCTCCGGTGTCGGCCGGCTGTGGGCCCGTGAGGCGCCCGACGTGCCACTGCCCGAGCAGCTTCCCAAGGGCGGCAAGGCCATCACCCAGGAGCTGCGCAACCGGATCGGCGACATGGGGGACGCGCTGCGACGCCTGGAGGCGGAGCTCGGCCGTGACGTTCCGCGGCTCACCGAGGACTTCAAGCCGGGCACGGCCGCACGTGAACTCCTCGGCCTCATGAGCCCGTTCCGTGTCGAGGCCGTTCTGAAGGGCATGCCCGGGCACACCGACCGGGTCGCCGCGGCCGGATTCGCCGGCATGCTCGACAACCGGCGCAACGACCCCGAGCGGCCCGCGGACGTGCAGACCTCCGCCCCGGCCATCCCGCACATCCGGCGCACCGTCGGGGGCATCGTCGCGGCCCGCTGGGGCGACCCGGACGTGCAGGAGGTGCTGGCCCGTCAGGAGGCGTGGTACCAGTGGCGGGCCAAGGTGCTGTGGCACCGCGCCTGGCAGGCCGGTGAGGCGCAGTGGCGGCCCGCGCTCCACAAGACCCTGTACGAACTGGGCGAGTTCGCCAAGGTGCTGCGCGCCCACGAGCAGGACGAGGGCAAGGCCTTCGCCGACCGGCGCCGCGAGCTCTACCGCGACGACCGCACCGGCATCTCCTACCTCCTGCCGCCGCAGAACAGCCTGCGCGCCTTCTACGACGACGTCCTCGCCCGGCTCGTCCAGAGCGAGGGCCTGCCCGAGAACACCGACGCGGCCGGCCTCCTCGAACGGCTGGTCCGCCCCGAGGAGTGGCGCAGCGCGCTCGACGCGGTGCGCCGCTCGCCCGGCGCCGCCGTCAAGGAGATCAAGCAGGTCGTCGAGCGGCGGGTGAAGAAGCTGTTCGGCGAGGCCAACGACGACCGGTTCACCCGCCCGCTGCTGCCCTCGATGGAACTGCTGCTGCGGGCCGCGTCCGGCGACGAGTCCGCCGAGTCGAAGGTCGACGCCCGCTGGCTGGAGCAGTTCCGCGCGGCGCTCGCCGGACTCCTCCCGGTCGGCTTCACGCCGGACGGCGGCGGCCCTCTGAAGATCCTCATCGTGCATCCGGCGAGCGAGTCCGACGGCCGGGCGGCCGACTACCTGCGCCAGGAGCTGAACCTGCCGCCGCGCGCCGCCCAGGAGTACCGGGCCGTCGACACCGACTCCATCACCGTCGTCCTCTTCCGCAGCGGTATGAACCTCACCGACATCTCCGAGGTCCGCAGCGTCCTCAGCCAGTGGGCCGAGGCGCGCGACTCCGGCGGGCAGGAGGACTTCCTGCACTGGCGGCAGCGGCTCGGACACCAGGACGACTGGCTGGTCTCCACGGAGGAGGACCGGCGGCGGATCATGCACCGGCTCCTGTGCGCGATGTGGAACGGGCACATCCACACGGACGGTCCGGCCGACTCGCCCCACCGGGTCCGCATCCGGCTGCAGGAGGGCGAGTCCGCCACGATGTCGCTGCGCCTGGAGGACTTCGACGGTGCGCTGTCCAGCTGGGCGGGTCTGCTCAGGGCGTACGAGCGGTGGGCGCTGCTCGACGAGGGCCAGATCATCGAGGAGTTCTGCGGCCGGCTGATGCAGGCCCTGCCGAAGGGGCTCTCGCACACCCCGGTGCCGCCCTCGCCGCTCTTCGTGCACTTCGTCGAGAAGGTCGCCCCGCGCCAGCGGGTGCTCCTCGACGAGGTGGCCGCCGAGTACGGGGAGGAGGCCGAGTGGCTGGCGCCGCTGCGCGACTTCTGGGAGGTCACCCTTCCCGGGGCCCTCGATCTGCGCTTCGCGGGCCCGGGCAAGCCCACCCGGCCCACCCTGCGCGCCCTCTACGAGCGGCACGCCCCCTCCACCGCCGAGCCGTCCGCGCACCCGCCGGCCCCGGCGCCCGCTCACGCACCCGCCCCCCCGCCCGTGCCGAACCCGGCTCCGGCGCCGGGGCCCGTGCAGGCCGCGGGACCCGTGCACGCCGCCGGCCACCAGCACCCGCAGCCCTCCCCGCAGCAGCCGCCCTGGCCCGGCGCGTCGCAGCCCGCCCCGGAGTCCGTGGACGGCGGCTACCCGTGGGACCGGGACGGTGAGGAGGAGTGAGCCGGCCCGTCGTGCCCGACCGGCCCCTGCCGGGCCACGCCGTCTGTCTCGACCTGCGGGCCGCTGCGTACGCCCCCGGGGACCGGCAGGCGCCCGAGGACGCCGTCCACCGGGCCCTGGGCGCGCCGCAGCCCCCGGGCGAGCGCCGCTTCCTCGTCCTCGACGACGCCGACCGGCTCGTCGGCCACCAGCTCCTCCACGAACGCCTCTCCTCCTACGGCCCCGCGCACGTCGTGTGCCTCGCCGTCGGAGCCCCGGGGGAGCGGACCCTGCGCCGCACGCTGACCCTGCGGCCACCCGCGGCCGGCGTGCTGTGGCTGCTCGACGGCTTCCAGGAGCCCGACGCCGGAGCCCTGCGTCCGCTGGTGGAGGTGCTCGCCGCCCCCGAGGTCTTCGACGCCGTGCTGCGCGCCCTCGGCCGGGTCGCCGGAGGCGTCGCCGTCCCCTCCGTGCGGATCCTGGAGCACGACCTGAGCGACGAGGCCCGGGCCAGGGCCTGGCGGCAGGCCGTGGAGGCGCTGACCGGTCCCGACGTCCCGGCCGCCGGGTCGGTCGGCAAGGTTCCCGGCGAACTCGCCCTGCTGCTCGACGAGTCGGTGCCGCGCTCGCTGTCCGGGCACGACTGGCTGCCCGCCGGCGGCCGCGCCGGCACCCGGCTCCGGGCCTGCGAGGACGCCCTGGAGGACGCCCGCGACGGCCACGCGCGGGTGCGCGGGCCCGCGGGACTGCTCACCCGCGCGGGCCGGGACGCCGACCTGCCCGGCACCGTCGAGCGGCTCGCCCGGGAACTGCGGGGCTTTCGCGGTGTCGTCGCCGACGCCTTCGCCGTCGCGGGCGGCACCCGGCCCAGCGCCGAGGAGCGCGGACTCCTGGGCGACCGGGGCATCCGGCTCCCCGAGATGCCCCGCGAGATCACCCGCACCGGCATCGTCCCCGCCCTGCGCGACCACACCCACGAGCTGATCGCCGGCCGTCTCCCGCTGCGCTCGGTCGCCGCCCGGCTCGCGGCCCTCGCCGCCCGCACCGCCCCCGCCGGCAGCGCCGCCCGCCTCGCCGAGCTCGACGCCGTCTGCGCGCCCGAGCGGCTCGACCGGCTCGGCGCCCAGCAGCCGTTCCTGGCCGGCGGCCCGCGGTCCGGCGCCGCGCTCGTGACCGGTGTCCTCGCCCTGCTCGCAGGCCTGTGGCCGGGCGCCGGCTGGGTCCTCGGCCCGGCGACGGGCCTCCTCGCGGCCGCCCTCGCCCTGCTGATGCTGAGGCGCCGGCCCAACCGGTCGCCCGACGGACGCCTGGACGGCGGCGCCGGTACGGGCTGGGGGGTGCGGCTCGTCGGCGGTCTCGTCGGCGGCCTCGCCGGCGCCGGCGCCGGAGAGGCCCTCGGCCTGCCGCGCTGGGCGACGGCGACCGCCCTGGCCCTGGCCGTCGCCGCGGTCGTGCTGCTCGCGCTGCGTGACTGGAACCGGGCCGTGGACGACTGGTGGGACCGGCTGGACGCCGAGGACGCCGGCCGCGCCCTCCAGGAGGTCCACGCCCTCGTGGTCACGACCGCCGTCCACGACTGGCTCTTCGCCGACGTCCGCCACCACTGCTCGGACGGCGCCGGCGCGGTCGCCCGCCTGCTGCGCGGCCTCGCGGCGACGGCGGAGGCGTACGCGGGGCCGGGCGCGCCCGATGCCCACCCGCTCGGCGGCTCCGGTCCGTACGCCCCCGCCGACCCGTTCGGCAGGGGCGCGGCGAGCGGGCCGCACGGTGCCGGCGCCGCGGGCGACGGCCCCGCGGCGGACGCCGGCTGGGACTGGGACGGCTGGACGGACGGCGCCGACGACGACGTCTGGTCCGACCGGGAGGAGCCCGGCCGGACCGCTCCGGCCCCGCCCCCGCGGCCCCCGGCCGCCCCGGTCTTCCCTCCCGCGCCCCCCGCACCGGCGCCGGAGTGGCTCGAGAGGCGGTACGGCGACGGGGGACCGGACCTCGTCGACACCCTGGTCTCCGACCTGGTCGAAGGGGTCACGGGCATCCTCGACACCTGCTGGGCCGGCATCGAGCGCGACCCGGGGAACGCGGGCCGGCTCCCGCTGGACGCACCGATGACCGCGCTGCTCGGCGAGGTCCGCACCCGCCTGGAGCGGGACGCCGCCGCGTCCCCGCCGCCCGGCCGGGAGCACGGCGAACGCCCCGACGCGGCCCGGCTCATCGGCGTCGCCCCCGACGGCGTCGTGCGGCTGCTCGCCGCCGACGACGAGCCGGGCCTCACCGTTCCGCTGTGCGGGCCCGAGCACCTGCGGCTGCTCTCCAACGAACCGGGCGCGGTGCGCCGGGTGCGGTTCGTGCCCGAGACCATGCGGCGGGGGACCGCCGGTGACGACATGTGGCGGGGCGCCGTGGAGGACGTGGTGTGGACGGGGGGCGGCCGGCACGCGGGCGTCCTGCGGCTCGTCCCCCTGCGGTCCGACGTCGTGCACACCGTCAGGGCGGAGGAGGGGGGAGCCCCATGACGACCGCCGACCGACCCGAGGACCGCCCTCCCGAGGAACGGGGGCCCGACGAGGAGCTGGAGTTCCTCACCGCGCGGGAGGAGCCGGTCCGCTTCGCCGTCCGCTACGGCGAGGACGCCCGCCCGCCGGGGCGGCCGCATCTGAGGACGCGGCCGGTCAGCCTGGGCGCGGGCCGGCCCGTCGTCCAGTTCCGGCTGCCGCCCTCCGCCCAGGGCGACCCGCACGCTTACGGCCTGCTCGAACGGGAGGTGGCCGCGGCCATCGCCCTCGAACGGCGCTACGGCGGCGAGAAGTACGCCGAGGTGTTCACCCGGATCGTGGGCTTCGACCTCGACGGCGCCGAGCCGTTCGTGCTCTACCGGCGTTCCGGGGGGACCCCGCTGACCGAGTGCCTGACCCGGCTCGGCGCGGACGAGCAGCAACGGATCGTCGGTCAACTCGCGCTCGCCGTGCGGCTCCTGGAGGACGCCGGCTTCGTCCACCGGGCGCTCGCGCCCGACACCGTACGCTGGGACGGCAGCCATGTGCGGCTGTGCGAGCCGTACGCGGCCCAGCGCGCCGGAGAGGCCCGCGAGCCCTTCGGCACCGCCCCCTGGGCCTCGCCCGAACAGCGTGCCGGACGCGGCGCCGCCGACAGTCGTGACGACCTGTGGTCGCTCGCGCGGATCGCCTACCTGCTGCTGTCCGGCCACCCCGGGCCGCCCGGCCGCACCGACCGGGCCGACGGGCCGCCGGAGGACCTGGGTGACTACCGGCGGCTCGCCGCCCTCGCCCAGAGCGGTCTCTTCGCCGCCGAGGCCGCCGCCCGGCCGTCCCCGGCCGACCTCCTGCGGCTGCTCCGGCTGACCGATCCGCTCGCCCACGCGGCCGGTGACGCCGACCGGCTCGCCGCCGGGAGAGCCCGCTACGACTCCGAACTCGTCCGCAAGCGGGCCGCGTTGCGGGCGGCGCGCGCGGAGACGACCGAAGCGGAACCGGACACCGCGCCGCCCCGGCGGGGGTTCCGCGCCCTGCTCTTCGGCGAGGCGCCGCCGCCCGCCCCGCGGACACCGGCACCTGCCGCAGCCGAACCGCCGCCGTCACGCGCCCGGTTGTGCCCGCACTGCCTGCTGCCCGTCGAGTACGACGAGCGGCTGCTCGTCACCATCGACGCCAAGGGCAACCGCATCCCGCTCGACCTGGCCGCCGAACACCGCCCCGGCCGCCGCCAGGACCGGATGCGCACCGCGTACCACCTCTGCCCGCACACCGGCGAGGGCGACGAGGCGCACGAGCTGCCCGTGCCCTACCTCACCAACGGCGAGCCGCTGTCCATCGCCTTCGTCGGCAGCTCAGCCGTCGGCAAGACGCATCTGATGGCGGCCATGCTCGGCGAGGTCGAGCTCGGCGGCCTGGAGCCGTACGGGCTCAAGTGCCTGCCGCTCAACCCGGAGGCGCACCGCACGTATCTGCGCGAACGCGTGCAGAACCTGCAGCAGGGGCGGCAGCTCGGGCGCACCGGGCAGCAGACCTTCGCCCGGTTCGCCGACGGACTCCTCGTCTCCGCGCCCGGCCGGACCCCGCGGCCCGTCGTCTTCTTCGACCTCGCGGGGGAGGACCTCGCGCAGGACGGGGAGGTGACGAGCTTCCTCACCGGCGTGGACGCCTTCGTCTTCGTCGTCGACCCGCTGCGGGCCCTGCGGATGCCGGCCCTCGACCCGGTGCGCGAGCGCTACGGGCTGCCGCGCCGGGACCTCGGCGACGAGGCGTTCACCACCGTCCTCAACCGGCTGCCCCGCCGGGACGGGTTCGTCATGGCACCCGCCGCGCTCGCCGTGAACAAGAGCGATCTGGTGCGCTTCGACCCCGCCGTGGACCGCTGGCTGGGGCGGGCGCTGCCCGACCGTCACGACGCGGCGGCCGAGCAGGACGAGAGCCGGGACGCCTACGCGTTCCTGGACCGGCACGCGAGCGCCGCCTGGCTGCGGCCCTTCGACGACTGCGCCCGCTGCACCCTGCACTTCGTCGCCGCGACCGGCGGACAGGCCCGCGGCGACCGCTTCCCGCACGGCGTGCGGCCGCGGCGGGTCCTGGCACCGCTGCTGTCCGTCTTCGCCGCGTGCGGGCTGCTTCGAGGAAGGGAGTGACCCATGACGCCCACCGACGACGCGGCCGACCGGGTCGACCAGATCGTGTTCCGCTGGGACAGCGGGAACGCGTCGGGCACCACCGGCTTCGGGCCGGTGGCCTGGTCCGGCGGGCGGGACGAGGCGGAGGCGCTCTTCCGCAGCGCCGGGACGGTGCTGCGGGCCAGCGGCGAGGAGACTCGGCCGGCCCTGATCCGGCTCCAGCGCCGCGCCGAGGCCATGCTGATCCGCCGCATCCCCTGGACCGACCCCGGCGGCGGGGCCTCCACCATCTGCCACGCCCTGGTCGGCCCCTCCGACCTCCTGGACCCGTCGCTCTGCCTGGGGCTGCACGCCTGGACCTGGGCGGGCTCGGACCTGCCGCTCGCCGCGGTACGGGGAGACCTGCCGGAGGTGCGGGAGGAGGCGCTGATCCCGGCCGCGGGCCTGGGCCAGCACGCGCTCGACGTACGCCTCCCGGACATCGCCGGGGAACTCGCCGGCACGGTCGCGGAGTTGCTGCGCCACCCCGAGGGGCGCTTCACGCTCCTCGACGAGCGGGGCGACACGGCGCTGCCGGTGCTGTGGGGGCTCTACAGCATGTTCGGTGAACTGACCGACCTCCGCTGGACCTTCGCCACCCACGACACGGCCGAACTCCGCGCCCTCCGCTTCGTCTTCGTCGGCCGCTGGGCGGGCGCGGCCAGCAGCAACACCGACCGCCACCGCGCCGACCCCCGTGAACGCGCGGGCGACGAGGCGGAGTCCCTGGCCGCCCGCCTGGTCGACCACCACCTCCGCGGCGTGGCCGCGGGCGCCGACCGCGAGTACGCCGTCGGCGCCGCGCTCCGCCACGCCCTGACCCGCCCGGGGGCGCCGCTGATGATGACGGCCCGTGCGGCCGTGACGCGTCTCGACCGGCGCTATCCGGCGGGCGGCGGCGGGAACGCCGCGTTCGGCGGGCGGCGCGGGACGGGGGACGGGGGGACGGCGGGGGCGTCCGGACCGGGCGGTCCGGCGCCCCTGGGGGCTCCGCCTGTTCCGCCTGTTCCGCCGGTTCCCACGGTTCCGCTTGTCCCCCCGGTTCCGCCTGTTTCCCCGGCTCCGGACGATGGGGAGGGCCCGGGGGGTCCGTCGGCACCTGGCGGCTCCTCGGGGCCTGGGGCTCGCTCGGCATCTGGCGCTTCCTCGGCCCCTGGCGGCTCCTCGGCGCCTGGCGCCCCCTCGACCCCTGGCGCCCCCTCGACCCCTGGCGGCTCCTCGGCCCCGGAGGCCCCACCCGTCCCAAGGGTTCTGCCCGTCCCAGGGGTCCCGCCGGTCTCAGGAGTTCAGCCCGTCCCAGGCGTTCCGCCGGTCCCGGAGGGGGCGCCGGTGTCAGCGGTTCCGCCGGTCCACGGGGCTCGGCTCGCTCCCGACGGCGCGTCGACGCCGGAGGAGCGGTCCGCCCCGGAGGGAAGGCCCGCCGACGGGCCGGGACCGGATCACGGCGGACCGGAGACAGGGGACACCGGGCCCGGCGCCGCAGGCGCGGCCGGACAGTGGCGTACCGCCGGGTCGGCGCGGCCGGGGAGCGGGCGGTCGTCCGAGCCCGCACCGGACAGCCCGGACCCCTGGCCGTCGGGCGACGGCACGGCCTCGCCGGGCCGGTCCGGCCCGCGGCCCTTCGTGTCCTCCTCCGAGGGCCGGGGGCCGGCGGGTCCGGGAGGCCATCCGTCGTCCGAGCCGGGCGCCGAGGACCTCGCCGGCACGGACCGGGCGGGCCGCCCGGTCGGCGCGCGGTCGCTCGGAGCCGCCGCGGAGCCTCCCGGCCTCGCGCCGTCGACCGGTACGGCGGGCCTCCATCGGTCGTCCGACGCGGGCGCCGCTCGGTGGTCCGACGCGGCCGCCGGGCCGCGCGCGGGGGGTGTGCTGGGGGCCGCCTGGGCGGGGCCCGTGGAGACGCGGCGGAGATACCGGGGGCGCCGCAGGGGCGTGCGGCGGGAGACCGGGCTGCAGGTGCTGCTGCAACGCGCGGACGACCCGGGGGAGTTGCGGGAGGCCGCGCACGGGGCGGCGGACGGCGAGCTGCTCCTGGCGCTCCGGGACCGCGGCCTCCCGCACCTCGTCACCACCGTCCTGATCCAGGAGGTCGTCCGCCGTTTCCCGGCCTGGGGCCACGGTCTCCGGAGGGACCTGCGCGATCTCGTGATCGCCGAGGAGTACTTCGTCGGGCGCGCCCATCCCGACGACCGGGTCCCCGCCGCCGAACGTGCCGCCGAGGCGGCGGAGCTGCACGACTGGGCCGTCCGCCCTGTGCTCGGCGGCGCGAAGGAGGGCGAGGGGCCGGCCGAACGGCTGGCCGCCGTGCTCGCCCGCTTCCGTACGAGTCCGGATCCCGCGGCCCGGGCCGCGTTCCGCCGGATCGTGGCGGGCGAGCGCCCCGGGCTGCCCGAATCGGTCTGGCGCACCCTCGTCCTCGACGTTCGCCTCACCCCGCCGGACCCGCTCGTCCCGCACCCCACCGTTCCGCCGTCCCCGGCCTCCACCCCCGGGACCTCCTCCCCGCCCCCTGCACGCCCGCCCGGCCCACGGGCGTCTCCGGCACCCCCGCCCGCCGCGGCTCCCCGTCCTCCCGACCCGGACACCTCCTCCGCCCGGCAACGCCGCGACGGGCGGGTCGCCTACGCGGTGCTCGGTTGCGCCCTGTTCCTCCTGGTGTCGCTCGTCGTCGTCATCTTCGCGGCGCTTCTGACACCGTGAGTACCACGCGCGGGCCGTCCCGCTCCGTCAGGATGGGCGCATGGGATTCCATGTCGATTCCGAGACCGGGCGGCTGCGCCGCGTCATCCTGCACCGACCCGATCTGGAGCTGAAGCGGCTCACCCCGTCCAACAAGGACGCCCTCCTCTTCGACGACGTGCTGTGGGTGCGCCGGGCCCGCCAGGAGCACGACGGGTTCGCGGACGTGCTGCGCGACCGGGGCGTCGAGGTCCATCTCTTCGGGGACCTCCTGCGCGAGGCCCTGGAACTGCCGGCGGCACGCGAACTCGTGCTCGACCGGGTCTTCGACGAGAAGGAGTACGGCCCGCTCGCCACCGACCACCTGCGCGCCGCCTTCGACGGGCTCGCCGCCCCCGAACTCGTGGAGGCGCTCGTCGGCGGGATGACGAAGCGCGAGTTCCTCGCAGGCCACCGGGAGCCGACCTCGGTCCGCTTCCACGCCCTGGACCTGGACGACTTCGTCCTCGGTCCGCTGCCCAACCACCTCTTCACCCGCGACACCTCCGCGTGGATCTACGACGGGGTGTCCATCAACGCCATGCGCTGGCCCGCCCGGCAGCGCGAGACCGTGCACTTCGAGGCGATCTACAAGCACCACCCCCTGTTCACCGGCTCGGAGGCGGGGAACTTCCACCACTGGTCGGAGGGGCAGTCCGACTATCCCTCGACCATCGAGGGCGGCGACGTCCTCGTCATCGGCAACGGTGCCGTCCTCATCGGCATGAGCGAGCGCACCACGCCCCAGGCCGTGGAGATGCTCGCCCGGGGCATGTTCGCGGCCGGCTCCGCGCGCACGATCATCGCGCTCGACATGCCGAAGCGCCGCGCGTTCATGCACCTCGACACCGTGATGACGATGGTGGACCAGGACACCTTCACCCAGTACGCGGGGCTCGGCATGCTCCGCTCGTACACGATCGAGCCGGGCGACGAAGGGCAGTCCCTGCGGGTGACCGACCACCCGCCGGAGCAGATGCACAGCGCCATCGCCGCCGCCCTCGGCCTCCAGGACATCCGCGTGCTGACCGCCACCCAGGACGTGCACGCGGCGGAGCGGGAGCAGTGGGACGACGGGTGCAACGTCCTCGCCGTCGAACCGGGAGTGGTCGTCGCCTACGAGCGGAACGTGACCACCAACACGCATCTGCGCAAGCAGGGCATCGAGGTGATCGAGATCCCGGGGAGCGAGCTCGGCCGGGGGAGGGGCGGGCCCCGATGCATGAGCTGCCCGGTCGAGCGGGACGCCGTGTGACCCCGGCCCCGTGACGCCGTACGACCGGCGACCGCGGGGCGGGGAGGGCGAGGGCGGGGGGCGAGGGAGGGGCTGTATAAGAATGCTAAATCGCGTATAGACTTCCAGCGTCCTCGTCCCCCGACGTCCCGACCGTATCCCAGGAGCACCCCATGGCCACCGACCTCACCGGCCGCCACTTCCTCAAGGAGCTGGACTTCACCGCCGAGGAGTTCCGCGGTCTGGTCGCGCTCGCCGCCGAGCTCAAGGCGGCGAAGAAGGCCGGTACGGAGGTGCCGCGGCTGCGGGGCCGGAACATCGCCCTGATCTTCGAGAAGACCTCCACCCGCACCCGCTGCGCCTTCGAGGTCGCCGCCGCCGACCAGGGTGCGTCCACCACCTACCTCGACCCCTCCGGCTCCCAGATCGGGCACAAGGAGTCGGTCAAGGACACCGCGCGCGTGCTGGGCCGGATGTTCGACGGCATCGAGTACCGGGGCGACAGCCAGGACGCCGTCGAGGAGCTGGCCGAGTTCGCCGGGGTGCCCGTCTTCAACGGGCTCACCGACGACTGGCACCCCACGCAGATGCTCGCCGACGTCCTCACCATGACCGAGCACAGCGACAAGGCCCTCGACGCCATGACCTTCGCCTACCTCGGCGACGCCCGCTTCAACATGGGCAACTCCTACCTGATCACCGGCGCCCTGCTCGGCATGGACGTCCGCATCGTGGCCCCCAAGGCCTACTGGCCCGCCGAGGAGTTCGTCGCCGAGGCCCGCCGGCTCGCCGGGACCAGCGGCGCGAAGATCACCCTCACCGAGGACGTCGCCGAGGGCGTACGCGGCGCCGACTTCGTCGCCACCGACGTGTGGGTCTCCATGGGCGAGCCCAAGGAGGTCTGGGACGAGCGGATCGCCGCCCTCAGCCCGTACGCCGTGACGATGGACGTCCTCCGCGCCACCGGCAACCCGGACGTGAAGTTCCTGCACTGCCTCCCGGCCTTCCACGACCTCGGTACCGCCGTAGGCCGCGACATCCACGCCCGGCACGGCCTGACCGAGCTCGAGGTCTCGGACGAGGTCTTCGAGTCCGCGCACTCGGTCGTCTTCGACGAGGCGGAGAACCGGATGCACACCATCAAGGCCGTCATGGTGGCCACCATGGGCGACCCGGCCTAGGGCCTGTTGCGAAAGTGGATCTTGCTCGTTGATGATCGCATGTCGTGGGACGTGGTGATCTAACGAACGGCCAGTGGGCCCGGCTTGAGCC
>NZ_JBIDBK010000008.1:0-298168 GCF_043202995.1 Streptomyces sp. NPDC048018
ATGAAGACGGCGGTGGCCTACCTCGAACCCCACATGGAGAAGTCGGACTCCGAGGGCAAGGGCACCATCGTCCTCGCCACCGTCCGCGGCGACGTCCATGACATCGGGAAGAACCTCGTCGACATCATCCTGTCGAACAACGGCTACAACGTCGTCAACCTGGGCATCAAGCAGCCCGTCTCCGCGATCCTGGAAGCGGCCGAGGAGCACCGGGCCGACGTGATCGGCATGTCGGGTCTCCTGGTGAAGTCCACGGTGATCATGAAGGAGAACCTGCAGGAGCTCAACCAGCGCGAACTGGCCGCCAAGTACCCCGTGATCCTCGGCGGCGCCGCCCTCACCCGGGCCTATGTCGAGCAGGACCTGCACGAGATCTACCAGGGCGAGGTCCGCTACGCCCGTGACGCCTTCGAGGGCCTGCGGCTCATGGACGCCCTCATCGCGGTCAAGCGCGGCGTCCCCGGCGCGACCCTGCCCGAGCTCAAGCAGCGCCGGGTCGCCAAGGGAGCCGGCACCCTGCAGGTCGACGAGCCGGAGCCCGGCGGGCGGTCGGACGTCGCGGTCGACAACCCGGTGCCCACCCCGCCGTTCTGGGGCACCCGGGTCGTCAAGGGCATCCAGCTCAAGGAGTACGCCAGCTGGCTCGACGAGGGCGCCCTGTTCAAGGGCCAGTGGGGCCTCAAGCAGAACCGGGCCGGTGACGGGCCGTCGTACGAGGAGCTGGTGGAGACCGAGGGCCGGCCGCGGCTGCGCGGCTGGCTGGAGCGCCTGCACACGGAGAACCTGCTGGAGGCGGCCGTCGTCCACGGCTACTTCCCCTGCGTCTCCAAGGGCGACGACCTGATCATCCTCGACGACGCGGGCAACGAGCGCACCCGCTTCACCTTCCCGCGCCAGCGCCGCGGCCGCAGGCTCTGCCTGGCGGACTTCTTCCGCCCGGAGGAGTCGGGCGAGACCGACGTCGTCGGCCTCCAGGTCGTCACCGTCGGCTCACGGATCGGCGAGGCCACGGCCAAGCTCTTCGAGTCCGACTCCTACCGTGACTACCTGGAGCTCCACGGCCTGTCCGTGCAGCTCGCCGAGGCCCTGGCCGAGTACTGGCACGCCCGGGTCCGCGCCGAGCTCGGCTTCGCCGGCGAGGACCCCGCGGACGTCGAGGACATGTTCGCGCTCAAGTACCGCGGTGCGCGCTTCTCGCTCGGCTACGGCGCCTGCCCCGACCTGGAGGACCGGGCGAAGATCGCCGAGCTCCTGGAGCCCGAGCGGATCGGCGTCCACCTCTCCGAGGAGTTCCAGCTCCACCCCGAGCAGTCCACGGACGCCATCGTCATCCATCACCCGGAGGCGAAGTACTTCAACGCTCGGTGACCGGGGCGGGGGTAAATCCCTGCGCCTGGTGTGAACCGGACGTACACTGGTCGGTCCAGTGCAGGCCGGCCGCCCACCCCCGTACCGGGGTGGGGGGCCGGCCTCGTCGTCCCTCCGTGGAGGTGTGCCGGATGACCAGTACGGTCCCCGCGTCCTTGTTCCGTGCCAACGGCAGCTCCGCCCTGCAGGCGGTCTTCCTCGACATGGACGGCACCCTCGTCGACACCGAGGGCTTCTGGTGGGACGCGGAGGTGGAGGCCTTCGCCGACCTCGGGCACCGCCTCGACGAGTCCTGGCGGGACGTCGTCGTCGGCGGGCCGATGACCCGCAGCGCCGGCTATCTGATCGAGGCCACGGGCGCGGACATCACCCTGGCAGAGCTCACCGTGCTGCTCAACCAGAAGTTCGAGCAGCGCATCGACCGCGGTGTGCCGCTGATGCCGGGAGCCGACCGGCTCCTCAGCGAGCTGGCCCGGCACGACATCCCGACCGCCCTGGTCTCGGCCTCGCACCGCCGGATCATCGACCGGGTGCTGGACTCCCTGGGGGCCGACCGCTTCGCGCTGACCGTGGCGGGCGACGAAGTGGTCCGTACGAAGCCGCACCCGGAGCCCTATCTGACCGCAGCCCGCGGCGTCGGGGCCGACCCGGTGCTCTGCGCGGTCGTCGAGGACACCGCGACCGGTGTCGCGGCCGCGGAGGCGGCCGGCTGCCGGGTCGTCGCGGTGCCCTCCGTCGCCCCCATCGCGCCCTCGGCCGGACGGGTCGTGGTGCGCTCCCTCGAGGAGGTCGACGTGCCGTTCCTGCGGACCCTGATCGCCACGCCCAGGGGCCTCTGACCCCCGGGTCGCCCCTCCCGAAGCCCTCCCCGCTTCACATCCGGAAACGAACAGGCCATCCGCCGAAAAGGACCCTGAGTGACATTGGTCACCCAGCGTGTCGGCCGACGGGTGGCCTGTCTGCGTGCCGTGTCCGGAACATGACGTTTACGGCCCGCCCATGTGTCCCGATTCGCTCCGCCCCGTACGAATCATTCCGGCGCATGACTATCGAACGCACCGTATTCATGGTCGGCGGACGGTCGCTCCCGCGACCCTGCCCGTCCGGAGGGCACGGCACCGCCCACTAATCTTTCGCCAGTACTCCGCCGCACCATCCGAGTGCTCCGGCGCCCACCCAAGTCGCCGCGTACACAGGACCGATCGCACCCCCTACCGGCCCGATCGACCGCCCCGACCGGGCGGCCGGCGGAGTGACCGAAGCCGCTGTACGTGCCGGCCGTCACCCCGTGCCGGATGAGGAGAACGTTCCCCGATGAACCGCAAGACCCTGGTGCTGCCCGTCGCGGCCGCGCTGCTCACCCCCCTGCTCGCCGGCTGCGGCGGAGGGGACCAGAGCAGAGCGATCGTCGTCGGGACCACGGACCAGTTCGTCGCGACCGAGGACGCTCCCGCGCCGCTCGACCCGGCCTTCGCCTACGACACCGGCGCCTGGAACATCCTGCGCCAGACCGTGCAGACCCTCATGCGCGTCCCGCGCGGCAGCGGCCAGCCCGTTCCCGAGGCCGCCCAGAGCTGCGGTTTCTCCGACAAGGAGAGCGAGAGCTACCGCTGCACCCTCCGCGAGGGCCTGACCTTCGCCGACGGCACCCCCGTCACCGCCGAGGACGTCAAGTTCTCCGTCGAGCGCGTCCTCGCGATCAAGTCCGACAACGGCACCGCCGCACTGCTCTCGAACATCGACGCCGTCGAGACCAAGGGCGAGCTCGAGGTGATCTTCCACCTCAAGACCCCCGACGCGACCTTCCCGTACAAGATCTCCACCCCCGTCGCCGGCATCCTCAGCAAGGCCAAGTACGACGGCAAGGCACTCCGCGCCGGCTTCGACGTCGACGGCTCCGGCCCGTACACGATGAAGACCGAGACCGACGGCGACAAGGTGACGAAGTTCGTCTTCACCAAGAACGCCGCGTACAAGGGCGACATCACCCTGCGCAACGACAAGGTCGAGCTGCGCACCTTCGGCGACGCCGACGGCATGGACAAGGCGCTGCGCGACGACGACATCGACATGGCCGCCCGCGCCATGTCCACCGCGCAGATCAAGGAACTCACCGAGAAGCCCCAGGAGGGCATCGACCTCACCGAGGTCCCCGGCCTGGAGATCCGCTACCTCGGCTTCAACACCAAGGCCCCCGCCGTCGACGAGAAGGCCGTCCGGCAGGCCATGGCCTCCGTCGTCGACCGCGGCCGTCTCGTCGAGCAGGTCTACGGCCCCACCGCCGAGCCGCTCTACTCGCTGATCCCCTCCAGCATCACCGGCCACGCCACGTCGTTCATCGACACCTACGGGCAGCCGGACACCGCCAAGGCCGCCAAGATCCTCCGCGACGCCGGGGTGAAGACCCCCGTCAAGGTCACCCTGAACTACACCACCGACCACTACGGCGCCGAGACGGCCAAGGAGTTCGAGGCCCTGCGCGGCCAGCTCAACGCCACCAAGCTCTTCGACGCCCGGATCCAGGGCACCGAGTGGTCCAAGTTCCGCCCGGCGCAGAAGCGCGGCGACTACGCCGTCTACGGCCTCGGCTGGTTCCCGGACTACCCGGACCCGGACAACTACGTCGCCCCGTTCCTCGACAGCGACAACTTCCTCAACACCCCCTATGTCAATCAGTCGGTCCGCGACCGGCTGATCCCGCAGTCGCGCCGTGAGGCCGACCGCACCGCCGCGACCCCCGTCTACGAGCAGATCCAGAAGATCGTCGCCAAGGACGTGCCCGTACTGCCGCTGTGGCAGGGCAAGCAGTACGTCGCCGCACGCGACGACGTCACCGGCGTCGAGTGGGCGCTGAACACCTCCTCCGACCTGCTCCTGTGGGAGCTCGGACGCGGCACCGCCTGACCCCTTCGTCGTACCGGCCGCGCAGCCGTTGCGCGGCCGGCCTGGTAAGAGATCAAGAGGCAAGTTCTGTGAAGGCACACAACAAGTGGCTGACGGCTCCGCTCGCTGCGGGCCTGGCCGCCACCCTGCTCAGCGGCTGCGGCACCGAAAAGGGCGGCGACGCCGGTGGCTCCGGAGCCACCGTGCGCGTCGGCATGTCGGACGAGATCCTGGCGACCGACCCCGCCGCCGGCTACGACCCCGGCTCCTGGCTGCTCTTCAACAACGTCTTCCAGTCCCTGATCGCCTTCCCGAAGGGCGGCTCCGAGCCCGAGCCCGAGGCCGCCGAGAAGTGCGGCTTCTCGGCCGGCAGCACGGTCTACACCTGCACCCTCCGCGACGGCCTCAAGTTCTCCAACGGCAACCCGCTCACCTCGGAGGACGTCAAGTTCTCCTTCGAGCGCGCGCTGAAGATCGACGACCCCAACGGTCCCGCCCCCCTGCTCGCCTCGATCGCCTCCATCGAGACCCCCGACGAGAAGACCGTCGTCTTCAAGCTGAAGACCCCCGACGCCACCTTCCCCAGCAAGATCGCCTCCGGCGCCGGCTCCATCGTCGACCACCGCGAGTACCCGGCCGACGCGCTGCGCACCGACGGCAAGGCCGTCGGCTCCGGCCCGTACAAGCTCGACTCCTTCGGCCAGACCGAGGCCGTCTTCACCGCCAACGGCAACTACCAGGGCAACGCCAAGCGGAAGAACGACGGCGTCACCCTCAAGCTCTACGGCGGTGACCGGGAAGCCCTCGCCAAGGCCTTCACGGCCGGCGAGGTCGACGTCGCCTACCGAGGCCTGTCCGCCGGCGACATCGCCACCCTGGAGAACGCCCAGGACGACAAGGGCATCCAGGTCGTCCAGGGTTCCAGCGCCGAGGTCCAGCACATGGTCTTCAACGTCAAGGACCCCGTCGTCGGCAAGCTCGGCGTCCGCAAGGCCATCGCCCACCTCGTCAACCGCGAGGCGCTCGTCCAGGACGTCTACCAGTCGACCGCGACGCCGCTGTACTCCATCGTCCCGGCCGGCATCGCCGGACACGCCACCTCCTTCTTCGACACCTACGGCGAGCCCGACAAGGCCAAGGCGAAGAAGGCGCTCCGCGACGCCGGCATCACCGGCAAGGTCAAGCTCACCCTCTGGTCCACCCCGAACCGCTTCGGCCCCTCCACCGACCAGATGATGGAGGCCATAGCCGGCCAGCTCAACGAGAGCGGCCTGTTCGAGGCCAAGGTCCAGTCCGTGCAGTTCGAGCAGTACGAGAAGGACATCGCGGCCGGCAAGTACGGCGTGTACGTCCGCGGCTGGGTCCCCGACTACCCGGACGCCGACAACTTCACCACCCCGTTCTTCGGCGACGACAACGTCCTCGGCAACCGCTACAAGAACGCCCTCATCACCGGCGAGCTGCTGCCCGCCGTCGCCGCGTCCCCCGACCGCGCCGCGACCGGCTCCACCTACAACAAGGTGCAGGACCTCGTCGCCGACGAGCTCCCGCTGCTGCCCCTGTGGCAGGGCAAGCAGTACGCCGTCGCCCGCGAGGACGTCACCGGCCTGGAATGGACCCTCGACGCCTCCACCGTCTTCCGCTTCTGGGAGATCAAGAAGGGCTGACCGAGCCCCCCGTATGCGAAAGGGCCCGGCGCGCATCATGCGCGCCGGGCCCCTCCGCATCCGGTCACTGCGCGCCGGGACGCACCAGACCGCTCTCGTACGCGTACACCGCCGCCTGCACCCGGTCCCGCAGGCCCAGCTTGGTCAGCACATGCCCCACATGCGTCTTCACGGTCGTCTCGCTGACGAACAGATCCGCCGCGATCTCCGCGTTCGACAGACCGCGCGCCACCAGCTTCAGCACCTCGACCTCACGGTCGGTCAGCGTGTTCAGCGTGTCGGGCACCTGCTCCTCGCCCGACGGCAGATGAGCCGAGTACTTGTCCAGCAGCCGACGCGTGATCGACGGCGCCAGCATCGCCTCGCCGGCCGCCACCACCCGGATCGCCTGCACCAGCTCGTGCGCCGGCGCGTCCTTCAGGAGGAAGCCGCTCGCCCCCGCACGCAACGCCTCCACCACGTACTCGTCCAGGTCGAACGTGGTCAGCACCAGCACCTTCGCCGGCCCGTCCCGGCCCGGACCGGTGATCTGCCGGGTGGCCTCCACCCCGTCCATCCGCGGCATCCGGATGTCCATGAGCACCACGTCGGGCTGCAGCGCCCGCACCTGGTCCAAGGCCTGCAGGCCGTCCCCGGCCTCACCCACCACCGCGATGTCCTGCTCCGCCTCCAGAATCATCCGGAAACCGGTGCGCAGCAGCGGCTGGTCGTCGACCAGTAGGACGCGGATCGCCACGAACGAACTCCTTCATCGGCCTGCATTCGGCCCGACCCGGCCTCAGACGGCCGGCGGGACCTGATCCATTCTGCCCTGACCCCCCTCGTCGGGTCCGCCCGACTCCGCAGGGCGCGCGGGCACCACCGGCAGCGGATACACCGGGGGAGTCCCGCCGAACTCCGGACACACCGCCCGGTGGTCGCACCAGCCGCAGAGCTTCGTCGGGCGCGGCCGCCAGTCGCCCGTCTCCGTCGCGAGCCGGATCGCCTCCCACAGCGCGAGCAGCTTGCGCTCCACCCGCAGCAGATCGGCCTCCACCGGGTCGTACGTCAGCACCTCACCACTGCCCAGATAGACCAGCTGCAGCCGGCGCGGCACCACGTTCCTCAGCCGCCAGACCACCAGCGCGTAGAACTTCATCTGGAACAGCGCGCCCTCGCTGTACTCGGGGCGGGGCGCCTTGCCCGTCTTGTAGTCGACGATCCGCACCTCGCCCGTCGGCGCCACGTCGACCCGGTCGATCACGCCGCGCAGCCGCAGCCCCGACTCCAGCTCCGTCTCCACGAACAGCTCACGCTCCGCCGGCTCGAGCCGCGTCGGGTCCTCCAGCGTGAACCAGCGCTCGACCAGCCGCTCCGCCTCCGACAGCCACCGGGCCAACCGCTCGGCCGGCGGCTCCGTCGGGTCCCCGGCGCCGTCACCGCCCTCGGCGAAGAGCTCGCCCAGCTCCGGCCGCGACGCGAGCAGCCGGTCCCACTGCCCCGGGATCAGCGCCTTCGCCCGCGGCGCCGTACGCTCCACGGCCGGCGCGTCGAACAGCCGCTCAAGGACCGCGTGCACCAGCGTCCCGCGGGTCGCCGCCGCACTGGGCTTCTCCGGCAGCCGGTCGATCACCCGGAACCGGTACAGCAGCGGGCACTGCATGAAGTCACTCGCCCGCGAAGGCGACAGCGACATGGGCGCCCGGGGCTCCACCGGCGGCTGCTCGCTCGTAGTCATGACACAGACCCTACGACCCGGCACCGACAGCGACGGCCCACCCGACCCTGATCCACCGGACGGACCCCCGCGGAATACCATCGACGCAGGAGCCCGTCGCGCTGCATGATCGATCAGTGACCCAGCGCGCGGACCGAGCAGCTCGGCGACGAGAGGAACCCGTGAACCAGGACGAGTCCAAGCCGCAGCGGACCGACGACCCGGGCGGCGGCATCCTCATGGGCCGGCCCTTCGGAGTGCCCGTCTACGTGGCGCCCAGCTGGTTCCTGGTCGCCGCCCTGATCACCTGGGTCTTCGGCGACCAGATCGAACGCGTCCTCCCCGACCTCGGCGCCGCCCGCTACCTGGTCTCCCTCTTCTTCGCCATCGCCTTCTACGCCTCGGTGCTCGTCCACGAACTGGCCCACACCCTCGCCGCGCTCCGCTTCAAGCTCCCGGTGCGCCGCATCCAGCTCCAGTTCTTCGGCGGCGTCTCCGAGATCGACAAGGAGACCGAGACCCCCGGCCGCGAGTTCGTCCTCGCCTTCGTCGGCCCGCTGCTCTCCCTCGTCCTCGCCGGGATCTTCTACCTCACCCTCTACGCCGTCGAACCCGGCACCGTCCCCGGTGTCCTCCTCGGCGGCCTGATGATCTCCAACCTGATCGTGGCGATCTTCAACCTGCTCCCCGGCCTGCCCCTCGACGGCGGCCGCATGCTCCGCGCCGTCGTCTGGAAGATCACCGGCAACGCGATGAGCGGCACCGTCGCCGCCGCCTGGGTCGGCCGCGCACTCGCCGTCACCGTACTCATCGGGCTCCCGCTCCTGACCCGCACCGGCCTCTTCGGCAACTCCACCGAGGACATCTCCGGCTTCACCACCGTCACCGACGCCCTGCTCGCCGCGATCCTCGCCGCCATCATCTGGACCGGGGCCGGCAACAGCCTCCGCATGGCCCGGCTGCGCGAACACCTCCCTGAACTCCGCGCCCGCGCACTCACCCGCCGCGCCATCCCCGTCGAGACCACCACCCCGCTCTCCGAGGCGCTCCGGCGCGCCAACGAGGCCGGCGCCCGCGCCCTCGTCGTCGTCGACGGCCACGGCACCCCGACCGGCATCGTCCGCGAGACCGCCATCGCCGGCGTCCCCCAGCACCGCCGCCCCTGGGTCGCGGTCAGCTCCCTCTCCCAGGACCTCGTCGACGGCATGAAGGTCCCCGTCGACCTCACCGGCCAGCCCCTCCTCGACCACCTCCGCGCCAGCCCGGCCACCGAGTACCTGGTCGTCGAGGACAGCGGCGAGATCTACGGCGTCCTGTCCACGGCCGACGTCGAGAGGGCCTTCGTGAAGGCCATGGCACGACCCGGTTCGTAGGCCCGGTACCCTGTTCACATGTCCGAACCGACCGGTGCCGCCCGCCGTCGCGGGCCCTTCAAGGTCGGGGACCAGGTCCAGCTCACCGACCCCAAGGGACGCCACTACACGTTCACGCTCGAGGCCGGGAAGAACTTCCACACCCACAAGGGTTCCTTCCCCCACGACGAGCTGATCGGCGCTCCCGAGGGCAGTGTTGTCCGTACCACGGGGAACGTCGCCTACCTTGCGCTGCGCCCCCTGCTCCCCGACTACGTCCTGTCCATGCCCCGCGGCGCCGCCGTGGTCTACCCCAAGGACGCGGGGCAGATCCTGGCCTTCGCCGACATCTTCCCCGGCGCCCGTGTCGTCGAGGCGGGCGTGGGCTCGGGCTCGCTCAGCTCCTTCCTGCTGCGCGCCATCGGTGACGACGGCATGCTGCACTCCTACGAGCGCCGCGAGGACTTCGCCGAGATCGCCAAGGGCAACGTCGAGCGCTACTTCGGCGGCCCCCACCCCGCGTGGCAGCTGACCGTCGGCGACCTCCAGGACAACCTGTCCGACACCGACGTCGACCGCGTCATCCTCGACATGCTCGCCCCCTGGGAGTGCCTGGAGGCCGTCTCCAAGGCGCTCGTCCCCGGCGGCATCCTCTGCTGCTACGTGGCCACCACCACGCAGCTCGCCCGCACCGTGGAGTCCATCCGCGAGTTCGGCTGCTACGCCGAGCCGCAGCCCTGGGAGTCCATGATCCGCAACTGGCACGTCGAGGGCCTGGCCGTCCGCCCGGACCACCGGATGATCGGCCACACCGGCTTCCTCGTCACCGCCCGCCGTCTCGCGGACGGCGTCGAGCCCCCGATGCGCCGCCGCCGGCCCGCCAAGGGCGCCTACGGCGAGGACTACGAGGGCCCCAACAAGGGCTGACGCCCCACGACGGGGCCCACGCCACCGACGGGGCCGAGAGGCCCCCACGGCGCTGAAGTCCCGACGGTGCTGACGCGCCGACAACGCACCCGTGCCGCCGCCGAGTTCCCGCCCCCGGGCGCGGAAGTCGACGGCGGCACCCTCATGTTCGGCCCCCGGCCGGCACCCGCCTCACCCCGCCCCCGTCACCGCACCCACGACAAGGGCCCACCCGGCTGTTCCGCCGCCCTGTGACGTGTGGCACGATGCCCGGAACTCCTTCCGCACCGCCCTCACAGGAGACTTCTCGCGTGCAGACCTCCGCCGTCACGGACCTGGCGCACACCCATGCCCGGCCGGTGCACTGGCTGGCCACCGCCACCGCGATGGCCGGAGTCGTCGCCCTCGCGGGCCTCACCCAGCCGGGTCCCGCCGGAGCCGCCTCGGCCCCCGCCCCGCTGCCCGCCCCCGACGCCGCCACGGCGCACTACCCGCTCCACTGCGGGGGAGCCCCCAGCAAGATCGCCCAGCGGGCCACCGGAGACCTCGACGGCGACGGAAACCCCGAGACCGTCGCAGTCGTACACTGCGAAGCCGGCTCCGGAACGCCGCCCAGCGGCATCTACGTGCTCACCCGCGGCAAGGGCGCCGGCGCCCCCGCCGCACGCGTCGTGGCCACCCTCGTCGAGCCCTCACAGCTCAAGAACGTCAGCGACTTCGCCGTACGCGACGGCGCCGTCCGGGCCACCCTGCTCGGCTACTCGTCCCCCGACGTGCCCAGCTGCTGCCCCGACCAGCGCGAGCAGGTCACATGGCGCTGGCGAGGGGGAACCTTCGTCCGCACCGGCCAGGACGACGCACGCGCCGTCTGACCCGGCGAACCCGTCACCGCACCGTCACCCGGCGTCGGGACCGTACACCTCGACACCGTCCCCCACCCGCCGCACGTGGATGCAGTCGCCCGGGCACTCCTTCGCGGAGTCCACCACGTCGAGCAGCAGCGGCAGCGGCACCGGCGTCGTCGCACCCGGCTCCTGGAGCAGCTCGTCGTCCGCGCTCTTCACATACGCGAGCCCGTCGATGTCGAGCTCGAAGACCTCCGGCGCGTACTGCACGCAGATCCCGTCCCCGGTGCACAGGTCCTGGTCGATCCAGACCTCGAGCGGCTCCTCGGCACCTGCGGCCGGAGCCTCCTGCTGCACGGTCATGTCTCCTGCCGTTTCTGCGTCTCGCGGGTAAGTCGGGCCAAGCCTGACGGGTGTTGACCACCCATGACGATACAACCGCGGGCTTTTGCAATGACCGGCGGTGGGGTATTTCCCTGGCGTGAGGGGAAGCGCAAGGGTGAAGATCGGACACACCCCGGAGTCTTTTTGATCTAGGGGTTTCAATCATCACCCACCCAGGTAGGGTCAGGAAGCGTCCAGCTCCCCTTGGAGGAGGTGAGGACCGTGGCAGCCCACGACGACGACATCAACCGCGGCATCCGGCCGGGGCGGGGGTCTGAGGACCCCGCCGGCCAGGTTGCCTATCTCGAGCAGGAAATCGCCGTCCTGCGCCGCAAGCTCGCCGACTCTCCGCGTCACACGAGGATTCTCGAGGAGCGGATCGTCGAGCTGCAGACGAACCTGGCCGGCGTGTCCGCTCAGAACGAGCGACTCGCCAATACACTCCGTGAGGCCCGCGACCAGATCGTGGCCCTCAAGGAGGAGGTCGACCGGCTCGCCCAGCCGCCGGCCGGCTTCGGTGTCTTCCTGCAGGCGAATGAGGACGGCACGTGCGACATCTTCACCGGGGGCCGCAAGCTCCGGGTGAACGTCAGCCCCAGCGTCGAGCTCGACGAGCTCAGGCGGGGCCAGGAAGTCATGCTCAACGAGGCGCTCAACGTGGTCGAGGCCATGGAATTCGAGCGCGCCGGGGACATCGTCACCCTCAAGGAGATCCTCGAGGACGGCGAGCGCGCCCTGGTGATCGGGCACACCGACGAGGAACGGGTGGTGCGGCTCGCCGAGCCCCTGCTGGACATCACCATCCGCCCCGGCGACGCCCTGCTGCTCGAACCCAGGTCCGGCTACGTCTACGAGGTCGTCCCCAAGAGCGAGGTCGAAGAGCTCGTCCTCGAAGAGGTCCCGGACGTCGACTACGACAAGATCGGCGGCCTGGGCAACCAGATCGAACTGATCCGCGACGCCGTCGAGCTCCCCTACCTCTACCCGGACCTCTTCAAGGAACACGAACTGCGGCCCCCGAAGGGCATCCTGCTCTACGGCCCGCCCGGCTGCGGCAAGACGCTGATCGCGAAGGCCGTCGCCAACTCCCTTGCCAAGAAGGTCGCCGAGGTGACCGGCCAGCCCGCCGGGAAGTCCTACTTCCTGAACATCAAGGGCCCCGAGCTCCTCAACAAGTACGTCGGCGAGACCGAGCGGCACATCCGCCTCGTCTTCCAGCGTGCCCGGGAGAAGGCGAGCGAGGGCACCCCCGTCATCGTCTTCTTCGACGAGATGGAATCCCTCTTCCGCACCCGCGGATCCGGAGTCAGCTCGGACGTGGAGAACACCATCGTCCCCCAGCTGCTCGCCGAGATCGACGGCGTCGAAGGCCTGGAGAACGTCATCGTCATCGGCGCCTCCAACCGCGAGGACATGATCGACCCCGCGATCCTGCGGCCCGGCCGGCTCGACGTCAAGATCAAGATCGAGCGTCCGGACGCGGAGGCCGCCAAGGACATCTTCGCCAAGTACCTGACCTCCACCCTCCCGCTGCACGCCGACGACCTCGCCGAGCACAGCGGATCGAAGGAGGCCGCCGCCCACGGGATGATCCAGTCCGTGGTCGAGCAGATGTACGCGGAATCCGAGGAGAACCGCTTCCTCGAGGTCACGTACGCCAACGGCGACAAGGAAGTCCTCTACTTCAAGGACTTCAACTCCGGCGCGATGATCCAGAACATCGTCGACCGGGCCAAGAAGATGGCCATCAAGGCCTTCCTCGACCACGACCAGAAGGGCATTCGCGTCTCCCACCTCCTCCAGGCCTGCGTGGACGAGTTCAAGGAGAACGAGGACCTTCCCAACACCACCAACCCCGACGACTGGGCCCGCATCTCCGGAAAGAAGGGCGAGCGGATCGTCTTCATCCGCACCCTCGTCACCGGAAAGCAGGGCGCGGACACCGGCCGCTCCATCGACACGGTGGCCAACACCGGTCAGTACCTGTAGTGACGCGCAACTCGCAGTGACGCGCACCGGCTGCGGATGTCCGGAGAACGGACATCCGCAGCCGTCGCTTTCCACTCACGTATTCGCTTTTGATCTCCCCGTACGCGCGCGGCCGCTCTAGGCTCGTGGGTACCGCCGAATCACGCACTGTGCGGGGAGCGGCGCCGGGCAAGGAGGGCCGCATGACCGTACGGCGAGTAATGGGCATCGAGACGGAATACGGGATCTCCGTCCCGGGGCACCCCAACGCCAATGCCATGCTCACCTCGTCCCAGATCGTCAACGCCTACGCGGCGGCGATGCACCGGGCGCGCCGCGCCCGCTGGGACTTCGAGGAGGAGAACCCGCTGCGGGACGCCCGCGGCTTCGACCTCGCCCGCGAGGCCGCCGATTCCAGCCAGCTCACCGACGAGGACATCGGCCTCGCCAACGTCATCCTCACCAACGGCGCCCGGCTCTACGTGGACCACGCCCACCCCGAGTACAGCGCCCCCGAGGTCACCAACCCCCGCGACGCCGTCCTCTGGGACAAGGCCGGCGAACGGATCATGGCCGAGGCCGCCGAACGCGCCGCCCAGCTCCCGGGCGCCCAGCCCATCCACCTCTACAAGAACAACACCGACAACAAGGGCGCCTCCTACGGCACGCACGAGAACTACCTGATGAAGCGGGAGACCCCCTTCTCGGACATCGTGCGCCACCTGACGCCCTTCTTCGTCTCCCGCCAGGTCGTGACCGGCGCCGGCCGCGTCGGCATCGGACAGGACGGACGCGAGAACGGCTTCCAGCTCAGCCAGCGCGCCGACTACTTCGAGGTCGAGGTCGGCCTGGAGACGACCCTCAAGCGCCCCATCATCAACACCCGCGACGAGCCCCACGCGGACGCCGAGAAGTACCGGCGGCTGCACGTGATCATCGGAGACGCCAACCTCTCCGAGATCTCCACCTACCTCAAGCTCGGCACGACGGCCCTGGTCCTCTCCATGATCGAGGACGCCTTCATCACCGTCGACCTCGCCGTCGACCAGCCCGTGCGCACCCTCCACCAGGTCTCCCACGACCCGTCCCTCCAGTACCTGCTCACGCTGCGCAGCGGCCGGACACTCACCGCGGTGCAACTCCAGATGGAGTACTTCGAGCTCGCGAGGAAGTACGTGGACGAGCGCTACGGGGCGGACGCCGACGAGCAGACCAAGGACGTCCTGGTCCGCTGGGAGGACACGCTCAACCGGCTGGAGAACGACCCGATGAGCCTGGCCGGCGAGCTGGACTGGGTCGCCAAGCGCGAACTCATGGAGGGCTACCGCCGGCGCGACAACCTCGACTGGGACGCCGCCCGCCTGCACCTCGTCGACCTCCAGTACGCGGACGTGCGCCCCGACAAGGGCCTGTACAACCGCCTGGTGGCCCGCGGGCGCATGAAGCGCCTCCTGGACGAGCCGACGGTGGAGCGGGCCGAGACGAGCCCTCCTGAGGACACCAGGGCCTACTTCCGCGGCCGCTGCCTGGAGCAGTACGCGGACGACGTGGCCGCCGCCTCCTGGGACTCGGTCATCTTCGACCTGCCCGGCCGGGACTCCCTCCAGCGCGTTCCGACCCTGGAACCCCTCCGGGGTACCCGGAACCACGTGAAGGAGCTGCTGGACCGCTGCCGGACGGCGGAGGAACTCGTCCGCGTCCTTTCCGGCGACTGAAAAGCACCGGGATTCGACACCCGCTCCCCGGCGCGGCTGAAATGCCCGGGGACTGGGAATCATGGAAGCAGTGCCCGGACGTTCTTGGAACTGCGGGGCCGATGTCAGTCCCGGCTTGTAGGGTCTGATCTTGTAGAGACCACACGAGCGGGCCGATTCGAGCGGGGTGAGGTTTATGGCGACCAAGGACACCGGCGGCGGACAGCAGAAGGCGACGCGTTCCACGGAGGAGGTCGAGGAGACCACCACGGAGGCCAGCTCCGATCTCCAGGAACGCCAGGAGAAGCTCTCGGACGACGTGGACTCCGTCCTGGACGAAATCGACGACGTCCTCGAGGAGAACGCAGAGGACTTCGTGCGAAGCTTCGTCCAGAAGGGCGGCCAGTAGCCTTCGAATCGAAGGTGAGGTCGCAGGGGTGGGTGGATGTCAAAGGCTGCCAGATATTGCCGCGGTTGTGGGCGGGACGTCCCGCTGACCGGATTCGCGCCGGACTTCGATCGCGGGGACGGACCACAGCCGAGGTGCCGGGAATGCGTCGCCACGTACGGGGCCGAGCGTGACCGGACAGGACAGGCAGCCCAGGGCAAGGTCGTCCGGAGCAAGGCGCACATGCCGGCGGGGCACACACCCTGCCGGCAGTGCGGCGGGATCGAGCCGCACAGCGCTCGGCATCGCGGCGCCACCGCCTCGGACGGCCTCGCCACTCGCTGCAAGGCAGGCGGAGAGTCCCAGGGACGAGCGGGTCATCTCCAGCGCCGGTACGGCCTCACCGGGGCCGATCGTGACGAGATGACCACCTCTCGAGGAGGTCTCCGCGCGATCTGTCCCGCGGCTCCCGCCGTACATGTGGATCACCGCCACGGGACGGGTAGGGTCCGTGGCGTACTGTGCTTCAACTGTAATTCGGCCATCGGCAAGTTGGGAGACGATCCCGACGTCCTCCGTCGGGCCATCGCATACCTGGAGGGAAACGCGTGGAAGCCAACAACCTGAGCACAGGGCGTCTCCCAGCTGCCTTCCTGACGCCTGGATCGTCCTCGTTCTACGACTTCCTGGCGAGCCACTCGCCGGAGGTGCTTCCGGGCAACCGCAAGCTCCCCGAGGGGATCGTCGAGGCGCCGCACGGCACCACGATCGTGGCCGCGACGTTTCCCGGCGGGGTCGTGCTCGCCGGCGACCGGCGGGCGACCATGGGGAACATGATCGCGCAGCGGGACATCGAGAAGGTGTTCCCGGCCGACGAGTACTCCGCGGTCGGCATCGCCGGCACGGCCGGTCTCGCCGTGGAGATGGTCAAGCTGTTCCAGCTGGAGCTGGAGCACTTCGAGAAGGTGGAGGGCGCGACGCTCTCCCTGGAGGGCAAGGCCAACCGCCTGTCCACGATGATCCGCGGCAACCTCGGCATGGCCATGCAGGGCCTTGCCGTCGTCCCGCTCTTCGCCGGCTGGGACGAGGGCCGGGAGAAGGGCCGGATCTTCTCCTACGACGTCACCGGCGGCCGCTCCGAGGAGCACGGGTTCGCCGCCACCGGCTCGGGCTCGATCTTCGCGCGCGGGTCGATGAAGAAGCTCTACCGGGACGACCTGACCGAGCAGCAGGCCACGACGCTCGTCGTGCAGGCGCTGTACGACGCGGCGGACGACGACTCGGCGACCGGCGGTCCCGACATGGCCCGGCGGATCTTCCCGATCGTCACCGTCATCACCGACGAGGGCTTCCGCCGGCTCACGGAGGCGGAGTCCTCCGAACTCGCCCGGTCGATCACCGAGCGGCGGCTGGAGCAGCCCGACGGGCCGCGCGCCGCCTTGCTGTGACCCCTCGTCGACCGATGAAGCCCTCCAGAGCCTTTCAGACCGGAAGAAAGGGACGGTAGCCGGTGTCCACGCCGTTCTATGTCTCACCTCAGCAGGCCATGGCCGACCGGGCCGAGTACGCCCGCAAGGGCATCGCCCGCGGCCGCAGCCTGGTCGTCCTCCAGTACGCCGACGGCATCGTCTTCGTCGGCGAGAACCCGTCCCGTGCGCTGCACAAGTTCAGCGAGATCTACGACCGGATCGGTTTCGCCGCCGCCGGCAAGTACAACGAGTACGAGAACCTGCGGATCGGCGGCGTGCGCTACGCCGACCTGCGCGGCTACACCTACGACCGTGACGACGTCACGGCCCGCGGTCTGGCCAACGTGTACGCGCAGACGCTGGGCACCATCTTCTCCAGCGCGGGCGAGAAGCCGTACGAGGTGGAGCTGGTGGTCGCCGAGGTGGGCGCGGAGCCCGAGGGCGACCAGATCTACCGGCTGCCGCACGACGGCTCGATCGTCGACGAGCACGGTTCGGTCGCGGTCGGCGGCAACGCGGAGCAGATCAGTTCCTTCCTGGACCAGCGGCACCGTGACGGGATGTCGCTCGCGGAGGCGCTGAAGCTGGCCGTGCAGGCGCTGTCCCGGGACACCAACGGCACCGAGCGGGAGATCCCGGCGGATCGGCTGGAGGTGGCGGTCCTGGACCGGACCCGTCCGCAGCAGCGCAAGTTCAAGCGGATCCTCGGCCGGCAGCTGAAGCGTCTGCTGGAGGCCGATGACGCGGCCGTCGCGAAGACGGACGACCCGTCGGACGAGGCCGCCGAGGAGTAGGGCGGGCGACGAGAACGGACGGGAGGGCCCCGGGGGCGCGGTGACGCGGTCCCGGGGCCCTCTGTCGTCGCGCGGGGGCGTCAGGTGGTCGGTGCGGGGCCGGAGGAGGCCCGGGGGACGAGGCTGACGGGCAGGTCGCCCGGTTCGGGTGCGCGGCCGTCGAGGACGGCGAGCAGGGCGGCCATGCCGCGTTCGCCGATGCGTTCGGCGGGCAGGCCGACGGTGGTGAGTTCGGGTTCGACGGCGGTGGCGAGGGCGAGGTCGTCGAAGCCGGTGACGGAGAGGTCCTCGGGGACGCGCAGTCCGAGCCGGCGGGCGGCCTTGCAGGCGCCGGCGGCCAGGATGTCGTCGTCGCAGACGAGGGCGGTGGGCCGGGGGCCCGGCCCGGTGAGGGCTCGTTCGGTGGCCTCTCGGGCGCCCTGGACGTCGAGGGGTGCTCGTACGGTCGTCACGTCGGTGCCGGCGAGGGCGTCGGCGAGGGCGGCGGCGCGGACGTCGAAGGTCCAGGACGGGACGGCCGAGGCGAGGTGCAGGAAGCGCCGGTGGCCGAGGCCGAGCAGGTGGCGGGTGACCTGGCGCATGCCGTCCGCGATGTCGAGGTTCACATGGGCGGCCGCGCCGGTGTCGGCGGGGTCGCTGTCGAGCATCACGAGGGGCAGGTCGGTGCCGCGGAAGGCCTGGAGGGCGTCGGAGGCCATGGAGGAGGCGATGACGCCGTCGAGGGCGGCCCGGGCGGAGGCGAAGGGGTCCCTGGCGGGGCCGACGCCGTCGGGGGAGGGGTAGAGCACGACGCCGAAGCCGTGCCGGGCGGCGACGGTGGCGGCGCCGGTGTAGACCCGGGCGAAGAACTCGTTGGTGAGGGCCGGGACGACGAGGAGCGCCGTGCGGGTGCGGCCGAGGCGCAGGTTGCGGGCCGCGAGGTTGGGACGGTAGCCCAGTTCCGCGGCGGCCCGGCGTACGGCGGCGGCGGTGCGTTCGGAGACCCGGCCGCGCCATTTGTCGCCGAGGACGAGGGAGACCGTGGCCTGGGAGACCCCGGCGGCGCGGGCGACGTCGCGGCTGGTGGGGCGGCTCCCGCCGATGGGTTCCGGGCTGTGCAC
Source organism: Streptomyces sp. NPDC048018 (assembly GCF_043202995.1). NCBI lineage: Bacteria > Bacillati > Actinomycetota > Actinomycetes > Kitasatosporales > Streptomycetaceae > Streptomyces > Streptomyces sp. NPDC048018. Next base: position 18,515 of record NZ_JBIDBK010000008.1, read on the forward strand.
TCGTACCTCCGCGGCGGTTTGCTGCCGGACCGTTCCGGCCGCGCGGGGTGGACCGGCGCGTTGCCGTCATGGTACGTATGACGGCAGACGTTATACGTAAAACCTCGGGCGCAGGCCCCGAGAGGGGAGACGACATGGCCGGCGAGGCCGCGCCCAAGGGCGGCTATCTGGACATTCTGCGCGCGCCCCATGCGGCGCGCCTGCTGACCGGCACCCTGGTCGGCCGGCTCCCCAACGGCACCGGCCCCGTCGCCATCACCGTCTTCACCCGCGCCGAGGGCGGCAGCTACAGCCTGGCGGGCGGCCTCATCGCCGCGTACGGCCTGGCCACCGCCGTCGGCCAGCCCCTCCTGGGGCGCGCCGTCGACCTCAGGGGGCAGCCGCGCGTGCAGCTCCCGGCCGCCGTGATCTCCGCGGTCGGCATGGCCGCGCTGGCCGTCACGGGGATCGGCAACCTGTTCCTCGCCTATGCCGCCGTGCTGGTCGCCGGGCTCTTCACCCCGCCCCTCGAAGGCGGGCTGCGGGCCCTGTGGCCGAGCGTCCTCGGCCGTGAGGACCGGGTGCACCGCGCGTACGCCCTGGACGCGGTGGCGCAGGAGGTCATGTTCACGGTCGGGCCGTTGCTGCTGACGCTGCTCGTCTCCCTGTGGTCGCCCGCCGCCGCTCTGGTCGTCATCAACGTGCTGGGCGTCCTCGGCGCGCTCTCCGTGGTCGTGTCCAAGCCTTCGCGGACCTGGCGCTCGGCGCCCCGCGAGGCGCACTGGCTCGGCGCGCTGCGCTCACCCGGGCTGCTCGCGCTGCTCTCCTGCTTCTTCTTCGTCGGGCTGGCCCTCGGATCCATCACGGTCGCCGCGGTCGCGTACGCCGACGACCGGGGGAACGAGGCCGTGTACGGCTGGCTGATGGCCGCTCTCGGGCTCGGCGCGCTCATCGGCGGGGTGGCCTACGGTGCCCGCCAGTGGGTCGGTGCGCCCGAGCGGCGGCTGCGCGTCCTGGTGCTGCTGCTGGCCCTCGGCTACCTGCCGCTGCTGCTGGTGCCCGGGCCGGCCGCCATGAGCGCTCTCGCGGCGGTCGCCGGTGTGTTCCTGGCGCCCGCCATCGCCTGCGCCTTCATCGTGGTCGACCGTCACGCTCCGGCCGGTACGGTCACCGAGGCCTTCTCCTGGCTCGTCACCACGTTCGGGGTGGGGGCCGCCCTCGGCTCCGCGGTCTCGGGTCCGGCCGTCGAACTCGCCGGGACCCCCGCGGGATTCGCCGTCGCGGGCATCGGCGGTTTCGTCGCGTTCCTGGTCCTGCTGGCCACCGGCCGGGTCCTCGGCCCGGTGCCGCCGGCGCGACACGCCGTCAGCGGGGGTGCGGAAACCGGCGGGCCCCGGACCGGGCAGGCCGAAAAGAACCCGCACTCATCGGAAAATGATCGAAACGGGGCTGCCGAACCCGGTTTCAGCGCAGGGCTTCAGGCGTAATGTTCAGACATGGACCGCCGCATTTTCGGGCTGGAGAACGAGTACGGCGTCACGTGCACGTTCAGGGGACAGCGCCGACTGTCTCCTGACGAAGTGGCGCGCTACCTCTTCCGCCGTGTCGTGTCATGGGGCCGCAGCAGCAATGTCTTCCTGCGGAACGGCGCCCGCCTGTACCTGGACGTGGGTTCGCATCCGGAATACGCAACTCCCGAATGCGACAACGTGGTCGAACTGGTCACCCACGACAAGGCAGGCGAGCGCATTCTCGAAGGACTGCTCGTCGACGCGGAACGCCGCCTGCACGAGGAGGGAATCGCGGGCGACGTCTATCTCTTCAAGAACAACACCGACTCCGCCGGAAACTCCTACGGTTGCCACGAGAACTATCTGGTGGCCCGCCACGGGGAGTTCTCGCGGCTCGCGGACATCCTCATTCCCTTCCTCGTCACCCGCCAGCTCATCTGCGGTGCGGGAAAGGTGCTGCAGACCCCGCGCGGCGCGGTCTACTGCGTCTCCCAGCGGGCCGAGCACATCTGGGAGGGCGTCAGCTCCGCCACCACCCGCTCGCGCCCCATCATCAACACCCGCGACGAGCCGCACGCGGACGCCGAGCGCTATCGCCGGCTCCACGTCATCGTCGGCGACTCCAACATGTCCGAGACGACCATGCTCCTCAAGGTCGGCGCCACCGACCTGGTGCTGCGCATGATCGAGGCGGGCACCGTGATGCGCGACCTCACCCTGGAGAACCCGATCCGGGCGATCCGCGAGGTCAGTCACGACATCACCGGCCAGCGCAAGGTGCGGCTCGCCAGCGGCCGTGAGGCCTCCGCCCTGGAGGTCCAGCGGGAGTACTACGAGAAGGCCGCCGACTTCGTCGACCGGCGCGGCATCCGCAGCGGCGTCGTCGCCCAGGTGCTCGAACTGTGGGGCCGCACCCTCGACGCCATCGAGGCGGAGCAGCTCGACCGCATCGAGACCGAGATCGACTGGGTCATGAAGTACAAGCTCATCGAGCGCTACCGGGCCAAGCACAACATGACCATGTCGCATCCGCGGGTCGCCCAGATAGACCTCGCGTACCACGACATCCACCGCCGCCGCGGTCTGTACTACCTGCTCCAGAAGAACGGCCAGGCGGCCCGGGTGTGCAACGACGTGAAGATCTTCGAGGGCAAGTCGGTACCCCCGCAGACCACCCGGGCCCGGCTCCGCGGTGACTTCATCCGCCGCGCCCAGGAGCAGCGGCGGGACTTCACCGTCGACTGGGTCCATCTCAAGCTCAACGACCAGGCGCAGCGCACGGTGTTGTGCAAGGACCCGTTCCGCTCGGTCGACGACCGGGTGGAAAAGCTGATCGCCGGAATGTAGGAACCGGCCGACGGCGACACGGAACGGTCCGGCGGCCCCGCACGTCCGACGTGCGGGGCCGACGGCATCTCAGGGTGGTCCCCTAGAGTGTCCGGACAACTACTGTGCCGTCTGAGATCTGAGGAACTAGTGCGCCGACTTGCCGGCCTGCTCGTCGTCCCGCTGCTGCTGCTCACCACAGCGGCCTGCGGCAGCGACGACAAGGGCTCCGATTCCGGTTCGATGAAGAACGGTCTTCCCGCCATCACCGCGGGCGAGAAGTTCGGAGAGAAGCCGACCCTCTCCAAGGGTGTGGGGGACCCGCCGAAGGACCTCAAGGTCAACGTCATCAGCGAGGGCGACGGTCCTGTCACCAAGAAGGGCGACGCGCTCCAGGTGAACTACCTGGGCCAGGAGTGGGACGAGACCACCCCCTTCGACAACAGCTTCGACCGGAAGCAGCCCTTCTCGCTGACGCTCGGCGAGGGGCAGGTCATCCAGGGCTGGGAGAAGGGCCTGGAGGGGCAGAAGGTCGGCAGCCGTGTCGAGATCGGCATCCCGCCGACGCTGGGGTACGGCGAGCAGGGCCAGGGCGACATCAAGCCCAACGCCACCCTGGTGTTCGTGGTCGACATCCTGAAGGCCGTCACGATCCCCAAGTCGGCCGAGGGCACCCCGGTCGCCCAGGAGAACAAGGACCTGCCGAAGGTCGGCACCAACACCGACGGCAAGCAGCCCTCGCTGACCGTTCCCAAGGTCGACCCGCCGACCAAGCTGGTCTCCAACTACATCCTGGAGTCCAAGGGCGAGGTCGTCGCGGCGACCGACACCATCGTCGTGAACTACGTCGCCGCCCTGTGGAAGGACGGCAAGGTCTTCGACTCGACCTACACCAACGGCAAGCCGGCCAACTTCCCGCTGAGCCAGCTGACGCTGAAGGGCCTCAAGGACGGTCTCGTCGGCAAGAAGGTCGGCAGCCGGGTCCTGATCGTCGCACCGCCGTCGGAGGCGTTCGGCGACAAGGAGCAGCAGGGTATTCCGAAGAACTCGACCCTCGTGTTCTCCGTCGACATCCTGACGAAGATGTAAGACTGTCCCGGTCGCGCAGACCATCGTCTGGGCGGTTCATAGTTTTTGAGGAGCGCACTGCAGTGAGCATCGAGAAGCCCGAGGTCGACTTCCCGGGCGGCGAGCCGCCGGCCGACCTGGAGATCAAGGACATCTGGGAGGGTGACGGCGCGGTCGCCGAGGCCGGCGACATGGTCAAGGTCCACTACGTGGGTGTGTCCTTCGACTCCGGCGAGGAGTTCGACGCCTCCTGGAACCGCGGCGCCCCGCTGGACTTCCAGCTCGGTGTCGGCATGGTCATCCAGGGCTGGGACACGGGTGTCCAGGGCATGAAGGTCGGCGGTCGCCGCCAGCTGGTCATCCCCGCGCACCTCGCCTACGGCGACCAGGGCGCCGGCGGCAAGATCAAGCCGGGCGAGACCCTGATCTTCGTCTGCGACCTCGTGGGCGTCACCAAGCGCTGACCCGCTCCGTTCGCGGTTCCGAGGGCCCCCGCCTCCCGGCGGGGGCCCTCGGCGTTCGTCCCGGCTTTTGTCCGGACACCCCGGGGCGGTACGGTCGGACGTCTCACCAAGTCAATCCGGCAGAAGAGGGTGCGGGGCGTCGATGGCGATTGCCAAGGCCGAGCGGCTGATGAATCTTGCGCTGTGCCTGCTCGGAACCCGCCGTCCGCTGAGCAAGAGGGAACTCCGCGGCTCCATCGAGGCGTACATGGAGGCGACCGGTGAGGACGCCTTCAACCGGATGTTCGAGCGCGACAAGGACGATCTGCGCGAGCTCGGTCTGGTCATCGAGACCGTCGAGAACCTGGACGCCGAGACCGGCTACCTGGCCCGCCGTGACTCCAACCGGCTGCCGGCCATCACCCTGGACGCCGAGGAGGCCGCCGCCCTCGGGCTCGCGGCGAGGGTCTGGCAGCAGGCCCGCCTCGCGGGGGCCGCGAGCGGCGCCCTGCAGAAGCTGCGCGCGGCGGGGATGCCGGAGGCCGAGGACTCGTACGACACCCACAGCGCTCTGGAACCGCGCATCCCGGTGCACGAGGCCGCCTTCGAGCCGCTGATGCTGGCCTGCCGTGACCGGCGGCCGGTCGTCTTCGACTACCGCAAGGCCAACGCGGCCCGCCCGGAGACCCGGCATGTCGAGCCGTGGACGCTGGAGTGCTGGCGCGGCCACTGGTACCTGGCGGGCTGGGACCGGGACCGCGCCGCCGAGCGGGTCTTCCGGCTGTCCCGGATCACCGGCAAGGTGCGCTCCCGGGCCGGCGCCTTCACCGCGCCCGTGCCCGACGTGGTGACCGTCCGGGAGACCGTCGAGAGCTGGGCGGGCGAGACCGCCACCCGCTCGGCCCGGATCCGGCTGCGGGCCGGCTGTGGCTATCCGCTGCGTTCGCGCGCCCAGTCCGTGAGCGTGGGCGCCGACGGCTGGGACGAGCTGGAGATCCCGTATGGCCACGGCCTGGACGCCTGGCTCGTGGAATTCGGCCCCGACGTGGTCGTGCTCGAGCCCGCCGACCTGCGGGCCGACGTGGTGGAGCGGCTGCGCGCCGTGGCCAAGGGCTGAGGGGGAGAGGAACGACCATGGCTGCCAACGCCATCGACCAGACGAGGCGGATGCTCTCCCTCGTCACCTATCTCCGCGAGCGCCCGGGCGCGCACGTCGCCGACGTCGCCCGGGCCTTCGGGATCACCGAGGACGAGCTGATCTCGGACCTCGACGTGCTGCCGATGTGCGGCACCAGCTTCCGCGGCGGCGACCTGCTCGACATCGACACCGACGGTGACCGGATCTGGTGGCACAACCCGGACGACGTCGCCGCCCCGCTGCGGCTCGCCGCCGACGAGGCCACGGCCCTGCTGGTGGCGGCGCGCGCGGTGGCGACGCTGCCGGGGCTGCGCGAGAGCGACCGCGAGGCGCTGCTGCGGGCCACCGCCAAGCTGGAGGCGGCGGCCGGCGAGGCGGCCGGGGCCAGCTCCCGTCTGTCGGTGACCTTCGAGTCCGAGGGCGGTGTGTTCGCCGAGGTCGACCGGGCGATCTCGGAGCGCCGGCGGCTGTGGCTCCGTTACTACTCGCCGGCCCGGGACGAGCTCACCGAGCGCGAGGTGGACCCGATCCGGCTGTTCGCCGTGGGTCACACGTACATGGAGGCGTGGTGCCGGCTCTCCGAGGCGCGCCGTACCTTCCGGCTCGACCGGGTCGCCGAGATCCGGCTCCTCGACGCGCCGGCGGCGCCCCCGGAGATCGAGCTGCGGGACCTGTCGGAGGGGCTCGTGCAGCCCTCCGCCGAGGACCCGGAGGTCGTGGTGGAGGTCGGGCCCGGCGGCCGCTGGGTCGCCGAGTACTACCCGCACGACCGGGCCGAGGAGCTGCCCGACGGGGGCCTGCGGATCACGCTGCGCACCCCGGCGCCCGCCTCGCTGCGGCGGCTCGCGCTGCGGCTCGGCAGTGACGGCCGGATCGTCGCCCCCCAGGAGCTCGCGGACAGCGCGCGCGAGGCGGCGTCCGCCGCCCTCGCCGCCTACGAGGGCTGAACGGCGCCCGCCGGCCGGGGCCCGGGCGGCGGTGCAACAGGGGGAACGTGACGTTCCGGGGGCTCCGGACGCTGTTTCCAGTGACGTACCCGAACCGCAGTGGGGAGAGTTGAGGGAAATGTCCGCAATGCCCGGCCTGACGGCGACGGTCGCCCCGGTCCACTTCAAGGCCGCGTGCCCCGACTGCCGTTCCCGCTTCGAACTCTCCGCGGGTGCCCTCCGGCTCGCCATCGGCGCCAGCCGCCGCACCACCTTCTACTCCTTCACCTGCCCGGAGTGCGGCAGCGCCGTCCGCAAGCCGGCGGGGGAGCGGATCGTCGAACTCCTCACCGGCGGCGGCGTACGCACCCTGCGCCTGCACACCACGGGCTGACCTCCCGGCCCCCCGGCACCCTCTAGGCTCGGTTCATGTTCTGGCCCATGCTCGCCATCGCCCTCGGCTTCCTCGGCATCGCCGTCCTCGGCATCCTCGGCATCAAGGTCTTCCTGGAGGCCCAGCGCCTCGGCCGTCAAGTGGCACACACCACACAGCGCATCAACGAGGCCGCCGAGCAGCTCGAACGAGCCGCCGCCGACCTGGCGCGAACGGGCGAGACGCTCCGCTGAATTCGCGCCGGTGGCCGGGCTGAGGCCGCACGGGGCTTGCGCGCGGGACGAAAGCGCGAGTATGCACGGCCATTGCCGCCCGTTTACTCCTGCGGGTTACGATCGCTGCAAGCGCGGTGGCCGGACGCATGTCCGACCGTCCGGGCCCGCACTCCAATGTCGCCTCGGTGAAGAAGGTAAACAGCTATGGGTAGGCTCGGCCCCACCGAGATCATTCTGATCCTCGTCGTGATCATCCTGCTGTTCGGCGCCAAGAAGCTTCCGGACATGGCTCGTTCGCTGGGCAAGTCCGCCCGCATCCTCAAGAGCGAGGCCAAGGCGATGAAGTCGGACGACCAGCAGAGCGCGCCCGCCGACCCGCCGCACCCCGCCCCGCAGGAGCAGGCCGTGCCGCGCACCATCCAGGCCGCCCCGGGCGACGTGACCAGCTCGCGTCCCGTGACCGAGCCCACCGACACCACCAAGCGCTGACCCGGTCCGCCGCGGCCGCCGCCCCGAGCGGCGGCTGCCGCACGAGATGAGGACGTGGGTTGCTCAAGTCTGCCCGCAAGCAGGAGAAGGATCCCGAGGGCCGGATGCCCCTCGTGGAGCACCTGCGTGAGCTTCGCAACCGCCTCGCGAAGGGCCTGCTGGCCATCGCGGCGGTCACCGTCGTGGCCCTCGTGTACAGCGAGCAGCTGATGGTGTTCCTGACGAAGTCCGTGCCCAAGTGCGCGCACGGCGTCACGAGCGACGGCGGAAACTGCGCCATCGTCTCCTTCAACACGCTGATGGCGCCCTTCAGCACGACGATCCAGCTCTCGCTGACGACCGGCCTGGTCGTCGCGAGCCCCGTCTGGCTGTACCAGCTCTGGGCGTTCATCGCGCCCGGCCTGCACAAGCAGGAGAAGAAGTACACGTACGCCTTCGTCGGCGCCGCGGTCCCGCTCTTCGCGGCCGGCGCCTACCTCGCGTACCTGATCCTCCCCATCAGCGTGCAGGTGCTCATCAGCCTCACGCCGGAGGGCTCCGCCAACATCCTCTCGCTCGGTGACGTCCTCGACTTCACCCTGCGCATGGTGCTCGTCTTCGGCCTCGCCTTCGAGCTCCCGCTGATCCTGGTGATGCTGAACCTCACCGGCGTGCTGAGCGGCCGGCGGATGGCCCGCTGGTGGCGCGGCGTGATCATGGGCGTCTTCGTCTTCGGCGCCGTCATCACCCCGACCACCGACCCCGTCGGCATGCTCGCCCTCGCCGTGCCGATCACGGTCCTCTACCTGGCAGCCGTCGGCTTCTCGCTGATCAACGACAAGCGGCGCCGGCGCAACAACCCGGACGCCGGACTGGACGACGACGAGGCGTCGAGCCTCGACCTCACTCCGCAGCCCGTCGGCCCGGTCGAGAGCGTCGGCGCCGCCCGGACCCTGCCCGAGCAGGCCACCGGAGAGGCGGACGGCAGGTCGCACCGCCTCAACGGTTACGACGACGTCACCTGATCTTGTAGGGTCCCCCCAGACTCCGTCCGGGGGGACCCGCCATGACCAGCGAGATCACTCTCTTCGTCAATCCCACCGCGGGACGCGGCCGGGGCGCGCACGCCGCGCAGCCGGCCGCTCGTGCGTTCCGGGACGCCGGAGTCACCGTGCGTACCGTCCTCGGCCGGAACGCCGACGACGCCCTGCGACGGGCCCGCGAGGCGGTCGAGGGCGGCACCGGAGCCCTCGTCGCCGTCGGCGGCGACGGCATGGTCTCGCTCGCCCTCCAGGCGGTCGCCGGCACCGGGACCCCACTGGGCGTGATCCCCGTCGGCACGGGCAACGACTTCGCACGCTGCCTCGGACTGCCCCTGCGCGACCCGGCGGAGGCCGGCCGGGTGGCCGCCGAGGCGTTCACGGGCGGCGGCGGAAGGACCGTCGATCTCGGGCGGGTGGAACAACCGCGGGCCGCGGCGGCGGGCGGCCCCGCGCACCGCTGGTTCGGGACCGTGCTCGCCTCCGGCTTCGACTCGCGCGTCAACGACCGCGGCAACCGGATGCGGCTGCCCGCCGGACGCTTCAGGTACGACCTCGCCATCCTCGCCGAGCTCGCCGCCTTCCGGCCCGCCCCGTACCGGCTCACCCTCGACGACGGCGCCGAGACCCGCGTCGAGGCCACCCTCGTCGCGGTCGGCAACGGCACCTCGTACGGCGGCGGCATGCGCATCTGCGCCGACGCGCGCCTCGACGACGGTCTCCTCGACGTCACCGTCGTCGGCGACTGCTCCCGCACGGAGCTGATCAGGGTCTTCCCGAGGGTCTACCGCGGCACCCACCTCGACCATCCCAAGATCACCGTCCACCGGGTCCGCTCCCTCACCCTGGACGCCCACGGCATCACCGGCTACGCCGACGGCGAGCCGCTCGGACCCCTGCCGCTCACCGTCCACTGCGTGCCCGGCGCCCTCCGGGTGCTCGCCCCGCAGACGCCGCCGCAGGTGCCTCGATAAAGATCGCGTCACTGTCAGAGGTGGCGGGTAGGCTCGACAGCAAGATGACAGAGGACCTCACACCAGCCGAAGCGTACGCAGCTGCCCGCGCCCGCAACGCGGAGCAGGCGACCGCGCTGGCCCCCTTCCGCGAGATGTACGAGTTCGGTCTTGACCCCTTCCAGACCGAGGCGTGCAAGGCCCTCGAAGCGGGCAAGGGCGTGCTCGTCGCCGCTCCCACGGGCTCCGGCAAGACGATCGTCGGCGAGTTCGCCGTCCACCTCGCCCTCCGGCAAGGGCGCAAGTGCTTCTACACCACGCCCATCAAGGCGCTCTCCAACCAGAAGTACGCCGACCTCGTCAAGCGCTACGGCCACGACAAGGTCGGTCTGCTCACGGGCGACAACAGCGTCAACGGCGACGCGCCCATCGTCGTCATGACCACCGAGGTCCTCCGCAACATGCTCTACGCGGGGTCCCAGGCGCTCTCCGGCCTCGGCTACGTCGTGATGGACGAGGTGCACTACCTCTCCGACCGCTTCCGCGGCGCCGTCTGGGAGGAAGTGATCATCCACCTCCCCGAGTCGGTGACGCTGGTGTCGCTCTCCGCGACCGTGTCGAACGCCGAGGAGTTCGGCGACTGGCTCGACACCGTCCGCGGCGACACCGAGGTCATCGTCTCCGAGAGCCGCCCGGTGCCGCTCTGGCAGCACGTGCTCGCCGGCCGCCGGATGTACGACCTCTTCGAGGAGGAGACCGACCACGGCGGCCGCGGCGCCTCCCGCCGCGAGGTCAACCCCGACCTGCTCCGCCTGGCCCGCACCGAGAACTCGCGCACGTACAACCCGCGCGACCGGCGCCGCGGCAAGATGGTCCGCGAGGCCGACCGCGAGCGCGAGCGCCGCCAGCGCTCCCGTATCTGGACGCCGGGACGGCCCGAGGTCATCGAGCGGCTCGACGCCGAGGGACTGCTCCCCGCCATCACCTTCATCTTCAGCCGGGCCGGCTGCGAGTCCGCCGTCCAGCAGTGCCTCTACGCGGGCCTGCGGCTCAACGACGAGGACGGGCGCCGCCGCGTCCGCGAGATCGTCGAGGAGCGCACGGCGGCCATCCCCAGCGAGGACCTCCACGTCCTCGGCTACTACGAATGGCTCGAGGCCCTGGAGCGGGGTATCGCCGCCCACCACGCCGGCATGCTCCCGACCTTCAAGGAGGTCGTCGAGGAGCTCTTCGTCCGCGGCCTCGTCAAGGCCGTCTTCGCCACCGAGACCCTCGCCCTCGGCATCAACATGCCGGCCCGCTCGGTGGTCCTGGAGAAGCTCGTCAAGTGGAACGGCGAGCAGCACGCCGACATCACCCCCGGCGAGTACACCCAGCTCACCGGCCGCGCCGGCCGCCGCGGCATCGACATCGAGGGACACGCCGTCGTCCTGTGGCAGCGCGGCATGGACCCCGGCCACCTCGCCGGACTCGCGGGCACCCGCACGTATCCGCTGCGCTCCAGCTTCAAGCCCTCGTACAACATGGCGGTCAACCTGGTCGACCAGTTCGGCCGGCACCGCTCGCGCGAGCTTCTGGAGACCTCCTTCGCCCAGTTCCAGGCCGACCGCTCGGTCGTCGGGATCTCCCGGCAGGTCCAGAAGAACGAGGAGGGCCTGGAGGGCTACCGCGAGGGCATGACCTGCCACCTCGGCGACTTCGAGGACTACGCGCGGCTCCGCCGCGAACTCAAGGACCGCGAGACCGAACTGGCCCGTCAGGGCGCCGCCCACCGCCGCGCCGAGGCCGCCGCCTCGCTGGAGCGGCTCAAGCCCGGAGACGTCATCCACGTGCCGACGGGCAAGTTCGCCGGGCTCGCCCTGGTCCTCGACCCGGGCGTCCCGGCCGGGCGCACCAACGGGCACCGCGGCTTCGAGTACCACGACGGGCCGCGCCCGCTGGTCCTCACCGCCGAGCGGCAGGTCAAGCGGCTCGCCGCCATCGACTTCCCGGTCCCCGTGGAGGCGCTGGAGCGCATGCGCATCCCGCGGTCCTTCAACCCGAAGTCCCCCCAGTCCCGCCGCGACCTGGCCTCGGCGCTGCGCAGCAAGGCCGGGCACATCAACCCGGAGCGGCACCGCAGGCAGCGCTCGGCCGCGGCCGACGACCGCGAGATCGCCCGGCTGCGCACGGAGATCAGGGCCCATCCCTGCCACGGCTGCGACGAGCGCGAGGACCACGCCCGCTGGGCCGAGCGCTATCACCGCCTGCAGCGCGACACCAAGCAGCTGGAACGGCGCATCGAGGGCCGGACGAACACCATCGCCCGCACCTTCGACCGGATCGTCGCGCTCCTCACCGAGCTCGACTACCTGCGCGCCGACGACGTCACCGACAACGGCAAGCGGCTCGCCCGGCTCTACGGCGAACTCGACCTGCTCGCCAGCGAGTGCCTGCGCGAAGGCGTGTGGGAGGGGCTGAACCCGGCCGAACTCGCCGCCTGCGTCTCCGCGCTCGTCTACGAGGCCCGGCAGTCCGACGACGCCGTCGCGCCGAAGCTGCCCACGGGGCGGGCGAAGGCCGCGATGGGCGAGATGGTGCGGATCTGGGGCCGGCTCGACGCGCTGGAGGAGGAGTTCAAGCTCCACCAGACGGAGGGCGTCGGCCAGCGCGAGCCGGACCTCGGCTTCGCCTGGGCCGCCTACCAGTGGGCCTCCGACAAGGGGCTCGACGAGGTGCTGCGCGAGGCGGAGATGCCGGCCGGCGACTTCGTCCGCTGGTGCAAGCAGGTCATCGACGTGCTCGGCCAGATCGCGGCGGCCGCGCCGAAGGAGAACAGCACCGTCGCGAAGAACGCCCGCAAGGCGGTCGAGTCGCTGCTGAGGGGTGTCGTGGCCTACAGCTCGGTGGGCTGACAGCTACAGCTCCGGCAGCGCCCTTGACCCACCCTCAGGGGCGTCGTCCACAGGGGGTTTTCCACAGGGGTGGCGCGGTGTCGGTCCCTTCCGCTTCCATGAACTCGTACAGCAGAACGAGCACTTGGGGCACTGAGGCCATCACCTCGCACCTCCTGCGGAAGGAAACGCACGTGACCACGCAAGCCGGTCCGTCCGCCGTCGGCACCACGACGGCGGACGGGCGGAAGACCGTCCCGGGACCCCGGGGCGTCCCGGGGCTGGGGAACCTGCCGGAGTTCGGCAAGGACCCGCTCGCCTTCTTCGAACGGCTGCGTGAGCGCGGGGACTTCGTCCGCTGGCGCTTCGGCCGCACCCCCGCCCTCTTCATCGCCCATCCCGAGACCATCGGCGAGCTCCTCACCGAGGTCGAGCGGACCTTCGACCAGCCGGACCTCGGCATCGCCTTCCGGACGCTGCTCGGCGACGGCGTCGTGGTCTCCAAGGGCGCCGACTGGCGGCGCAAGCGCTCCCTGGTGCAGCCCTCGGTCCGCCCCCGGCAGGTCAAGTCCTACGCCGCCACGATGGCCGAGTGCGCCGTCGACCTGGCCGAGCGGTGGTCCGACGGGGACCGGGTCGACGTCAAGAAGGAGATGGCCGCCCTCACCCAGCTCATCGCCGTCCGCACCATCTTCGGCGTCGACACCGCCGCCGACGCCGAGGCCATCGGCCGCGCCATGGACGTCGCCCAGCACGAGATCGGCGCCGAGTTCAGCGGCATCGGCGCGATACTCCCCGACTGGATCCCCACTCCCGGACGAGCCCGCATCAAGCGCGCCACCGCCGTCATCGACGCCGAGGTCTCCCGCGTCGTCGCGCGCCACCGGGACGGCGACGGCCAGCGGCCGGACCTGCTCAGCAGGCTCCTCGCCGCCCGGGACGAGACCGGCGTCCCCCTCTCCGACCGGGAGATCCGCGACGAGACGGTCACCCTCTACATCGGCGGGCACGAGACCACCAGCTCCACCCTCGTCTGGGCCTGGTATCTCCTCTCCCGCAATCCCCGGGTCGCGGACGCTCTCGGCGCCGAGCTCGACCGGGTCCTCGGCGACCGCGACCCCGGCTTCGACGACTACGCCGCCCTCGGCTACACCCAGGCCGTGGTGAAGGAGACGCTGCGCCTCTACCCGACGATCTGGCTGCTCACCGGCATAGCCAAGGAGGGTGCCACGCTCGGCGGCGCCCCCATCGCGCCCGGCACCCGGGTCTGGAGCAGCCAGTGGGCCACCCAGCGGGACGGCCGGTGGTACCGGGACCCGCTGGAGTTCCGTCCGGAGCGCTGGCTGCCGGCGAAGGACGGCGGTACGGAGGGGGAGACCGAGGAGATACCGGAGTACGCCTGGTACCCCTTCGGCGGCGGCCCGCGGGTGTGCCTGGGCACGCGCTTCGCCATGGTCGAAGCGGTGCTGATCCTGGCCGTCGTCGCCCGCCGCTTCCGTCTCGACCTCGACGCGGAGGAGGTGCTGCCCGTCCCGGGCCTGACGTTGCAGCCGGACCGGGACGTCCTGGCGACGGTCCGGGCCCGCTAGCGTCCAGAAGGGCCCGGAGGCCCCTGCCGTCCGGCGGTCACCACGCGTCGGCGAGGGCCTCTCGTCAGCCCTTCGTGACGGCGTCCTCGCCCGCCCGTGCCAGGGAACGCGCGAGCGTACGCAGGTCGTCGGCCCGCAGTACCCGGTCGCCGAAGCCCGGCAGCGGCACGTGCAGGTCGGCGGTCCAGCGGGTCGGGATCGCGCCGGGGCCGTGCACGGCCCCGGCGAGGAGGCCGGTGCGGGCGTTGTCGTGCGGGGTGCGTCAGGCCTCCTGCTCGCGCTCCACCTGCTCGTTCCACTCGCGCTTGATCGCGCGCCAGGCCTCGTCCGTCTTGCCCAGGCGCCAGTAGCCCGAGATCGAGAGGCGCTCGCGCGGGACCCCGCGTTCCATGCGGAGGTGGCGGCGGAGCTCCTTCACGAAGCCGGCCTCGCCGTGGACGAAGGCGTGCACGTCGCCGGCCGGGAAGTCGAGCCCGCGCACGGCCTCGGTCAGGGCCTCGCCCACCGGGCGGGCGCCCCGGTGCAGCCAGGTCACGTCCACCCCGGCCGCCGTCGTGAACTTCTGCTCCTCGGACGCGTCCGGGACCTCCAGGAAGGCGTGCACCGTCGTCCCCTCCGGCAGCCGCTCCAGGGCGGCAGCGACGGCCGGGAGCGCGCTCTCGTCGCCGACCAGGAGGTGCCAGTCCGCGGACTCGTCCGGGGCGTAGCCGCCGCCGGGGCCGAGGAAGCGCACGGTGTCGCCCGCCTGGGCCCGTGCCGCCCAGGGGCCGGCCAGGCCCTCGTCGCCGTGGACCACGAAGTCGACGGTCAGCTCGCGCTGCACCGGGTCCCAGGCCCGCACCGTGTACGTCCGGGTCGTCGGCCACTGCTCGCGCGGGAACTCCGCCCGGATCCGCTCCATGTCGAAGGGCTCCGGGTAGCTCACCCCCTCCGCCGCGAAGAGGAGCTTCACGTAGTGGTCGGTGTATGTGCCGATCTCGAAGGTGTCGAGCCCGGGGCCGCCGAGCACCAGGCGCACCATCTGCGGGGTGATCCGCTCCGTGCGCACCACCTGGGCCTCGTGGGCCCTCGGTGCCTTGCGTGCGGGCTGTTCTGCCACGACGTCTCCCGTTCGGGGTGATTACTTAGGTTTGCCTAAGCTAGCATCCCGGAAGCCCCGGGCCCAGAGGGATCAGGGACTCCGGAAGGGCGGCCCGGCCTCAGCCGCCCAGCACCGGCAGCAGACGTCCCACCGCGCCGCCCAGGCCCCACTGCTCGACCAGGCGCGCCAGCGCCTCCGGGTCCCGGGGGGCCGCCGGCACGGCGGCCGAGAACTCCGGCAGCGGCGCGTCCCGGGCCACGCGCACCACCGTCGGCGCCACGTCCAGATACTCCGCCGCCTCGATGATCCCGCGCCGCTTGGCCGGGGTCAGCTTCGACGTCCGGTCGCCCGCGGCCGCGCGCACGCCCGCCAGGTCCCCGTACTCCGTGATCAGCTGCGCCGCCGTCTTCTCGCCGATGCCCTTCACGCCGGGCAGCCCGTCGCTGGTGTCCCCCCGCAGCGCCGCGAAGTCGGCGTACCGGTCCGCCCGCACCCCGTACTTCTCCAGGATGAACTTCTCGTCCACCAGGTCGCAGTCGCCCACGCCCTTGCGCGGATACAGCACGCGCACCCCGCGCCCGTCGTCCACCAGCTGGAAGAGGTCGCGGTCGCCGGTGACGATGTCCACCGGGCCGGCCGCCCGCGCCGTCAGCGTGCCGATCACGTCGTCCGCCTCGAAGCCGGGCGCGCCGACCCGGGCGACGCCGAGCGCCGCCAGCACGTCCACGATCACCGGGACCTGCGGCGCCAGCGTGTCCGGGATCTCCTCCACGTCCGGTCCCGCCGGGGTCTCCTCGGCCACCCGGTGCGCCTTGTACGAGGGGATCAGGTCCACCCGCCACTGCGGGCGCCAGTCGTCGTCCCAGCAGGCGACCAGGTCGTCCGGCCGGTGGTCCTGGACCAGGCGGCCGATGAAGTCGAGCAGCCCGCGCACGGCGTTCACCGGCGTCCCGTCCGGCGCCCGGACCGAGTCCGGCACGCCGAAGTACGCGCGGAAGTAGAGGCTGGCGGTGTCGAGGAGCATCAGGCGTCGCGTCACACCCCCGATCATGCCGCACCCCACCGACAACACCCCCCACCAGGCGTGACACCGGTCACCTTCGCGTTTGTGGGGGAGGAGCCCGGGCAGGCGGGAGCCCGGAGCGGACCCGGTAGGGGATCCGGCCGTCCGGGCACCAGGTCCGGACAGGGACGGATCCCGTACGCGACGGGCGCGCGGGCAGATCCCGCCTCGCTCCACGGCCCGGCTGCTGCGGGGGTGGCGGGCCGTTTTTCGTTGCTACCCCTGAGGTGTATGTGTCCAGGCTCCAGGCCGACCACCTGTACAAGGTGTTCGGCAGACGACCCGACGAAGCAGTCCGTGAACTCGCCGCGGAAGGAGAGAACGCGGTCGACCGCGACGCCCTGCGTGCCAAGGGCACCACGGCAGCCGTCATCGACGCGTCCTTCGTCGTCGAACCCGGCCAGATCTTCGTCGTCATGGGTCTGTCCGGGTCGGGCAAGTCCACCCTCCTGCGCATGCTGAACGGGCTCCTCGCACCCACGGCGGGCCGGGTCCTCTTCGACGGCCGTGACCTCACCGCGCTCGCTCCGCGCGAGCTGCGCGACGTCCGGTCGAAGAAGATCAGCATGGTCTTCCAGCACTTCGCCCTCTTCCCGCACCGCAGCGTCCTCGAGAACGCCGCCTACGGCCTGGAGGTCCAGGGCGTGCCCCGCGCCGAGCGCGAGAAGCGCGCCGCCGAGGCCCTGGAGCTGTGCGGGCTGGCCGGCTGGGAGAAGTCCTGGCCGGACGAGCTCTCCGGCGGCATGCAGCAGCGGGTGGGCCTCGCCCGCGCGCTCGCCACCGACGCCGACCTGCTCCTCATGGACGAGTCGTTCAGCGCGCTCGACCCGCTGATCCGCCGCGACATGCAGGACCAGCTGCTCGTGCTGCAGCAGAAGCTGAAGAAGACCATCGTCTTCATCACCCACGACCTCAACGAGGCCATGCGCCTCGGCGACCGCATCGCGGTGATGCGCGACGGCCGGATCGTCCAGCTCGGCACCGCCGAGGACATCCTGATCCGCCCCGCCAACGACTACGTCGCCTCCTTCATCCAGGACGTCGACCGCACCCGTGTGCTCACGGCCGAATCCGTGATGACGGCCGGCACGGTCGCCCCCGAGGACTGCCCGCCGGGCTGCGGTTGCGAGCTCGTCGCCCCGGAGACGCCGCTGGCCGATCTGTGCGCCGTCTCCGCGCGCTCCCTCCACCCGGTGGCCGTCGCCGCCGCCGACGGCCGGGTCCTCGGCGTCGTCGCCCAGGACCGCCTGCTCGGCGTCATGGGCGGACTCGACGCCGACGTCAGCCCGGCCGAGAAGGCCCGCCCCGTGGACCGGGGCGGGCAGGCCGGCTCCGGAAGCCCGACCGAGCAGGCCGGGGCCGTGCGCCCGGGCGGGAAGGCCGGGGCCGCCACGTCCGTCGACGACACCCGCTCCGACGCCGAGGAGGTGACCACCCATGCCTAGGATCCCCCTCGGCCAGTGGGTCGACAGCAGCGTCGACTGGCTGCAGAGCCGCCTGTCCTGGCTGTTCGACGCCATCAGCACCGGCGTGACCGGCCTCTACGACGGCATCGACGCCGTCCTGTCGGCGCCCCAGCCGCTGCTCTTCGCGGGCATCCTCGCCGTCCTGGCGTGGTGGCTGCGCGGCCTCGCCACCGGCGTCGTCGCCTTCGCCGCGTTCGCGCTCGTCGACTCCGTCGAGCTGTGGGACGAGGCCATGGCGACCCTGTCGCTGGTGCTCGTCGCCACCCTCGTCACGCTCGTGATCGCCGTACCACTCGGCATCTGGGCGGCCCGCTCCAAGACCGTCAGCGCCGTGCTGCGCCCGGTCCTGGACTTCATGCAGACCATGCCGGCGATGGTCTATCTCATCCCCGGCATCATCTTCTTCGGCGTCGGCGCGGTCCCCGGCATCATCGCGACCATCGTCTTCGCCCTGCCGCCCGGCGTACGCATGACCGAGCTCGGCATCCGCCAGGTCGACGGCGAGCTCGTGGAGGCCGCCGAGGCCTTCGGCACCACGCCGCGCAACACCCTGCTGCGCGTCCAGCTGCCGCTCGCCCTGCCCACGATCATGGCCGGCGTCAACCAGGTGATCATGCTCGGTCTGTCCATGGTCGTCATCGCCGGCATGGTCGGCGGCGGGGGCCTCGGCGGTGCCGTCTACCGTGCCATCGGCAACGTCGACATCGGCCTCGGCTTCGAGGCGGGCATCTCCATCGTCATCCTCGCCATGTACCTCGACCGGATGACCGGCGCCCTCGGCCGCCAGGTCTCGCCGCTCGGCCGCCGCGCCGCCGCCAAGGCGCGCGCCGCGAGCGCCGCCCGGGCCGGCGCGAGGATCTGGGGCCACCGCCCGCAGCCCGTCACCGCGCTCGTCGGCGTCGTCGTCCTGGCGCTGGTCGCCGGCGGCATGGGCTTCCTCGGCGGCAGCGGCGGCGCCTCCACCACCGCGTCCGGTCCGAACACCGGCCACGGCAAGAAGATCAGCCTCGGCTACATCCCCTGGGACGAGGGCATCGCCTCCACCTTCCTGTGGAAGGAGCTCCTGGAGCGCCGCGGCTACGAGGTCGAGACCAAGCAGCTGGAGGCCGGCGCCCTCTACACCGGCCTCGCCGGCGGCCAGATCGACTTCCAGACGGATTCCTGGCTGCCCGTCACCCACGCCCAGTACTGGGAGAAGTACCGCAACAAGCTGGAGGACCTCGGCTCCTGGTACGGCCCCACCTCCCTGGAGCTCAGCGTCCCCTCGTACATGAAGGACGTGAACACGCTCGCCGACCTCAAGGGCAAGGCGGGCACGTTCAAGGGCCGCATCGTCGGCATCGAGCCGAGCGCCGGCATGATGGGCATCCTCAAGGACAAGGTCGTCAAGGACTACGGCCTGGAGGGCGAGTACGAGGTCGTGGACGGCTCGACTCCCGGCATGCTGGCCGAACTCAAGCGCGCGTACGACAAGAAGCAGCCGATCGCGGTCACCCTCTGGTCCCCGCACTGGGCCTACTCCACGTACGACCTCAAGAAGCTGCAGGACCCCAAGGGCAGCTGGGGCAAGGGCGACGGCGTGCACACCCTGGCCCGCAAGGGCTTCGCCGCCGAGAACCCCGAGGTCGGTGCCTGGCTGAAGCGCTTCAAGCTCAGCGAGAAGGAGCTCACCGGCCTGGAGGCGGTCATCCAGGAGACCGGCAAGGGCAAGGAGCAGGAGGCCGTCCGCACCTGGCTCGACCGGAACCCGGGCGTCGCGGAGCGGCTCGCCCCGCAGTAGGAACATCGACTCCTGTCCGAAAAGGGGTGGTCGCCGAACGTGTTCGGCGACCACCCCTTTTCGCCACGACGCGAAACACCGGCCCGAAGCTGCGTAAGGTTCAGTTGACCGACCGGTACGAGACCACGAGTGACACGAGGGAGGGGGCCGACATGGACGACAAGGAGTCGCTGCGCGTCGGCGCGGCCGTCAGGAGGCGCCGCCGGGCGCTCCAGCTCACCCTGGCCGTCGTCGCCCAGCGCAGCGGCCTTTCCGTGCCCTTCCTCAGCCAGGTCGAGAACGAGCGGGCCCGCCCCAGCGACCGCTCCCTCCAACTCGTGGCCACCGCCCTGGAGACCACCGCCGCCGAACTGCTCGCGGCGGCCGAGGCCGCCCGGACCGTCGACGTCGTCCGCGCCCACGAGGAGCTGTGGGACATGCCCCCGGGCGTACGGCCGCTGGTGCGCGGCCGGCATCAGCTGCAGGCCCTGGAGTTCACCGGCGAGCAGGACGCCGGCCGGGAATTCCTGCACCGCAACGACGAGTTGCTGTACGTCGCCGACGGCTCCGCCGAGATCGAGGCCGAGGGCCGCGCCTACCGCCTCGGGCGCGGCGACACCCTCTACCTCTCCGGCGGGGTGCGGCACCGCTGGCGGGCCACCGCGGCCGGGACACGCCTCGTGTTCGTGTCCGTCGCGGACCACATCGAGGCCGCCGAGACGTGAGGGCGACCGCATGAGGGTCGTCTCGCTGGTGCCGTCGCTCACCGAGGCCGTCGCCGTCTCCGCGCCCGGCGCCCTCGTCGGCGTCACCGACTGGTGCACCCACCCCGCCGACCTCGGCGGGGCCGTCCGGATCGGCGGGACCAAGAACCCCGACATCGACGCCGTGGCCGCGCTGCGCCCCGACCTCGTGATCGCCAACGAGGAGGAGAACCGGGCCCCGGACCTGGAGGCGCTGCGGGCGGCCGGCCTCGACGTGCTCGTCACCTGCGTCCGCACCCTCGACCAGGCCTTCGCCGAGCTCGACCGGGTCCTCGACGCCTGCGCCGTGCGCAGCCGGCCGGGCTGGCTCGACACGGCCGAGGCGGCGTGGGCCGCCGTCACCCCCGACGGGCCGCCGCGCACCGCCGTCGTCCCGATCTGGCGCCGCCCGTGGATGGTGCTCGGGAGCGACACCTTCGCCGGCGACCTGCTCGCCCGGCTCGGCGTGCGGAACGTGTACGCCGCCCACCCCGAGCGCTACCCGCGCGTCCCCCTCGACGAGCTCAGGGCCGCCGCGCCCGAGCTGGTCGTGCTGCCGGACGAGCCGTACCGCTTCACGCACGCCGACGGCCCCGAGGCGTTCCCCGGGGCCGCCGTGGCACTCGTCGACGGACGGCATCTCACCTGGTACGGGCCGTCCCTGGCCGAGGCGCCCCGGGTGCTGCGAGCAGCGCTCCGCTGAACAGACCGCGCAGCGTGTGGCCGGCCGCCACCAGCCAGGCCGCGACGAGGAACACGTACAGCCCGACCGCCAGCCAGTGGAAGGCCGGCAGACCGGTGTGCCGGGCCAGGCCCTCGGCGCCGGTGACACAGGTGCCGACCGGGAAGGTGAAGGCCCAGAAGGTCATCGCGAAGCCCATGCCCCGGCGGCGGGCCCGGACGACGAGGGCACCGGCGAAGGCCATCCACAGCAGGGCGAAGCCCATGACGGGGACCCCGTAGAGCACCGCGAAGGCGGAGAAGGCCCGGGCGTACGGCGCGGCCAGCACGCCCGGCGCGACGTCGGCGAACTTGCTCGCGGCGGTCGTCGACTGGCCCAGCGGCCCCAGGACCAGGAACAGGGTGGGGGTGAGGGCGGCCGGCAGCGGGCCGTGGGTGACCAGGCGGCCGAAGACGAGGGGCAGCATGACGAGGGTCGCGAGCAGGCTGATGCCGAACATCGCGTAGCAGGCGATCAGGAACGTCTCCTGGGCCTGGCCGGCGGGAAGACGGGGGACGAGCAGCGGGCCCAGCGCGGCCGAGACCATCGGGGCGACGACCGGCAGCAGCCAGACGGGGGCCGCGCCCTCGATGCGGTGGCGGGCCACCATCAGGTACGGGATCGCCACCGCGGCCGCCAGGCCGATCAGCGTTCCCGCGGTGAACAGGACGGCGTCCAGGGCGACCGCGGCGGGGAGGCCGATCCAGTCCCTGCCGACGACCACCGCGCCGCCGCCCACCGCGAGCAGGGCCATGGACAGACAGCCGTAGAACGGGGCGACCGCGGGGTCGAGGAGATGGGCGCGGGCCTGGTCGCGGTGGTGCGTCCAGTGCAGGGCGCGCGCGGAGAGCAGTGTCAGCAGCATCGCGAGGGACAGGGCCCACAGGAGGGCGCAGGCGGTGCGCAGGCCCGGGACGTCCAGGGGAAGCGTGGCGCCCGCGGTGCCGACGATCGCCGTGCCCATCACCGAGGCGTACCAGTGGGGTCCGAGGTGCCGGACCGAGGTCCACCGGGCGTCGGGGGTGGTGACGCCGGAGACCGGCCGAGAAGGTGCGAGGGTTGCCATGACCTCAGCCTCCCGCGCGATCAATGCCCCCACCAGGGACGATGTTGCTATGAGGTCATAAGCTGGCGTTATGAGTTCTCGTCCGGGCGACCTGCCCAGCCTGCTCTCCCACCGGGTTCCCGACCTCGGCGCACTCGAGCTGCTCCTCGCCGTCGCCCGGCACGGCAGCCTCGGACGGGCCGCGCGGGACGTCGGCATCACCCAGCCCGCCGCGAGCAGCCGCATCCGTTCCATGGAGCGGCAGCTCGGGGTGGCGCTCGTGGACCGCTCCCCGCGCGGGTCCCGGCTGACCGACGCGGGGGCGCTCGTCACCGACTGGGCGCGGCGGATCGTGGAGGCGGCGGAGGCCTTCGACGCCGGGGTGCAGGCGCTGCGCGGGCGGCGGGACTCGCGACTGCGGGTGGCCGCGTCCATGACGATCGCCGAGTACCTGCTGCCCGGCTGGCTCATCGCGCTGCGCGCCGAACGCCCCGACACGGCCGTCTCGCTCCAGGCCGGCAACTCCGCGGCGGTCGCCGAGCGGCTCCTCGCGGGCGAGGCGGACCTCGGCTTCGTGGAGGGGCTCGCCGTCCCCGAGGGGCTCGACGGCGCGGTCGTCGCCCACGACCGCCTCGCCGTCGTCACCGCTCCCTCGCACCCCTGGGCCCGGCGCGGCCGCCCGGTCGACCCGGCGGAACTGGCGGCGACCCCGCTGGTCCTGCGCGAGCGCGGCTCGGGCACCCGGCAGGTCCTCGACGCGGCGCTGGCGGGCTTCGGCGGCCTGGCCCGCCCGCTGCTCGAACTCGCCTCCACCACCGCCGTGAAGGCGGCGGCGGTCAGCGCCGCCGGCCCGGCCGTGCTCAGCGAGCTCGCCGTCGCCGAGGAACTCGCCTCGCGGCGCCTGGTCGCCGTCCCGGTGCGGGGCGTCCTGCTCCGTCGTGACCTGCGGGCGGTCTGGCCGACGGGACACCGGCCGACCGGCCCCGCGCGCGACCTGCTGGCGCTGACGCGGGCGCGGCCCGCGGGGTGAGGGAGGGGAGGCCGCCGCCACCCGCGCACCCTGCGGCCCCCCTTGCCCCGGCGCCGTCGGCCCCTCTGCCCGTCGGCCCGTCAGCCTGTCGGCCCCTCTGCCGGTCAGCCCGTCCCTGCGCTCCGGAACGTCACGCGGCCGCCGACCGCAGTCAGGACCACCGGCAGGTCCGGGAGGTCCGTCGCGGAGGTCGTGAGCGGGTCGTCCGCCAGGACCGTGAGGTCCGCGCGGTGCCCGAGCGCCAGGCGGCCCGCCTCGTGGTCCTCCGCCGCCGCGTAGGCCGCGTTGACCGTCATGCCGCGCAGCGCCTCCAGCGGCGTCAGGGCCTGCTCGGGGCCGTGCGGCGGCTGGGTCAGGTCGCGGGTGGGGCGGCGGTGGCGGGCGCCCGCCATGACGCCGAGGGGCGGGAACGGGGCGATCGGCCAGTCGGAGCCGAGGACGACGGTGGCGCCCGCGTCCCAGAGGTCGCGGCAGCGCCAGGCCCGCGAGGCCCGCTCCTCGCCGAGGCGGCGGGACCAGTTGTCGGTGTGGTCGGCGCGGGTGAAGTCGCAGCAGTGGGTGGGCTGCATGGAGGCGATGACGCCGAGCTCCGCGAAGCGGCGCAGGGTGTCGTCCGGGACCGTCTCGATGTGCTCGATCCGGTGGCGGACCCCGCGGCCCGCCTTCTTGATCGCGTCCAGGGCGTGCCGTACGGCCGCGTCCCCGATGGCGTGCGTGGCGGTGGGGACCCCGGCGCGGTGCAGTTCGCCGATGACGTGGGTGTAGGCGGCCGGGTCGGGCCAGAAGGCGTGCGTCGACTCGCCGTGGCAGTCGGGCCGTTCCAGCCAGGCCGTGCCGTTGTCGATGGTCCCGTCCATGAACAGCTTCACGCCGTCGACGCGCCACAGGTCACCGCCCCGGCCCTGTCGCGCGATCAGTTCGTGCACGGCGTCGGCGTCCGCGCCGGGCTGGCACCAGGGCGTGACCCGCAGCCGGAGGGGGAGTTCGCCGGCGGCGTCGAGCTCGGCGAGCAGGGTGAGGCTCTCGCCGTTGGCGTCCATGACGTGACCGCCGGTCAGGCCGGCCGCGGCCATGGAGCGCAGTGCGGCGGCGAGGCGGTCACGGCGCTCGGCGTGGGTGGGCCGGGGGGCGACCCGCTCGACGAGTTCGCAGGCGGCGTCCTCCTGCAGCAGGCCGGTGGGGCGTCCGTCCGCGTCGCAGACGACCTCCGCCGAGGCCTGGGCGAAGGTGCGCGGACCGTCGACGCCCGCGAGTTCGAGGGCCCGGCGGCTGGCCAGGGCCGAATGGGCGTCGAAGAGCAGCAGGAAGGCCGGGACGCCGGTGAGGACGGCGTCGAAGGGGGCGATGCCCACGGGTTCGTCACCGAACACGTTGGGGTCGAGGCCCCAGCCGAACAGCCAGTCGCCGCGTCCGAGTTCGGGGACGGCGCCGGCGAGCGCCGCGCGGACGTCCGCGAGGTCGGTGCAGCGGGAGAGGTCGAGGCCGTGGGTCAGTTCGGCGCCGGTGACGGGGTGGAGGTGCCCGTCGACGAGTCCCGCCGTCACCACGGCGCCCTTGAGGTCGATCACCTCGGTCCCGGCGCCCGCGAGTGCGCGGATCTCCCGGTCGTCGCCGAGCGCGGCGATCCGCCCGCTCTCGGACACGGCGAGCGCGGTCTCCGGCAGGAAGGAGCCGGTGCCGGGGTCGAGCAGTCGGGCGGAGGACAGGACGAGGGGGGTACGCACACGAGCTCCAGGCGGGAACGGGGGTCACGGGGCGGGAGGATGCGGCTCAGGGCCGTGCGGGGTCCGGGGGCGCGGACGGCGCGGACGGCGCGGACGGCTCGGACGGCTCGGACGGGGCGTCGGCGGGGGAGTCGTCCGCCCGGGGTGCGGTGCTCCTGGACGGAGCGGCGGGCAACACGGCCGGCAGCGCCGTGGCCTCGCGTTCGAGCGTGCCCGGCGGCAGGCCGAGTTCGCGTTCCGCGAGCGTCACGGCCATCCGCAGCACCGGCTCCGGGCGGTTGCTGCGGTCGGTGTTGGCGTGGGCGCCCAGGCCGTCGAGGACGACGAGGATCTGGATCGCGGTGACGTGGGGGTCCGCCGTCCGGAACTCGCCGCGGGCGATGCCGTCGCGGATGAGGCCTTCGAGCCGTTCGTCGGAGGCGAGTTCCTGCTCCGCGACCTGGTCACGCAGCACGGAGCGGTAGCGGCTGAGGTGCCGGGCGTTGATCCAGAGGCGGCTGATGTCGTCGTACGCGTCCCCGGAGGAGAGCGCGAAGTAGCGCGCGAGGTACTGGGTGGGGGTCCCGTCGGGGCGGTCGGCGGGCAGCAGGGCGTCGAGCTCGTGGGTGGCGGCGGTGCCGAAGGCCTCGGCGACCAGGTTCTCCGCGGAGGGGAAGTAGTGGCTGATCAGCCCGGGGCGCACGTCGAGCTCCTCGGCGATCCGCCGGAGGGTCGCGCACTCCAGGCCCTCGGCCAGGGCGACCGTGGCGGCCGTGTCGACGATCTCCGCACGCCGGGCCTCGGGGGACTTGCGCACGCGTTTGCGCTGGACGCTGGAGGACATGCCGGTGATGTTATTGAGTGCACGACCAATAAGCAACCGGGCAGGCCGTCACCACGCGGCCCCCGCGCAGGGGCGAGACCCGGGCAGGCTCTTCCGGTGTCCGCCGGCGTCGATCCGGCAGGCCCCTCGCCGTCAGGCACTGTCCGTCGCCGTCCTCGCCGGCGCCTCGCCGGCCGCCTCAGGCGTCGACATCGCCCTCACCGGCCCCGCCCCCGCCCCCACGCCCGCCCCCGCGCCCGGCGCCCGCGCCCTGCCCCGCCGCGGGCGACCCGGGCCTCCCGTACGCCCTCCCGGAGTGCGGGCGGGACCTGCCGCTAGCGCCCTCCCGCCGCCTCGACCAGCCCCCGCATGACCCGCAGGTCCTCGCCCATCTCCGGGTGCCACTGCACGCCGAGGGCCCAGGCGGGGGAGGGGAGTTCGATGGCTTCGACGGTGCCGTCGTCCGCGTGCGCCGAGGCGACGAGGTTCTTGCCGAGGACCTCGACGCACTGGTGGTGGTAGGTCGGGACCTCGGTGCGTTCCGGGGCGAGGGTGGCGTAGCGGGTGCCGGGGATCGGGGTGACGGGGTGGCGGCCCATGACGCCGACGCCCTCCGTGTGGCCGTCGAGGTGCTGGACGAGGGTGCCGCCCAGGGCCACGTTCAGGAGCTGCATGCCGCGGCAGATGCCGAGGAGTGGGGTCCCGGCGTCGAGGGCCGCCTCGATCAGGGCCAGTTCCCAGCTGTCCCGGGCCCGGGCCGGCGGGCCGGTACGGGGGTCCGGCGCGGCCCCGTACCGCACCGGTTCCACGTCCGCGCCGCCCGCGACCACCACGCCGTCCAGCCGGGCGACGGTCTCCGCCGCGGCGGACGGGTCGTCCGGCGGCAGCATGACCGCCAGCCCGCCGCTCTCCCGGACCAGGCGCGGGTACGCGGCGGGGAGCAGCGCCGCGGGCAGGTCCCACACGCCCCAGCGGGCCTGGTCCAGGTAGGTCGTCACGCCGATGAGCGGCTTGGGCACGGGGTCCTCCGGGGTCGGGATCGGGGGTCGGTCAGCGTTCGAGTTCCGCCTCGGCCGCGGCCAGCGCCGCGAACTCCTCCTCGGGCGCCTTCGCCACCAGGTGGTGGCGACTGTAGAACGCGAAGTACGCCAGGGCGATCACGTACACCCCGAGCGCGATGAACGCCGCGTCCTTGTCCACCAGGAAGGTCGCCACGAGGGCCGAGAGGGCGAGGACGAAGGCGATCGAGGAGGTCACCATGCCGCCGGGGGTGCGGTACGGCCGGGCGAGGCCCGGCTCGCGGCGGCGCAGCACGATGTGGGAGAGCGCCATCAGCGCGTACGAGATCGTGGCGCCGAACACCGCGATGTTCAGCATCCGGGCGCCGTCGCCGGTCCCCGCGGCGAGGGCGAAGCCGAGCGCGCCGGGGATCAGCAGGCCCAGGTACGGCGACTTGCGGCGGCTGGTGAGGGAGAGGAAGCGCGGCAGGTAGCCGGCCCGGGACAGCGCGAAGAGCTGGCGCGAGCCCGCGTAGATCAGCGAGAAGAAGGAGGCGACGAGACCCGCGAGGCCGGCGTAGTTCACGAAGCGGCTGAGCGCGGTCGGCTCCCCGTCCCCCTGCAGCGCGACCACCAGCGGGTTGCCGGCCTCCTGGATGGCCGCCGAGCCGCGCGCGCCGGTCGCCGCGAAGAAGGTCACCACCGCGAGCAGCACCAGGATGCCCATCGACAGGGCGAGCGCCCGCGGCATCGAGCGCACCGGGTCCTTCGCCTCCTCGGCCGCGAGCGGCACGCCCTCGACGCCCAGGAAGAACCACATGCCGAAGGGGAACGCGGCCCAGATGCCGAGCAGGCCGAAGGGCAGCCAGGAGTTGGATCCGAGCGCGCCCGGGTCGACCGGGATGTCGTCCAGGCCGTTCACGTGGAAGTCGCTGAGGGCGCCGAGCGCGAAGACCAGCAGGGCCGCCACCGCGACGGCCGTGACGATCAGGCTGAACCGCAGCGCCTCGCCCACGCCCCAGAGGTGGATGCCGATGAAGAGGGCGAAGCAGACGAGGTAGACCGGCCAGCCCGACTCCAGGCCGAAGAGCCCGAGGGACTCGACGTAGTCGCCGATGAAGATGGAGATGGCGGCGGGCGCGAGCACGTATTCGATCAGGATCGCGGTGCCGGTCAGGAAGCCGCCCCAGGTGCCGAGCGCGCGCCGGGCGAAGCCGTAGCCGCCGCCGGCCGTGGGCAGGATCGCGGACAGCTCGGCGAGCGAGAAGACCAGGCAGGCGTACATCGCGCCCATGAGGACCGTCGCGATGGCCAGGCCGCCGAAGCCGCCCTTGGACAGGCCGATGTTCCAGCCGGAGAAGTCGCCGGAGACGACGTACGCGACGCCGAGCCCGGTCAGCAGGAGCCAGCCGGCGCTGCCCCGGCGCAGCGTGCGCCGTTCCAGATAGTCGTCGGCGGCGACCGTGTTTCCTGTGGTGCCTGAGGTGTCTTCCAGCGTCATGACTGCGCTCAGCTCCCCGCAACGGGCCCAATGGATTGGTGCCATACCTTTGCGTCGGGCATGCGGGGAGCGCAAGTCCCCTGCGTTACTTTCGGGTTACGCCGCGGGGCCTGGTGCGGGTCCGGATGCGGGCCCGGCGCCGGGTGCCCTCAGGTCAGGAAGCCGCGCAGCAGCGCCGCCGTCCCCGCGCAGTGCTCCCGCATCACCTCGCGCGCCGCGTCCGCGTCCCCCTCCAGCACCGCCTCCACCAGGGCGGTGTGCTGGTGCTGCGAGTGCTCCAGGTTGCGCACCAGCAGGGGGATGCAGTCCAGCAGGTCGTTGACGGTGGCCCGGACCGCCGCGTACTGCGCGGTCAGCGTCGGTGAACCGGACAGCTCGGCCAGTGTGAGGTGCAGCAGCGTGTCCTGGCGCCGGTAGTCGCCGAGCGGTGCGTCGTGCGTCGCCGTGAGCGCCGCCCGCAGCCGCTCCGCGCCCTCCTCGTCCAGGCCGTGCGCCGCGCACAGCCCGGCCGCGCCGACCTCCAGGACCTCGCGGAAGCGCAGCGTGTCCTCCACGTCCACGGCCGCGATCCGGCGCCGCAGCTCCGCCTCGTCGGCCGTCTGCGGGCGCTGCAGCACGAACGTCCCGCCGTACCGCCCGCGCCGGCTCTCCACCAGACCCTGCTCCTGCAGGACCTTCAGGACCTCGCGCAGCGTGACCCGGCTGATCCCCATCCGGTCGGCGAGCTCCCGCTCGGCCGGCAGGCGCTCCCCGCCGGGCACGAGTCCCAGCCGCACGACCTGCAGGATCTGCTCCAGGGCCTCCTCGAAACCGTTGCCCGCGCGCACCGGCCGCAGCACGGGCGTCAGCCGGTCCGGCGATTCACTCGTACTGGACACCTCGTCGTTTCCCCTTCCCAAGCAATGGTCCTGAGCAATACCTTATGGCTTCCGGCAGGCCGAAGGAGGAGTAATCCCGTGGCAGACCGCACACCCCCGCTCACCGTCGACGAGCTCCGTGCGCTCGTCGCGAGCGGCGAGATCGACACCGTCGTCCTGGCCTTTCCCGACATGCAGGGCCGGCTCCAGGGCAAGCGGTTCGCCGCCCCGTTCTTCCTGGAAGACGTGCTCGACCACGGCACCGAGGGCTGCAACTATCTTCTGGCCGTCGACACCGAGATGAACACCGTCGACGGCTACGAGATGTCCTCCTGGGACCGCGGCTACGGCGACTTCGCCATGCACCCCGACCTCGGCACCCTGCGCCGCCTCCCCTGGAACGAGGCCACGGCCATGGTGATGGCCGACCTCGCCTGGAGCGACCGCAGCCCCGTCGTCGCCGCCCCCCGCCAGATCCTGCGCCGCCAGCTCGAACGGCTCGCCGCCCACGGCTTCACCGCCCACGTCGGCACGGAGCTGGAGTTCATCGTCTTCAAGGACACCTACGAGCAGGCGTGGGACGCCAACTACCGGGGGCTGACCCCGGCCAACCAGTACAACATCGACTACTCGGTGCTCGGCACCGGCCGGATCGAACCCCTGCTCCGCCGCATCCGCAACGAGATGGCCGGCGCCGGCCTCACCGTCGAGTCCGCCAAGGGCGAGTGCAACCCCGGCCAGCACGAGATCGCCTTCAAGTACGACGAGGCCCTCGTCACCTGCGACCAGCACGCCGTCTACAAGACGGGCGCCAAGGAGATCGCCGCCCAGGAGGGCTGCTCGCTCACCTTCATGGCGAAGTACAACGAGCGCGAGGGGAACTCCTGTCACATCCACCTCTCCCTCCAGGACGCCGACGGCCGCAACGTGATGGCCGGTGACGGAGCCGACGGCATGTCGGACGTCATGCGGCACTTCCTCGCCGGACAGCTCGCCGCGATGAGGGACTTCTCCCTTCTCTACGCCCCCAACATCAACTCGTACAAGCGTTTCCAGCCAGGTTCCTTCGCCCCCACGGCCGTGGCCTGGGGCCCCGACAACCGGACCTGCGCGCTGCGGGTCGTCGGCCACGGGCGCTCCACCCGCTTCGAGAACCGGCTGCCCGGAGGTGACGTGAACCCGTACCTCGCCGTCGCCGGACTCGTCGCCGCCGGCCTCCACGGCATCGAGCAGGGCCTCGAACTCCCGCCCGCGTGCACCGGGAACGCCTACACCGCCGAGTACGAGCACGTCCCCACCACGCTCCGCGAGGCCGCCGAGCTCTGGGAGAACAGCGAGATCGCCAAGGCCGCCTTCGGCCCCGAGGTCGTCGCCCACTACCGCAACATGGCCCGCGTCGAGCTCGACGCCTACGACGCCGCCGTCACCGACTGGGAACTGCGCCGCTCCTTCGAACGCATGTGAGGAACGACTTGCCGCACGAACTGCACGTCCTGAACCCGGCGACCGAGGAGGTCGTCGCCACCGTCCCCGCCGCCACCGCCGCCGACGTCGACGCCGCCGTCCTCCGGGCCGGCGCCGCCCAGCGCGCCTGGGCCGCCGCCGCTCCCGCCGACCGGGCCCGGGTCCTGCGCCGCTTCGCCGCCGTCGTCGACGCCCACGTCGAGGAACTGGCCCTCCTGGAGGTCCGCGAGGCCGGCCACACCATCGGCAACGCCCGCTGGGAGGCCGGGAACGTCCGCGACCTGCTCGACTACGCCGCCGGCGGCGCCGAGCGCCTCATCGGACGCCAGATCCCCGTCGCCGGGGGCCTCGACATCACCCTCCTGGAACCCCTGGGCGTGGTCGGCGTCATCGCGCCCTGGAACTTCCCCATGCCGATCGCCGCCTGGGCCACCGCCCCCGCGCTCGCCGCCGGCAACGCCGTCGTCCTCAAGCCCGCGGAGACCACCCCGCTCACCGCCCTGCGGCTGGCCGAGCTCGCCCTGCAGGCGGGCCTCCCCGAAGGCCTCTTCCAGGTCCTCCCGGGCGAGGGACCGGTCGCCGGCAACGCGCTCGTCGAACACCCCGGCGTCGCCAAGATCGTCTTCACCGGCTCCACCCGGGTCGGCAAGCAGATCATGGCCAGGGCCGCCGACCAGGTGAAGCGGGTGACCCTCGAACTCGGCGGCAAGAGCCCCAACATCGTCTTCGCCGACGCGGACCTGGAGGCCGCGGCCGCCGCGACGCCGATGTCCTTCCTCGACAACAGCGGCCAGGACTGCTGCGCCCGCACCCGCATCCTGGTGCAGCGCGACGTGTACGACCGCTTCCTGGAACTCCTCACCCCCGCGATCGAGGAGATCGTCGTCGGCGACCCCCTCGACGAGCGCACCCAGATGGGCCCCCTCATCTCCCGCGCCCAGCTCGACCGGGTCCGGTCCTACGTCACCGAGGACCTCACCGCGGTCCGCGGCAAGGCCCCCGAGGGGCCCGGCTTCTGGTACCCGCCGACCCTCCTCACCGGCGTTCCCGAGGACGCGCCCTGCGCCGTCGAGGAGATCTTCGGCCCCGTCGCCGTCGTCCTGCCCTTCGACGACGAGGCCGACGCGATCCGGCTCGCCAACGCCACCCCGTACGGCCTGTCCGGCTCCCTGTGGACCCGTGACGTCGGCCGCGCGCTGCGCGCCTCCCGTGCGGTCCGGGCCGGCAACCTCTCCGTCAACTCCCACTCCAGCGTCCGCTACTGGACCCCGTTCGGCGGCTACGGCCAGTCCGGCCTCGGCCGGGAACTGGGCCCCGACGCCCTGACCGCCTTCACCGAAACCAAGAACGTCTTCATCAGCACGGAGGCCTGACCGCATGAGCACCCACGAGATCATCTGCCGCCGGCTCGTCGGCCGTACCGCCGTCATCACCGGCGCCGGCAGCGGCATCGGCCTCGCCACCGCCCGCCGCCTCGCCTCCGAAGGCGCCCACGTGGTGTGCGGCGACATCGACGAGCGGGCCGGCAAGGCCGCCGCCGAGGAGGTCGGCGGCACCTTCGTGAAGGTCGACGTCACCGACCCGGAGGAGGTCGAGAACCTCTTCAAGGTCGCCTTCGACACCTACGGCTCCGTCGACATCGCCTTCAACAACGCGGGCATCTCCCCGCCGGACGACGACTCCATCCTGGAGACCGGCCTGGAGGCCTGGAAGCGCGTCCAGGACGTCAACCTCACCTCCGTCTACCTGTGCTGCAAGGCCGCCCTGCCGTACATGCGGCGCCAGGGCCGCGGCTCGATCATCAACACGGCCTCCTTCGTCGCCGTCATGGGCGCGGCCACCAGCCAGATCTCGTACACCGCGTCCAAGGGCGGCGTCCTCGCCATGTCCCGCGAGCTCGGCGTGCAGTTCGCCCGCGAGGGCATCCGCGTCAACGCCCTGTGCCCCGGGCCGGTCAACACCCCGCTGCTCCAGGAGCTGTTCGCCAAGGACCCCGAGCGGGCCGCGCGCCGCCTGGTGCACATCCCGGTCGGCCGCTTCGCCGAGGCCGAGGAGATCGCCGCCGCGGTCGCCTTCCTCGCCAGCGACGACTCCTCCTTCATCAACGCCACCGACTTCCTCGTCGACGGCGGCATCTCCGGCGCGTACGTGACCCCCCTCTAGACCCCGCCACCGCCGCCACCCCTCCCCACCCCCACACCCCCACCCGCGCAGCCGGGCGTCGCAAGGCGCCCGGCTGTCGCGCGTACGTACAGGAGAGAGCCCATGAACAGCCCGCTCCGCACCGCCGCCGCCGCGGCCTCCCTGGCCCTCGCCGCGACCGGCCTGCTCCCCACCGCGAGCGCCGCCGCCCGGCCCGCGGGCCCTCCGGACTGCCCGACCCTCACCGTCTCGGAGGGCTGGTACGGAGACAACAGGGCGCGCCTCGACGAGCTGATCGCCCGCCGCTGCGCCACACGGGCGCACGACGCGCTCCACGGCCGCAAGGGGACGAAGCCCGTCGCCGTCTTCGACTGGGACAACACCGTCGTCAAGAACGACGTCGGCGACGCCACCTTCCACTGGCTGCTCCGCAACGACCGCATCCGGCCGCCGCGCCACGGCGACTGGAGGACCACCAGCCGCTACCTCACCGCCGAGGCCGCCCAGGCCCTCGGCGCCGCCTGCCCCACCGGCGTCCGCACCCTGCCCACCGCGGCCCCCACCGCCGCCGCCACCCGCTGCGCCGACGAACTCCTCGCCGTGTACGGCACGGGCGCCACGACCGGCGGCAGGGCCGCGTTCGCCGGATACGACCACCGCCGCATGGAACCCCAGTACGCCTGGCTCGCCCAGCTCCTGCGCGGCTGGACCGCCCGCGAGGTCCGCTCCTTCGCCGCCGCGGCCCGCGCCGAGAACCTCGCCGCGCCCCAGGGCGCCACCCAGCGCGTCGGCAGCCGCCAGGTCACCGGCTGGGTCCGCTACTACGACCAGCAACGCGACCTGATCCGCGCCCTCCGGGGCGCCGGGTTCGACGTGTGGATCGTGTCCGCGTCCCCCGAGCCCGTCGTGGACGTCTGGGCGCCCGGCGTCGGCATCGACCCCTCCCATGCCGTCGGCATCCGCAACACCACCGAGCACGGGCGCCTCACCGCGCACCTCCAGGGCTGCGGCGGCGTCCGCGACGGCGAGGACCGGATGATCACCTACATCGACGGCAAGCGCTGCTGGATCAACCAGGAGATCCTCGGCGTCCACGGCCCCGCCGCCGAACGCGTCCAGCCCGCCGCCCGCCGCCAGGTCCTCGCCGCCGGCGACTCCGACACGGACGTCACCTTCCTCCGCGACGCCACCGGCCTTCGCCTCGTCCTCAACCGCAACAAGACCGAACTCATGTGCCGCGCCTACGACAACGCCGACGGCCGCTGGATCGTCAACCCCATGTTCCTCGACCCGAAACAGCCCCGGCCCACCCCGTACCCCTGCGCCACCACGGGCTACACCGCCGCCGACGGCACACCCGAACCGGTGCGGCGCTCCGACGGCAGTGTGGTGCCGGACCAGCAGGACACCGTCTTCTGACGCGCCGGGGTGCGATGGGCGTGGCCGCCGCACCCGGGCGGCGGGGCGTCGAACTCGTGCTCGCGGTGATGCTGTTCACCGACGCCACCGAGACCCGCGACTACGCGCGACTGCGCGGGCCGGTGGGCGGTGGACGCCTGCTGGGGATCGCGCTGCCCGCCTCGCTCGTGCTCGCCGGTCTGTTCGGCGCGCTGTGCTTCCCCGGCACGAACGGATGGCTGCTCGCCGTCATGGCGCTGGTCGTCATGCCCATCGACCTGGCCCCGGTCCTGAGCCTCCTGCGGGACGAGCACGTCCGCTGCGGGTCCGGGCCGCCCTCAACATCGAGGGCGGCTTCAACGACGGGCTGGTCTCGCCGCTCTTCGTGTTCTGCGTCGCGAACCTCGTCTCGGCCGAGGGCGCCGGCTTCGGCGACCTGCTCCTGAACGCCCTCAAGGGCGCCGGCTACGCGACGCTCGTCGGCTCGGTCGTCGGGCTGCTCGCCTCCTGGCTCGTACGCACGGCGCACGCGGCCGGCTGGGCCGAGCCGACCGGACTGCACCTGGCCGGCCTCGCCCTGCCCTTCCTGACCTACGCCGCCTCCGTCCTCGTCGACGGCAACGGCTTCGTCGCGGCCTTCGTCGCCGGCCTCTGGTACGCGAACACCGTCCACGTCCTCGGCACCGGCTCCCTCGACCTGGTCCAGGACGTCAGCCATCTCCTCGCCCTGGCGGTCTGGTACGTCTTCGGCGCCCTCGCCACCGAGGCCTTCCAGGGCGGCCGGGTCCCGCAGATCCTCGGCTACGCCGCCCTCGTGCTCCTCGTGGCCCGCTTCGTCCCCGCCGTCGCCTCGCTCGCCGGCACCGACTTCACCCGCGCCGAACGCGCGGCGGTCGGCTGGTTCGGCCCGCGCGGCGTCACCTCGATCGTCTTCGCGGTCCTCGCCTACATCCAGCTCGCCGAGGACGAGGCGGCCCTGATCCTCGACGTCACGGCCGCCACCGTCCTGCTCAGCGTGGTCGTGCACGGCGCCAGCGGCGAGCCCGTGGCCCGCTGGTTCGCCCGCCACCCCCGGCCCGGGGAACCCGCCGGACCGCCCGCCCCGGGGACGGCCGGCCCCGAAGGCGCGCCGGCCCCTCCCGGTCCCGCCTAGAGGAAGGTCCGCCCCTCGCCCCGGTACGTCGGGACCGCGGCCGTCACGCGGTCGCCCTCCACCAGGTGCAGCGTGTCGAAGCGCTCGCACAGCTCGCCCGCCTTCGCGTGGCGGAACCACACCTTGTCGCCGATGCGCAGGTCGTCCGCGGGGGAGCCGAGCAGCGGGGTCTGCACCTCGCCCGGGCCCTCCTGCGGGTCGTACCGCAGCCCCTCCGGCAGATAGGGGACGGGAAGCCGGTCCCGCCCCGCCGCGCCCGAGGCCGGGTAGCCCCCGCCCAGCACGGTCACCACGCCCACCCCCGGGCGGCGCACCACCGGCTGGGCGAACAGCGCCGCCGGACGCCCCGAGAACGACGTGTAGTTGTCGAAGAGCCGCGGTACGAAGAGCCCCGAGCCCGCCGCGATCTCCGTCACCGCGTCCTCGGCCGCCGTGTGCTGCACGCTCCCCGTGCCGCCGCCGTTCACGAACTCCAGGTCCGGCGCCACCGCCCGCACCGCCCGGACCACCGCCGCCCGGCGCGCCGCCAGCTCCCTGCGGGCCGCGGACTGCATCAGCCGGATCGCCCGCGAGCGCAGCGGCCGCCCCGCGACCGCGTCGCCGACCCCGGCCACGTGGCCCTCGTACGCCATGATCCCCACCAGCCGGAAGCCGGGACGGCGCGCCACCGAGCGGGCCAGCTCGGCCAGCTCGGCGGGCTCGCGCAGCGGCGAGCGCAGAGCCCCGATCCGTACCCGGCCGCCGAGCAGGCGCAGCGAGGTGTCCAGCTCCAGGCAGACCCGGACCTCCTCCGTGCCGCCCGCGCGCGAGGCCTCGATCAGGTCGAGCTGCGCCACGTCGTCGACCATCACGGTCACGGCGCCGGCCAGCTTCGCGTCACCCGCGAGCTCCCCGTACCCGGCCCGGTCGGCGGACGGGTAGGCGAGCAGGACGTCCTCGAACCCGGCCCGGGCCAGCCACAGCGACTCCGCGAGCGTGAAGGACATCACGCCCGCGAAACCGTCCCGCGCGAGCACCCGCTCCAGCAGCGCCCGGCAGCGCACCGACTTGCTCGCGACCCGGACCGGCTTGCCGCCGGCCCTCCGGACCAGGTCGTCGGCGTTCGCGTCGAAGGCCTCCAGGTCGACGACGGCGACAGGCGCGTCGAGATGGGCGGTGGCCCGGTCGTACCGGGCACGGTCGGCGGCACGGGGAGTCATGGGCCCGAGCTTGCCAGACCGGTTTACGCGTGGGTAGCCCCTGGGTTCCCGCGCCCGCGGGAACAGCCCGTAGAGTGGCCGCCATCGCTTTCGCGGATCGACCAGGGGGACGGGGATGAGCACCGAGCCGCAGCGGCCCGCGTCCCGCATCACGGAGGCCCTCCTCCCGCAGGAGCGCCCCGCACCCCCCGCGACACCGCTGGCCACGGCCCCGCCCGCGCCCCGGGCCGCCGAGCGCCCCGTCTCCCGCATCACCGAGGCCCTGCTGCCCGCCGAGCGCCCCGCCGCGACCCCGCCGGTGCCCCCCGCCGCGACCCCACCCGAGCGCCCCGCGGCGCCTCCGGCGGTGCGCCCCGGCGCGCAGCCGTTGCCGCCCGAGCAGCCGTCCCCCGGCGCCGAGGCCCCCGTCGAGACCACCACCCGGCTCCGTCCCGTCCGCGACGACCGCCCGTCCCCGCCCGCCGGACAGGTACGCGCCGGCCGTCCCGCCCCGGCCGCCGGGCCCGCACCCGCCTACCGGCCCGCCGCGGATCCCCGTCCCGCCCCGCCCGCGGGCGCGCACGTCACCCCGGGCCACGTCCACGACGCCTGGGCCCTCTCCGCGGAGACCCCCTTCGAGACCACCACCCGGCTGCGGCCCGTCCGGGAGCGCGGCACCGCGCGGCTCGCGGGTGCCGTGGCCTGCGCCGTGCTCGCGCTCGGGCTGGTCGGCGGGGCGCTCACCGGCGCCGTCCTCGCCGGCAGCGGCGCGGGGGAGCCCGCCGAGCCGGCCGGCTACACCCAGGCCCGCGCGCTCTGGCACAACGCGCCCGTCGACACCCTCTTCCCGCGCACCCTCACCGGCGCGTCCGCCGGCCCCGGCGGCTCCGCCCGCACCTGGACCCGGATCGTCGTCGCGCCCGACGCCCCCTGCACCGCCACCACCCTGCCCAAGGCCCTGAACACGACCCTCGCCACCATCGGCTGCGACCGCGTCCTGCGCGCCACCTACACCGACGCGACCTCCTCGCACGTCGTCACCGTCGCCCTCGTCTTCACCCAGGCCGACCCGGCCACCATGCGCACCCTCGGCTCCCGCGCCGCCGACGAGGCGCCGCCCGCCCTGGCGGCCCCGGGCACGGTCGCCGCCGGCTTCGGCCCCCCGCAGCGGGCCAGCTGGTGGCGGCACGTCCTGACCGACCTGCCCGTCGTCGTGACCGCCGTGTCCGGCTTCGCCGACGGCCGCGCCGTCGCCGAACCCGAGCCGGCGGAGCGCGCCATGACGCCCAAGCGGACCACCGCCGTCGCCCAGGCAGGCCTCGGCCACGAGGCGAAGGGCGTCGCGGACGCCGTCGAGCGCACCCTGCGCCGCACCGTCGCCGGCACCGTCGAGGAGGACCAGCGGTGACCCCGCGCCGTACCGCCGCCGCCCTGCTCGCCGCCGCCTTCGCCGTCCTCCCCGCGACGGCCTCGCCCGCGTACGCCGACACCATCCGCGCCCGCCAGTGGGGCCTCGACGCCCTGCACACCGGCAGGGCCTGGCAGACCACCCGCGGCGAGGGCGT
Source organism: Streptomyces sp. NPDC048018 (assembly GCF_043202995.1). Lineage (NCBI taxonomy): Bacteria > Bacillati > Actinomycetota > Actinomycetes > Kitasatosporales > Streptomycetaceae > Streptomyces > Streptomyces sp. NPDC048018. The sequence goes on from NZ_JBIDBK010000008.1 coordinate 56,128, forward strand.
CACCGTCGCCGTCCTCGACACCGGCGTCGACGCCACCCACCCCGACCTCGCCGGATCCGTTCTGCCCGGCACCGACCTGGTCGGCTTCGGCGCCTCCAGCGGGGACCGCGCCTGGGCCCGCCACGGCACCGCGATGGCCGGGATCATCGCCGGTCACGGCCACGGACCCGACGCCCAGGACGGCGTCCTCGGCGTCGCCCCCGAGGTCCGCATCCTGCCGGTGCGCGTGATTCTCGAAGGCACCGACAAGCTGCGCGACAAGGCCCGCAAGACCCGTGGCACCGCCCTCGCCGAGGGCATCCGCTGGGCCACCGACCACGGCGCCGACGTCATCAACCTCTCCCTCGGCGACGACTCCGAGTCGGCCCACCCCGACGCCGGTGAGGACGCCGCCGTCCAGTACGCCCTCTCCAAGGGCGTCGCCGTCGTCGCCTCCGCCGGCAACGGCGGCGAGAAGGGCGACCACATCTCCTTCCCCGCCGCCTACCCCGGCGTCATCGCCGTCGCCGCCGTCGACCGCTGGGGCACCCACGCCTCCTTCTCCACCAGCCGCTGGTACGCCACGGTCAGCGCGCCCGGCGTCGACATCGTCATCGCCGACCCGGACCGGCGCTACTACGAGGGCTGGGGCACCAGCGCCGCCGCCGCGTTCGTCTCCGGCGCCGTGGCCCTGGTCCGCTCCGCCCACCCCGACCTGACCCCCGGCCAGATCAAGCGCCTCCTCGTCGACACCGCCCGCAGCCGTCCCAAGGGCGGGCGCAGCGACGAGAAGGGATACGGCACGGTCGACCCGGCCGCCGCGATCGAGGCGGGCGGGGCGCTGAAGGCCGCCGACCCGAAGACCGCCGTGGCCGGCTTCCGGGGCCGGTACTTCGGCCCGGGCCCGCAGGCCGCGCCCGAGGAGAGCCACCCCGTCGGACTGCTCGCCCCCCTCGCCGGCGGCGTCGGCGTCCTCTTCCTGGCCGCCGCGGTCGCCCTCTGGCGGGGCAGCCGAAGCCGCTGAACCCCCGGCGGTTAGGCTCGGGGCGTGGCGCTCAAGAACATCCCCGACCCCGGTTTCTCCGACGACGACGGCACCGCCGACCCGCGGCTCGCCGCGGCCCTGGCGGCCTGGGCGGAGGACAGAACCGCCCACGGTCCCGTCCTCGAGGCCCTGCGCGGAGCCCGGCTCCTGGTCCCGGTCGTCGCCGTCCTCGGCGAGGTCGAGGTGGACCCCGTGACGGGACTCAAGCAGGAGAAGTCGAGCGACATGGCGGTGCCCACGCTGACCGCGGGGGACCGGCGGGCGCTGCCCGCGTTCACCTCGATCGCCTCGCTCGCCCTGTGGGACCCGGCCGCCCGGCCGGTCGCCGTGCCGCTGCACCAGGCGCTCGCGGCCCTCGCCCACGAGAAGGCCGACACCCTGGTGCTAGACCTGGCGGGCCCGGTGCCCTACCAGGTGACCGGCTCCGCGCTGCTCGCCCTCGCCGAGGGCCGCACGAGTACGGACCCCCTGGACGACCCTGCGGTACGGGACGCGGTCCGCGCCGCCGTCGCCGCCGAGCCGGCCGTCCTGCGCGCCCACCTGGGCCCCGGCGCAGCCGACGGCACCCTGGCGCTGGTCCTCGCCGACGACGCCGCCCCGGCGGAGGCCGCCCAGCGCGTGGCCCGTGCCCTGGCCGCCGACGAAACACTGAGGGCCCGCCTGGTGCGCGGCCTCGACCTGGCACTCCTGCCGGCCGCGGCCACGCCTCCCGGCGAGCCCTTCTACGTAAAGAACTGACCCGTACCCCGCCCGGGGCTACCCCTGTACCCCCGTCGTCCCGACGGGCCGGAGCGGAGACCCTGCTACCCGTACACCGGCCCCGTGGCTGCGGTCTCCCGGGGGGCGCCCCCGTACCCCCGTCGCCCCGACGGCCGGGGCGGAGACCCCGGGGCGGAGACCCTGCTATCCGTACCCCGGCCCCGTAGCTGCGGTCTCCCGGGGGGCGACCCCCGTACCCCCGTCGTCCCGACGGCCGGGGCGGAGACCCCGGGGCGGAGACCCTGCTACCCGTACACCGGCCCCGTGTACTTCTCGCCCGGGCCCTGGCCCGGCTCGTCCGGGACGAAGGAGGCCTCGCGGAAGGCGAGCTGGAGGGACTTCAGGCCGTCGCGCAGCGGGGCCGCGTGGAAGGAGGAGATCTCCGTCGCGCCCGCGTCGAGCAGGCCGGCGAGGGCGTGGATCAGCTTGCGCGCCTCGTCGAGGTCCTTGTGCTCGTCGCCCTCCTCGGTGAGGCCGAGCTTCACCGCCGCGGCGCTCATCAGGTTGACCGCGACCGTCACGATCACCTCGACCGCGGGGACCTCGGCGATGTCGCGGGTCATGGCCTCGAAGTCGGGGTTGTCGGAGGTGTCGGTGGACTCGTGCTGGGGCGTCTCGCTCATGCCTCACACGATAAGCGGACCGACGGTTCGCGCCGACCGGCGGGTCCTGCTAACCTGGTGTAACGACCGGCCGGACACGTGCGTGCCCGGCCCACAAGTGGAGGCTCCGACTTCCCACCTGGCCACCCCTCGGGGTGGCGGGTCACCGGTCAGGCGGTCCCCATCGTTCCGTACGGACGATGGAGCCGCCCGATGCGCGCCCCGCGGTTGACCGCGGCGGTGCTCCGGTTTTCCTTGGAGCCCCGCCTGTGTCCCGTCGGGGCATTTTTCTTGTTCCCGCTCGGTTGGTCTCAACAGTCTTACCGTGACGTGTCCGTCCGCCAGGCGGTCGCGTGGTGCAACCGAGGAGGATCCATCAGCGCCGAGCCCCGCATCAACGAGCGGATTCGCGTTCCCGAGGTGCGTCTTGTCGGCCCCAGCGGCGAGCAGGTGGGCATCGTCCCCCTTGCCAAGGCCCTGGAGCTCGCACAGGAGTACGACCTCGATCTGGTTGAGGTCGCGGCGAACGCCCGTCCGCCCGTGTGCAAGCTCATGGACTACGGGAAGTTCAAGTACGAGTCGGCCATGAAGGCCCGTGAGGCGCGCAAGAACCAGGCGCACACGGTCATCAAGGAGATGAAGCTCCGGCCGAAGATCGACCCGCACGACTATGACACCAAGAAGGGTCACGTCGTCCGGTTCCTCAAGCAGGGTGACAAGGTCAAGATCACGATCATGTTCCGTGGTCGTGAGCAGTCCCGGCCGGAGCTCGGTTACCGACTGCTGCAGCGCCTCGCGGAGGACGTTCAGGAGCTTGGCTTCATCGAGTCCAACCCGAAGCAGGACGGCCGGAACATGATCATGGTTCTCGGTCCTCACAAGAAGAAGACCGAGGCCATGGCCGAGGCTCGCGAGGCCCAGGCCGCGCGCAAGGCCGAGCGCCAGGGCGGTTCGTCCGAGGTGGCCGAGGCCGACGAGCCTGCCGCCGAGGAGGCCCCGGCCGAGCAGGCTTCGGCCGACACGTCGGCCGAGAACGCCGAGGCGTGATCCCGTGGGGCTGTCTCCGGACAGCCCCGGGGTTCCGCCCGGAACCACCAAACGAAGAACTGACGCTCCCGGTTGTCCGGTGCCCGCACCGGGGGAGCGCCACTGACGAGGAGATAACGGCGCTATGCCGAAGAACAAGACGCACTCCGGTGCCAAGAAGCGCTTCAAGGTCACCGGCTCCGGCAAGATCCTGCGCGAGCGCGCCGGCAAGCGCCACCTGCTCGAGCACAAGTCGTCCAAGCTGACGCGTCGCCTCACCGGCAACGCCGAGATGGCCCCGGGTGACTCCGCCAAGATCAAGAAGATGCTGGGCATCTGATCTGATCTCCCGCCCTCGGCGACGAGGGCATCCGGCACCGTCCGGGACCCATCCGTTTTCCGGGTCGTGTGAGGACCACCACGACCCCGCTACAAGGAGTTAAGAAGTGGCACGCGTCAAGCGGGCAGTCAACGCCCACAAGAAGCGCCGGGCGATCCTCGAGCAGGCTTCCGGCTACCGCGGTCAGCGTTCGCGCCTCTACCGCAAGGCCAAGGAGCAGGTCACCCACTCGCTGGTCTACAACTACAACGACCGCAAGAAGCGCAAGGGCGACTTCCGTCAGCTGTGGATCCAGCGCATCAACGCTGCCGCCCGTCTGAACGGCATGACGTACAACCGCCTCATCCAGGGTCTGAAGGCCGCCAACATCGAGGTGGACCGCAAGATTCTCGCCGAGCTGGCCGTCAACGACTCCAACGCGTTCGCCGCGCTGGTCGAGGTCGCGCAGAAGGCCCTCCCGGCCGACGTCAACGCCCCGAAGGCCGCCGCCTGATCTTCCAGGCCGCAGTACTTCTGCCGGACCCGCAGGCCTCGCGCCTGCGGGTCCGGCGCGTTGAGCGCCCCCTCGCCCCACCGCTGCCGTCCACGAGTCAGAGAGCCGCAGGCACATGTCCACCCCCGAGCTGATCTCCCCGCGTTCGCCGCGCGTCGTCGCCGCCCGGCGGCTCGCCAAGCGCAACTTCCGGGGCAAGGACCGCCTCTTCATCGCCGAGGGCCCGCAGGCCGTCCGTGAGGCCGTGCACCACCGGGGCAGCACCGGTGAGCCCACCCTCGTCGAGCTCTTCACGACCGTCGAGGCCGCCGAGCGCTACGACACCATCGTCGACGCCGCCCGCGCCGCCGGCGCCCGCGTCCACCATGCCTCCGACGCCGTCCTCGCCGAGGTCTCCCAGACCGTCACCCCGCAGGGCCTCGTGGGCGTCTGCCGCTTCCTCGACTCCCCGTTCGAGGAGATCATCGCCGCCCGGCCCAAGCTGGTCGCCGTCCTCGCCCACGTCCGCGACCCCGGAAACGCCGGCACCGTGCTGCGCTGTGCCGACGCGGCCGGCGCCGACGCCGTGATCCTCACCGACGCCTCCGTCGACCTGTACAACCCCAAGTCCGTCCGCGCGTCCGTCGGCTCCCTCTTCCACCTCCCGGTCGCCGTCGGCGTCCCGGTCGAGCAGGCCGTCGCGGGCCTCAAAGCCGCCGGCGTGCGCATCCTCGCCGCGGACGGCGCCGGTGACGACGACCTCGACGCCGAGCTGGACGCGGGCACCATGGGCGGCCCCACCGCCTGGGTCTTCGGCAACGAGGCCTGGGGGCTGCCCGAGGAGACCCGGGCGCTCGCCGACGCCGTCGTCCGCGTCCCGATCCACGGCAAGGCCGAGAGCCTCAACCTCGCGACCGCCGCCGCCGTGTGCCTGTACGCCTCCGCGCGCGCCCAACGCCCCCGAACCACCGCCTGAGGACTCCACCGGGCCCCCCGCGCCTAGTAGGGTGACGCACTCGGGCCCACTGCGGTACACGGAGGGGTGGGATTACGGGGATGACGGTCGGCACGGGCAGTCCCGCACAGGCACGGAGCACCGGGACCCATGAGCCGGAACCGCCGCGCACGGCGGCGCAGGCCGCCACGCCGGAACCCTCCCGCGTGACGGAGCAGGCGCCCGCGCCGCCCGGGACCGACGGCTCCGGAACACCCGCGCCCACCGGAACCGGCCCCGCGGCCGGGCCCGCTCCGGGCGACGGCCTCGGCATCGATCCCGACGAACTGCCCGACGGTCTCGTCGTCGCCGACGAGACCGGCCGGATCATCTGCTTCAACGCCGCCGCCGCCCGGATCACCGCCGTACCGCCCGCCGCCGCGCTCGGCCGGCTCCTCGACGAGGCGCTGCCCCTGGAGGACCTCAAGGGCCGCCGCTGGTGGCCGCTCACCGACCCGTACGGCGGGCTCGCCACCCGCCGGGGCCAGCCCGAGCGGAATCTCCTGCTGCCCGGCGGGCGCGAGGTGCTCGTCTCCGCCCGTTACGTCCGCGCCCGCCCCACCGGACCGGTGCGGCGGGTCGTCGTCTCGCTGCGCGGCACCGAGGCCCGGCGCCGCACCGAGCGCAGCCACGCCGAGCTCATCGCGACCGTCGCGCACGAGCTCCGCTCGCCGCTCACCTCCGTGAAGGGCTTCACCGCCACCCTCCTCGACAAGTGGGAGCGCTTCACGGACGACCAGAAGCGGCTGATGCTGGAGACCGTCGACGCCGACGCCGGCCGCATCAAGCGCCTCATCGCCGAACTCCTCGACATCTCACGGATCGACTCCGGCCGCCTGGAGGTGCGCCGCCAGCCCGTCGACATCGCCGCCGCCGTCGGCCGGCACGTCCACGCGCACACCACCGGCGGCCAGTCCCCGGACCGATTCTTCGTCCGGGTCAGGCCCGGCCTGCCCGAGCTGTGGGCCGACCCCGACAAGATCGACCAGATCCTCGGCAACCTCCTCGAAAATGCGGTGCGCCACGGCGAGGGAACCGTCACCATCGAGGTGGCACCCACCACGGCCACCACCGACGGAGAGAAGGGGACGGAGGTCACCGTGAGCGACGAAGGCCCCGGTATCCCCGAGGAGTCGATGGGCCGTGTCTTCACCCGCTTCTGGCGGGGCAGCAAGCGCGGCGGCACCGGCCTGGGCCTCTACATCGTCAAAGGCGTCGTCGAGGCCCACGGCGGCACGATCACCGTCGGACGCGGTCCCCGCGGCGGGGCCGAGTTCCGATTTATGCTGCCCGTCGGCACCCCGGCACACCTCCTCTGACGTCACCCGCGACGTCTCCTCCCCGTCTCGACTGACGAGACCGCACGAGGTCAGGAGCCGCTCGGGCCGCCCACGGGCTCAAACGCGTCCCACGACCCCGTTAGACTCGTCCTTTGGCACGTTTGCGCCCTTGACGTCGAGCGGGGCCGCCCAGCCAGCCAACGGAAGCACGGGAAGAGATGTCGGCACCCAATAAGTCGTACGACCCGGTCGAGGTCGAGGCCTTGAAACCGGAAGAGATCGAGCGCATGCGGGACGAGGCGCTCGCCGCCTTCGCCGCCGCAGGCGACCTCGACGCGCTCGCCCACGCGAAGACCGCGCACACCGGCGGCACCTCGCCGCTGGCGCTCGCCAACCGCGAGATCGGCGCCCTGCCCCCGCAGGCCAAGGCCGCTGCCGGCAAGCTCGTGGGTCAGGCCCGCGGCGCCGTCTCCAAGGCACTGGCCGCCCGCCAGGCCGAGCTGGAGGCCGAGCGCGACGCGCGCGTCCTCGTCGAGGAGGCCGTCGACGTCACCCTGCCGTACGACCGGATCCCGGCCGGTGCCCGCCACCCGCTGACCACCTTCATGGAGCGCGTCGCCGACGTCTTCGTGTCGATGGGCTACGAGGTCGCCGAGGGCCCCGAGGTCGAGGCCGAGTGGTTCAACTTCGACGCCCTGAACTTCGTGCCGGACCACCCGGCGCGCCAGATGCAGGACACCTTCTTCGTCCAGGGAACCACCCCGGACGGAACGGCCGTCACCACGGGCGACGAGTCCGGTGTCGTGCTGCGGACGCACACCTCGCCGGTGCAGGCCCGCACGCTCATCGACCGGGAACCCCCGGTCTACGTGGTGTGCCCCGGCCGCGTCTACCGCACCGACGAGCTCGACGCGACCCACACCCCGGTCTTCCACCAGATCGAGCTGCTGGCCGTCGACGAGGGCCTGACGATGGCGGACCTCAAGGGCACCCTGGACCACATGGTCCAGGCGCTCTTCGGACCCGACATGAAGACCCGGCTCCGCCCGAACTTCTTCCCCTTCACCGAGCCGTCCGCCGAGATGGACATGCTCTGCTACGTCTGCCGCGGCGAGTCCGTCGGCAACCCCGACCGCCCGTGCCGCACCTGCGGCAGCGAGGGCTGGATCGAGCTCGGCGGCTGCGGCATGGTCAACCCGAAGGTGCTCGTCGCCTGCGGTGTGGACCCCGAGAAGTACAGCGGATTCGCCTTCGGGTTCGGCATCGAGCGGATGCTGATGTTCCGCCACAACGTCGAAGACATGCGAGACATGGTCGAGGGTGACGTCCGGTTCACCCGGCCGTTCGGGATGGAGATCTGATGCGGGTCCCGCTTTCCTGGCTGCGGGAGTACGTCGACCTGCCGGCGACGGAGACCGGCCGTGACGTGCAGGCCAAGCTCATTTCGGCAGGACTCGAGGTCGAGACCGTCGAGCAGCTCGGCGCGGGCCTCACGGGCCCGCTGGTGGTCGGCAAGGTCCTCACGATCGAGGAGCTGACGGAGTTCAAGAAGCCGATCCGCTTCTGCACCGTCGACGTCGGCCAGGCCAACGGCACCGGCGAGCCCCAGGAGATCATCTGTGGCGCCCGGAACTTCGCCGAGGGCGACAAGGTCGTCGTGGCCCTGCCCGGCGCCGTGCTGCCCGGCGACTTCCGCATCGCCGAGCGCAAGACCTACGGCCGCGTCTCCCGGGGCATGATCTGCTCCGGCGACGAGCTCGGCATGGGCGACGACGGCACGCACGGCATCATCGTGCTGCCGCCGGAGCACGAGGTCGGCATCGACGCCACCGTCCTCCTGGAGCTGTACGACGAGGTCCTCGACATCGCCGTCACCCCGGACCGCGGCTACTGCCTCTCCCTGCGCGGCGTCGCCCGCGAGACCGCCATCGCGTACGGCCTGCCGCTGCGCGACCCGGCGCTGCTCGACGTGCCCGCGCCGAACGCGTACGGCTACCCGGTCCGGATCGCCGACCCGATGGGCTGCGACCGGTTCACGGCCCGCACGGTCGTCGGTCTCGACCCCGAGGCCCGCTCCCCGATCTGGCTGCAGCGCCGTCTCCAGAAGGTCGGCATGCGCCCGATCTCGCTCGCGGTCGACGTCACCAACTACGTGATGCTCGAACTCGGGCAGCCGCTGCACGCCTACGACCGCAGCCGCATCGACGGCCCCATCGGGGTCCGCCGTGCCGCCGAGGGCGAGAAGATCACCACGCTCGACGGTGCCAAGCGCGTCCTCGACTCCGGGGACCTGGTCATCACCGACAACCGCGGTCCCATCGGGATCGCGGGTGTCATGGGCGGCGCCGACACGGAGATCGCCGACCCGGTGACCGACCCGGAGACCGGCGTCGTCACCGGCACCACCGAGGTCGTCATCGAGGCCGCGCACTTCGACGCGATCTCGATCGCGCGTACGGCCCGCCGGCACAAGCTGTCCTCCGAGGCGTCCCGGCGCTTCGAGCGCGGTGTCGACCCGCAGGCCGCCGCCGCGGCCGCGCAGCGCACGGTCGACCTGCTCGTGCTGCTCGCGGGCGGCACGGCCGAGGTCGGCGTCACCGAGGTCGTCGCCCCGTCCGCGCCCCACTCGATCACCATGCCGGCGAACCACCCCGACCGGGTCGCGGGCGTCGACTACGGCCGTGAGACCGTCGTCCGCCGCCTCCAGGAGATCGGCTGCGACGTCTACGGCCAGGACGAGCTCGTCGTCACCGTCCCGTCGTGGCGGCCCGACCTCTACGTGCCGAACGACCTGGCCGAGGAGGTCATCCGGCTGGAGGGCTACGAGAACCTGCCCTCCACGCTGCCCAAGCCCCCGGCGGGCCGTGGCCTCACCGAGCGCCAGCGCGTCCACCGCCGGGTGGGCCGCACGCTCGCCGGCGCCGGCTACGTCGAGGCGCTGAACTACCCCTTCATCGGCGAGCAGGTCTTCGACCAGCTCGGCCTGGACGCGGACGACGCCCGCCGCCGGGTCGTGAAGCTGGTCAACCCGCTCTCCGACGCGGAGCCCGCGCTCCGTACGACGCTGCTGCCGGGCCTGCTCGGCGCGCTGCGCCGCAACGACGGCCGCGGCAGCCACGACCTGGCGCTCTTCGAGACGGGCCTGGTCTTCCGGCCCGTCGAGGGCCAGCCGGGTGTGGCCGTCCGCCTGGGCGTCGACGGGCGCCCGTCCGACGAGGAGATCGCCCGCGTCAACGCCGCGCTGCCCGCGCAGCCGCGCCGCGCGGCCGTCGTCCTCGCCGGCGCGCGCGAGCAGGCCGGCTGGTGGGGCAAGGGGCGTCCGTCCGACTGGGCCGACGCCATCCAGGCCGCCCGCCTGGTGGCCGCCGAGTCCGGCGCGGAGCTGCTGATCGACGCCGACCAGCACGCCCCGTGGCACCCGGGCCGCTGCGCCTCGTTCCACGTGGTGATCGACGGCGTGAAGACCCTCGCGGGTCACGGCGGCGAGCTCCACCCGCGCGTGGTCAAGGCGCTCGGCCTCCCGGCCCGCACCTGCGCGATGGAACTGGACCTGGACATCCTGGAGCGCGCGAGCTCGGGCCCCCTCAAGGCCCCGCGCATCTCCGCGTTCCCGGTCGCCACCCAGGACGTCGCCCTGGTCGTCGACAAGGACGTCCCGTCCGCCGTGGTCGAGTACCACCTGGCCGGCGGGGCGGGTGAACTCCTGGAGTCCATCCGGCTGTTCGACGTCTACACCGGTGACCAGATCGGGGAGGGCAAGAAGTCCCTGGCCTACGCCCTCCGCTTCCGCGCACCCGACCGCACCCTGACGGTCGAGGAGGCCACGTCCGCCCGCGACGCCGCGGTCGCCGCGGCGGCGGAGCACACGGGCGCGGTGCTCCGCGGCGCCTGAGCCGGCGCCACGCGGCACGCGTGACACGAGGGGCCCCGCCCCGGGCGACGACCCGGGGCGGGGCCCCTCGCCGTTCCCTGGACGCCCCTCGGAGACCGCTCACTCCTTCGGGTGAGTTCTCCGGGGGACGTTCCCCCCTGTCCCACCGCCCGCGAGAATCGACGCGGTCACAGGGGCGGGCCCGTGTGCCGCAGGGCCTCCGGGCGCCGGCCTGCCTCGGGAGGGGCCGTGGATGTTCGGTGACAGGGCGTCGGCCGCCGAAGGCTGCCGACCGCTGTGGACGGCCTCCTCGTCGTGCGCGACGACCGGATACGGGTTCCGGCGCAGCCCGCCGAACCCGGGCTGCGCCGTACCCGGCCCACGCCCTCCCCTCACTCGGGGACAGGGACTGGCCGGCGCCGCCCGCGCTGCCACGGAGTGTCGGGCAGATCAACAGCGCGGGCGGCGCGCCGACCGGGCGGCCGCACTGTACGAGGGGGAGCCGGCGGCCCGGTCCTCGCCCTTCGGCGAGGGAGCCAAGTCAACCCGTACCGGGGTGACTTCGACACCGTGCGCGGAAGGGGACAACGAGTACTTCGTTCACACCCCGTGCGAAACCCTCCCTCAGTAGTCTGAGTCCCCCTCGGCACCGGAGCGGTCCCATGCAGCCCAACACCCTGCTCGACGCCCTGCTCGACGAAGCGGGCATCTCGCACGCCGGTCTCGCCTCCCGGGTGAACCAGGCGGGGCGGGCCCGGGGCCTCGCCCTGCGCTACGAACACACCGCCGTCGCCCGCTGGCTGAAGGGGCAGCGGCCCCGTGGTCAGGTGCCCGACCTGATCTGCGAGGTGCTGACCGGGCGCCTGCGCCGCGCCGTGACGCTCGACGACATCGGCCTCGGCGTGCCCGGGGCCGGCCTGCCCGCACCCGGCACCCCGCTCTCCGGCTTCGTCGAGCGGGCCACCGCCCTCTGGCGCTCCGACGAGCAGCGGCGCCCCCACATCCGCGACGCCCAGGCGGTGACCGGGACCCCGGCGGTGATGCCCGTGTGGGAGTGGGAGAACCCGCCGGAGGACGTCGACGTCTCCCGCGAAGGCCGCACCCCCGTCTCGGCCGCCGACGTCGTGATGCTGAGCGCCGCCCGCGCGCACTACGAGCAGATGTACCGCAGGGCCGGCGGCCTGGCCACGCGCGCCCGGATCGTCGGCTTCCTCAACGCCGAGTCCGCCCCGCTGCTGCGCGGCACCTACGGCGACGCGCTCGGCCGCCGGCTGCACCGGGCGGTCGGCGGTCTGGTGGCGGTGGCCGGCATCTGCGCGTACGACTCCGACGCCCAGGGGCTCGCCCAGCGCTACTTCCACCAGGCGCTCCGGCTCGCGAAGGCCAGCGGCGACCGCGGACTCGGCGCCTACGTGGTCGCCCTGCTGGTCAACCAGTCGCTCTTCATGGGGGAGTACCGGCAGGCGGTGGCCTTCGCCGAGGCGGCACTGCGCTCGGCGGGGCGCGAGATCACCCCCGCGCTCGCCGCCGATCTGACGGCCATGCAGGCGAAGGCGTACGCCCACCTGGGCGATGGTGGCTCGGCGTTGGCCTGCATCCGGCGGGCCGAGGCGGAGGCGGAGCGGATCAGCCCCGGCAGCGAGCCCGCCGAGACCGGCTACGTCCAGCCGGGCCTCGTCAACGTCCAGGTCGCCGAGGCCCTGCTCAGTCTGGGGGAAATCGCCGCCGCCCACGAGCACGCGGAGGCGGCCGTCGGGACCCCGGCCCACGACCGCGGGCGGGTGCACCGGCTCGCGATGCTCTGCCAGATCGAGCTGCGTGGGGGCGAACCGGACCGGGCCGCCCTGACGGCCGTGGAGATGACGGAGCGGGCGCGCGGGATGGAGTCGCGGCGGCTGCGGGACCGGCTGCGGCTGGTGCGGGAGCAGCTGCTGGCGAGCGGGGGAGGGGAGGCCCGCGCGGCCGCGGAGCTCATCGGCGGTGCGCTGCGCGTGCCGCTGTGAGGGCCCGCGTGGACGGTGCGAGGTCGCGGGCCTGCCGGGTCCGGGACGCGCCGCCCCGGGGGTGCGGGGCGCTTGGCGTGCCGCGGTGAGGACGCGTGCGTGCCGGCCCGAGCGCCGTCGTCCGGCGGTACGGGGTCCTGTCGGGCCGTGGTGAGGACCGGTGCGCGCCGTGGCGAGGTCTCCGCCGACGGTGCGCTGTGCGTGCCCCCGTGAGCTTTTCCTTGCGACCGTGGGGTAGCTGCGATATTGCCACCAAGTAATCACCGACCAGTCGGAAGGTGGCAAAAACGTGCAGTGGACGAAATTAAGTGAACATCCCGTCTATGAGAACCGCTGGTTCCGGGTCAACCTGGCGGACGTCGAACTCCCCGACGGCCGCCATCTCGACCACTACCTGATCCGGCTCCGCCCCGTCGCCGCCGCGACCGTCGTCAACGACGCCGACGAGGTCCTGCTGCTCTGGCGCCATCGCTTCATCACCGACAGCTGGGGCTGGGAGCTGGCCGCCGGCGTCGTGGAGGACGGCGAGGACATCGAGGCCGCGGCGGCGCGCGAGATGGAGGAGGAGACCGGCTGGCGCCCGGGCCCGCTGCGCCCGCTCCTCACCGTCGAGCCGTCCAACGGCCTGACCGACGCCCGTCACCACCTCTACTGGAGCGAACAGGCGACCTGGACCGGACCGCCCCAGGACGCCTTCGAGTCCTCACGCCTGGAATGGGTGCCGCTCAAGTGCGTCCCCGACATGATCGCCCGCGGCGAGGTTCCCGCCGCCAACATGGCCGCGGGGCTGCTCATGCTGCGCCACCTGCGGCTCGGGTGACGCACGGGGCGCCGGGACGCAGGAGGCCGGACGCCAAAGGCCGGACGGCCCGTACCTGTGCGGTGTACGGGCCGTCCGGCGGCAGGGGAGAAACGTCCTCAGGGGTACAGGTAGAAGCCCGAGCCCGTCTTGCGGCCCAGCCGGCCCGCGTCCACCATCCGCTGCAGCAGCGGGGGAGCGGCGTACAGCGGCTCCTTGTACTCGGCGTACATCGAGTCGGCGATCGAGGCGATCGTGTCCAGGCCGATCAGATCCGACAGCTTCAGCGGCCCCATCGGGTGGGCGCAGCCGAACTCCATGCCGTTGTCGATGTCCTCGCGGCTGGCGATGCCCGACTCGAACATCCGGATCGCGGAGAGCAGGTACGGCACCAGCAGCGCGTTCACCACGAAGCCCGAACGGTCCTGCGCACGGATCGCGTGCTTGCCGAGGGTCTTCTCCGCGAAGAGCTGCGCGCGGCTGATCGTGCCCTCGGAGGTGGTGAGGGCGGGGATCAGCTCGACGAGCTTCTGCACCGGCGCCGGGTTGAAGAAGTGGATGCCGATGACGTTGTCGGGGCGGGAGGTCGCCACGGCCAGCTTCACCAGCGGGATGGAGGAGGTGTTGGAGGCCAGGATGGCGTCCGGGCGCGTCATCACCTGGTCGAGCACCTGGAAGATCTCGGTCTTGACCTGCTCGTTCTCCACGACCGCCTCGATCACGAGATCGCGGTCGGCGAACTCGCCCAGGTCGGTGGTGAAGCTGAGCCGCGCCAGCGTCGCGTCGCGCTCCTCCTCGCTGATCTTGCCGCGTTCGGCGGCCTTCGAGAGCGAGTTGAAGAGCCGCGTGCGGCCGATCTCCAGCGCCTCGCCGGTGGTCTCGGCGACCTTCACCTCGAGACCGCTGCGGGCACACACCTCCGCGATGCCCGCGCCCATCTGGCCGCAGCCCACCACTCCGATGCGCTCAATGTCGGCCATGGAGTCCGTCACCTCGTGCCTTTCGCTGTTTCCTGGCGGCGGGCCCGTGTGATTCCGGTGCGTCCGCCTCGACCCCACGACGTTACTCCCGACGGAGCGGATGATCGATCGTTCTGAGCGGGGCATGCTCTCCCAGGAGCTGTGACGTATCCGATAGCGAGGGGTGACAAATGCCGCCGATCGGTAGAAGAGGGTTCGTGGCGGGGGTGACTCTCGCGACGCTCGGACCCGGAGGAAGGGCGGGGGCGGAGACGGGAGGGACGCGGACGGAGGGAACCGGGCCGAGAGGCGGGTCAGCGGGAGGGGCCGGGACGAGGGGCACGGCGCCCGGCGCCGCCGGGAGCGCATCGGCTGGGCGGGATGCCGCCGCCTTCCGCGGCATGTGGATCGCCACCGTCGGCAACCGCGACTTCCCGTCCCGGTCCGGTCTCGCCGCAGCCGGGCAGCGCGCCGAGCTCCTCTCCCTGCTCGACCTCGCGGTCCGGCGCCGGATGACCGCCGTCGTCCTGCAGATCCGGCCGTCCGCCGACGCCCTGTGGCCCTCGCCGTACGAGCCCTGGGCCGCGTGCCTCACCGGCGTCCAGGGCCGGGATCCCGGCTGGGATCCGCTCGGCACCGCCGTCACCGAGGCGCACGCCCGCGGGCTGGAGCTGCACGCCTGGTGCAACCCGTACCGTGTCGCCTCCCACGCCGACCCCGGCCGGCTCGCGCCCGGCCATCCCGTGCGGCGCCACCCCGAGTGGGCGCTCACGTACGACGGCAGGCTGCTCTACAACCCCGGCCTGCCCGAGGTCCGGCGGCACGTCCAGGACGCCATGCTCGACGCCGTACGCCGCTACGACATCGACGCCCTGCACTGGGACGACTACTTCTACCCCTACCCGGTCGCCGGACAGGTGCTCGACGACGACGCGGCGTTCCGCCGGTACGGCGGCGGGTTCCCGGACCGGGCTGCCTGGCGGCGCCACAACACGGATCTGCTCGTCTCCGAGACGGCGGCGCGGATCAAGGAGATCAAGCCGCAGGTCGCCTTCGGCATCAGCCCCTTCGGGGTCTGGCGCGACGCCGCCGACGACCCCGCCGGCTCGGACACGCACGGGGGGCTCGCGACGTACGACCACCTGTACGCCGACACCCGCCGCTGGGTCCGGGAGCGGTGGATCGACTACGTGGTCCCGCAGCTCTACTGGAACATCGGCTTTCCCGCCGTCGACTACGCCAGGCTCGTGCCCTGGTGGGCGGAGGCCGTCCGCGGCACCGGCGTGCGGCTCTACCTCGGCGAGGCCCTCTACAAGGTCGGCGACCCCGCCCAGCCCGCGGCGTGGCAGGACCCGCGGGAGCTGGCCCGCCACGTCGCGCTGGCACGGACGTATCCCACCGTCGGCGGGCACTGCTACTTCGCCGCCAGAGAGGTCGCGAAGGACCCGCTCGGCGCCCTCACGGCCGCCGTCGCGGAGGGATAGGGCCTGTTCCGCCGGGCAGGCCCGGAGATCGTCCTCAGGCGGAGGGGCGTCGGGGGTGGACCCCCGGCGCCCGGGGATTCAGGCGCCCCCGGTCTCCCCGTGGTGGCGGACGACGGTGTCGGGGCCCGGCGACACGACGGCCTCGTGGCCGTCGTCGTCGAACTTCACGCGGAACGGGGGGTTGCCGTCATCCCCCAGCACCTTCAGGACCTTGGCCGTACGGTCGTGGTGGCCGACCGTACGGCCGTGCACGACCAGCTGGTCGCCCTCGGACGCACGCATCGATGACCTCCTCGCGGCTGTGCTTGCCCTACTCGGGGTCTACGTCTGCCATTGTGACGTGGGTCGTCCCACGCGTCGCGCCGAAGGCCCGCGTCAGCTCCTCGCGCGCTGGGTCACCGCGATGCAGACGAGCACCGCCCCGGCCGCCAGCGGCGCGGCCGGCGCGAGCTCCTCGCCGAGCACCGTCACCGACCAGACGAGGGTCAGCAGCGGCTGGGCGAGCTGCAGCTGGCTCGCGCGCGGGATGCCGATGGCCGCCATGCCCCGGTACCAGACGTAGAGGCCGAAGAACGTGGAACCGGCGGCCACCCAGACCAGCCCGGCGATCCCGTGGGCGGTGACGTGCACCGGCTCGTGGGCGAGGGCCACGGCGGCTCCGACGCCCATCAGCGGCAGACACAGCACCAGGGCCCAGCCGATCACCTGCCAGCCCGGCATCAGCCGCGCCAGCCGGCCGCCCTCGGTGTAGCCGGCGGCGCAGACCAGCAGGGCGCCGAAGAGGTAGAGGTCGCCGGTGGACAGCGCCCCGCCGCTCTGCTGGAGCGTGAAGGCGAGTACGACGACGGCTCCGGCGACGGCCGCGGCCCAGAACGCGCGGGACGGGCGCCGGCCGGTGCGGATCGCGGCGAACGTCGCCGTGGTCAGCGGCAGCAGACCCACGACCACCGCGGCGTGCGAGGTGGTGGCGGTCTGCAGGGCCAGGGTGGTCAGGAGCGGGAAGCCGACGACCACGCCGCCCGCGACGACCGCGAGCCCCGCCCAGTGCCGCCGGTCCGGCAGCGGAACCCGGCCCGCCAGCAGGAAGATGCCGGCGATGAGCGCGGCGAGGACCGAGCGGACGGCCACCAGGGACCACGGGCCGAAGCTCTCCAGGCCCCACACGGTGGAGGGGAAGGTGAGCGAGAAGGCGACCACTCCGAGCGCGGCGAGCAGGGTGCCGCTGCTCGGGGTGCGCCGGGTGACGGCGGCCGGGGCGCCGTCGGCGGCGCCCGTCCCGGCGGTCGCCACCCCGTCCGTCCCGGCCGGCCCCACACGGTCCGCCGTCGCGGCTCCGGCCACCCGGGGCGAGGTGACCGCTATCGTGTTCGGAGTAGTAGCGCTATTCTGTGCTCTCATGAATGAGCGTAGCAGTGTGGCCGAATTGGTGAAATCCCTGAAGGTCGAGCTGAACCGCTACTCGCCAGGTGAGAAGCTGCCGTCCAGTCGCACGCTGGTCGACCGCCACCGCGTCTCCCCGGTCACCGTCAGTCGCGCCCTCGCCCAGCTCGCCGCCGAGGGCCTCGTCGTCACCCGCCCCGGCGCCGGTGCCTACCGCGCCGAGCCCCGCTCCGCCGCCCCCGTCGCCGGCGACACCTCCTGGCAGGAGCTCGCGCTCAGCGCCGACGCCGGCGGCGAGCTCGCGCCCCGCGCGGTCGACGCCTCCGGGGTCCTCGTCACGCTCTCCGCGCCCCCGCCGGGCGTCGTCGAGTTCAACGGCGGCTACCTCCATCCCGCCCTCCAGCCCGAACGCGCCCTCGCCGCCGCCCTCGCCCGGGCCGGCCGCCGCCCCGGCGCCTGGGGCCGGCCGCCCGCCGACGGACTGCCCGAACTGCGCGAGTGGTTCGCCCGCGAGATCGGCGGCACCGTGACCGCCGCCGAGGTCCTCGTCACCGCCGGCGGCCAGTCCGCCATCACCACCGCGCTGCGCGCGCTCGCCGCGCCCGGCACACCCGTACTCGTCGAGTCCCCCACCTACCCCGGCATGCTCGCGGTGGCGCGTGCGGCCGGGCTGCGTCCCGTGCCGGTCCCCACCGACGCCGACGGCATCCGTCCCGACCTCCTCGAAGCCGCCTTCCGCGCCACCGGGGCACGGGTCGTGGTCTGCCAGCCGCTGTTCCAGAACCCGACCGGCGCCGTGCTCTCCGTCGAGCGGCGCGCCGCCGTCGTCCGGATCGCCCGCGCCGCGGGCGCCTTCGTCGTCGAGGACGACTTCGCCCGCAGGCTCGTCCACGAGGACGCCGGCCCGCTGCCGCCCACCCTCGCGGCCGACGACCCCGACGGCGTCGTCGTCCATGTCTGCTCGCTCACCAAGGTCACCTCGGCGAGCCTCCGGGTCGGCGCCCTCGCCGCGCGCGGACCCGTCCTCGAAAGGCTCCGCGCCATCCAGGTCGTCGACAGCTTCTTCGTGCCCCGGCCGCTCCAGGAGACCGCGCTCGAACTCGTCGGGGCGCCCGCCTGGAAGCGCCATCTGCGCTCCGTTTCCCAGGAGTTGAAGAACCGGCGGGACACCATGGCCGGCGCCGTCGGACTGCGGCTGCCCGAGTTCGCCGTGCCGCACGTGCCGTCCGGCGGCTACCACCTCTGGCTCCGGCTCCCCGACACCCTCTCCGAGAGCGAGCTGCTCCCCGCCGCCCTGCGCGCGGGCGTCGCCGCCGCCCCCGGGCGGCCCTACTTCTGCGCCGAGCCGCCGGCCGGGCACATCCGGCTGAGTTTCGCGGGTGTCGCCGGAGCGGCCGAGATCGTCGAGGGGGTGCGGAGGCTGCGTACGGCCGTCGACGAGATCACCCGCTGAGCCCGCCGGGCCCCGGGGGCGGCGGGAGCCGGCCGGCCGGCCGGGCTTCCGCGGCGCTCCGCCCGGTCCGCGCCCCGGGCACATTCGCCTGACATGGGACGGCGGCCCTGACAGCCTGCCGCCATGACCGACACCAGCACCTCGGAGGGCACCGTCATGCACGGGACGTACGAGATCTCAGCCGATCCCGCGCGGATCGACGCCGCCCGCGTCCACCACTGGCTCTCCACCGACACCTACTGGGCCATGGGCCGACCTCGGGAGAAGCAGGACCGGGCCATCGCCGGCTCGCTCAACTTCGGCGCCTACGCGACCGAGAGCGGCGAGATGGCCGCCTACGCGCGGATCGTCACCGACTACGCCACCTTCGCCTGGCTCTGCGACGTCTACGTCGACCGCCCGGCCCGTGGCACCGGCCTCGGCACCGCCCTCGTCGCCGCCGTACGCGACCACCTGGAGCCGTACGGGCTGCGCCGCATCCTGCTCGCCACCGCCGACGCGCACGGCGTGTACGAGAAGGTCGGATTCACGCCACTGCAGAATCCGGACAAGTGGATGGCTCTCGGACAGCAGTGACCGAGCCCGCCCCCTGACCTGGGCAATGACCTCTTGACCCGCGGGGCCACCGGCCTCACGATCGCGGCCATGGGTCTTCGGGTCACGCTGGTCGCGGCGGCACGCAGCTCCTCCCTGCTCGCCGAACGCTTCGACGACGACCGGCCGCTCGACGAGGCCGGCTGGTACGAGGTGCAGCTTGCCGCGCCCCGGCTGATCCCGCTCGGCGCGGCGGAGCTCCGCTACTGCTCCCCGACGCCCCGCAGCCGGGCCACGGGAACCGCGCTCGGCTACGCCCCGCTCGCCCAGCCGGCCCTGCGCGACTGCGACATGGGGCGCTGGCGCGGGCTCACGCTCGCCGAGGTCGCCGCGCTCGAACCGGCCGCCGTCGACGCCTGGCTGTCCGACCCGTGGAGCGCCCCGCACGGTGGAGAAACGCTTCTCTCGTTCATCACGCGGGTCGGGGGCTGGCTGGACACGCGGCCGGCCGAGGCCGACGAGATCGTGGCCGTCGCCGAACCCGCCGTCGTCCGTGCCGCGCTGGTGTACGCGCTGAAGGTGCCGCCCGCCACCTACTGGAACGTCGACGTCCGGCCCCTGTCCACGGTCACGCTCGCGGGGCGCCCGGGGCTGTGGCACCTCCAGCTGGCAGCAGCCGTGAGCTGACGCGGCCGTGAGCTGGAGCGGCCGTGCCGCCCGGCGGGCCGGGGCCCTGCCGCCCATGGGGCCCTGCCCCGGCGGTCACCGCGAGCCGTGACCCACGCCGGATCGTGGTCTCCGCCTCGGTGGCCACGTGCCCGCCCCGCCCCGCGTGTCCGGCCCCGCCGCCCCGTGTCCGCCGGGCCGTGGTCTCCGCTCCTGTGGCCCGCCCACCGCCCCGCGTCCGCCGCTCCCGGCGGTCCCCGTCCGCGCCGGGTCGCCTCCGTCGTGCCCGGGCGGCGGAGTGCGCGCACCGGGACCGGCTAGCCTGGGGGGCACGATGAACCGTTTGACCACGTCATGGGGCACCTTTCCGCTCACCCGCCACCCCGAGGACCCGCGCGATCAGCTGCGCGCCTGGGACGCGGCCGACGAGTACCTGCTGAACCATCTCGCCGAGACCGGCACCGACCTGTCCGGCACCGTCGCCGTCGTCGGCGACCGCTGGGGCGCCCTCGTCACCGCGCTCGCTGCCGCGGGGCCCGGCGAGCTGGTCCAGATCTCCGACTCGTACCTCGGCCGGACCGCCACCGGCGAGAATCTGGCGCGCTCGGGTGCGGACACCACCGCGGTGCGGCTGCTGACCACACAGGACCCGCCGCCGGAGCGGGTCGACGTGCTGCTCGTCCGGGTCCCCAAGAGTCTGGCGCTGCTGGAGGACCAGCTCCACCGGCTCGCGCCGGCGGTGCACGAGGGCACGGTGGTCGTCGGCACGGGCATGGTCAAGGAGATCCACACCTCGACGCTCGCGCTGTTCGAGCGGATCCTCGGGACCACCCGGACCTCGCTGGCGGTGAAGAAGGCGCGGCTCGTCCACACCACGCCCGAGGTGCGCGAGGCGGGCGCCAACCCCTGGCCGTACCGCTACGACCTGCCCGCCGACGCCCCCGCCGGGCTCGCCGGGCGGACGGTCGTCAACCACGCCGGGGTGTTCTGCGCCGACCGGCTCGACATCGGCACGCGCTTCTTCCTGCGGCACCTGCCGCGCGGGCTCGGCGGCTCCCGGGTGGTCGACCTGGGCTGCGGGAACGGCGTCGTCGGACTGGCCGTCGCGCTCGCCGAGCCGGAGACGGAGCTGCTCTTCACCGACGAGTCGTACCAGGCCGTCGCCTCCGCCGAGGAGAACTTCGCCGCGCACGCGGGCAACGCCGGGCGCAAGGCCCGGTTCCTCGTCGGGGACGGGCTCGCGGACCTCGCGCCCGGCTCGGTGGACCTCGTGCTCAGCAACCCGCCGTTCCACAGTCACCAGGCCACGACCGACCGCACCGCCCGCCGGATGTTCGCCGACGCCCGCCGGGCCCTGCGGCCCGGCGGGGAACTCCGGGTCGTCGGCAACCGGCACCTCGGCTACCACGCCACCCTGCGCCGGATCTTCGGCGGCTGCGAACTCGTCGCGAGCGACCCGAAGTTCGTGGTCCTGAGGGCCGTCAGGCGAGGGTGACCAGCTCGCGGTAGCCCTCGTTCCACAGGTCCTCCTCCGCGTCCGGCAGGATCAGCACCCGTTCCGGCCGCAGCGCGTCGATCGCGCCCTCGTCGTGCGTGACCATGACGATCGCGCCCGGGTACGTGCCCACGGCGGCCAGCACCTCGTCGCGCGAGGCCGGGTCCAGGTTGTTCGTGGGCTCGTCGAGCAGCAGCACGTTCGCCCCCGAGTGGACCAGGCCCGCCAGCGCGAGCCTGGTCTTCTCGCCGCCGGAGAGGACCCCGGCCGGCTTGTCGGCGTCGTCACCCCGGAACAGGAAGGCGCCGAGGACCCGGCGGACCTCGCCGTCCGCCAGGTGCGGGGCGGCGGCGGACAGGTTCTCCCGGACCGTACGAGTGGGGTCGAGCGTCTCGTGCTCCTGCGCGAAGTAGCCGAGGCGCAGCCCGTGCCCGTGCACGACCCGGCCGGAGTCCGGGGTCTCCTGGCCCGCGAGGAGGCGCAGCAGGGTCGTCTTGCCCGCGCCGTTGAGCCCGAGCACGACCAGTCGGCTGCCCCGGTCCACCGCGAGGTCGACCCCGTCCAGGACCCGTCGCCCGCCGCCGTACCCCTTGGTCAGGGAGATCGCGCCCAGCGGCGTACGGCCGCAGGGGGCGGGCTCCGGAAGCCGGATCCGGGCCACCTGCTCGGTGTGCCGGACCGCCTCCAGGCCGTCCAGGAGGCGGTCGGCGCGGCGCGCCATGCTGCGCGCCGTGACCGACGTGGCCGAGCGGGCCTTCATCTTGTCCGCCTGGGCGTGCAGGGCCGCCGCCTTGCGCTCGGCGTTGGCGCGTTCGCGGGTGCGGCGGCGCTCGTCGGCCTCCCGCTGGGTGAGGTAGGCGGCCCAGCCGGTGTTGTGGACGTCGATCGTCGCGCGCTGCGGATCGAGGTGGAAGACCCGGTTGACGGTCGCGGCGACCAGGTCGAGGTCGTGGCTGACGAGGACCAGGCCGCCCTGGTGCGCGGCGAGGTGTCCGCGCAGCCAGCCGACCGAGTCCGCGTCGAGGTGGTTGGTCGGCTCGTCGAGCAGCAGGGTGCCCTCGCGGCCGTGGCCGGCGAAGAGGATGCGGGCCAGCTCGACGCGCCGCTTCTGGCCGCCGGACAGGGTGCCGACGGGCCGTCCCGTCATCTCGGCGGGCAGCCCGAGACCGGCCGCGACCCGGGCGGCCTCGGCCTCCGCCGCGTAACCGCCACACGCCTCGAAGGCGGCCTCGGCGCGCGCGTAGGCGTCCATGGCCCTCGTGTCGGCGCGCTCGGCGAGCCGGTCGGCGGCTGCGCGCAGCCGGCGCACGGCCACGTCCATGCCGCGCGCCGACAGGATCCGGTCGGTGACGGACACCGACGGGTCGGCGGCGCGCGAGTCCTGCGCCAGGTGCGCGACCGGACCGGTGCGCCGCACGCTGCCGGCGGCCGGGGCGCGCAGCCCGGCCAGGGTGTGGAGGAGGGTGGTCTTCCCCGCGCCGTTGCGGCCGACGAGGCCGATGCGGTCGCCGGGCGCGATGTGGAAGGAGACCTCGGACAGCAGGAGACGGGCGCCGACGCGCACGTCGACACCACGGATGGTGATCATTGGATGACGCTCCGAACAGACTGAAGGACACACGGGTGGCGTGGAAGCGGGTCCTCAGCTAAGAGATTCGGGGCGTAGACATGACTCCGAGGGTACGGATAGCGCCCGGACGGCGCATCCGGATTTCCGCCGTCCGCCGTCCGTGGCGCCGTCGTCCGTGGCGTGCGGTCCGTACAGCCCGCCGTTCACCGCCGGCCGCTGGCCGCCGTTCACCGCCGGCCGGGGCCGCCGACCGGGTATCCCGCGCGTCCGCGCGTCCGGGCGAATGCGGCCGTGGCCTCTTCGGCCACTGCCAACCCCAAGGGCTTTGCATAAAACTGCGGGCGCACGTATAGTCATGCCATCCATGAGGAGGGTTTCCATGACGGTACGAGCAGCAGTCGCGGGCGCGAGCGGATACGCGGGCGGAGAGCTCCTGCGCCTCCTCCTGGCCCACCCCCACGTCGAGATCGGCGCACTGACCGGCCACTCCAACGCCGGACAGCGGCTCGGCGGCCTCCAGCCGCACCTGCTGCCGCTCGCCGACCGCGTCCTGGTGGAGACCACCGCCGAGGCCCTCGCGGGCCACGACGTGGTGTTCCTCGCCCTCCCGCACGGGCAGTCCGCCGCCGTCGCCGAGCAGCTCGGCCCGGACACCCTCGTCGTCGACATGGGCGCCGACTTCCGTCTCGAGGACCCGGCCGACTGGGAGGCCTTCTACGGCTCCCCGCACGCCGGCACCTGGCCGTACGGCCTTCCCGAACTGCCGGGTGCCCGCGCCGCGCTGGAGGGGTCCAAGCGCATCGCGGTGCCCGGTTGCTACCCCACCGCCGTCTCGCTCGCGCTGTTCCCCGCGTACGCGAACGGGCTCGCCGAGGCCGAGGCCGTGATCGTCGCCGCCTCCGGCACCTCCGGCGCCGGCAAGGCCGCCAAGCCGCATCTGCTCGGCAGCGAGGTCATGGGCAACATGTCGCCGTACGGCGTCGGCGGCGGGCACCGGCACACCCCCGAGATGGTCCAGAACCTCAGCGCGGCGGCGGGCGAGCGGGTCACCGTCTCCTTCACGCCCACCCTCGCGCCGATGCCCCGCGGCATCCTCGCCACCTGCTCGGCCGCCGCCCGGCCGGGCGTGACCGGCGAGACGCTGCGCGCCGCGTACGAGAAGGCCTTCGCGGACGAGCCCTTCGTCCATCTGCTCCCCGAGGGGCAGTGGCCGTCCACGGCCGCCGTCCACGCCTCCAACGCCGTCTCGATCCAGGTCGCCCACGACCCCGTCGCGAACCGGATCATCGCGATCAGCGCCATCGACAACCTCACCAAGGGCACCGCCGGCGCGGCGGTGCAGAGCATGAACATCGCCCTCGGGCTCCCCGAGGAGACCGGACTTTCCACGATTGGAGTCGCTCCGTGAGCGTCACCGCAGCGAAGGGATTCACGGCCGCGGGCATCGCGGCCGGGATCAAGGAGAACGGCAACCCGGACCTGGCCCTCGTGGTCAACACCGGGCCGCGCCGCGCCGCCGCGGGAGTCTTCACCTCCAACCGCGTCAAGGCCGCGCCGGTCCTGTGGTCCCAGCAGGTCCTGGCCGACGGCGAGCTGACCGCCGTCGTCCTCAACTCGGGCGGCGCCAACGCCTGCACCGGCCCCCAGGGCTTCCAGGACACCCACGCCACCGCCGAGAAGGTCGCCGAGGTCCTGGGCATCGGGGCCGGCGAGGTCGCCGTGGCCTCCACCGGCCTCATCGGCGTCCTGCTCCCCATGGACAAGCTGCTGCCCGGCGTCGACAAGGCCGCGGGCGAGCTCTCCGAGCACGGCGGCGAGAAGGCGGCCATCGCCATCAAGACCACCGACACCGTGCACAAGACCGCCGTCGCCGGCCGGGACGGCTGGACCGTCGGCGGCATGGCCAAGGGCGCGGGCATGCTCGCCCCCGGCCTCGCCACCATGCTGGTCGTCCTCACCACCGACGCCGACGTCGACGCCAAGGGGCTCGACGCCGCCCTCCGGCAGAGCACCCGGGTCACCTTCGACCGGGTCGACTCCGACGGCTGCATGTCGACCAACGACACCGTGCTGCTGCTCGCCTCCGGCGCCTCCGGCGTCACCCCGGCCCAGGACGAGTTCACCCAGGCCGTCCAGGACGTGTGCGCCGACCTCGCCCGTCAGCTCATCGGCGACGCCGAGGGCGCCAGCAAGGACATCCGGATCGAGGTGATCAACGCGGCCACCGAGGACGACGCCGTCGAGGTCGGCCGGTCCATCGCCCGCAACAACCTGCTCAAGTGCGCCATCCACGGCGAGGACCCCAACTGGGGCCGGGTGCTCTCGGCGATCGGCACCACACGGGCCGCCTTCGAGCCCGACCGGCTCAACGTCGCCATCAACGGCGTGTGGGTGTGCAAGAACGGCTCCGTCGGCGAGGACCGCGAGCTCGTCGACATGCGCTACCGGGAGGTCGTCGTCACCGCCGACCTCGCCGCCGGCTCCGAGTCCGCCGTCATCTGGGCCAACGACCTCACCGCCGACTACGTCCACGAGAACAGCGCGTACTCCTCATGAGCGACTCGACGGGCCCGACCCGGAAGCACACCGCGCTGCCCAAGGCGCAGATCCTCATCGAGGCGCTGCCCTGGCTCACCCGCCACCACGGCAAGACCGTCGTCATCAAGTTCGGCGGCAACGCCATGATCGACGACGACCTCAAGGCCGCCTTCGCCCAGGACGTCGTCTTCCTGCGCCACGCCGGCCTCAAGCCGGTCGTCGTGCACGGCGGCGGCCCGCAGATCAGCGCCGCCCTCGACCAGGCCGGCCTGGTCAGCGAGTTCAAGGCGGGCCTGCGGGTCACCACCCCCGAGGCGATGGACGTCGTACGGATGGTCCTCGCCGGCCAGGTCCAGCGCGAGCTCGTCGGGCTGCTCAACCAGCACGGCCCGCTCGCCGTCGGCCTCACCGGCGAGGACGCCCACACCATCACCGCGACCAAGCACCAGCCGGTCATCGAGGGCGAACAGATCGACATCGGCCGGGTCGGCGAGATCACCGCCATCGAAACCGGCGCCATCCAGGCACTCCTCGACGACGGCCGGATCCCCGTCGTCTCCTCCATCGCCCGCTCCCAGGACGACGCGCATGTCTACAACGTCAATGCTGATACGGCGGCTGCGGCACTCGCTGCTGCGCTGGGCGCCGAGACCCTGATGGTCCTGACCGACGTCGAGGGCCTCTACGAGGACTGGCCGCACAGCGACGAGGTCATCAGCCGGCTCACCGCGAGCGAGCTGGAGAAGCTGCTGCCCGAACTCTCCAGCGGCATGGTCCCCAAGATGGAGGGCTGCCTGCACGCCGTCCGCAACGGGGTCACCACGGCCCGCGTGATCGACGGCCGGGTCCAGCACTCGATCCTGCTGGAGATCTTCACCGACGAGGGCATCGGCACCATGGTCGTGCCCGACGAATGCAACGCCCAGGGGGAGAAGTGACCGCCAACCAGGACCTGACCCAGCGGTGGCAGGGCTCGCTCATGGACAACTACGGCACCCCGCGGCTGCCGCTCGTCCGCGGTGAGGGCGCCAAGGTCTGGGACGCCGACGGCACGGAGTACCTCGACTTCGTCGGCGGCATCGCGGTCAACGCCCTCGGCCACGCCCACCCGGCGATCGTCGAGGCCGTGTCGGCGCAGATCGCGTCCCTCGGCCACGTCTCCAACCTCTTCGTCGCCGAACCGCCCGTCGCCCTCGCCGAGCGGCTGCTGCAGCTCTTCGGCCGGCCCGGCAAGGTCTTCTTCTGCAACTCCGGCGCCGAGGCCAACGAGGGCGCCTTCAAGCTCGGCCGGCTCACCGGCCGCGGGCACATGGTCGCCACCCAGGGCGGCTTCCACGGCCGGACCATGGGCTCCCTCGCGCTGACCGGCCAGCCCGGCAAGCAGACCCCGTTCCTGCCGCTGCCCGGCGACGTCACACACGTGCCGTACGGCGACGTCGAGGCGCTGCGGGCCGCCGTGACCGAGGAGACGGCCCTCGTCGTCATCGAGCCGCTGCAGGGCGAGAACGGCGTCGTCGTCCCGCCGGCCGGCTACCTCCAGGCCGCCCGCCGGATCACCCGCGCCACCGGCACCCTCCTCGTCCTCGACGAGGTGCAGACCGGCATCGGCCGGTGCGGCACCTGGTTCGAGCACCAGGCCCACGACGGAGTCGACCCCGACATCGTCACGCTCGCCAAGGGCCTGGGCGGCGGCCTCCCGCTGGGCGCGACCGTCGCCTTCGGCCCGGCCGCGGAGCTCTTCGAGCCCGGTCACCACGGCACCACCTTCGGCGGGAACCCGGTCGCCTGCGCCGCCGGGCTCGCCGTTCTCGACACCCTCGGCGCCGACGCCGTCCTCGACGAGGTCAAGCGGCTCGGCGAGAAGCTGCGCGACGGAATCGAGGGTCTGGGCCACCCGTTGGTCTCCCACGTCCGTGGCTCGGGCCTCCTGCTGGGTATCGTGCTCACCGAGTCCCTCGCGCCGCAGGTGCAGCAGGCGGCTCAGGACGCCGGACTCCTGGTGAACGCGCCCGCCCCCGATGTCGTACGGCTCATGCCGCCGCTGATCATCGGAGACGCGGAGGTGGACGCCTTCCTCCGGGCCCTGCCCGGCGTCCTCGAGGTGGCCGACGGGGAAGGACGAAGCGGAGAATGAAGCGACGATGACCGACGCGCAGGGAACCGAGAGCTGGGGAGCCGCCCAGCCGGAGTCCGGGGGACCGTCCGTTCCGCAGACCCGCACCGCACGCCACCGCAGGATCGTCGACATCCTCAACCGGCAGCCCGTCCGATCGCAGAGCCAGCTGGCCAAGCTACTCGCCGACGACGGACTGAGCGTCACCCAGGCGACGCTCTCCCGGGACCTCGACGAACTCGGCGCGGTGAAGATCCGCAACACGGGCGGCGAGCTGATCTACGCCGTGCCCAGCGAGGGCGGCTTCCGTACCCCGCAGGCCCCGCTCGGCGAGTCGGCCAAGGAGGAGCGCATGCGGCGCCTCTCCGGCGAACTGCTGATCTCCGCCGAGGCCTCGGCCAACCTGGTGGTGCTCCGCACCCCGCCGGGCGCCGCCCAGTTCCTCGCGTCGGCCATCGACCAGGCCGAACTCCACGCGATCCTCGGCACGATCGCGGGCGACGACACCCTGCTGCTCATCTCCCGCGACCCGGCCGGCGGCCAGGCCCTCGCGGACCATCTGCTGCGGCTCGCCCAGAAGGAACGCTGAGCGTCGGCAGCGGGTGACCGCCGTCGGCCCGCCCCGCGCGCCGACGGCGATGCACGGCCCCGGCGGGCCGGATCCGCCCGGCCGGGCGCCGGCTCACCGGATCAGGAAGCGGGCGGGGGTGCCCGGCGGGCGGACCCGGGGGTTCCCCAGGCCGAGGGCCCGGCGGACCTGGCCGCGCAGCACCGGATCGGGGTCCTCGAGCAGCCGCCGGGCCGTCTCGCCGTACGGCTCCCCGCCGCGCTCGCTCAGCAGCCGCAGGGCCCGGATCCGGGTGTGCGCCGGGCGGTCGGGGCCCGTGCGGCGCACCAGTTCCCGGTCCGGCAGGCGGTCGGTCCACGGGAGCAGGGTGCGGGCCGCCTCCCGTACGACGCCGGGAGCCGGGTCGTCGAGCAGCGCGAGCAGCCGGGCGAGGTCCCCGGTGCCGAGGACGCGCAGGCCCGCGACGGCCGACGAGCGCACCAGGGGACGCTCGTGCCCGGTCAGCTCCCAGAGCACCGGCAGGTCCACCGTCCGCTCCCCGCACTCCGCGAGCCCGAGCGGAGCGCGGTCCGGCACGGTCGCCGGATCGGCGCACGCCGCCCGGTAGAGGGCTGCCGGATCCCGGCCGTCCTGCCGCAGCGCCCAGCGGGCGCACGCCCGGACCAGCCCCGAGCGGTCGTGGAGGAACGGCTCGGCCTCGGCGGTCCGGCCGGCCTTGCGCAGCGCGGTGACCCCGGCCGAGCGCACGCCGCCACAGCGGGCGGCGAGCAGCAGCGGCAGCGTCTCGTCGGGGACGCCCGCGGCGAGGGCGGCGGTGGCCGCCCTGTCCCGTACGACACGGTCGTCGTCGTACGCGGCGAGGCGGGCCAGCTCCGCCGGCCCCAGCAGCCCCCGCTCGATCGCGAGGTCGAGGGCGAGCCGCCGGGTGGGCCGGTCCCGGTTGAGGAGCAGCCCGGTGACGGTGGCCGGCGGTGCGGTGCGCAGGGTGTCCCGGAGGAGTGCGGCGGCCGTGCCGCCGCGCAGCCGGGCCCCGAGCCGGAGGGCGACCGGTGCGGTGACGGCGAGGGTGCCGGGGTCGGCGCCGGGCAGGGCGCCGGCGAGGACGGCCTGGGCCGCCTCGCGGACCGGCGCCGCCCAGTCGGCCGTGCGGATCGCGACCAGGGGGAGGACGGCGGGACGCCCGGCGGCGTGGGGGAGCGCGGCGGCGCGGATCAGGCCGCTGGGGTCGCACAGGGCGAGGGCGAGCTGCGCCTCGCTGGGCGCCGGCGCGCCCAGGGCGGCGCGGAGGGCGGAGGGCAGGCCGCCGGTCGGGAGCCGGCGAGGGGCGGGGCGCCCGACCTCGCCCGTACGGATGCCGCGGCGGATGCGTGCGTCCAGCTCCAGCCACGCCTGCGGCCGCCAGACCTCCAGCACCCGCGCGAGCGGGCGCCCGCGCGCGAGCCCCCGCAGTGCCGCGTCCAGCGGTGTCTCCTCGCTCGTCATGCACGGAGCCTAGGGGCCGCGCACCGGTTCTCGCCTGCGGTTTTCCCGCGGAAGGGGAGTCCCTCACCAGTCGCGTTGACAAAACATACGGAGGACTGCATAGTTATACCCATCAGTGGTTGCAAGGTAAGGAGAACCCCGTGACCGAGCGCGTCGTACTCGCCTACTCGGGCGGCCTGGACACCTCCGTCGCCATCGGCTGGATCGCCGAGGAGACGGGTGCCGAGGTCATCGCCGTCGCCGTGGACGTCGGCCAGGGCGGCGAGGACCTGGACGTCATCCGCAAGCGCGCGCTCGCCTGCGGTGCGGTCGAGGCGGAGGTCGCGGACGCCAGGGACGAGTTCGCCGACGAGTACTGCCTCCCGGCGATCAAGGCCAACGCCCTCTACATGGACCGCTACCCGCTGGTCTCGGCCCTTTCCCGGCCGGCCATCGTGAAGCACCTCGTGGCGGCCGCCAAGAAGCACGACGCCTCGATCGTGGCCCACGGCTGCACCGGCAAGGGCAACGACCAGGTGCGTTTCGAGGCCGGCATCCAGGCCCTCGGCCCGGACCTGAAGTGCATCGCCCCGGTCCGTGACTACGCGATGACCCGCGACAAGGCCATCGCGTTCGCCGAGAAGGCGAACCTGCCGATCGCGACCACCAAGAAGTCCCCGTACTCCATCGACCAGAACGTCTTCGGCCGGGCGATCGAGACCGGCTTCCTCGAGGACATCTGGAACGCCCCTATCGAGGACATCTACGAGTACACCGAGAACCCGGCGGTCGCCCGCGAGGCCGACGAGGTCGTCATCTCCTTCAAGGAGGGCGTCCCGGTCGCCATCGACGGCAGGCCCGTCACCGTGCTCCAGGCGATCCAGCAGCTCAACGAGCGGGCCGGCGCCCAGGGCATCGGCCGGATCGACATGGTCGAGGACCGTCTCGTCGGCATCAAGTCCCGCGAGGTGTACGAGGCTCCCGGCGCGATCGCCCTGATCACCGCCCACCAGGAGCTGGAGAACGTCACCGTCGAGCGCGAGCTGGCCCGCTACAAGCGGCAGGTCGAGCAGCGCTGGGGCGAGCTCGTCTACGACGGCATGTGGTTCTCCCCGCTCAAGCGCGCCCTGGACGGCTTCATCGACGAGGCCAACCAGCACGTCACGGGCGACATCCGGATGACCCTGCACGGCGGCCGCGCCGTGGTCACCGGCCGGAAGTCCGCCGAGGCGCTGTACGACTTCAACCTGGCCACCTACGACACCGGCGACACGTTCGATCAGTCCAAGGCGCAGGGCTTCATCGACATCTTCGCCCTTTCGGCGAAGATCGCCGCGAAGCGCGACCTGGGCTGACCCCCGCACGTTGTACAAGCCGCCTCCCTGTTCCGTACGCCGACGCTGTACGCGGCAGGGAGGCGGCCGCACATCCCGACACTGTCCTGAGGAGCACAGCAGTGAGCAGCAACAACGGTGACGTCCGGCTCTGGGGCGGCCGGTTCGCCGACGGCCCCGCCGAGGCCCTGGCGAAGCTGTCCGCGTCGGTCCACTTCGACTGGCGCCTGGCGCCGTACGACATCGCCGGCTCCCGTGCCCACGCGCGCGTGCTGCACAAGGCCGGGCTCCTCACCGAGGACGAGCTGACCCGCATGCTCGGCGGTCTCGACCGGCTGGAGGCGGACGTCGCCGACGGCTCGTTCGTCGGCACCATCGCCGACGAGGACGTCCACACCGCCCTGGAGCGGGGTCTCCTGGAGCGCCTCGGCGCCGAGCTCGGCGGCAAGCTGCGGGCCGGCCGGTCCCGTAACGACCAGGTCGCCACGCTCTTCCGGATGTACCTGCGGGACCACGCCCGGATCATCGGCGGACTGATCGCCGACCTCCAGGACGCCCTGGTCGGTCTGGCCGAGGCGCACCCGGACGTCGCCATGCCCGGCCGGACGCACCTCCAGCACGCCCAGCCGGTGCTCTTCGCCCACCATGTGCTCGCCCACGCGCAGTCCCTGTCCCGGGACGCCGAGAGGCTGCGCCAGTGGGACACCCGGACCGCGGTCTCCCCCTACGGCTCCGGCGCCCTCGCGGGCTCCTCGCTCGGGCTCGACCCGGAGGCGGTGGCCAAGGACCTCGGCTTCGAGCGGGGTTCGGCCGGCAACTCGATCGACGGCACGGCCTCGCGCGACTTCGTCGCCGAGTTCGCGTTCATCACGGCGATGATCGGGGTGAACCTCTCCCGGATCGCGGAGGAGATCATCATCTGGAACACGAAGGAGTTCTCCTTCGTGACCCTGCACGACGCCTTCTCCACCGGCTCGTCGATCATGCCGCAGAAGAAGAACCCCGACATCGCCGAGCTGGCCCGGGGCAAGTCCGGCCGCCTCATCGGCAACCTGTCCGGTCTCATGGCGACGCTGAAGGCGCTGCCGCTGGCCTACAACCGGGACCTCCAGGAGGACAAGGAGCCGGTCTTCGACTCCTGCGACCAGCTGGAGGTCCTGCTCCCCGCCTTCACCGGCATGATGGCGACCCTCACGGTCAACCGGGAGCGGATGGAGGAGCTCGCTCCGGCCGGCTTCTCCCTCGCGACCGACATCGCCGAGTGGCTGGTCAGGCAGGGCGTGCCGTTCCGGGTGGCGCACGAGGTCGCCGGCGAGTGCGTCAAGGTCGCCGAGGCGGAGGGCAAGGAGCTCGACGAGCTGACGGACGAGCAGTTCGCGAAGATCTCCGAGCACCTCACCCCCGAGGTCCGTACGGTGCTCAACGTGCCCGGTGCCCTCGCCTCCCGCGACGGCCGGGGCGGCACCGCGCCGTCGGCGGTCGCCGTCCAGCTGGTCGAGGTCAAGGCGGACCTGGTGATCCAGCGCGCCTGGGCCACCGCCAAGAACTGAACCCCGCTCCTACAGCGCCGCCGCCCAGTCCGCGAGCGCGTCGAAGTCCGGCCGGAGGAGTCCGAGCCGGGGGTCGACGTGCAGCAGCAGGGCGGCGGCGCTGTGGTTCCGCTTCACGTGGGCGCGGTCGTGCGACGTGATGTCGTCGTCGACCCAGGCGAACGGCCGTCCCTGCGCGTACTCCAGGACGTACGCGGTCTTCCAGAACGTCCCGTGCGGGGCGGCCCCGTGCATTTCCGGCCAATCGACGAACGGCAGCTCGGGCAGCCCCAGCCGCGGACCGATCCAGTCGTTGGCCTCGTCCTTCCAGGTGGTCGCCCAGACCAGCTCGTACGCTTCGGCGAGCGCGCGCAGCTCCTCCCCGTGCCCGGGGTTCAGCCAGACCCGCAGCGGCCGGGTCTCCGTCCAGCCGCTCGGGCGCATCCGATGGGTCGTGTACCCCGCGGGCCGGCGCTCGGGCTGCGCCGCGTACGGGTTCAGCGGTCCGTCCACGTCGATCAGCAGCAGCGGCTTCGTCATGTCCACAGCATCCCTGCCCACCCGCCGATGAGGCATCGAAATTTCGGATGAGACATTCATGTCTCATCCGGTGTACTGTCGTCTCATGTCCGTCGACCGCACCCAGGTGCTCCACGCCGCCGCTGCCCTGCTCACCCGCAAGGCGACCGCCACGATGGACGAGGTCGCCCGCGCCGCCGGGATCGGGCGCGCCACGCTGCACCGGCACTTCGCCGGGCGGGACGCGCTGGTGCGGGCGCTGGAGCAGCTGTGCATCGAGGAGACGGAGGCCGCGCTCGACGCGGCGCGTCTCGACGAGGGGCCCGCCGACGAGGCCGTACGCCGCCTGATCGGCGCATGTGAGCCCGTCGCGCCCCTGCTCGCCTTCCTCTACACCGAGAACCAGCTCTTCGAGGGCGAGCAGCAGAACGCCGGCTGGACCCGCCTCGACGACCGGCTCGCCGCGCTCTTCCGGCGCGGACAGGAGCAGGGCGCCTTCCGGATCGACCTCACCCCGGCCTGGCTCTGTGAGGCCTTCTACGGCCTGCTCGGCTCGGGCGCCTGGGCGGTCGCCGACGGGCGTGTCGCCGCCAACGACATCCAATACATGATCGCCGAGCTGCTGCTCGGCGGAGCGCGCAGGAGCGTGGAGAAGTGATCACCGAAACCGTCCGGCACGAGAGCCATATCGGGGGCGTGCGCCGTTCCGGCCGGTGGCTCGCCCTCGCCGTGCTCGTCCTGGCCGTGCTGCTCGTGGCGGTCGACGCCACGGTACTCGGGCTGGCGACGCCCTTCCTCTCCGAGGACCTGAAGCCGTCCGGCACCCAGCTGCTGTGGATCGGCGACGTCTACTCCTTCGTCATCGCCGGTCTGCTGGTCTCCATGGGCAGCCTCGGCGACCGCATCGGCCGCAAGAAGCTGCTGCTCACCGGAGCCGTCGCGTTCGGCGCCGTCTCCGTGCTCAACGCCTACGCGACCAGCCCCGAGATGATGATCGTGGCCCGCGCCCTGCTGGGTGTCGCCGGCGCCACCCTCATGCCGTCCACGCTCGCCCTGATCCGCAACCTGTTCCACGACCCGCGCGAGCGCAGCCTCGCCATCGGCATCTGGGGCGCCATGGCCTCGGCCGGTGCCGCCGTGGGCCCGGTGGTCGGCGGATTCCTGCTGGAGCACTTCTGGTGGGGCTCGGTCTTCCTCATCAACCTGCCCGTCATGGGCGTCCTGGTCCTCGTCGGCGTGAAGCTGATCCCCGAGTCGAAGAACCCGCACCCGGGCCCGTGGGACGTGCCCAGCGTCGGTCTCTCCCTCGTCGGCATGATCGGCGTCGTCTACGCCGTCAAGGAACTCGCCGCCGAGGGCCCCACCTTCGGCGTCGCCCTGGCCGCCGCCGCCGGCATCGGCGGGCTGGCCGGGTTCGTGCGCCGGCAGCTGACCCTGCCGACGCCGCTCCTGGACATGCGGCTGTTCCGCAACCGCGGCTTCTCGGCCGCCGTCACCGCCGACCTGCTGACCATCCTCGGCCTGTCCGGCCTGGTGTTCTTCCTGTCCCAGTTCTTCCAACTGGTGCAGGGACGCCAGCCGCTGGAGGCGGGACTGGCCGAACTGCCCGCCGCCGTCGGCGCGGTGACGGCCGGTCTGGTCGCCGGCAGCGTCGCCCGGCGCTTCAGCGTGCGCTCCGTCGTCGCGGGCGGCCTCGGTGCCATCGGTCTGGCCCTCGCGGCGCTGACCGCCATCGGGCAGTCGACCGGCTACCCGCTGCTCGGCGTGAGCCTTCTCGTCGTCGGTGTCGGTGCGGGCTTCGCCTTCACGGTCACCGCCGACGTGATCCTCTCGACCGTGCCCAAGGAGCAGGCCGGTGCCGCCTCCGCGGTCTCCGAGACGGCCTACGAGCTGGGCGCGGCCCTCGGCATCGCGCTCCTCGGCTCCGTCGTCACCGGCGTCTACCGGGGCTTCGCCGCCCCGGCCGGCATCCCGGCCGACACCGCCGCCGCGGCGCACGACTCGCTGGGCGGCGCGGTCGAGGCCTCCGCGGGCCTCGCCCCGGCCCAGGCCGACGCCCTGGTCGGCGCCGCCCAGGACGCCTTCGTCGACGGCCTGCGCCTCGCGTCGGGCGCCGGCGCGGCGGTCCTGCTCGTGACCGCGGTCGCGGCCTGGTTCCTCCTGAAGGGCCAGAAGCTGGCCGACGGCGTCGAGCACTGACGCGTCCGGACAGGGCAGAGGGCGCCCCCCGGTCCCGGGGAGCGCCCTCCTGTGCGCCGGGGTGCGGTGCTACGCCGCTTCCTTCGCCTTGGTCGCGTACATGTCCACGTACTCCTGGCCCGAGAGGCGCATGACCTCCGCCATCACCGAGTCCGTCACCGCCCGCAGGACGTAGCGGTCGCGGTCCATGCCGTCGTAGCGGGAGAACTCCATCGGCTCGCCGAAGCGGACCGTCACCCGGCCCGGGCGCGGGAAGCCCGCGCCGCCCGGCTGCAGCTTGTCGGTGCCGATCATCGCGAACGGCACCACCGGCGCGCCCGTCATCAGGGTCAGCCGCGCGATGCCGGTGCGGCCGCGGTAGAGGCGTCCGTCGGGGGAGCGGGTGCCCTCGGGGTAGATCGAGAAGATCTTGCCCTCCTCCAGGACCCGGCGCCCCGTCATCAGCGCGGCCACGCCGCCCCGGCCGCCGTCGCGGTCCACCGGGATCATGCCGACGCTGGTGAAGAACCAGGCCATCAGGCGCCCCTTGAGGCCGGTGCCCTTCACGTACTCGTCCTTGCCGATGAAGAAGACCTGACGGTCCAGGCAGATCGGCATGATCATCGAGTCGATGAAGGTCAGGTGGTTGCCCGCGAGGATCACCGGCCCGGTGCCGGGGACGTTCTCCGCGCCCTCGACGCGGGGACGGAACATGAGGCGCAGGACCGGGCCCAGGGTGGCCTTCATGATCGCGAGACGGGACAACGGTTCCTCCGGTGTCGGGTGAGCGGCTCGTGCGAGCCGACACGTGCAGACCGCGACGATACTCGCGGGTCACGCCGTGTCGCACATCGGGTTCACGGAGTGGATACGCGGTGTTGACGTGTGTTTCCGCCATGTTCCGCCCAGGTCTGCCGCCTGTAGGGGCTCTTTGCCTAGCGTCGGGAGGGCAGTTGACAGGTGCGGGACATCACACCGAAGGAGTCCTCATGACACAGCCCGAGCGCCGGACCCCGGCCCGGCGCGCCGTCCTCGGAGCCGCCGGAGCGGCCGTCCTGGGCGGCTCGACCGTCCTCGCGGGCGGCACCGCGCAGGCCGTGCGGTCGGCCGTCGCCGCCGACGCCGGCCACGACGCCCGGCGCAAGGGCCACGGGTACCGCTCGCTGCCCGTTCCCACCGTCATCGCCCACCGCGGTGCCAGCGGCTACCGCCCCGAGCACACCCTCGGCTCGTACCAGCTCGCCCTCGACATGGGTGCGCACGTCGTCGAGCAGGACCTCGTGCCCACGAAGGACGGGCACCTCGTGTGCCGCCACGAGAACGAGATCGGTGGTACCACCGACGTCGCCGACCACCCCGAGTTCGCCTCCCGCAGGACGACGAAGACCGTCGACGGGGTCGCCCTCACCGGCTGGTTCACCGAGGACTTCACGCTCGCCGAGCTGAAGACCCTCCGCGCCAAGGAGCGCATCCCGGCCACCCGACAGGAGAACACCCTCTACGACGGCCGCTGGGACGTCCCCACCTTCGAGGAGGTGCTGCGCTGGGCCGAGCAGGAGGGCCGCCGCCGCGGTCGCGAGGTGTGGCTGCACGTCGAGACCAAGCACCCCACCTACTTCCGCTCCCTCGGCCTGGCCCTGGAGGAGCGCCTCGCCCGCCTGCTCCGCCGCCACGGCCGGCACCGCGCCGACTCCCCGGTCTTCCTCCAGTCCTTCGAGCCCGGCAGCATCCAGCGCCTGGCCCGCCTCGTCGACTCCCCGCGGGTCGTGCTGCTGTCGGCCGCGAACACCCGCCCCTGGGACTTCGTGCAGTCCGGCGACCCGCGCACGGTCGCCGACCTGGTCACGCCGGAGGGCCTGCGCTGGATCGCCTCCTACGCGCAGGGCATCGGCCCCACCATCGACCTGATCCTGCCCCGGGACGCGAGCGGCCGGCTCGGCGCCGAGACCACCCTGGTGCGCGACGCGCACGCCGATGACCTGATCCTCCACCCGTACACCCAGCGCAACGAGAACACCTTCCTGCCCGCCGAGTACCGCCGGGGCACCGACCCGGTCGCGTACGGGGACGCCTTCGGCGCGCTGCAGCGGTTCTTCGCGACGGGAATCGACGGCATCTTCTCCGACAACGCCGACACGGCACTGCTCGCGGCGGCGGACTTCACCGCCCGCTGACCACCCGCGCGGCCCGGCCCCTACCCCCGACCGGGTGGTTTGCGGCCGGGCCCGCAACCGCCGGCGGCCCGCCCCGCATCGTCGCGGGCATGACCTCCCGCGAAACGCTCCTCGCCACCCTCACGCCGCTGCTCGCCGCCGAGTCCCGCGCCGAGGCGGCGGGCGCCGGCATCGAGGCCGCCGACCTCGAACAGGCCGTCTGGCTGCGCCTCCTGGAGCGTCTCCAGGAGGACGGCGCCCCCGAACACCCCGCGGACTGGCTGCGCCGCGCCGTCCGCGCGGAGGCCCGCCGGGCGCGCCGGGCCTCGGCCCGCGAACGCCCGTACCACGGCGAGCCGGCCCAGGACGCGCACCGCTCGCCCGAGAGCTCCGCGCTCGTCTCCGAACGCCGCCGCACCCTGCGCGCCGCCGTCCGCCGCACCCCCGGCCACTGCCCCCGGCTGCTGACCGCGATGCTCCATCCCGCGGACCCCACCTACCGTGAGATCGCGGGAGCGTTGGGTATCTCACAGGGCAGTCTGGGGCCGATGCGTTCCCGTTGCCTGGGCTGCCTGCGCAGAATGCTGGCTGCGGAGGTTCCCGCCCTCGACGCCGGGGGAAGGGTGCCGTAGACCGACGGCGGACCAGGTGAGCGGGAGGCATGCGCACATGGGCATGAGCGTGACCATCTCAGCGGCGGACACGGCGCAGGACGCGGAGCACATCCTCAAGCTGCAGTTCCTCTGCTATCAGCGTGAGGCGGAGATCTACCAGGACTGGTCCATCGAGCCGCTCACCCAGTCGCTCGACGCCCTGCGTGCCGAACTCGCCGAGGGCCAGGGCTTCGTCGCCCGCCTCGGCGACGAGATCGTCGCCTCCGTACGCGGCCGGCTCGACGAGGACGGCACCGTGAGGATCGCCAAGCTCATCGTGCACCCGCGGATGCGGCGGCACGGCCTCGGCGGCCGGCTGCTCGACGCCATCGAGGCCCACTTCGCGAGGGAGCCGGCGCCCGCCGCCAAGCGCTTCCAGCTCTTCACCGGACACCGCAGCGAGGGCAATCTGCGGCTCTACCGCAGCAAGGGCTACGAGCAGGTCTCCACCCGCGAGATCGGCCCCACCCTCACCCTGGTCACGCTGGAGAAGGCGGCCTGAGCGGGCCGGGCCCGCCCAGGCGGACCGTCAGGACGCCAGGGCGCGGGACGTCCGCAGCCACCAGATGCCGGTCAGCGGCAGCAGCACCGGGATGAAGACGTAGCCGTAGCCGTAGTCCGACCAGACCGTCGCGTCCGGGAAGGCCGAGGGCTCGACCAGCGTCCACGTCCCGACGGTCAGTACGCCCGCGAGCTCGGCGGCGCAGCACACCAGCGCCGCCCTGCGGGCCGTCTCGCCGCCGCGGACCAGCGTGTACGTGATGAAGGCGTAGACGACGGCCGCCACCGCCGACAGGCCGTACGCGAGCGGGGCACGGTCGAACTCGGTCGCGATCTGGTAGACGGAGCGGGACACCGCGCCCACGGACATGACGCCGTACAGCCAGACGAGCAGCAGGCCCGGGCCCTTCACCAGGCGGCCGGTCCGGGCACCCTCGGTCTCGGTCGTCGTCATGGTCAGCCCACCGTCCAGATGTCGTAGAGACGCACTTCCAGCACCGCGAGCACGACCGCGCCGGCCGCCACCGTCGCCGAACCCCACCTGCTGCGCTCGGTCAGCGACATGAGGCCGGCCGCGGGCACCGCGCACAGCGCGCCCAGCAGATAGGCGACGAAGATCGTCGTGCCCTCCTCGGCGTTCCCGCCGCGCGCGAGCTGCACGATGCCGACCACCAGCTGGACCAGCGCGAGGACGGTCACCACGGCCATGCCGATGAAGTGCCAGTCCTTGGTGGACTGATTCCGGGTGAAGGCGAAGCCGCACCAGGCGGCGAGGGCGAGCGCGGCCACCGAAACCGCGACCGTCAGGGCGTCAAGCATGCGCCCGAGGGTATTACGGGCCGAATGGCCCGATGCGCGCGGCCCCTCTCCGGGCGCCCGGTCGCGCGAGGGAGCCGGGGCGGTCGGCGCGGTCGGCGACGGGCCGGAGGGCGCGGTGGGTGACGGCGGCGGGTGACGAGGGCGGGCGACGACGCCGGCGCCGGGCGCGCCGGCGCCGGTGGGCGACGGCCGGCAGCGCCGGGCGGGTCCGGCCTTCCCCGCTCGCGGCCGCGAAGCCGGGGCCGGTGCCCGCCCGCCCTGTCCTCCCCGTGGACGTCCCCGCCCGATCGCCCGCTGCCGGTGCGGCGCGCGGAGACCGGGCCTGCCGGCCGTGGCCTTGACCACACGCCGCCGCCGGGCCGATCCCGTCACCGCCCGGCCCGTACGCGATCACCGCCGGGTCCGGCCCAGGCCACACGCGGGGGAACGGTGCCCGTCGCGGGGCCCCGAGCCGTACCCCGCCCCGCCCCGCACTGTCCGCATGGCGTCTCATCCATGTCCGCTATTCGGACAGCCGCCTTTCGTTCGCACGTTTGCATGCTTTACTTGCAGCCATGACCACGACGAGCAGCCGCACCCTTGCGACCGAGGCGATCCCGACGCCCGGTGCTCGTTGTATGTGTCGAATGTGCGCCAACTGAGGGCCCCCGCCGAGCTCGCGCCCCGAAGCGAGCCCCGACGGCCGGGCCGGTCCGCCCGCCACCGCGGCGCCGGACCGTGCCCCGCCCCGCGCACGCGCCGCCTCCCGGCCCACCGCCGCGACCGGCCGCCACGCGCCTGACTTCCGAATGACGAATGCCGTGCACGGCGGAACCATGCGCCGCGCACTCGACAGTGACGGAAACCCTGTGATCACCACTACGGGCCTGACCAAGGTCTACGAGTCGCGAGGCCGCCAGGTCACCGCTCTGGACGGCGTCGATCTCCACGTCCGCGAAGGCGAGGTCTTCGGCGTGATCGGCCAGAGCGGCGCCGGCAAGTCCTCGCTCATCCGCTGCGTCAACCTCCTGGAGCGCCCCACCTCCGGCACCGTCACCGTCGACGGCGTCGACCTCACCGCCCTCGCCGGCAGGAGCCGCCGGGCCGGCAAGGACCTGCGCCGCGCGCGCAGCCGCATCGGCATGGTCTTCCAGCACTTCAACCTGCTGTCCTCGCGCACCGTCCAGGACAACATCGAGCTCCCCCTGGAGATCCTCGGCGTCTCCGGCGCCGAGCGCTCGCGCCGCGCCCTGGACCTCCTCGACCTCGTCGGCCTCGCCGACAAGGCCAGGTCCTACCCGGGCCAGCTCTCCGGCGGCCAGAAGCAGCGCGTCGGCATCGCCCGCGCCCTCGCCGGCGAGCCCAGGGTCCTGCTCTCCGACGAGGCCACCAGCGCCCTCGACCCGGAGACCACCCGCTCCATCCTCCAGCTGCTGCGCGACCTCAACCAGCAGCTCGGCCTGACCGTCCTGCTCATCACCCACGAGATGGACGTCGTCAAGACCATCTGCGACTCGGCCGCCCTCATGGAGAAGGGCCGCGTCGTCGAGTCCGGCACCGTCGGCGAACTGCTCGCCACCCCCGGCTCCCAGCTGGCCGCCGAGCTCTTCCCGGTCAGCGGCACCGCCACCGCCCCCGACCGCACGGTCGTGGACGTCACGTTCCACGGCGAGACCGCCACCCAGCCGGTGATCTCGCAGCTCTCCCGTACGTACAACATCGACATCTCGATCCTCGGCGCCGCCATGGACACCGTCGGCGGACGCCAGATCGGCCGCATGCGGATCGAACTCCCCGGCCGCTACGAGGAGAACGTCGTCCCCGTCGGCTTCCTGCGCGAGCAGGGCCTCCAGGTCGAGATCGTCGAAGCGCAGGACCCGCACGTGCCCGCCCAGGCGTCGGTGCTGGTGAAGGAAGGTGCCCAGTGACCTGGTCCGAGATGCAGCCGCTGCTTGAGCAGGGCACCGTCGACACCCTCTACATGGTCCTGTGGGCCACCGTCGTCACCATCCTCGGCGGCCTCCCGCTCGGCATCCTCCTCGTCCTCACCGACAAGGGCGGACTGCTGCAGAACCGCCCGGTGAACAAGGTCGTCGGCGCGATCGTGAACGTGGGCCGCTCGCTGCCCTTCATCATCCTGCTGATCGCCCTGATCCCCTTCACCACCTTCGTCGTCGGCACCTTCATCGGTCCGACCGCGATGATCGTGCCGCTCGCCATCGGCGCCATCCCGTTCTTCGCCCGGCTCGTCGAGACCGCCGTGCGCGAGGTCGACCACGGGCTCGTCGAGGCGGTCCAGGCCATGGGCGGCGGCGTCCCGACCATCGTCCGCAAGGTCCTGCTCCCGCAGGCCCTGCCGTCCCTCGTCTCCGCCGTCACCACCACGGTGATCGTGCTCATCGGCTACTCCGCGATGGCGGGCGCGGTCGGCGGCGAAGGCCTCGGATCCAAGGCCGTCACCTACGGATACCAGCGCTTCGACACCACCTTCATGCTGGTCACCGTGGTCGTCCTGATCGCGATCGTGACCGTCGTCCAGCTCCTCGGCGACGTCATCGTCCGCCTCCTCGCCCGCCGCGGCCGCACCGCGTAACGGCACGTCACCCCCCCGACTTCGCAACCCGAAGAAGAGCCCGGACTTGTCGTCCAGGGCGAAATCACCGCTCCACCGGAAAGAGGCACTCTTCGTGCGCAAGAACACCAAGCTCACCGCGGGCATCGTCGCCACCTCCGCCCTCGCCCTCGGCCTCACGGCCTGCGGCACCTCCTCCGACCCGTCCTCCGCCAAGGACGCGGCCGGCTCCGCCGACAAGCCGCTCGTCGTCGCCGCGTCCCCGACGCCGCACGCCGACATCCT
The DNA here is from genome assembly GCF_043202995.1 of Streptomyces sp. NPDC048018. Classification (NCBI taxonomy): domain Bacteria; kingdom Bacillati; phylum Actinomycetota; class Actinomycetes; order Kitasatosporales; family Streptomycetaceae; genus Streptomyces; species Streptomyces sp. NPDC048018. The sequence continues at coordinate 98,041 of NZ_JBIDBK010000008.1, forward strand.
CAACTTCGTCAAGGACAAGCTCGCCGCGAAGGAGGGCCTGAAGCTGGAGGTGAAGGAGTTCACGGACTACGTCCTGCCGAACACCGCCACCGAGACCGGCCAGGTCGACGCGAACTTCTTCCAGCACAAGCCGTACCTCGACGACTTCAACAAGAAGAACAACACCCACATCGTCCCGGTGGTCGACGTCCACCTGGAGCCGCTCGGCCTCTACTCCAAGAAGGCCGCGTCGCTGAAGGACATCAAGGCCGGCCAGACCATCGCTGTGCCCAACGACACCACCAACGAGGGCCGGGCCCTCCATCTGCTCGCCGACAACGGGCTCATCACCCTGAAGGCGGGCGTCGGCACCGACGCCAAGCTCTCCGACATCACCGACAAGAAGGGCCTGGAGTTCAAGGAGCTGGAGGCCGCCACCGTGCCCCGCGCCCTGAACGACGTCGACGCCGCCGTGGTCAACGGCAACTACGCCATCGAGGCCAAGCTGCAGCCCGCCAAGGACTCCCTCGCGCTGGAGAAGGCCGAGGGCAACCCCTACGCCAACTTCCTCGCCGTCAAGCAGGGCAACGAGAAGGACGTCCGCGTGCAGAAGCTCGTGAAGCTCCTCAACTCGCCCGAGGTGAAGCAGTACATCGAGGACACCTACAAGGGCTCGGTCGTCCCGGCCTTCGGCACCCCCGCCAAGTAGCCCTCGCGGCAACGTCCGCACCCAGAAGGCCCCGAGCGCCCCGTCCGGCGCACGGGGCCTTCGGCTCACCCGCGTATGCGCCGCGGCATCCGCATGCTGCATGCTGTGCGTTCACGGTCATACACGTATGGAGTTGCAGATGACTACGACCTTCCCGTCCATCTCCATCAGCACGGACCGGTTGGTGCTGCGCTCGTACGAAGAGGCCGACATCCCCGCGTTCGTGGAGATGATGAACGACGAACTCGTCGTCGCCTGGACCTCCGTGCCGCACCCGTACACCCGCGCCGACGCCGAGGCGTGGGTGCGCAGGATCGCTCCTGCGGAACGGACCGAGGGCCGCGGCATCGTCTTCGCCGTCACCGAGTTCCTCACCCAGCGGCTCGTCGGCACCCTGCACCTCCACAGCACCGACTGGCGCACCCGCGCCACCCAGGTCGCCTACGTCACCGCCCCCTGGGCCCGGGGCGAGGGCTACGCCACCGAGTCCGTCCTCGCCGCCGCCCAATGGCTCTTCGGCGACCGCGGCTTCGAGCGCATCGAACTGCGCACCCCCGCCGACAACACCGCCTCCCAGCAGGTCGCGCAGAAGATCGGCTGCATCAGCGAGGGCGTCCTGCGCAACGCCTGGATAGCGCGCAGCCAGACCCAGTCCGGAGCCTGGACCGACATCCGCACCGACCTCATCGTCTGGGGCCTCCTCCCCGAGGACCTCGACGACGTCGCCGAGCAGACGTCCGACGCGGGCTTCTCCACCTACGCCGACTGGAGCTGACCGCCCAGGTAGGCTCGAACCGCCCCCGACCTGCACACTCGCCCAGGGAGACAGACACAGATGGCCGACCGGGTCACGGTGATCGGATGGGACGGCTCGCCCCTCACCGCAGCGGCCCGGTCCGCCCTCGCCGCCGCCACCCTCGTGGCCGGCGCCGCGCACCACCTGGCACTCCCCGAAGTGCCCGCCGGCGCCGAACGCATCCGCCTGGGCAGCGTCGACCTCGCCGCCCGCCGGATCGCCGGCCACCGCGGCAGCGCCGTCGTCCTCGCCGACGGCGACCCCGGCTTCTTCGGCGTCGTGCGCACCCTGCGCGCCCCCGAGCACGGCCTCGAGGTCGAGGTCGTCCCCGCCGTCTCCTCCGTCGCCGCCGCCTTCGCCCGGGCCGGCATGCCCTGGGACGACGCCAAGATCGTCGTCGCCCACCAGCGCACCCTGCGGCGCGCCGTCAACGTCTGCCGCGCTCACCCGAAGGTGGCCGTCCTCACCTCCCCGGGCGCCGGCCCCGCCGAACTCGCCCTCCTCCTCGAAGGCGTCCACCGCACCTTCGTCATCTGCGAGGAACTCGGCACCGAACGCGAACAGGTCACCGTCCTCACCTCCGACAAGGCCGCCGACCACGTCTGGCGCGACCCCAACGTCGTCCTCGTCATCGGCGGGGGGTCCGCCACCGGCTGGCTCATGGGCCACGACACCCCCTCCGTACGCGGCTGGGCCCTGTCCGGCGAGGACACCGAGGGCCGCACCGGCCAGGACGCCACCCTGCGCGCCGCCCAACTCGCCCGCCTCGGCCCCCGGGTCGGCGACCTCGTCTGGGACATCGGCTGCGCCGGCGGCGCCTTCGCCGTGGAGGCCGCCCGCTTCGGCGCCGCCGTCATCGCCGTCGACGGCGACCCCGAGGCCTGCGCCCGCACCGAGGCCGCCGCCCGTCGCGCCGGCGTCCAGCTGCAGACCGTGTCCGGGCGCGCCCCGCACGTCCTGGAACGCCTGCCCGAACCGGACGTCGTCCGCATCGGGGGCGGGGGAGTGCCCGTGGTCACCGCCTGCACCGACCGCAGGCCGGAACGGATCGTCGCCCACGCCGGCACCCGCGACGAGGCCGAGGCCGTCGGCGCCGCCCTCGTGGAGGGCGGCTACCAGGTGGAATGCGCGCTGCTCCAGACCGTCGGACTCGACCCGGGCGACTTCGCCGAGCGGTCTCGCTCCGTGGTCTTCCTGCTGTCCGGTCACCGGACCTGAGTGATCGCACCGCCCGCCCGGCGGGGTAGGCTGGCCGATTGTTGTACCGCACCCGGACGTTCGGCATTTTGTTCCCCAATGTCCGGAAGTAGTGGTCCCATTGGGTCGCTGATGTGGTACGGAGCAACGGGGGACGGCGCGACGTGGCGCAGTCCACAGCGCACCGTGGCGGATCCGCCTGCCACGATGGCCGAAGGCCGCGACAATGCATGGGTGTCCGCGCGCCTCGTGCCGCGCGGCGCGCACGCTCGTTCTTGTCGACGGGCAAGGTCTGAAGGAGCACAACCGATGGGCGAGGGGTACGCAGCATGACGGACACCGGCCAGGTCCCGGGCGAGGGGCTGCCGGGGAACGCAGGCATGGTCGAGCAGCCGGGCATCCCCGCACCGGACGCGTACACCTTCCTGGACCCCTCCACGACGGCAGCCGAGGAAGACGAACTGCTCCTGATGCCGGGCGCCCAGGGCGCCTGGGTCGAACAGCAGCCGGGCGTTCCGCCCGCGCCGCCGGTCACCGTGCCCGCCCCCGCGTTCGTGGACCCGCTGACCGCCCCGCTGGAGCAGGTCACCGCCACCCCGCCGCAGGGCGTTCCGCTCCCGCCGCAGGGCACCCCCGCGCACGGCGTGCCCCTGGCCGCCCCGCAGGAGCCCGTGCCAGCCGGCCACGGCTACGAGCCCGGCATCCTCGACACCGGCGCCCACGAGGCCGCCGGCCGCGACTCCGGCTCCGTCGACCTCGGCGGGGTCCGCCTGCCCGCGGCCCCGGCCCCCGCCCGCCGCCCTCTGCACATGGGCCCGGCCGTCCCCGACGCCACCGGCGTCGTCCGCTCGCTCGCCGACCGCGGCCCGGCGGCGGCCCCGCAGCCCGCGCCCGTTCCGGCGGCCGCCACGGCGCCCGGCCCGATGCCGGTCCGCACCCCGGGCCCGCCGTCGACGGGCCCCGAGTACCTGGACGTTCCGCAGGACCAGCAGACCGCGCCGCAGGGCGCCGTGCCGTGGCCCGCGCAGCCGCAGGACGCCGCAGAAACGGTCGCCCCGCAGGCCGCCCAGTTCGTTCCGGTCGAGGGCTCCGTCCCGACCGCCCCGCACCTGGCCCCGACGCCGGCGCCGGAGCCCGAGGTTGCGCAGGCCGAGGAGCCGGTGGCGGCGGAGGACGCCGTCCGCACCCCGGCCGAGCCCGTCGCGGCCGAGCAGCCGCTCGCCGAGCAGCCCATGGCCGCCGAGCCGGTCGCCGCCGAGCCCGAGCCCGTCGAGCCGGCCGTCGCCGAGGCGCCCGTGGCAGAGGCCCCCGACGTGGAGGCACCCGTCGCGGAGGTCCCGGATGCGGAGGCCCCCGTCGCCGAGGCGCCCGTCGTGGAGGCGCCCGTCGTGGAGCAGGCGGCGGGCGGTCAGCCCGTCGCCGAGCAGCCCGCCGAGCAGCCCGCCGCCGAGCCGGTCGCCCCGGATGCCGAGGCCGAGGTCACGGAGGCGGTCGTGGCCGAGCCTGCCGTCGCCGCACAGCCGGTGGCCGAGCCCGTCGCGGAGCCTGTCGTCCAGGCGGCCCCGGCCCCGGTCCCCGCCCCGCGCGAGGCCGAGCACGACGCTCCGGCCGAGCAGATCGCCCCGGCCGAGCAGATCGCGGGCGAGCCCGCCCCCGTCGGGCCTGCCGCCCCCGAGCCGGTCACCGCTGAGGTCCCCGCTGCCGAGCCGGTCGTGGAGCCCACCGTCGAGCCCGTCGCCCAGGAGACCCCGGCCGCCGCCCCGCCCGCGCCCGAGGAGCCTGCGGAGACCCCCGCCCCGGTCGAGGTCGTGGCCGAGCAGATCTCCTTCGTGGCCGAGGACATCCCGGAGCAGCAGCCCGAGGCGCAGACCCCGCAGGCCGCCGAGGAGCCGGCCGTCCAGGCCGCCCCGCAGCCCGGGCAGCCGGCCGCGGTGGCGGAGCAGCCCGCCGAGCAGCCGGCCGCCGAGGCCCTGCCCCCGCAGCTCGCCGAGGCCGCCCCGCAGCCCGGGGCCGCGGACGCTCCGGCCGGGACCCCGGAGACCCCGGACACCGACGAGGCGGCGGGCGAGCGTGCCCCCGGCTACGCCGAGGCCGAGCGCGAGGCCGTACTCCGCGTGATGCGCGAGCGCCGCGACATCCGCAACGGATTCCGCTCCGACCCGATCCCGCACGAGGTGCTCCTGCGCGTCCTCGAAGCGGCGCACACCGCGCCCAGCGTCGGCCACTCGCAGCCGTGGGACTTCGTCGTCATCCGCAGCGCCGAGACCCGCCGCACCATGCACGAACTGGCCACCCGCCAGCGTGACGTCTACGCGAAGTCACTGCCCAAGGGCCGGGCCAAGCAGTTCAAGGAACTGAAGATCGAGGCCATCCTCGACACCCCGGTCAACATCGTCGTGACCGCCGACCCGACCCGGGGCGGCCGCCACACCCTCGGCCGCTACACGCAGCCGCAGATGGCCCCGTACTCCTCGGCCCTCGCCGTCGAGAACCTCTGGCTCGCCGCCCGCGCCGAGGGCCTCGGCGTCGGCTGGGTCAGCTTCTTCGACGAGCGCGAGATGGTCCGCGCCCTCGGCCTGCCCGAGCACCTCGAAGTGGTCGCGTACCTCTGCGTCGGCTACGTCGACGAGTTCCCCGACGAGCCCGAGCTGATGCAGGCCGGCTGGTCCAAGCGCCGCCCGCTCTCCTGGGTCGTCCACGAGGAGACCTACGGCCGCCGCGCCCTGCCCGGCGAGGAGCCGCACGACCTGCTCCAGGAGACCGTCGCCAACATCCGCCCGCTCGACGCCAAGGCGCTCGGCGAGGCGTGGGAGCGCCAGAAGCGCATGACCAAGCCCGCCGGGGCGCTGGGCATGCTGGAGATCATCGCCGCGCAGCTCGCCGGGCTCTCCCGGGTGTGCCCGCCGCCGATCCCGGAGCCCGCCGCCGTGGCGATCTTCGCGGGCGACCACGGGGTGCACGCCCAGGGGGTCACCGCATGGCCCCAGGAGGTGACCGGCCAGATGGTCGCCAACTTCCTCGGCGGCGGCGCGGTCTGCAACGCCTTCGCCAACCAGGTGGGCGCCGAGGTCTGCGTCATCGACGTGGGCGTCGCGAGCGAACTGCCCTCCACCCCCGGCCTGCTTCCCCGCAAGGTCCGCCCGGGCACCGGTGACTTCACCCTCGGCCAGGCGATGACCCGCGACGAGGCCGTCGCCGCGATCGAGGTGGGCATCGAGACCGCCCGCGACCTCGTGGCCGCCGGCAACAAGGCGCTGCTCACCGGTGAGATGGGCATCGCGAACACCACCGCCTCCGCCGCCCTGATCTCGGTCTACACGGGCGTGGACCCGACCGAGGTCACCGGCCGCGGCACGGGCATCAACGACGAGATGCACGCCCGCAAGGTGGACGTGGTCCGCCGCGCCCTCGACCTCCACAAGCCGGACCCGGCGGACCCGATCGGCGTCCTCGCGGCCATCGGCGGCCTGGAGCACGCGGCGCTCGTCGGCCTGATCCTGGGCGCGGCCTCGCTCCGCACCCCGGTCATCCTGGACGGCGTCTCCACCGGCGCGGCGGCCCTCGTCGCCCGTGCCATCGCCCCCGAGTCCCTGGCGGCCTGCATCGCCGGCCACCGCAGCGCCGAGCCGGGCCACGTCGCGGCCCTCAACAAGCTCGGCCTGCGCCCGCTGGTCGACCTGGACCTCCGCCTCGGCGAGGGCACCGGCGCGCTGCTGGCCCTCCCGGTGGTCCAGAGCGCCGCGCGCGCCATGCACGAGGTGGCGACCTTCGATTCCGCGGGCGTCACGGAGAAGTAGGCACAGAACAGCAGCAGAGCGCGACACGGCCTGTGTCCGGACCCCGGACACAGGCCCCCGCACGTCCCCACGCACCGACCGACGGCGCTCGGCCCGAGGGACATCCGTCACAGCGTGACAACCCCAGGTCACCGATATCGTGAGGTGGGCCAGCGCCCGTCCACGCCCGTCCGAGGAGCCGCCCGCACATGGCCGAGCACGCCGACCACCCTGCCTACCCCGTCGGACTGCGCCTCTCGGGCCGCCGCGTCGTCGTCCTCGGCGGTGGCCAGGTAGCCCAGCGCCGCCTTCCCGCGCTGATCGCCGCGGGGGCCGACGTCACCCTGATCTCCCCGTCCGCCACGCCCTCCGTCGAGGCGATGGCCGAGGCCGGCGAGATCACCTGGACCAGGCGCCGCTACGAGGAGGGCGACCTGGCCGGCGCCTGGTACGCGCTCGTCGCCACCACGGACCCGGCCGCCAACGCCGCCGTGTCCGCTGAGGCCGAGCGGACCCGGACCTGGTGCGTGCGCTCCGACGACGCCGAGGCGGCCACCGCCTGGACCCCGGCCACCGGCCACAGCGAGGGCGTGACCGTCGCCGTGCTCACCGGCCACGACCCCCGCCGGTCGGCCGCCGTCCGGGACGCGATCGTCGAGGGCCTGCGCGACGGCTCCCTCGCCGCGCCCGCCCACCGCTCCCGCACCCCCTTCGTCGCCCTCGTCGGCGGCGGCCCCGGCGACCCGGACCTCATCACCGTCCGCGGCCGCCGGCTCCTCGCGGAGGCGGACGTGGTCATCGCCGACCGCCTCGGCCCGCGCGACCTGCTCAGCGAACTGCCGCCGCACGTCGAGGTGATCGACGCGGCGAAGATCCCGTACGGCCGGTTCATGGCCCAGGAGGCCATCAACAACGCGCTCATCGAGCACGCCAAGCAGGGCAAATCGGTCGTCCGCCTCAAGGGCGGCGACCCCTTCGTCTTCGGCCGCGGCATGGAGGAGGCCCAGGCGCTGGCCGCCGAGGGCATCGCCTGCACCGTCGTCCCCGGCATCTCCAGCTCGATCTCCGTGCCGGGCGCGGCCGGCATCCCGGTCACGCACCGGGGCGTCGCGCACGAGTTCACGGTCGTCAGCGGCCACGTGGCCCCGGACGACCCGCGCTCCCTCGTCGACTGGGCGTCCCTCGCCAAGCTCACGGGCACGCTCGTGATCCTCATGGGCGTCGACAAGATCGGCAAGATCGCCGAGGCGCTGATCGCCCACGGCAAGTCCCCGGACACCCCGCTTGCCCTGGTCCAGGAGGGCACCACCGCCACCCAGCGCCGCGTGGACGCGACCCTGGCGACCGTGGCCGCGACCGTCGCCGCCGAGGACGTCCGCCCGCCGGCCGTCATCGTCATCGGCGACGTCGTCGACGAGGGCCCGGACAAGCCGCTCTCCTGAGAGCGACCCGCCCACATTGGCACCACCCACCGGACAAGGCAGTATCACCCCGTGGCCGAACTCATCACGATCGACGACCCCGACGACCCGCGTCTGCGCGACTACACCGGACTGACCGATGTCGAGCTGCGCCGCAGACGCGAGCCCGCCGAGGGCCTGTTCATCGCCGAGGGCGAGAAGGTGATCCGCCGCGCCCGGCAGGCCGGCTACGAGATGCGCTCGATGCTGCTCTCCGCCAAGTGGGTCGACGTCATGCGCGACGTCATCGACGAGGTTCCGGCGCCCGTGTACGCGGTGCAGCCGGACCTCGCCGAGCGCGTCACCGGCTATCACGTGCACCGCGGTGCCCTCGCCTCGATGCAGCGCAAGCCGCTCCCTTCGGCGCCCGACCTCCTGGCCACGGCCCGCCGGGTCGCCGTCATGGAGTCGGTCAACGACCACACCAACATCGGCGCGATCTTCCGCAGCGCCGCCGCGCTCGGCATGGACGCGGTGCTGCTCTCCCCGGACTGCGCGGACCCGCTGTACCGCCGGTCGGTGAAGGTCTCCATGGGAGCCGTCTTCTCGGTCCCGTACGCCCGCCTGGACACCTGGCCCCGGGGGCTGGAGGCGGTACGGGAGGCCGGCTTCAAGCTGCTCGCGCTGACCCCCGCCGACCGGGCCGCCTCGATCGACGACGCGGCCCCGCACAAGCTCGACCGGGTGGCCCTGATGCTCGGCGCGGAGGGCGAGGGCCTGTCGACGCAGGCGCTGCGCGCGGCGGACGAGTGGGTCCGGATCCCGATGGCGCACGGCGTGGACTCGCTCAACGTGGGCGCCGCGGCGGCGGTGGCCTTCTACGCCGTGACGAGCGGCCGCCCCCAGCACTGAGCCTTCCGCCCCCCGGGCGCCGTCCTGCGGCGCCCGCCCCGAGGAGCGGACCCGCCCCGGAGAACCGGCCGACGGTCGCGCCCGGGCCCCGGGGACCGCTAGCCCTGGAGGGCCTGCGCGGCGGCGATCCCGAGGGCGACGACCAGCGTCACGACCACGAACACGAACAGCCGCTGGCGCAGCAGCCGCGGGTTGGCGACCCCGCGTCCGGTCGACGTCGAGCGCGCCCCGGGCCGGGTGCCGGGCCGGGACTGCGACGCCCGCGAGCCCCCGCCCGTCCGCGGTGCGGAGGGCCGGGACGCCGACGGCCGGGAGGCCGCGGACCGCCCGGTCCCGCCGGTGGGGCGGTCCCCGGCCGGCCGCTCGGCCCCCCGCTCACCGGACCGTTCGGTCGTGCGCTCGGTGTACCGCTCCGTGGGCCGCACGGTTTGCCGCTCCTCGGCCCGCTCACGCTGTCCGGGCGGTCGGGTGGCGGCGGGCAGGCCCTGGGCCTCCCGCGCGGCGATCTCCTTGAGCCGCATGGACAGCTGCAGAGTGCTCGGGCGCTCCTCCGGGTCCTTCGCCAGGCAGGCCCGGACGAGCGGCGCCAGCGCGTCCGGCACGCCGTGCAGCTGGGGCTCCTCGTGGACGACCCGGTAGAGCATGACCTCGGAGCTGCCGTGCCCGAAGGGCGAGTCGCCCATCGCCGCGTACGCGAGCGTCGCGCCCAGCGAGAAGACGTCCGTGGCCGGGGTCACGGCCGCGCCCCGCACCTGCTCGGGCGCGAGGAAGCCGGGCGAGCCGACGGCCGTGCCGACGTGGGTGAGCGTGCTGGCACCGGTCGCCCAGGCGATGCCGAAGTCGATGATGCGGGGGCCCTTGGGGGAGAGCAGGATGTTCGACGGCTTCAGGTCGCGGTGGACGACCCCGGCCTCGTGGACGGCGACCAGCCCCTCCGAGAGCGCGGCGCCGATCGAGGCCACGTCGGACGCCCGCAGGGGACCCTCCTCGGCGACCCGGTCGTGCAGCGAGGGCCCGGGCACGTACTGGGTGGCGAACCAGGGGCGCTCGGCCTCCAGGTCGGCGGCGACGAGGCGGGCGGTGCAGCCGCCGCGGATGCGGCGGGCGGCGGACACCTCACGGGCGAACCGGGAGCGGAACTCCTGGTCCTCGGCCAGGTCGGGCCGGATGACCTTGAGCGCCACGCGCTGCCCGCGCCGGTCGGAGCCGAGGTACACGACCCCCATGCCGCCGGCCCCCAGCCTGCGGTGGAGCCGGAACGACCCGACGATCCGCGGGTCCTCGCGCCGGAGCCGCATCATCGCCATGTCCGTCCCCTCGTCCGTTCGACGTGGCACAGCTTACGTACCGCCGCCCCGGCGTGCTCACAGGCCGCGCCCTCGTGGCCGCGTCGATTGTCAGTGCTGAGGGGGACACTTGAGGCCCGGTCAGCCGTGGCGGTCGCCAACACTCCCTCATATCAAAGGTGTTGGGATTTTCCCGGCAGGACACGGCGTCTCGCCCCGGCAAACGTGAGCGACGTCACGCACCCCTCCGGGAAGTCCCCCAGAGCGGGGGAGGTGTCTCCACCCAGGGGAGTACGCCGAGCGGAGGTCCGTCATCCTCCGGGAGGCCCGCAAGTCGGTACGCGGGCATGACGCCCGGGCGGGCCGCGCTCCCTAGTGTTGTGGTCGAGCGGCGGGTGCAGCACTCGTCCCCCGAGGTCACCGCACCCGCCGCGTCAGACACGACAGGAGAGGAACCATGGCGTATTCGGCACCGCGGATGACCCCCCGCCCTTCGAGCCGCCGTCACCCGCTGGTGGCGACCGCCATGGTCCTCCCTCTCGCGGCCCTGCTCGTGGTCGCCTTCGGCGGCTGGGACGCGGTGGTCACACAGGCGTCGTCCGTGGGCGTGATGCTGGGGCGCTGACAGGCGCCTCGGACCCGGGAGAGCGGCCCGGGTCGGGGACATCCGGCCAACAACCCCGTGGGGACGGGGGTGCGGCGGACGGCAGCGTGCGGCCGGTCAGCTGGGGAGCTGACCGGCCCTCGCGCTTTTCCGACAGCAACGCCGACACGGCCTCCACGTGCCGGCCTTCCCGCACCGACCTCCTTCCGGCCTCTCCCTCCCGCACCGGCCTCCCCCGTGCCGGCCCCCTTCCGGCCTTCCCGTACCGGCCCTCTCGCGTGCCGGCCTCTCCCGTGCCGGCCTCTCCCGTGCCGGCCCCCTTCCGGCCTTCCCGTACCGGCCCTCTCGCGTGCCGGCCTCTCCCGTGCCGGCCCCTTCCGGCCTTCCCGTACCGGCCCTCTCGCGTGCCGGCCTCTCCCGTGCCGGCCCCTTCCGGCCTTCCCGTACGGGCCTCCCGGCCCCGAGCCGGCCTGCCCGGTCCGGGGTCGCCGCCGGACCGGGCGGGCCGGCTCGGGCTTCGCGCCGTCAGGCCGAGCCGCCCCGCGCACGCCCCCCACCGCCGGGCCGCGGGTGTGCCGCGCGTGCCCCGAGCCGGCCCGCGTGCGCTCCCCGCCGCCGGGCCGGAGAGGTTCCGCGTAGGCTCCCCGCGTGGAGGAGACCGAACTCGGACAGCTGTACGCGCTCGCGCGGGAGGCCGCGCACCCCGCCGGTGACCCGGCCGGGCCCTGCCGCTGCCCGGTGGGGCTGTTGGCCGACCGGGACGACGGCACCGTGGTGCGTCACGGGGACCTCGTCCTGAAGGCGCACGCGCCCGACGGCGCTCCGGGGGAGCTGCGGTCGAGGGTCGGGGTCGCCGCGGCGCCCGGCCTGGGAGCGGTCCTCCTCGCGCCTGTGCCGCGGCCCCGCCCGGAGCTCGCCGGGCGCCCGCTCACGGCCTGGCCGTACGGCGTCCCGGTCGACCCGGACGCCCCCGACGCCGCGCCCTGGGAGGAGGCGGCCCGCCTGCTGGCCGCCCTGCACCGGACCCCGCCCCCTCCGGGCCTCCCGCCGATGCGGGCGCCCCTTAAGGCGGCGCTCGCCGTGGAGCGGATGCGGCGCGCGGCCCCGGACCACCCGGGGACGGCCACGGTGCTGTGCGCCTGGCGCACTCTCCCGGACCCGCGGGACCCCGCACCCGCCGCCGAGCCGGCCCTCTGCCACGGTGACTTCCACCTCGGTCAGCTGGTCCGCGCCCCGCAATGGCGTCTGATCGACGTCGACGACCTCGGCGTCGGCGACCCGGCCTGGGACCTGGCCCGCCCCGCGGCCTGGTTCGCGGCGGGGCTGCTGGCGCCGCAGGTGTGGGCGCGCTTCCTCGGCGCCTACGAGACGGCCGGCGGCACCGCGACCTCGGGCGCGGCGGGCGACCCCTGGGCCCGGCTCGACGTTCCGGCCCGCGCCCTCACCGTGCAGACCGCCGCGCTGGCGCTCGCCAAGTCCACCGCCGAGGCGCGCGCGCTGGACGAGGTCGAGCAGGTGATGATCGACACCTGCGCCCGAATCGCCTCGCTCCGAACCGAGTTGGCTCCGCCCGCGTCCACGTAGGGTGAGAGGACCATCCGAACGGCAGGGAGTTGAGACCGCATGCAGTGTCCCAAGTGCCACGCGCCCATGCACACGTACAACCGCAACGGCGTCCAGATAGAGCAGTGCAGCGGCTGCCGCGGCATCTTCCTGGACTACGGGGAGCTGGAGGCTCTGACCCGCCTGGAGTCCCAGTGGCAGGCGCCGCCCGCCCCGCCGGCCTACCCGGCGCAGCCGGCGGCCCCGGCCTGGGGCGCGCAGCACCACGGCGGCCACCACGGGCACCACGGCAGCCATCACCGCGGCTTCGGCCGGATGCTGTTCTCCTCCTGACGCGGAGCCTCCCGGCGCCGGGGGCAGTCCCCTGCGGGGGCCTGCCCCCGCTCGCGGGTGGGCACCCGGGGCCGGCGAGCACGGCTCGCCACGCACCGGCGCACGAAGAAGCCCCCGACCGCTGCTCGCGGCCGGGGGCTCTCGTGTCTGGTGCGCGATACTGGGATTGAACCAGTGACCTCTTCCGTGTCAGGGAAGCGCTCTCCCGCTGAGCTAATCGCGCGGGCACACCCGAAGGTGCAGGTGCTGCGTGCGCGATACTGGGATTGAACCAGTGACCTCTTCCGTGTCAGGGAAGCGCTCTCCCGCTGAGCTAATCGCGCGGGCACACCCGAAGGTGCGGGTACTGCGTGCGCGATACTGGGATTGAACCAGTGACCTCTTCCGTGTCAGGGAAGCGCTCTCCCGCTGAGCTAATCGCGCGGGGCATCCGAAGATCCAGGGCCCGAAGGTCCAGTGGACGATACTGGGATTGAACCAGTGACCTCTTCCGTGTCAGGGAAGCGCTCTCCCGCTGAGCTAATCGTCCTTGGAGGTGGAGACGGGATTTGAACCCGTGTAGACGGCTTTGCAGGCCGTTGCCTCGCCTCTCGGCCACTCCACCAGGAGTGAATACGGGGGTTCGGGATGATCCCCCACATCGAGCGGACGACGAGATTCGAACTCGCGACCCTCACCTTGGCAAGGTGATGCTCTACCAACTGAGCCACGTCCGCTTGTCGTTTCCGGTCCGCTTGCGCGTCCCGGCGACGTGTTGAACTCTAGCGGATTCCCGGGCCAGTACAAAAACGCGTTTCCGCAGCGTGCTGACCTGCGGAGCAGCCGGGGGCTCCGGGAGCGTTCGTCCGGCGTTCACTCCACGTGTTCCCGGGGTGGCGCGAAGGCGTCTCCCGAACGACCCGCGGACCCCTCGCGTCGCCGGCCGCCGGCCCGTCTGCCGCGCCACCGTGCGACCCGGCGCCGCCGCCGCTCGCCCACCTAGACTCACAAGCGTGCATTCCCTCGCTCCTCTGGCCCGCTTCGGCGGCCTCCTCGCCACCGACCTCCGGGACGTCACCCACGACCCCGAGGCCCTGGACTCCTCCGGCTTCTGGGCCGTGTGCGCGGACTTCGAGGGCCGTCTCACCTGCGCCCGCTTCGGCGACGTACGGCCCGATCCGGTTCCCGCGCCCGTGCCGGGGGACTGGCGTGGGCCCGCGGCCGGTGACTGGACGTCCTCGCTCGACCGCGCCACGTACACCGCGGGCGTGCGCCGGGTGCGCGAGCACATCGCGCGCGGCGAGGTCTACCAGGCGAACCTCTGCCGGGTGATGTCCGCGCCGCTGCCCGATCCGGCCGGCGCCGACGTCGACGCGCTCACCGCTCTCCTCGCCCAGGGGAACCCCGCCCCCTACGCGGGCACGATCCGGCTCCCCGCGCACGGCGTGGAGATCGCCACCGCCTCGCCCGAGCTCTATCTGCGCCGCACCGGCGGAACCGTCGAGTCCGGCCCCATCAAGGGCACCGGCAGGACGGCCGGGGACCTCCTGGAGAAGGACCACGCCGAGAACGTGATGATCGTGGACCTCGTACGGAACGACCTGGGGCGCGTGTGCGCCACCGGATCGGTCACCGTGCCCGAGCTCTGCGCCGTCGAACCCCACCCGGGCCTGGTCCACCTGGTCTCCACCGTCCGCGGTGAACTCCGCGAGGAGGCCGGCTGGCGCGAGCTGCTCGACGCGACCTTCCCGCCCGGCTCCGTGACCGGCGCGCCCAAGTCGAGCGCCCTGCGGATCATCGAGGCCCTGGAGACCGCCCCGCGCGGTCCGTACTGCGGCGGCATCGGCTGGGTCGACGCCGACCGGCGCACCGCCGAGCTGGCCGTCGGCATCCGCACCTTCTGGATCGACCGTCCGGAGGGCCTGCTGCGCTTCGGTACCGGCGCCGGCATCACCTGGGGGTCCGACCCCGAGCGCGAATGGGCCGAGACCGAACTCAAGGCCGCCCGGCTCGTCGCGATAGCGTCGGGCGCGTACGAGGCGAGCGGAAAGGCCATATCTCGATGAAACTCTGGGTCAACGGCGGACTGTACGACGCCAGGTCCGCGCAGGTGTCCGTCCTGGACCACGGTCTCACCGTCGGCGACGGCATCTTCGAGACGGTCAAGGCCGAGCGTGGAGAAACGTTCGCTCTCACCCTCCACCTGGAGCGCCTCACCCGCTCCGCCCGGGGCCTCGGGCTGCCCGACCCGGATCTCGACGAGGTCCGCCGGGCCTGCGCCGCGGTGCTGGACGCCAACCCGATGGAGCTCGGCCGGCTCCGCATCACGTACACCGGCGGCCTCTCACCGCTCGGCTCCGAGCGCGGCGACGCGGGCCCCAGCCTGGTCGTGGCCCTCGGCGAGACCGGCCGACGCCCCGACTCCACCGCCGTGGTCACGGTCCCCTGGACGCGCAACGAGCGCGGCGCGCTGACGGGCCTGAAGACCACCTCGTACGCCGAGAACGTCGTCGCCCTCGCGAGGGCGCGCGAACGGGGCGCGTCCGAGGCGCTGTTCGGCAACACCGTCGGGCAGCTCTGCGAGGGCACCGGCTCCAACGTCTTCGTGGTGCTCGACGGGCGCGTCCACACCCCGCCCGTCTCCTCCGGCTGCCTCGCGGGCATCACCCGCGCCCTCACCGTGGAGTGGACCGGAGCCGAGGAGACCGACCTCCCGCTGGAGGTCCTGGAGAGCGCCGACGAGATCTTCCTGACCTCGACCCTGCGGGACGTCCAGGCCGTGCACCGGGTGGACGACCGGGAGTTCGCCGGGACGCCGGGGCCGGTCACGGCCAAGGCCATGCGGATCTTCGACGAGCGCGCCGCCCGGGACCGGGACCCGCGGCTCGGTCACATCGGATGACGGATGCCGGGCGGCGCGGGTAGAACACCGGTGATGACCACCACCCTGCGGCCGTCCGAGCCGCTTCAGCAGTCCGCCGACGGCGGCCGTTCCCGCACCTACGACATCTGCGTGAACAGCCGCCGGGTCGGTTCCGTCCACGTCGCCACCGACCCGGCCTTCGGTCCCGCCGCCGGCCTGATCGAACGGCTCCGGGTCGACGAACCGGACCGCGGGCGCGGCAGGGGCACCGTGGCGGCGCTCGCCTCGGAGGAGGTGCTGCGCGGCTGGGGCTGCTGCGAGGTGGCGGTCTCGGTGCCCGCGGACGCCGAGCCGGCGCTGCGCATGGTCCGCGCGCTGGGCTACACCGAGCGCAGCCGGAACATGCTCAAGGAGCTGCCGGCCGTGCCGCCGGAGCTGCCGGAGGGTCTGGGGATCCGCGCCATGACCGAGGCGGAGTTCGCCGGGTGGGAGGCCCGCACGATGCGGGACTTCGCGGAGAGCTGGATCGCGCGCGGCGTCCCGGAGGACCGGGCCCTCGCCAAGGCGGAGGCCAGCCGTCGGGACCTGCTGCCCCGTGGACTCGCCACTCCGGGCACGGCGGTCCACCTGGTCGTGAGCGACGGCGAGGTCGTCGGACACGTCTGGACCGGGGTCCGCGAGCTGGAGCCGGGCCGGAGCGCGGGCTACGTCTACGACATCGAGGTGGCCGAGGAGCACCGGGGCCGCGGCCACGGCCGGGCGCTCATGCTGGTGGCCGAGCGCGTGGCGCTGGCGGCCGGGGAGCGCCTGCTCGGACTGCACGTCTTCACGGGCAACACCCCGGCGATCCGGCTGTACGAGTCGCTGGGCTACCGCACCACCTACGTGAACAGCTTCAAGAAGCTGCTGTAGGGGCCGGCGCCGGGTCGTCAGCCCTGCAGCAGGCGGTCGGCGATCTCCTCGATGCGCGCGCGCAGGCCGTCCTGGCTCCGGCCGCCGTCGAGCCGCTCGCCGGCGATGACGTAGGTCGGGGTGCCGGTGACCTTGATCGCCTTGCCCTCGGCCTCGTCGGCGTCGACCGTCAGCAGGTGTCGCCCGTCGATCAGCGCCGTGTCGAACTCCTCGCTGTCCAGGCCCAGGTCACCCGCCACCTCGAGAAGCACCGGCTCGCCGCGTTCGCCGAGCTCCGCGGTCCTCGCGAGCAGCGCCTCCGTGAACGGCCAGCCCTTGCCCTGGGCGAAGGCCTCCTCGGCGGCCTGCGCCGCCGCGTAGGCGTGCTTGTGCTTGGCCAGGGGGAAGTGGCGCAGCTGGACGTCGAGGCGCTCGCCGTACTTCTCGCGCAGGGCGCGGACGTCGTCGAGGGCCGTGAAGCAGTCGGGGCACTGCATGTCGAACCAGGCCTCCAGGACGGCGGGGGAGGCGGGGGCGGTGGACTCACTCATGGGAAGAGTCTCCCATCGCGTCCGCCGCGCGCGGGTCCGACCTCCGCGGTCCCTGGGGGACGACCCCGAGATCTCCCTGATCCGTGGGCCGGGGCATGGCCGTGGCGGGTCGTGCCGGTGCAGGATGGAAGGGACGCATCACCCGGCACCAGGAGGATCGCCATGCTCGCCGAGACCGTTTGCTCCGCGGTGGCCGTGGCGGGCCTGGGCATCGCCGCGATCACGGCCTACCGGAAGCGCTATCTGACCGCGACCCGGATCGCCGCCTACGCGCTCGTGCCGCTCGGTCTGGTGATGACGGGCGTGATCGACTGGCTGGCGAGCTCCGCCTTCAGCCTCACCGCCTGGATCGGCTTCGGGCTGCTGGGCGTGGCCTGGCTGCTCTTCTCCTCGACCCGGACGATCGAGCGGCGCAGGGCGGGCAGGCGCGGGACCACCGGGGGAGAGGACCGGCCGGCCGCGGCGCCGGCGGCCTCGGCGCCGTCACTCGGCTCCGCCCCGGGCGGCGCGACCCCCGGGCCGCGGGCCAAGGCCGGCCGGGCGGCCGACGAGGACTTCAGCGACATCGAGGCGATTCTGAAGAAGCACGGAATCTGACCGGGATCGGGCTCACGTCCGACCGGTTCTGACGCCCCTCGCTCCCGCCGTCCACGGGATGGAGTGAACAGGGCGTGTCGTGGGGTGTGTTGCGGGACCCTCGGGGCGCGGTGTGCCCCATCATCCCCCCGAGATGCTGGATACCTCGCAGGACCCCGTCCCCACCCCCACCGCGGCCCCCTCGGAGGAACCGCGCGGTTGTTTGTTCGCGCTCTCCCAGCCGCCGCTGATGATCTTTCTCGCGGTGATCGGCGGCCTGCTGCTGATGGCCGCCCTCCACGATCTGTTCCTGTTGTGAGGCGGCCCCCGGACGGGCTCAGCCCGCGGCCTCCTTGCGTCGCGCGCGGTAGGCGGCGACGTGCAGACGGTTGCCGCAGGTGCGGCTGTCGCAGTAGCGGCGCGAGCGGTTGCGGGAGAGGTCGACGAAGGCGCGGCCGCAGTCCGGGGCCTCGCAGCGGCGCAGCCGCTCCTGCTCACCGGCGACGACGATGAAGGCGAGCGCCATGCCGCAGTCGGCGGCCAGGTGGTCGGCGACGGAGGCGCCCGGCGCGAAGTAGTGCACGTGCCAGGGGTAGCCGTCGTGGTCGGTGAGCTGCGGGGTGGTGCCCGCGGCGGTGACCAGCTGGTTGATCAGCGCGGCGGCGATGCGGGGGTCGGGCGCGGAGAACACGGCCGTGAAGCGCTCGCGCACGTCCCGGACGGCGCGGAGGTCCTCGGCGCCGAGCTCGCCGACGTCGCTGATCTTGTGGGCGTGCACGAAGGACTGCAGTGCCCGGATGTCCCCGAGCTCGTCTTCGCGGTCGCCCTGCGCGGTGGTGTTCACCAGATCGACGACGGTGTCGAGGGCGATCCGGGTGTCGTGGGGGATCAGCACGATTCGCTCCCTGCCAGGCTGCGGGCGGGTGCCCGCGGAATGGCGCTGACTTTAGCGCGACCCGGAAACGCGCATCGGCGCCCCGCACCGCGCCGGCTGCGCGGTGGAGGGCGCCGAAGGAAGGCGTATGCGGCTGTCCGCGCGGCGCCGTCTCCCCGAGTCGGACGGCGCCGTGCGGTTCTCGGCCTGGCTCAGCTGTCGGCCAGGATGTGGGAGAGCTCCGTGTCGAGATCGAAGTGCCGGTGCTCGGTGCCCGGTGGCACGGCGGCGTCGGTCCGCTTCAGGAACGACTCCAGGGCCCTCGCCGGGGCCTCGAGCAGGGCTTCGCCCTCAGGGGAACTCAGTGCGATGCAGACGACGCCTTGGCCGTGGCTGCGGGACGGCCAGACTCGGACGTCGCCCGTGCCGGTGGGCCGGTGCAGCCCCTCGGCGAGAAGGTCGCGGGCGAAGACCCACTCGACCGTCTCCTCGGCTCCGGTGTGGAAGGTGGCGTGCACGGCATACGGATCGGCCGTGTCATACCGCAGGCCCGCGGGTACAGGCAGTGATGACTCGCTCGACACAACGAGGCGCAGGTGCAGCTCGCAGCTGACCGTGGTGTTCATAAGCGCCAGGGCCTTTCGCTCAGTGTGCGCTCGGGGATTCGCACGTCGGCGAAATCGACATGCCACCTACGGTGCCGTTGTAAACCCCTCTGTCTGTTTTGTGATCGTTCAGGTAGCTCGTTTGGGTGCGTGTAACTTTGGGTAATGCCGTCTTTCCGGCAAGCCGTGCCCGTCCGGTAAGTTGGGGCCATGAATGCGGAGAGTGACGAGCGCACCGGGGAGTCCGCGGCGAGCGGGGGGAGCGGCCCGGAGAAGGCCGAGGAGGCGCCGCTGGGATCGCGGGCGCCCGAGTTCATCAAGGCCCGCCGGACCCTGCACCTGAGCTGGCAGGTCGGCGTCTTCGTCGTCGGGCTCGCGGTGGTCGGCGCCGGCATCGTGATGCTGCCGCTGCCCGGCCCCGGCTGGCTGGTGATCTTCGGCGGCATGGCGATCTGGGCCACCGAGTTCGTCTGGGCGCAGCTGGTGCTGCGCTGGACCAAGCGGAAGGTCACCGAGGCCGCCCAGCGCGCCCTCGATCCCCGGGTCCGGCGGCGGAACATCATCCTGACCACGGTCGGTCTGGTGATCATCGCCGTGCTGCTCGGCGTCTACCTCTGGAAGTTCGGCCTCGTGATGCCGTGGAAGATCGACCAGTGACCCGAAGATGGTGCGGGAGCCCCGCTGACATGGGGTAATGTTTGCGGTGCGCCCGGGCGATTAGCTCAGTGGGAGAGCGCTTCGTTCACACCGAAGAGGTCACTGGTTCGAACCCAGTATCGCCCACCACCCGGACCGAAGGCCCGGAGACGGATTCCGTCTCCGGGCCTTCGGCGTTCCCCGGTCTCACCGCATCCGGCCGAGCCGCTCCCGCAGCCGGCGGGCGTCGCGCAGCCGCTGCTCGTACGTCGCCCCCACCGCGAGCAGCAGCAGCCCGGCGAGCGCCGGCGGCAGCCAGCGCGGCAGCGCGCCCACGACCTGCACGACGTACGGCGCCAGCTCGTGCAGCCCGTCCAGGGCCAGCACCGCCCCGCCGAGCAGCAGCAGGGCCTGCAGCCGGAACCGGGCGCCCAGCAGCGTCACCACGAGCGCCGCGAGCCCCAGGAGCAGCGGACGCGCCCAGTGCGGATCGGTCCAGGCCGCGAAGAGGCTCGGCACCAGCGTGGCCGCCAGACCCGGCCCGTACGCCGTCCAGGACGAGGCCTCCGGGTCGCGGCGCCGCCGCAGCACGCCCACCACCAGGGCAGGGACGGTCACCGGCAGCGTGTACGCCTCCGGAGTCGTCACCTCCCACACCGCGAGCCGCACCCACGTGGCGAGCAGGAACAGCCCCGCCGCGGCCCACGAGGCGACCCGGCGCCGCTCCGGCCGCACCGCCGTCGCCGCCGCGACCACCCCGCCGAGCGCCAGCGCGAGCGCGAGCAGCGCGGGCCGCTCCGCGGTGAGCCCCAGCGCGCACAGCCCCACCGCGGCTCCGGTGGCCTCCACGGCCACGGCCACCGGGTGCCGGCGCAGGCGCGCCCCGACCGCCGCGGTCCCGGCCGGCACGGCCAGCAGGACGAGCCCGGCCGCCGCCGGCGCCAGGTGCGCCGCCGCCGCGCCTGCGGCGACGAGCCCGCCGACGGCGAGCACGCCCCCGCAGGCCCCGACCAGCCGGCGGGCGCCCCGACCGAGCGCGGCGACCCCGCCGAACAGCGCCGCCAGCACACCCAGCACCCCGAAGGTCGCCCCCCGGGTGTCCAGCGCCAGACACACGGCCCCGGCAGCGGGCCCGAGGCCGCACGCGAACGCGAGCCACCCCAGGACCTCCGCGGGCCGCACGCCCGCCGTACGCGGCCCGCTGCCGGTGCCCGGGGCGGACGGACCCGGGACGGGCGGCTCGGCGGCCGGCGCCGCCGTGAGCCCCCGCAGCAGCGCGGCCGGCCGCACCGCGACCGCGGTCGCCGCCACCGCGGCCACCAGCTGGAGCGCCACCGTCACCCCGTACGACAGGTCCAGGGAGACCGGCAGCGCGGTGAGCAGCGCCCAGGCCAGGACGAGCGCCCCGCAGCGGGCCCACAGACGCGGCACCACCGCGAGGGCCACGGCCGCGAGCAGCAGCACCAGCGGCGCGGTCGCGGGGTAGCCGTCGAGCCCCCGCTCGGCGTGCGCCCCCGACCAGATCCCCGTGGTGCGCACCACGGGGCCCAGCAGCCCCGCCGCCACCGGCGGCACGGCCCAGGCGGAGGCGAGGCCGAGGACGCCGCCGCCCGCCGCGACGAGACCGTCCCGCACCGCGGCCGCTCCCGGCGCCGGCCGGGCCGGATCCGCGGCGGCAGCGGGGGAGGAGGACACCGGAGGCGCCGGACGCCTCCACGGGCGAGGCGAGCTCGAGCCCTCGCTCCGGACGCCTCCGCCCCGCACCCGGTGAACCGTCCACGCGGCCGCGGCCAGGGCCACGCCGCAGAGCGCGTACCCCGGCACCGCCCAGACGCCGGGGACGGCCGCGCGCAGCAGACCCCCCGCCGCGGCGATCGCGGCGAGCCCCGCCACCGTCGCGGAGGCGAGAGCGGTCGGGGCGTGGCGGACGGCGAGGCACAGCAGGACCGCGGCGACGGCCACGAGCAGCGGGGCGGCCCGTCCCGGGGCGGGGAAGGACAGGAACAGGCCGGTCAGGAGTGCCCAGCCGCCCAGCGCGGCGGCGCCGACGCCTGCCGTCACGCGCACGGGGAGAGGCGTCCGGCGCGGCAGGAGCGCGAGGACGACCACGAGGTCGAGGACGCCGGTGGCGAGGGCCGCCCACGCGAAGGACAGCACGCCGCCACCCGCGGCGAGCACCCCGAGCGGAAGGGGCAGTTGGGCCGCCACCACCGCCGCGGGCCCGGGCACCCGCAGCCGGGTCAGGGCGGAGCCGTAGGCCCCCCACGCCGCCGCGAGCACCCCCGAGGCCACCGCCGCGTACGTCAGTCCGTCCGCGTCCGGCAGCGCCACCCGGTGCAGCGCGTAGGCGTCGAGCAGGGTCAGGACCAGGCCGAGCGCGCCCACCGACTCCGCCGTCGACACCAGCCCGCGGCG
The DNA here is from genome assembly GCF_043202995.1 of Streptomyces sp. NPDC048018. NCBI lineage: Bacteria > Bacillati > Actinomycetota > Actinomycetes > Kitasatosporales > Streptomycetaceae > Streptomyces > Streptomyces sp. NPDC048018. The sequence goes on from NZ_JBIDBK010000008.1 coordinate 119,986, forward strand.
CAGCAGGGCCACCGGGGCGAGGAGCGCCGCCGAGGTCACCACCGCCAGCACGGACGCCCGCCCGCCGATGCCCATGGAGCCCCAGCTCACCAGGGTGAAGACGAGCGCGGCCACGGTGAGCAGCACGCCGCCCAGGGTCAGCAGGACGTTCTGCGTGCTGCGGGGGCTCGCCTCGGGCCGCTGCGGCGCGGCCGCCCCCGGGGGTGTGGGCCCGGACCACGGTGCCGGTGCCGCCACCACGGGGTGCAGCACCCGCAGCAGCCAGTCCCGGCGGGCCAGCAACTGGGCCCGGTGGGCGTCGAGTCGGGCCAGTTCGCGGTCGACGAGCACCAGCTCTTCCGCGGGAGGCAGGGAGGAGTCCATAGGCGGAGTGTGGCGCCGGGCACGGGGAAAGGGGATGCGCGCGCGTACTCAGATCCGTGCCTGAGTAGCCCACACTGGGGCCATGGACTGGTGCCGTTACCGCTTCCGCAGCGTCTGGTGCCTCGACGCCCCGCCCGCCGCCGTCTACGCCGTCCTGGAGCGGGCCGAGGAGTACCCCCGCTGGTGGCCGCAGGTCCGCGAGGTCGTCTCCCGCGACGAGCGCACCGGCACCGCCCGCTTCCGCTCGCTCCTCCCGTACGACCTCGTCGTCACCGCCGAGGCCCGGCGCCAGGACCCGGCCGCCGGCGTCCTGGAGGTCGCGATGCGCGGCGACCTCGACGGCTGGGCCCGCTGGACCCTCACCACCCTGCCCGGCGGCGCCACCCGCGCCCTCTACGAGCAGGAGGTCGAGGTCCGCCGTCCGCTGATGCGCGCCCTCGCCGTCCCCGCCCGGCCGCTGTTCCGCGCCAACCACGCCCTGATGATGCGGGGCGGCCGCCGCGGCCTCGCGGCCCACCTGCGCGCCTCGCCGCCGCCGGTTTGAACGAAGCCCCGTCGGGCCTGTATGGTTCAACGCGTTGCCCGGGCGATTAGCTCAGCGGGAGAGCACTTCGTTCACACCGAAGGGGTCACTGGTTCGATCCCAGTATCGCCCACCGGGAGAGGCCGGTCCGTCGGAAGACGGACCGGCCTCGGTCGTTTCCGACGGAGGATCAGGCGGCCGTCCGCAGCTCCGGCCGCAGCGGCCACGCCGGGTCCACCGTCTCCGGGGTGCCCTGCCGCGCGAACCACGCCTGCAGGCCCCGCGCCTGCGCCGCGTGCCACACCGCCTGCAGCGTGTGCAGCTCGGACGGGCTCAGCCGCTCCAGCCGGGAGGCGAACCGCCGCCCCACCGCCCGCACGACCTCCATCGCCGCCTGGGCGTCCGCCGCGGCGTCGTGGGCGCCGTCGAGGACCACCCCGTACTGATCGCACAGGTCCGTGAGCGTCCGCCGCCCCTTGCGGTAGCGGTCCAGGTGCTTGTCCAGGACCCGCGGATCGAGCACGCACAGCGGCACGTGCTCCGTGTAGCGGCCCAGCGACGAGGCACGGTGGCGGCGCAGTTCACGGTCGAGGATCGTGAGGTCGAAGGGCGCGTTCATCACCACCAACGGGCGCCCCATCGAGCTCTGTTCGGCTATCGCCCGGGCCAGCTCCTCCATCACCGGCGACGGCCAGCGCCCGTTGCGCTGGAGATGATCGTCCGTCAGGCCGTGGACGGCGGTGGCCCCGGCGGGCACCGGGACCCCCGGATTCACCAGCCATCGGGTCACCCGTGGCCGCATGCCCGCCGCGTCCTGGACGACGAGGGCGGCGGACACGATGCGGTCCTCCTCGACGTCGACTCCTGTGGTCTCCGTGTCGAAAGCGGCCAGGGGCCCTTCGAACCAGTGCGTCGTCATCCCCGAACTCCTCGCACGTGCGCGGCAGATGGCCAACCCCCTGCCCGAATCGTTGATACCCGGGCTGTTTGCGCCGTACGCGGACCGGTCACAACACAGGTGACGGGGAAGGACATTGACATGGCGCTCGCCCAGCCTGAATCGGGAGGGCTGCCGACCCAGCGGGCAGACCCGCTGCGCGGCTCACTCGCCACCACCGCCTGCATGGAGACGCTCCAGGTGGGATATCTCCACGCGGTCGCCGCGGCGGCGGGCTGCTCGCTGTCGCAGCCGTTCCCGGACAACGGCATCGACTGGCACGTCAGCCACAGCGCTCCCGGCCACACCGTCGACGACGAAGTGACCGTCAAGGTACAGCTCAAGTGCACCTACCAGACACCACCGCGCCGGCCCGGGGCCGGCCCCGGCACGTTCTCGTTCACCCTCGACAACGAACACCTGGTGAAGCTGGCCAGGACCCCCGTGGCGGTCCACAAGATCCTGGTCGTGATGCTCGTGCCGCGGGACCGGGGGGACTGGCTGCGGGCCGGACACGACCGCCTCGACCTGCGGCACTGCTGCTACTGGATCAACCTGGCCGGCCATCCGGTCACGGGACGCCGCAGGACCACCGTGCGCATCCCGACGGCACGGATCTTCGACGACCGGGCGCTCTGCGACATCATGGCCCGGGTCGGCGTGGGAGGGAGACCTTGATGCACCGGCCGATCGACGAGCCCGAGGACGGGACCGGGTACGGACCCGACCCGCTGTCCCGCACCGCCCACGGCGCGCAGCCCTCCCGCCCCGGGAGCCACCCCGTGCCCGGCGAGCTGCCCGGCCACTGGACCGGGATCCCCGCCGCGCCCCCCGGCCCGTGGGCCGACGCGGGAGAGGTCCCCGACCCCGGCCGGGTCGACCCGCGGGTCCTCGGCGCGCTCCTCGCCCGGCACGGCTGGCGGCGCCGCGGCGGCGCCGCGGGCCGCTACAGCCGCTGGACCCCGCCGGGGCCCGAGTCGCTCGGCCGCGGCACCAGCCTGCTCGTGCCCGAGAGCCGCGCCTTCCCGGACTGCGGGGACCTGCTCGGCGAGGCGCTCACCGCCCTGGCCCGCAGCGCCGCGCCCTCCGCGCGGGAGATCCTCACCGGCCTCACCGTCCCCAGCGACGAGATCCGCTGGTGGCGCGACGTGCCCCCCGGCCCGGCCGGCACCGTGCCGTGGCCCGTGCAGGAACAGCTCAGGTCCGCCGCCCGGGGCCTGCTGCTCGCCGGAGCCCTCGCCGTCCGCGGCCGCAACGGCTACCACGGGGCCCGGCACCGGCGGAAGGCCCAGACGTCCCTGGAGAGCGTCGTCGTCGGCGCCGCCCCCGGCGGGCGGGCGCTGACCGCCTTCCTGCCCGTCGACCCCGGCCGGGCCGTCTCCGTCCGGCTGTACCACGCGCTCTACGCCGCACGGGAGGCCGTCGACTACCGGCGGGCGACCGGCGGCATGGACGCCTTCGACACCGCCGTCGAGGCCGGCGTGAGCCGCGAGCTGACCGAGGCCCTCGTCGCGCTGGTCCGCGGCACCGAGGGCGCGAGCGTCGCCCTGGAGTGGTCGCCGGCCGCCGGCACCCCCGAGGGCTGCGCCGCCCGCCCGGAACCGGTCGAGTTCTCGCCCGGCGACCTGCCCGCGCTGCGCGAGGCGGGCGTCCGCTATCTGACCGACGAGCCCTCCGTGCCGGTCCGGATCACCGGCGCCGTCGTCCGCATGCGGCGCTCCGGTCCGCGCGGCGAGGGCACCGTGCGGCTGCGGGTCCTGGCCGGCGCCGAGGTGGGGCACGTCCGGGTCCGCCTCGACGAGGAGGGCTACCGCACCGCGGGCCACGCCCACCTGGTCGGTCTGCCGATCCGCGTCGTCGGGCGCCTGGAGAGCCGCGGCGGCTTCCGCCGGCTGACCGACGCGACCGGGGTCGTACCGGTGCCGGTGGACGAGGCGGAGCGGGACCGGCTGATGAAGTCCCTCCACGAGAACCTGGATTTCTTCGAGGAGGCGTGCGGGCCGGGCGACGACTGACGGAGAGGCGCGGGGCACCCCGGTAGGATCAAGGCTGCGCGGCACCTCGTCTCTGCCGCGCCTCGCCGGCGCCGGCACCTCGTGCCTGCCTGCGCCCCTATGTATGGAGCACTCGTGTCTGAAGTCCGTGTGACCGTCCAGTCCGCCTCGGGAGCAGAGGAGAGGACGGTGAGCGCGGGCACCACGGCCGGCGCCCTGTTCGCCGACGACCGCACCGTCATCGCCGCCCGCGTCGGCGGAGAGCTGAAGGACCTGGCGTACGAGATCGCCGAGGGTGATGTCGTCGAGGGGGTGGAGATCTCCTCCGAGGACGGTCTGAACATCCTGCGCCACTCCACCGCCCACGTCATGGCCCAGGCCGTGCAGGAACTCTTCCCCGAGGCCAAGCTGGGCATCGGCCCGCCGGTCCGTGACGGCTTCTACTACGACTTCGACGTCGAGAAGCCCTTCACGCCCGAGGATCTCAAGGCCATCGAGAAGAAGATGCAGGAGATCCAGAAGCGCGGGCAGCGGTTCGCCCGCCGCGTGGTCACCGACGAGGAGGCCCGCGAGGAGCTCGCGGCCGAGCCGTACAAGCTGGAGCTCATCGGCATCAAGGGCGCCGCGTCGACCGACGACGGCGCGAACGTCGAGGTGGGCGGCGGCGAGCTGACCATCTACGACAACCTCGACGCCAAGACCGGCGACCTGTGCTGGAAGGACCTCTGCCGCGGTCCCCACCTGCCCACCACCCGGAACATCCCGGCCTTCAAGCTCATGCGCAACGCCGCCGCCTACTGGCGCGGCAGCGAGAAGAACCCGATGCTCCAGCGCATCTACGGCACCGCGTGGCCGTCGAAGGAGGAGCTGAAGGCCCACCTCGACTTCCTCGCCGAGGCCGAGAAGCGCGACCACCGCAAGCTCGGCAACGAGCTCGACCTCTTCTCCATCCCGGACGAGATCGGCTCCGGTCTCGCCGTCTTCCACCCCAAGGGCGGCATCATCCGCCGGGTCATGGAGGACTACTCGCGCCGCCGGCACGAGGAGGAGGGCTACGAGTTCGTCTACTCGCCGCACGCCACCAAGGGCAAGCTCTTCGAGAAGTCGGGTCACCTCGACTGGTACGCCGAGGGCATGTACCCGCCCATGCAGCTCGACGAGGGCGTGGACTACTACCTCAAGCCCATGAACTGCCCGATGCACAACCTGATCTTCGACGCGCGCGGGCGCTCCTACCGTGAGCTGCCGCTGCGCCTGTTCGAGTTCGGCACCGTGTACCGGTACGAGAAGTCGGGCGTCGTGCACGGCCTCACCCGGGCCCGCGGCTTCACCCAGGACGACGCGCACATCTACTGCACCCGCGAGCAGATGGCGGACGAGCTCGACAAGACGCTCACCTTCGTCCTGAACCTGCTCCGCGACTACGGTCTGACCGACTTCTACCTGGAGCTGTCCACCAAGGACCCGGAGAAGTACGTCGGCTCCGACGAGGTGTGGGAGGAGGCCACCGCGGTCCTCCAGCAGGTCGCCGAGAAGCAGGGCCTCCCGCTGACCCCCGACCCGGGCGGCGCCGCGTTCTACGGCCCGAAGATCTCCGTGCAGGCCCGCGACGCCATCGGCCGTACCTGGCAGATGTCGACCGTGCAGCTGGACTTCAACCTGCCGGAGCGCTTCGACCTCGAGTACACCGCCCCGGACGGCACCAAGCAGCGCCCGGTCATGATCCACCGCGCGCTCTTCGGCTCGATCGAGCGCTTCTTCGCGGTGCTCCTGGAGCACTACGCGGGGGCGTTCCCGGCCTGGCTGGCTCCGGTGCAGGCGACCGGAATCCCGATCGGCGACGCCCACGTCGACTATCTGCAGGAGTTCGCCACCAAGGCGAAGAAGCAGGGCCTGCGGGTGGAGGTGGACGCCTCCTCGGACCGGATGCAGAAGAAGATCCGGAACGCGCAGAAGCAGAAGGTCCCGTTCATGATCATCGCGGGTGATGAGGACATGGCCAACGGTGCCGTCTCCTTCCGCTACCGCGACGGTTCGCAGGAGAACGGCGTCCCGGTCGACGAGGCCATCGCCAAGATCGCCAAGATCGTCGAGGACCGCGTCCAGGTCTGACGTCCGCGCGCCACCGTGAAGAGGCCCCCGGGGAGCACCGCCCCCGGGGGCCTTCTCGTGCGCCGGGACCCGTCAGCCCTCCTCGCCCTCCCGGCGGAAGACCTGGATCAGCCAGGACGAGAACGAGCCCGTCACCGCCCCGAGCAGGGCCAGGCCGCAGGCCATGATGCCCACCGCGACCGTCCGTCCGGCCGGCGTGACGGGCACCACGTCCCCGTAGCCCACGGTCGCCAGCGTCGCGCAGGCCCACCACACCGCGTCGCCGAAGGTGACGATGGACGCCCCGGGGGCGCCGTACTCGACGTTGTAGACGGTGAGCGAACCGGCGAAGCCGAGCAGGAGCGCGGAGAGCCCCGCGTACACCATGACGCGGGCGTAGAGGCTGAGCCGGGGCTCCTGCTGCCGACGCTGGGCCCGGTCGTACGCGGTCACCACGCGCAGCGGGCGCAACAGCGGCAGGATCAGCACCACCGTGTCCAGGAAGTGCCGGCGCACGAAGCGCAGCGGGCCGAGACCGCTGAGCCGGAGGCGCACGGCGTAGTCGACGACGAAGACGGCCCACGAGGCGAAGGTGAGGGCGAGGCAGAAGTCGCGCCAGCCGGAGGGCAGGTCACGGCCGAGGATCCGCATCGCGTAGCTGCCGAGGTAGACGAGGGACGTCACCGTCAGGGGGATCTCCATCCGGCGGTCCCAGCGTTCCTGCTGCGGCGGGGTCGGCGGCCTGTCCTTCATCGGATCAGCATGGCCCCTGCACGGATCTTCAGCCCCGGCGACACGTTCCGAACGGGCGAAGCAATATGCTGCACAGCATGACGACTGAGCCGGAGCAGCAGATCGGAGTGGGTACGCAGGACGCGTTCCAGCGCCTGTGGACGCCCCACCGGATGGCCTACATCCAGGGCGAGAACAAGCCGACCGGCCCGGGTGCCGCGGACGGCTGCCCCTTCTGCACCATCCCGTCGAAGTCGGATGAGGACGGACTGGTGATCGCGCGCGGCACCAGCGTGTACGCGGTGCTCAACCTCTACCCGTACAACGGCGGCCACCTGATGGTGGTCCCCTACCGCCACGTCGCCGACTACACCGACCTCGACGAGCCCGAGACCGCGGAGCTCGCCGACTTCACCAAGCGGGCGATGGTCGCGCTGCGCGCGGCCTCCGGGGCGCACGGCTTCAACATCGGCATGAACCAGGGCTCGGTCGCGGGCGCCGGGATCGCCGCCCACCTGCACCAGCACGTCGTTCCCCGCTGGGGCGGCGACACCAACTTCATGCCGGTGGTCGGCCACACCAAGGTGCTGCCGCAGCTGCTCGCCGACACCCGGAAGATGCTGGCCGACGCCTGGCCGGCCGGCATCTGATCCGTACGGACGGGCCGGCTACGCGTCGTAGAGGTCGGCCTTCTTCGGGCCGGGGTCCTGGACCCCGGCGCTGAGGAACAGCGAGCGGTTCGTGAAGCGCTCCGTGTCCACGTTGTGGTCGTCGAGCACCCTGATGGTCGCGGCGTGCACCGCCCGCAGCACCGGTGTCGCGGCGCGGATGGCGTCGTCGGCCATGAAGCGGTGCCGCCAGGGCTGGCCCGCCCAGGCGTGCCGCAGGCCGAAGGGCTCGGGCAGCACCAGCTTGCCGCCGAGGAAGTCCAGGACCGGCGGGAACCAGGTCAGCGGGGCGCGGACGGCCTGGCGCACCACGTCGTCCGTGTCGGTCAGCGGCAGCTTGACCTCGCGGGTCTCCCAGAACCTGACGGTCTTGGAGACCTCCTTCGTCTTCGCCTTCGGCTTGGTGGTGAACAGGCCGTGCACCGGGCCGAGGGCGTGACCGGTGACCTCGACGCGCAGGGTGTGGTGGAGCGAGGTGACCGTCACCATCATGGTGAGGACCAGCTGCCCGTCCCAGAGGGTGAACTGGACGCCCAGGTAGTGCCGGTTCCCGCTGCCGAACTGCTGGTCGTTGCAGATGCGCTGTATCTCGTGCGGCTTCACCTGGAAGTGCACGATGTTGTCGCCCTCGGGGCGGCCGACCTCGTCGGCGCCCTCGCCGACGGGCGAGACGATCCAGTGCTTCACGGTCGGCTTGGGGAAGCCGGTCTTCAGGGAGCCGCGTTCGAGCAGCGTCAGCTCGGTGTGGATCTGACGCACCACGTCCCAGGCGCGGAAGTCGTGGATCTCCTTGCCGGCCTGCGGGAGCAGCTCCTCGGCCAGGGTCCAGCTGCCCCAGCGGGTGCCCATCCCCAGTATCCCCTTGGGGCCCGCGTAGAAGACGACGTTGGACTGCTGCTCGGCGGTCAGCTTCTCCAGGTTGAGGCGCAGTTCCTCGGCGGTCTTCTCGGTCGGGTCCTTCGGCACGGCCTCGGGGACCGCCGCGCCGATGCCGCCGCCGCTGAGCAGGGCGGTCCAGCGCTCGCGCAGGTCGACCGCGGTGCTCTCGCAGATCCGGCGGGCCAGGAACCAGCCCACGACCGGGGCCACGATCATGGCGCGCAGGTAGGTGGGCAGCACGCCGCCGAAGGGCAGCCGCAGCAGCACGAGCACCGCGAGGGCGCCGGCGGCGAGCAGCACGGCCGTGCCGATGGCACTGGTGCGCCTGTTCTCGGAGCCCGCGGCCATCCGGCGCAGCTGGATCACGCCGAGCCAGAGCAGGAGTCCGGGCAGGAACAGCACGCCGAAGACGAACGTGACCAGGGTCAGCTTGACGTCGCGCTGCTTGCGGATGCTGTTGGCGGCCAGGCAGTGCTCGACGACGGGCTGTGGATCCGCGCCGAAGGACTGGATGAGCGGCTTGCGGGCGCCGCCGAGCATGCGCACCTGGACCGCGCGGGAGAAGGCCTCGCCGAGGTCGGGGCGGAAGAGCTTCTTCCACTTCCCTTCCTTGACCGTCGACTTGTGCCAGTCGTTGTTGGCCTCCAGGATCACCTCGACCGGGCTGTCACGGTACGCGGCGGAGGCGAGGGCATGGGTCGCCGCCGTCTGTGCGTCCGAGCCCTGAAGGGGAATCTGCGCCCCGGGTCCGAAACTGCCGATCGTCACTGCCGCCCCCATCGCCACGGTTCCCTGTGCGGGCTGTTCCCAACTGCCGCGCCCCGCACACCTTCTGAGCTGGGCACCACAGCGTAACCGGGTGGCGCCGGATGCGTCACCGGAGCGGGCGGAGGCGTCCGAATGCACGGGGGGCGGCCGAATGCCGCCCGCCGGAGGGGAGTTGGCGGGCGGCACCCGTGACATCCGGTCGACGGGCCGTCAGCGACCGGCCGGTTCACCGCCTGCGCGGACCTTGTCCGCCAGATGGGGAGGCATCGCCTCGTGCCGTGCGTACACCCGGTCGAAACTGCCCGTCCCGTGGGAGACGGAACGCAGGTCCACGGCGTACCGCCCGATCTCGATCTCCGGCACCTCCGCGCGCACCACGGTCCGCCCCGGCGCCGCCTGCTCGGTGCCCACCACCCGGCCGCGCCGCCCCGACAGGTCGCTCATCACCGGGCCCACGTAGTCGTCCGGGACCATCACGGTGACCTCGGCGACCGGCTCCAGGAGGCGGATCGGCGCCTCGGCCGCCGCCTCCCGCAGGGCCAGGGCGCCCGCCGTCTGGAAGGCCGCGTCGGAGGAGTCCACCGAGTGCGCCTTGCCGTCCCGCAGGGTCACCCGGACGTCGACCAGCGGATAGCCCGCCGCGACCCCGCGGGCCGCCTGCGCCCGGACGCCCTTCTCCACCGAGGGGATGAACTGACGCGGCACGGCGCCGCCGACCACCTTGTCCACGAACTCGATGCCGCTGCCCGGCGGCAGCGGCTCCACGTCGATCTCGCAGATCGCGTACTGCCCGTGCCCGCCCGACTGCTTCACGTGCCGGCCCCGCCCGGCCGACGCCTCGCCGAAGGTCTCCCGCAGCGAGACCCTGTACGGCACCGTGTCCACCTGCACGCCGTACCGGCCGCGCAGCCGTTCCAGCGCCACGTCCGCGTGGGCCTCGCCCAGGCACCACAGCACGATCTGATGGGTGTCCTGGTTCTGCTCCAGGCGCATCGTCGGGTCCTCGGCCACCAGCCGGGCCAGCCCCTGCGAGAGCCGGTCCTCGTCGGCCTTGCTGTGCGCCTCGATAGCCACCGGCAGCAGGGGCTCCGGCATCGACCACGGCTCCATCAGCAGCGGGGCGTCCTTCGCCGACAGGGTGTCACCCGTCTCCGCCCGGGCCAGTTTGCCCACGCACGCCAGGTCGCCCGCCACACAGTGCGCGAGGGTGCGCTGCTGCTTGCCGAACGGGGAGGTGAGCGCCCCCACCCGCTCGTCGACGTCGTGGTCCTCGTGCCCGCGGTCGGCCAGCCCGTGCCCCGACACGTGCACCGTCTCGTCCGGGCGCAGGGTGCCCGAGAAGACCCGGACCAGCGAGATCCGTCCCACGTACGGATCCGAGGACGTCTTCACGACCTCCGCGACCAGCGGCCCGTCCGGATCGCAGACCAGCGCCGGACGCGGCTCGCCCCCGGGAGTCGTGACGGCCGGGGCCTCCCGCTCCAGCGGGGTCGGGAAGCCGCCCGTGATCAGCTCCAGCAGCTCGACCGTGCCGAGCCCCTGCTTCCCGCCGTCCGCCGCCGGGGCCGCGGCCAGCACCGGATGGAAGCTGCCCCGCGCGACCGCCTTCTCCAGGTCGCCGACCAGCGTCCCGAGGTCGATGTCCTCGCCGCCGAGATAGCGGTCCATGAGGGTCTCGTCCTCGCTCTCGGCGATGATCCCCTCGATCAGCCGGGCCCGCGCCTCCGCGATCAGGGGCCGCTGCGTCTCGTCGGGCGGATCCTCCCGACGTACCCCGGTCGAGTAGTCGAAGATCCGCTCCGTGAGCAGGCCGACCAGGCCGGTCGCGGGCGCGTGCCCGTCGGCGCCCTCGGCGCCCCGCACCGGAAGGTAGAGGGGGAGGACGGCATCGGGGTCGTCGCCGCCGAACAGCGAGGCCAGGACCTCCGTCAGGCGGGTGTAGTCGGTGCGGGCCGTGTCCAGGTGGGTGACCACGATCGCCCGCGGCATCCCGACCGCCGCGCACTCCTCCCACACCGCGCGGGTCGAACCCACGACCGCGTCGGCCTCCTGCGCCGCCGAGACGACGAAGAGGGCCGCGTCCGCCGCGCGCAGACCGGCCCTCAGCTCACCGACGAAGTCGGCGTACCCGGGTGTGTCCAGGAGGTTGATCTTGTACTCGCCCCAGGCGACCGGGACGAGCGAGAGCTGTACGGAACGCTGCTGGCGGTGCTCGATCTCGTCGTAGTCCGAGACCGTCCCGCCGTCCTCGACGCGTCCGGCCCGGTTGACCGCCCCGGCGGTCTGCGCCAGCGCCTCGACGAGGGTCGTCTTGCCCGATCCGCTGTGGCCGACCAGCACCACGTTCCGCACGGCCGAGGGCCGGTCGGCCGTTGGAGCCCTGCCGGCGGCCCCGGAGGTGTTCGCCTTGTCGCCCATGATGTCTTCCTCCCGACTGCTCGTACGGTGAGGTGGGGGCGCGGGCGCGGGGGAGTGGGGGCACCGGCGGCACTGCGCCGCCTGTCGCGTGCGGTTCCGGCGACGCCCGCGGTTGTCCTTCGAGCTTTGCACCGGCGTCAGGGTGCGTCCATACGTCGTGCGCGAGGGCAGGCCGCCGGCCCCGCCGTGCGGGCCCGGCGGGGGCGGGCGACGCGGCTGGCGGGTGCCGCCGCTCCTGGGCGGGCCCGCGTGGCTACGATGGGCGGGCCGGTGGCCGTAGGGGCCGCGCGGCCCACCGAACCCCGGGAAGGCCTCAAGGCCATGCTGAACAAGTACGCGCGTGCGTTCTTCACGCGTGTCCTCACACCGTTCGCCGCGTTTCTGCTCCGCCGGGGGGTGAGCCCCGACGCCGTCACACTGATCGGCACCGCCGGGGTCGTGGCCGGCGCGCTGGTCTTCTTCCCCCGCGGGGAATTCTTCTGGGGCACGATCGTCATCACGCTCTTCGTCTTCTCGGACCTCGTCGACGGCAACATGGCCCGCCAGGCCGGCCTCTCCAGCCGCTGGGGCGCCTTCCTCGACTCGACCCTCGACCGGGTCGCCGACGGAGCGATCTTCGGGGGCTTCGCGCTCTGGTACGCGGGCAAGGGCGACGACAACATCCTGTGCGCCGTCGCGATCTTCTGTCTGGCCAGCGGCCAGGTGGTGTCGTACACGAAGGCGCGAGGCGAGTCGATCGGCCTCCCGGTGGCCGTCAACGGACTCGTCGAGCGGGCCGAACGGCTCGTGATCTCGCTGGTCGCCGCCGGCCTCGCCGGACTGCACGCCTTCGGCGTGCCCGGCATCCAGGTGCTGCTGCCCATCGCCCTCTGGATCGTCGCGGTCGGCTCGGCCGTGACCCTGGGCCAGCGCGTCGTGACCGTACGCAGGGAGTCGGCGGAGGCGGACGCCGCCGTCGGCGGGAGCGAGGCGACGTCATGAGCGGAAGCGGCGGAACCGACGGGCCCGGCAGGCTCGCCGGGCTCAAGGACAGCGTGACCGACGGGCTGTACGGGCTCGGCTGGGCCACGGTCAAGAAGCTGCCCGAGCCGGTGGCCAAGGGCCTCGGCCGACGCATCGCCGACGTGGTGTGGAAGCGGCGGGGGAAGAGCGTCCTGCGGCTGGAGGCCAACCTCGCCCGGGTCGTCCCCGACGCCTCCCCGGAGGCGCTCGCGGCGCTCTCCCGGGCGGGCATGCGCTCCTACATGCGCTACTGGATGGAGTCGTTCCGACTGCCGGCCTGGAGCCGGGAGCGGGCGGCCGGCAGCTTCGACCCCAAGGACGTCCACCACCTCACCGATGCGATCGCCTCCGGGCGCGGTGTCGTCCTCGCCCTGCCGCACATGGGGAACTGGGACCTCGCGGGCGTGTGGGTCACGCGCGGGCTCGGTCTCCCCTTCACGACCGTCGCCGAGCGGCTGAAGCCCGAGTCGCTCTTCGACCGCTTCGTCGCCTACCGCGAGTCCCTGGGCATGGAGGTCCTGCCGCACACCGGCGGCTCCGCCTTCGGGGCCCTCGCCCGGCGGCTGCGGGCCGGCGGCCTGGTCTGCCTCGTCGCCGACCGCGACCTGTCCGCCTCCGGCGTCGAGGTCTCCTTCTTCGGCGAGCCCGCGCGGATGCCGGCCGGCCCGGCGATACTCGCTCAGCAGACCGGGGCGCTGCTGCTGCCCGTGACGCTCTGGTACGACGACACCGACGTCATGCGGGGCCAGGTGCACGCACCGATCGACGTGCCCGAGTCGGGCACCCGCGCCGAGAAGACGTCCGTCATGACACAGGCCCTCGCCGACGTCTTCGCCGGGGGCATCGCGGACCATCCGGAGGACTGGCACATGCTGCAGCGACTGTGGTCGGCCGATCTCGAGCAGCGGCAGGAGGACCGGACGGCGTGAGGATCGGCATCGTCTGCCCCTACTCCTGGGACGTGCCGGGCGGCGTCCAGTTCCACATCCGCGACCTCGCGGAGCACCTCATCCGGCTCGGCCACGAGGTCTCCGTCCTCGCGCCCGCCGACGACGAGACCCCGCTCCCGCCGTACGTCGTGTCCGCCGGGCGCGCCGTGCCCGTCCCGTACAACGGCTCCGTCGCCCGCCTCAACTTCGGCTTCCTGTCCGCGGCGCGGGTACGGCGCTGGCTGCACGAGGGCACCTTCGACGTCGTGCACATCCACGAGCCGACCTCCCCGTCGCTCGGACTGCTCACCTGCTGGGCGGCACAGGGGCCCATCGTGGCCACCTTCCACACGTCCAACCCGCGCTCGCGCGCGATGATCGCCGCCTATCCGATCCTCCAGCCCGCGCTGGAGAAGATCAGTGCCCGGATCGCCGTCAGCGAGTACGCGCGCCGCACGCTGGTCGAGCACCTCGGCGGCGACGCGGTCGTCATCCCCAACGGCGTCGACGTCGACTTCTTCGCGCGCGCCGAGCCGAAGAAGGAGTGGCAGGGCGGCACGCTCGGCTTCATCGGGCGGATCGACGAGCCGCGCAAGGGCCTGCCCGTCCTCATGAAGGCCCTTCCGAAGATCCTCACGGAACGGCCCGGCACCCGGCTGCTCGTCGCCGGACGCGGTGACGAGGAGGAGGCCGTCGCCTCCCTGCCGCGCGAGATGCGCTCCCGGGTCGAGTTCCTCGGCATGGTCAGCGACGAGGACAAGGCGCGGCTGCTGCGCAGCGTCGACGTGTACGTGGCGCCCAACACGGGCGGCGAGAGCTTCGGCATCATCCTCGTCGAGGCGCTCTCGGCCGGCGCGCCGGTGCTCGCCTCCGACCTCGACGCCTTCGCCCAGGTCCTCGACCAGGGCGCGGCCGGCGAACTCTTCGCCAACGAGGACGCCGACGACCTCGCCGACCGCGCGATCCGCCTCCTCGGCGACGAGGCCCGCCGTGCGGAACTCCGCGTACGCGGCTCCGCCCACGTGCGGCGCTTCGACTGGTCGACGGTCGGCGCGGACATCCTCGCGGTCTACGAGACGGTGACGGACGGCGCGGCGTCTGTGGCAACCGACGAGCGGGCCACCGGCCTGCGCGCCCGCCTGGGCCTGTAGCCCCCTCCGCGGGGCCACGGGCGCCCGCGGGGGCGCCGCACCGCTCCGCGCCCCGGATCCGCCGGGGCGCCGGGCGGGGCGCGGGGTGCCGGGCGGGGCCGCCGGGGCGGCGTCGGCCTGCGCCCCCGGCCACGTACTCCCGCGGAGCTGATCCGCTGGGTGCGGGGCGCCAGGGTGGGGCGGCGGGGCGTGGGGCGCCGTCGTTACTCCGCGTACGCACCTCTCCGCGCCCCACTTCCGTACACGGGCGGCGCGTCGCACCTGCCCCCCAATGTGGGCAGTCGTCCCGCTCGGCGGGACGGGTGGGCACACGGGACACCGGCCCTTGCCGGGCTCAGGCTCCCTGTACGGACGCCCGCCGGTCGTGGCGTCCCGCCGGAACCCCGTGCGCTCAGCGGGGGCCGACGGTCCCTCCGCGCCGTCGCCGGCCGCGGGCCGGCCGCCCGTTGTCCGCTGTCGGCGGAGTCGTCCGGGGCACGGCGTCGTGAGGGGGAGGCTGCTCTCATGATCTCTGTCGAGCGTCTGGATCTCGGGTACCTCACGCGGCCCGCCGCGGAGTGGGGCGGCCCCCACGACCGCGAGGAGCCGGTGCTCGCGTATCTCGTGCGGTACGGCGGCGGGAGTCTGCTCTTCGACACCGGGATGGGGACCGGGTCCCCGGAGACCGACGCGCACTACCGGCCGGTGCGCAGGCCGCTGACGGTGGGGGAGGTCGACCTCGTGGTCAACTCCCATCTGCACTTCGACCACATCGGCGGCAACCAGGGCTTCCCCGACACCCCCGTCCTCGTGCAGCGCACGGAGCTCGCCACCGCGCGTGCCGGCGACCACACCATCGACTCCCTGCTGCCCGGCGTCCGTTACGAGGAGGTCGAGGGGGAGTTCGGGATCGCGGACGGGGTGTTGCTGCTTCCGACTCCCGGACACACCGAGGGGCACCAGTCGGTGGTGCTCGACCACGGGGACCGGGTGACCGTGCTCGCCGGGCAGGCCTACGACTTCGCGCACGAGTTCGGGACGCCGTACCGGCCGTGGATCGCGCGGATCGGGGAGCTCGCGCGGGGGCGGGACGTGCGGGTTCTGTTCGCCCATGACCGGGAGGTCTGGGAGGGGAGGCTGCCGACGCCCCGGTAGCCTGTGCGCCCGTGACCGAAACCCTGATCTGGACCGTCGTCGCGCTGATCCTCGTCGGCGTCTACCTGAGCTGGACCGCCGGCCGTCTCGACCGCCTGCACGCGCGGATCGACGCCGCGCGCGCCGCGCTCGACGCGCAGCTGCTGCGGCGGGCCTCGGTCGCTCAGGAGCTGGCCACCTCGGGGGTGCTGGACCCCGCCGCGTCGATCGTGCTGTACGAGGCGGCCCACGCGGCCCGCCAGGCCGAGGAGGACCACCGCGAGGTCGCCGAGAGCGAGCTGAGCCAGGCGCTGCGGGCGGTGTTCGGCGAGCCGGAACAGGTCGAGGTGGTGCGGGCGGCGCCCGGTGGCGAGGAGGCGGCCGGGGAGCTGGCGGCGGCCGTGCGCCGGGTGCCGATGGCCCGGCGCTTCCACAACGACGCCGTCCGCGCGGCGCGGGCGCTGCGCCGGCACCGCAAGGTGCGCTGGTTCCGGCTGGCCGGGCACGCGCCTTTTCCCCTGGCCTTCGAAATGGATGATGAACCGCCTGTCGCACTTGCGGATCGACCTGTCTGACCGGGCTGCGCCTTCGTATCCCGCGAAAACGATCCACCGGCTCCACATTGGCCCTTGATGTGGACCGCTCGGGGGCTGTTTCCTCGCCCTAGTCGTCAACCCCGTTGTCACGAGTGAGGTACCCCGTGTCCACCACGCCTTCCACCACCCCGCAGTCCCCTGAGACCGGTACGGCCCGCGTCAAGCGCGGCATGGCCGAGCAGCTCAAGGGCGGCGTGATCATGGACGTCGTCAACGCCGAGCAGGCGAAGATCGCCGAGGACGCCGGCGCCGTGGCCGTCATGGCCCTGGAGCGGGTCCCCGCCGACATCCGCAAGGACGGCGGCGTGGCGCGCATGTCGGACCCGAACATGATCGAAGAGATCATCGGCGCCGTGTCCATCCCGGTCATGGCCAAGTCCCGCATCGGCCACTTCGTCGAGGCCCAGGTCCTGCAGTCGCTGGGCGTGGACTACATCGACGAGTCCGAGGTCCTCACCCCGGCCGACGAGGTCAACCACTCCGACAAGTGGGCCTTCACCACCCCGTTCGTGTGTGGCGCCACCAACCTGGGCGAGGCGCTGCGCCGCATCGCCGAGGGCGCGGCCATGATCCGCTCCAAGGGCGAGGCCGGCACCGGCAACGTCGTCGAGGCCGTCCGCCACCTGCGCCAGATCAAGAACGAGATCGCCAAGCTGCGCGGCTTCGACAACAACGAGCTGTTCGCCGCCGCCAAGGAGCTGCGCGCCCCGTACGAGCTCGTCAAGGAGGTCGCCGAGCTCGGCAAGCTGCCGGTCGTGCTGTTCTCCGCCGGCGGTGTGGCCACCCCGGCCGACGCGGCGCTGATGCGCCAGCTCGGCGCCGAGGGCGTCTTCGTCGGCTCCGGCATCTTCAAGTCGGGCGACCCGGCCAAGCGCGCCGCCGCCATCGTGAAGGCCACCACCTTCTACGACGACCCGAAGATCATCGCGGACGCCTCCCGCAACCTGGGCGAGGCCATGGTCGGCATCAACTGCGACACCCTGCCCGAGGCCGAGCGCTACGCGAACCGGGGCTGGTAAGCACCCATGAGCACTCCCGTCATTGGTGTCCTGGCCCTCCAGGGCGACGTACGGGAGCACCTGATCGCCCTGGCCGCGGCAGACGCCGTGGCCAGGCCCGTCAGGCGCCCCGAGGAGCTCGCCGAGATCGACGGCCTGGTCGTTCCCGGTGGCGAGTCCACCACGATCTCCAAGCTCGCCGTCCTGTTCGGCGTCATGGAGCCGCTGCGCGAGCGGATCGCCGCGGGCATGCCCGTCTACGGCACCTGCGCCGGCCTGATCATGCTCGCCGACAAGATCCTCGACCCGCGTTCGGGCCAGGAGACCTTCGGCGGCATCGACATGATCGTGCGCCGCAACGCCTTCGGACGTCAGAACGAGTCCTTCGAGGCGGGCGTCACCGTGGCGGGGATCGACTCTCCCGTCGAGGGCGTCTTCATCCGCGCCCCGTGGGTGGAGTCCGTCGGTGCCGAGGTCGAGGTGCTCGCCGAGCACGACGGCCACATCGTCGCCGTACGGCAGGGCCGTCTCCTGGCGACCTCGTTCCACCCCGAGCTCACCGGCGATCACCGGATCCACGAACTGTTCGTGGACATGGTGCGCGCCGAGCGGTGACCCGATCCTTGTAGGATCTCTGGGGTTCGTTCAGAAATGGGTTACGCGAAGGAGACAGGCAGATGTCCGGCCACTCTAAATGGGCTACGACGAAGCACAAGAAGGCCGTGATCGACGCCAAGCGCGGCAAGCTCTTCGCGAAGCTGATCAAGAACATCGAGGTCGCGGCCCGTACCGGCGGCGCCGACCCCGACGGTAACCCGACGCTGTACGACGCCATCCAGAAGGCCAAGAAGTCGTCCGTTCCCAACAAGAACATCGACTCGGCCGTCAAGCGTGGCGGCGGCCTCGAGGCCGGCGGCGTCGACTACGCCACGATCATGTACGAGGGCTACGGCCCGAACGGTGTCGCGGTGCTCATCGAGTGCCTCACCGACAACCGCAACCGTGCCGCCTCGGACGTGCGCGTCGCCATGACCCGCAACGGCGGCTCCATGGCCGACCCCGGCTCCGTGTCGTACCTGTTCAACCGCAAAGGCGTCGTCGTGCTGCCCAAGGGCGAACTGACCGAGGACGACGTCCTCGGTGCCGTCCTCGACGCGGGCGCCGAGGAGGTCAACGACCTCGGCGAGAGCTTCGAGGTCATCAGCGAGGCCACCGACCTGGTCGCGGTCCGTTCCGCGCTCCAGGAGGCCGGCATCGACTACGACTCGGCCGAGTCCAGCTTCGTCCCGACCATGCAGGTCGAGCTCGACGAGGACGGCGCGCGCAAGATGTTCAAGCTGATCGACGCCCTGGAGGACAGCGACGACGTGCAGAACGTCTTCGCCAACTTCGACGTCAGCGACGAGGTCATGGAGAAGGTCGACGCCTGATCGCGGGCTTTCTCAGCAGCGGGCCGACGGGACACACCCCGTCGGCCCGCTGCGTTGTCGGTGGCAGCCGATAGCCTGCACAAACAGACTTGCGATCAGGGAGGGGCGGGCGTGCGCGTACTCGGGGTGGACCCGGGGCTCACCCGGTGCGGCGTGGGCGTGGTCGAGGGGGTCGCGGGACGCCCGCTGACCATGCTCGGCGTCGGCGTGGTGCGGACGCCCTCGGACGCCGACATCGGACTCCGGCTGGTCGGCATCGAGCGCGGCATCGAGGAGTGGATCGACCGCTTCGACCCCGAACTCGTCGCCGTGGAGCGGGTGTTCAGCCAGCACAACGTGCGCACGGTGATGGGCACCGCCCAGGCCAGCGCCGTCGCGATGCTGTGCGCCGCCCGCCGCGGGATCCCCGTCGCGCTGCACACTCCCAGCGAGGTCAAGGCCGCCGTCACGGGCAGCGGCCGCGCCGACAAGGCCCAGGTGGCGGCCATGGTCACGCGGCTGCTCCGGCTCTCCGCACCGCCCAAGCCCGCCGACGCCGCCGACGCCCTCGCGCTCGCCATCTGCCACATCTGGCGCGCCCCCGCCCAGAACCGCCTCCAGCAGGCCGTCGCCCTGCACGCCTCGAAAGGCCGCACGCCATGATCGCCTTCGTCAGCGGCCCGGTCGCCGCCCTCGCCCCCACGACCGCCGTCATCGAGGTCGGCGGCGTGGGCATGGCCGTCCAGTGCACCCCCGACACGATCGCCGGCCTGCGCGTCGGTGAGCACGCCCGGCTGGCCACCTCCCTGGTCGTCCGCGAGGACTCGCTGACCCTGTACGGCTTCGCCGACGACGACGAGCGGCAGGTCTTCGAGCTGCTCCAGACCGCCAGCGGCGTCGGGCCCCGGCTCGCCCAGGCGATGCTCGGCGTGCACCGCCCCGACGCGCTGCGGCTCGCGTTCTCGACCGGCGACGAGAAGGCGCTGACGGCGGTGCCCGGCATCGGCAAGAAGGGCGCCCAGAAGCTCCTCCTCGAACTGAAGGACAAGCTCGGCGCCCCGCTCGGCAGCAGCGGCCTCGTCGGGCAGCAGCGCGCGGTCGCCACCGGACCCGCCCCCTGGACCGAGCAGCTCTCCGCCGCGCTCATCGGCCTCGGCTACGCGAGCCGCGATGCCGAGGAGGCCGTCGCCGCGGTCACGCCGCAGGCCGAGGCCGCGCTCGCCGAGACCGGCTCCGCGCCCGTCCCGCAGCTGCTGCGCGCCGCCCTGCAGACCCTCAACCGCGCCCGCTGACCGGCCGTACGAACAAGAAGGCAACCACCACCGTGAACTGGGACGACGAGACCGCAGCGGCCGCCGAGGAGCGCATCGTCGGCGCCTCCGCCGAGGGCGACGACCAGGCCGTCGAGGCCGCGCTGCGGCCCAAGGACCTGAGCGAGTTCGTCGGCCAGGAGAAGGTCCGCCAGCAGCTCGACCTGGTCCTGAAGGCGGCCCGGCAGCGCGGCGCCACCGCCGACCACGTGCTGCTCTCCGGCGCCCCCGGCCTCGGCAAGACCACGCTCTCGATGATCATCGCGGCGGAGATGAACGCCCCGATCAGGATCACCAGCGGTCCCGCCATCCAGCACGCCGGCGACCTCGCCGCGATCCTGTCCTCCCTGCAGGAGGGCGAGATCCTCTTCCTCGACGAGATCCACCGGATGTCCCGGCCCGCCGAGGAGATGCTCTACATGGCGATGGAGGACTTCCGCGTCGACGTCATCGTCGGCAAGGGGCCGGGCGCCACCGCCATCCCCCTGGAGCTGCCGCCCTTCACCCTGGTCGGCGCCACCACCCGGGCCGGCCTGCTGCCGCCCCCGCTGCGCGACCGCTTCGGTTTCACCGCGCACATGGAGTTCTACGAGCCGCACGAGCTGGAGCGCGTGGTCCGCCGCTCCGCGGGGCTCCTCGACGTCGAGATCGACCCCGCCGGGGCCGCCGAGATCGCCGGCCGCTCCCGCGGCACCCCCCGCATCGCGAACCGGCTCCTGCGCCGGGTTCGGGACTACGCGCAGGTCAGGGCAGACGGAGTGATCACCCGGGACATCGCCGCGGCCGCCCTCGCGGTGTACGAGGTCGACACCCGCGGCCTCGACCGCCTCGACCGCGCCGTCCTGCAGGCCCTGCTCAAGCTCTTCGGCGGCGGACCGGTCGGTCTGTCCACCCTCGCGGTCGCCGTGGGGGAGGAGCGGGAGACCGTCGAGGAGGTCGCCGAACCCTTCCTCGTACGGGAGGGACTCCTCGCGCGCACGCCCCGTGGCCGGGTCGCCACTCCGGCCGCCTGGACCCACCTCGGACTGGTTCCGCCGCAGGCAGCGGGCCCGGGGGCGGCTGGATCGGGACAACAAGGTCTCTTCGGGGCGTGACGGCGCCCTCCGCGCCGCCCGACGGCGCGGAGACTCGCCCGACCAGGAACCACGGTGCCATGCTGGGCGTTGTTCCATCGATGCGGACTCGCCTAGACTCCGCCGATGCCGCCCTTTCTGGTCGGCGTACCCACCCCCGAAGATCAGGCCGCGGTTCCTCCGCGACCGTGCGAAGGAAACCCGTCCCGTGAACATCGTGACCCTCCTCCCCTTCATCGTCCTCATCGGGGCCATGTTCCTGATGACCCGCTCTGCCAAGAAGAAGCAGGCCCAGGCGGCTCAGATGCGCAACGAGATGCAGCCGGGCACCGGCGTGCGCACCATCGGGGGGATGTACGCCACCGTCAAGGAGATCGGCGACGAGACCGTGCTCCTCGAGGTCGCTCCCGGCGTCCACGCCGTCTACGCCAAGAACGCGATCGGCGCGGTCCTCGAGGACTCCGAGTACAACCGCATCGTCCACGGCGACGACGACAGCGACACCGTCGTCCCGGACGACGCGTCCTCGCTCACCGAGGCCGCCGACGACGCCGACGGTCAGGAGGGGGCGGCCAAGGCCGACCTGACCAAGAAGGACGCCGCCGAGCCGGCCGACTCCGAGGTCGAGAAGAACGGCAAGGCCGACGGGGAGACCGAGGCGAAGTAATCGCCCGGGGCGGAAGCGGAGGCCCACCGGCGTCCGCCGCCCCGGACCGGTTCGACGTCTGCGGGGGCAGGTCCCCACACACACTTCGTGGCCGTCTCGCGCCCACCCGGCGCGCGGCGGTTTGGACAGGGAGAAACGACAGGTGGCAGCACCGAAGAAGGGCCGAAGGCCGGCGGGGGGCCAGAGCCGGCCGGGCCGCGCCCTGGCACTCATTCTGATCGCCATGGTCGCGCTCACCGGCGGCATGTTCTGGTCGGGGCACACCACCCCGCGCCTGGGCATCGACCTCGCCGGTGGCACGTCGATCACGCTCAAGGCGAAGGCGGAGCCCGGACAGGAGTCCGCCGTCAACGAGACCAACATGAACACCGCGGTCGGCATCATCGAGCGCCGTGTCAACGGTCTGGGTGTCTCGGAAGCGGAGGTCCAGACGCAGGGCCGCGAGAACATCATCGTGAACATCCCCAAGGGGACGAACGAGAAGCAGGCCCGCGAGCAGGTCGGTACCACCGCCCAGCTGTACTTCCGGCCGGTCCTGGCCGTCGCCCCGGCCGAGCAGCCCGCGCCGAACCCGAGCGCGACGCCGAGCTCCTCCGCCTCGCCGAAGCCGAAGGCCTCCGGCGCCACCGCGGACAAGGGCAAGGGCGGCACGACCGCCACCCCGTCGGCGAGCGCCTCCACCCAGGGCCGCGCGCTCAGCGAGGCCCTGAAGGCCCCGAGCCCGACGCCGACCTCCTCGTCGTCGCCGAAGGCGTCCACCACGCCGAAGCCGACGCAGTCGGGTGACCCGGCGACCAACGCCCTGCAGCAGAAGTTCGCGGCGCTGAACTGCCTCGACCCGAAGCAGCGCGCCGCCGCCGGCCAGGGCGTCAAGCCGGCCGACCCGATCGTGGCCTGTGGCAAGAACTCGCTCGGCCAGTGGGAGAAGTACCTGCTCGGACCGGCCGAAGTGAACGGCAAGGACGTCGACAACGCCAAGGCCGGCCTGGACCAGCGCACCGGCCAGTGGATCGTGGACATGGAGTTCACGGACGCCGGTTCGAAGAAGTTCCAGTCGATCACCAGCAAGCTGTCGCAGCAGGCCGAGCCGCAGAACCAGTTCGCGATCGTCCTGGACGGCGAGGTCGTCTCGGCGCCCCGCGTGCAGACCACGCTGAGCGCCAGCGCGCAGATCTCCGGCAGCTTCAACCAGCAGTCGGCCCAGGACCTCGGCAACATCCTGTCCTACGGCGCCCTGCCGCTCGCCTTCCAGACCCAGAGCGTCGACACCGTCACCGCCGCCCTCGGTGGCGAGCAGCTCCACGCCGGTCTGATCGCCGGCGCCATCGGCCTGGCCCTGGTCATCCTGTACCTGGTGATCTACTACCGCGGCCTGTCGTTCATCGCGATCCTCAGCCTCGGTGTCTCGGCCCTGCTCACGTACGTGATCATGGCTCTGCTCGGCCCGGCCATCGGCTTCGCGCTCAACCTGCCGGCCGTCTGCGGCGCCATCGTGGCCATCGGCATCACCGCGGACTCGTTCATCGTCTACTTCGAGCGCATCCGCGACGAGATCCGCGAGGGCCGCACCCTGCGTCCGGCCGTCGAGCGCGCCTGGCCGCGGGCCCGGCGCACCATCCTGGTCTCCGACTTCGTGTCGTTCCTCGCCGCCGCGGTGCTCTTCATCGTCACCGTCGGCAAGGTCCAGGGCTTCGCGTTCACGCTCGGTCTGACCACCCTGCTCGACATCGTGGTGGTGTTCCTCTTCACCAAGCCGGTGATGACGCTCCTCGCCCGCACGAAGTTCTTCGGCAACGGTCACAAGTGGTCCGGCCTGGACCCGAAGCGTCTCGGCGCCAAGCCGCCGCTGCGCCGCTCCCGCCGTACGTCCGCCCCCGTAGACCCGAAGGAGGCGTGAGATGTCGAAGCTCGGAGATCTCGGCGCCCGGCTCCACCGAGGTGAGGTCGGCTACGACTTCATCGGCAACCGCAGGATCTGGTACGGCATCTCGATCCTGATCACCATCACGGCGATCGTGGCGCTCGCGGTACGCGGCCTGAACATGGGCATCGAGTTCCAGGGCGGCGCCGTCTTCACCACCCCGAAGACGGAGGTCTCGGTCTCCCAGGCGCAGGAGTACGCGGAAGAGGCCTCCGGCCACGACGCGCTCGTGCAGAAGCTCGGCAGCGGCTCGCTGCGCATCCAGGTCGGCGGTCTCGACACCGGGAAGTCCGACCAGGTCCGCGCGGAGCTCGCCAAGGACCTGAACGTCCCCGAGACGAAGATCGCGGCGGAGCTCGTCGGCCCCAGCTGGGGTGAGCAGATCGCCACCAAGGCCTGGACCGGCCTCGGGATCTTCATGATCCTCGTGGTGATCTACCTCGCCATCGCCTTCGAGTGGCGCATGGCCGTCGCCGCCCTCATCGCCCTGATCCACGACCTCACCATCACCGTCGGCATCTACTCGCTGGTCGGCTTCGAGGTCACGGTCGGCACGGTGATCGGTCTGCTGACCATCCTCGGTTACTCGCTCTACGACACGGTCGTCGTCTTCGACTCCCTCAAGGAGCAGACGAAGGGCATCACCAAGCAGACCCGCTGGACCTACAGCGACATCGCGAACCGCTCGATCAACAGCACCCTGGTCCGTTCGATCAACACCACGGTCGTGGCCCTGCTGCCGGTCGCCGGTCTGCTCTTCATCGGTGGCGGCGTCCTCGGCGCCGGCATGCTGAACGACATCTCGCTGTCGCTGTTCGTGGGTCTCGCCGCCGGTGCGTACTCCTCGATCTTCATCGCCACGCCGCTCGTCGCCGACCTCAAGGAGCGCGAGCCGTCGATGAAGGCCCTGCGCAAGCGCGTCCTGGCCAAGCGGGCAGCCGCGGCCGCCAAGGGCGAGCCGGCCGACGGCTTCGCGGACGAGGCCTCGGACGGCGGCGCCGAGCCGGCCGTCGTCGGCCCGCGCGGCCGCCGCGGCCGCTCCTCGGAGCGCCGCGGATGACCGCGGCGACGCCGGACGCGGCGGATCTGCTCCTCAGCCGCATCCGCGACGTCCCCGACTACCCGAAGCCGGGGGTGCTGTTCAAGGACATCACCCCGCTGCTCGCGGATCCGGAGGCGTTCACCGCGCTCACCGACGCCCTCGCGGCGCTCTGCGCGGAGCACGGCGCCACGAAGATCGTCGGCCTGGAGGCCCGCGGCTTCATCCTGGCGGCCCCGGTGGCCGTCCGCGCCGGGCTCGGCTTCATCCCGGTCCGCAAGGCCGGGAAGCTGCCCGGGGCCACCCTCCGGCAGGCGTACGCGCTGGAGTACGGCACCGCCGAGATCGAGGTGCACGCCGAGGACCTGGCCGCGGGCGACCGCGTCATGGTCATCGACGACGTCCTCGCCACCGGCGGCACGGCCGAGGCCTCGATCGAGCTCATCCGGCGCGCCGGAGCCGAGGTCGCCGGCGTCGCGGTCCTCATGGAGCTGGGCTTCCTGCCGGGCCGTGCCCGCCTGGAGCCCGTCCTGGACGGCGCACCGCTCACCGCGCTGATCAGCGTCTGACGCGGGGATTCCCGCGAGAGGGGCGGCCCGGGGAATTCCCCGGGCCGCCCCCGTCGTTTTTCGGACACAGCCCGGAAGCGGGTCCCGGCGAAGCGCAGAGGGCGTCCCGGCGCCGTCTCAGCCCCCAGGCGCGTGAGCGCAGGCGCTTCCAGGTCGATACGATGGCCTTTCCGGGCCTGACCGGGGGACCCGGAAACTCCCCCAGACCCCGTCCGGGGGTACCGCCAGAGGAGCGCTCTTGCCAGACGAGGCCCAGCCACTCTCCGCCGCGCAGCCCGAGCAGCAGGCCGACCCGGCCGCGCAGCAGGCCGCCGCGCCCCAGAACCCGCCCGCGGAGACCACGGCCCGGCCCGCGTCCCCCGCACCGGCCCCGTCCGCCCGGCCCACGCCGGCCCCGTCCGCCCGCTCGGGCGGCTCCTCCAGCCGGGTCCGTGCCCGGCTCGCCCGCCTCGGCGTCCAGCGCTCCTCCCCGTACAACCCGGTCCTCGAACCGCTGCTGCGGATCGTCCGCTCCAACGACCCGAAGATCGAGACGGCCACCCTGCGCCAGATCGAGCGGGCCTACCAGGTCGCCGAGCGCTGGCACCGCGGCCAGAAGCGCAAGAGCGGCGACCCGTACATCACGCACCCGCTGGCGGTCACCACCATCCTCGCCGAGCTCGGCATGGACCCGGCGACCCTGATGGCCGGACTGCTCCACGACACCGTCGAGGACACCGAATACGGCCTGGAGGACCTGCGCCGCGACTTCGGCGACCAGGTCACGCTCCTCGTCGACGGCGTCACCAAGCTCGACAAGGTCCGGTTCGGCGAGGCCGCGCAGGCCGAGACCGTCCGCAAGATGGTCGTCGCGATGGCCAAGGACCCCCGGGTCCTCGTCATCAAGCTCGCCGACCGCCTGCACAACATGCGCACGATGCGCTACCTCAAGCGGGAGAAGCAGGAGAAGAAGGCCCGCGAGACCCTCGAGATCTACGCCCCGCTGGCACACCGGCTGGGCATGAACACCATCAAGTGGGAGCTGGAGGACCTCGCCTTCGCGATCCTCTACCCCAAGATGTACGACGAGATCGTCCGCCTCGTCGCCGAGCGGGCCCCGAAGCGCGACGAGTACCTGGCCATAGTGACCGACGAGGTCCAGACGGACCTGCGGGCCGCCCGCATCAAGGCCACCGTCACCGGCCGGCCGAAGCACTACTACAGCGTCTACCAGAAGATGATCGTCCGCGGCCGGGACTTCGCGGAGATCTACGACCTGGTCGGCATCCGCGTGCTCGTGGACACCGTCCGCGACTGCTACGCGGCCCTCGGCACCGTCCACGCGCGATGGAACCCGGTCCCCGGCCGGTTCAAGGACTACATCGCGATGCCGAAGTTCAACATGTACCAGTCGCTGCACACGACGGTCATCGGACCCAACGGCAAGCCGGTCGAGCTGCAGATCCGCACCTTCGACATGCACCGGCGCGCCGAGTACGGCATCGCCGCGCACTGGAAGTACAAGCAGGAGGCCGTCGCCGGTGCCTCCAAGGTGCGCACCGACATGCCGAGGCACACCGGCAAGGACGACCACCTCAACGACATGGCGTGGCTGCGCCAGCTGCTCGACTGGCAGAAGGAGACCGAGGACCCGGGCGAGTTCCTGGAGTCCCTGCGCTTCGACCTGTCGCGCAACGAGGTCTTCGTCTTCACCCCCAAGGGCGACGTCATCGCGCTGCCCGCCGGCGCCACCCCCGTGGACTTCTCCTACGCCGTCCACACCGAGGTCGGCCACCGGACGATAGGCGCCCGCGTCAACGGCCGCCTGGTGCCCCTGGAGTCCACCCTCGACAACGGCGACCTGGTGGAGGTCTTCACCTCCAAGGCCGCCGGCGCCGGACCCTCCCGGGACTGGCTGGGCTTCGTCAAGTCGCCGCGCGCCCGCAACAAGATCCGCGCCTGGTTCTCCAAGGAGCGCCGCGACGAGGCCATCGAGCAGGGCAAGGACGCCATCGCGCGGGCCATGCGCAAGCAGAACCTGCCGATCCAGCGCATCCTCACCGGCGACTCGCTGGTCACCCTCGCCCACGAGATGCGCTACAGCGACATCTCCTCGCTGTACGCGGCGATCGGCGAGGGCCATGTCACCGCCCAGTCCATCGTCCAGAAGCTGGTCCAGGCGCTCGGCGGCGAGGAGGCGGCCACCGAGGACATCGCCGAGACCGCGCCGCCGTCCCGCGGGCGCTCCAAGCGGCGCTCCAGCGCCGACCCGGGCGTGGTCGTCAAGGGCGTCGACGACGTGTGGGTGAAGCTGGCCCGCTGCTGCACCCCGGTGCCCGGCGACCCGATCATCGGCTTCGTCACCCGCGGCAGCGGCGTGTCCGTGCACCGCAGCGACTGCGTCAACGTCGACTCGCTGTCCCGGGAGCCCGAGCGGATCCTGGAGGTCGAGTGGGCGCCCACCCAGTCCTCGGTCTTCCTGGTCGCCATCCAGGTCGAAGCCCTGGACCGGTCCCGGCTGCTCTCCGACGTCACCCGGGTCCTGTCGGACCAGCACGTCAACATCCTGTCGGCGGCCGTCCAGACCTCCCGCGACCGGGTGGCCACCTCCCGCTTCACCTTCGAGATGGGCGACCCGAAGCACCTGGGGCACGTCCTGAAGGCGGTCCGGGGCGTGGAGGGCGTGTACGACGTGTACCGCGTCACCAGCGCCCGCAGGCCGTAGCCAGCAGAGCGCCGTCGCGGCCACGAGGGCCGCGACGACCGCACGAGAAGGGCCCCCGGCACGCTGCCGGGGGCCCTTCTCGTACCTCGCCTACGGCATCAGCCGCCGAACTCGTGCAGACCCTTCAGGGCCTGGTCGAGCAGCGCCTGACGCCCCTCGAGCTCCTTGGAGAGCTTGTCGGCCTTGGCGTCGTTGCCCGCGGCACGGGCGGCGTCGATCTGCTTGCGCAGCTTGTCGACGGCGTCCTGGAGCTGGCCCGTGAGGCCCGCGGCGCGGGCCCGCGCCTCGGGGTTGGTGCGGCGCCACTCGGCCTCCTCGGCCTCCTGGATCGCCCGCTCCACCGCGTGCATCCGGCCCTCGACCTTGGGGCGGGCGTCGCGCGGCACGTGGCCGATGGCCTCCCAGCGCTCGTTGATGGAGCGGAAGGCCGCACGGGCCGCCTTCAGGTCCGTCACGGGCACCAGCTTCTCGGCCTCGGTGGCGAGCTCCTCCTTCAGCTTGAGGTTCTCGCCCTGCTCGGCGTC
Source organism: Streptomyces sp. NPDC048018 (assembly GCF_043202995.1). Lineage (NCBI taxonomy): Bacteria > Bacillati > Actinomycetota > Actinomycetes > Kitasatosporales > Streptomycetaceae > Streptomyces > Streptomyces sp. NPDC048018. The sequence goes on from NZ_JBIDBK010000008.1 coordinate 148,364, forward strand.
ACGCTCCGCGAAGACCTCGCCGCGGGCCGCGAAGAAGACGTCCTGGGCGCCCCGGAAGCGGTTCCACAGGTCGTCCTCGTGCTCGCGCTGGGCGCGGCCCGCCGCCTTCCAGTCCGCCATCAGCTCGCGGTAGCGGGCGGCCGTCGCTCCCCAGTCGCTGGAGCCGGACAGCGCCTCGGCCTCGGCGACCAGCTTCTCCTTGATCTTGCGGGCGTCCTCGCGCTGCGCGTCGAGTGCCGCGAAGTGGGCCTTGCGGCGCTTGGAGAACGCCGAGCGGGCGTGCGAGAAGCGGTGCCACAGCTCGTCGTCGGACTTGCGGTCGAGGCGCGGCAGACCCTTCCAGGTGTCCACGAGAGCCCGCAGCCGCTCGCCCGCGGCGCGCCACTGCTCGCTCTGCGCCAGCTCCTCGGCCTCGGTGACCAGGGCCTCCTTGGCGGAACGGGCCTCGTCGGCCTGCTTCGCCTTCTGGATCTTGCGCTCCTCGCGGCGGGACTCCACCGTCTCGGTCAGCTTGTCGAGCCGGGTCGCCAGCGCGGCCAGGTCGCCCACCGCGTGGTGCTCCGCGACCTGCTGACGGATGTGCTCGATGGCCGTCATGGCGTCCTTGGCGGAGAGGTCGGTCGTCCTCACCCGCTTCTCGAGGAGGCCGATCTCGACCACCAGGCCCTCGTACTTGCGCTCGAAGTAGGCCAGCGCCTCCTCGGGGCTGCCGGCCTGCCACGATCCGACGACCTGCTCGCCCTCGGCCGTACGCACGTACACGGTGCCCGTCTCGTCGACGCGGCCCCACGGGTCGCTGCTCACAGCGCCTCCTCACCATGATGCCGTCGCGGGGGCCCTGCCCCCTGGCATCGTCCACGGTTTCCCGGCGGGCCTCGCCCGCCCTCCACAGCACGGCCGACGGCCTGCGCTGCACAACGCCAATCTAGGCGAACGGCGGCCCGGCTGTCCGCACTCGGCCCGACCGAAATTCAACGGTCGTGCGCGGGTGCGGTCCCCGGGCCGCCGACGCCGCTACTTCTTGGAGACGGTCGCCTTCTCGATCGTGACGGCCTTCTGCGGCGCGCCGTCGCCCGAACCGCCCGCGACACCGGCCTTGGCGACCTCCTCGACGACCTTGACGCCTGCCGCGTCGAAGGTGCCGAACGGGGTGTAGTTCGGCGGGAGCTTGGTGTCCTTGTAGACCAGGAAGAACTGGCTGCCGCCGGTGCCCGGGCCGGCGTTCGCCATGGCCACGGTGCCCTTCGGGAAGGTCACGGTGCCGTCCGCGCCGGCCTTGCCGAGCCCGGTCAGGTTCTCGTCCGGGATGGAGTAGCCCGGGCCGCCGGTGCCGTCGCCCTTCGGGTCGCCGCACTGGAGCACGTAGATGCCCGAGGTGGTGAGGCGGTGGCACTTGGTCCCGTCGAAGTACTTCTTGTCGGCGAGGTGCTTGAAGGAGTTCACGGTGTGCGGGGCCTTGGCCGCGTCCATCGTGATCGTGATGTCGCCGACGCCGGTCTTGAGGGCCATGGTGTAGCCGGCCTTCCTGTCGATCGACATCGCCGGCTCGGGCTGCGCCTTCGTCGGCGCGGCGCTCGGCGTGTTCGTCGGCTCGGAGGCGACGTTGTCCGAGCCCTTCTTGTCGTCGTCGGTCAGCGCCACCGACGCCCACACGGCGCCGCCCGCGGCGAGCACCACGGCGAGGGTCGAGGCGATGACGGTGTTCCGCCGCGACCTGCGCCGCGCCTCCTCACGCCGCTGCTGCTGCCGCTGGTACTTGTCCCTGGCGAGCTGCCGCCGCCGCTGATCGCTGCTGACCACCGGGTCCGCTCCTTGTCGATCGTGTGTTCTGTCCTGGCCGGGTGTGCCCGTACCGTATACGGGTTGGCTGTGGAATACGCACCGCCGGTAGGCTCTGATCTGCTGCATTCCGCATCGCCGCAGCCGACTGCCGGACGAGACAAGAGGAAGATCGTGCTGATTGCCGGGTTCCCCGCCGGGGCCTGGGGCACCAACTGTTACGTGGTCGCCCCCGCCGCAGGCGAGGAGTGCGTCATCATCGACCCGGGCCACCAGGCCGCGCAGGGTGTCGAGGAGACGCTGAAGAAGCATCGGCTCAAGCCCGTGGCGGTGGTCCTCACCCATGGGCACATCGACCACGTCGCCTCCGTCGTCCCGGTCTGCGGCGCCCATGACGTACCCGCGTGGATCCACCCCGCCGACCGGTACATGATGAGCGACCCGGAGAAGGCCCTCGGCCGCTCCATCGGGATGCCCCTCATGGGCGAGCTGACCGTGGGCGAGCCCGACGACGTGCACGAGCTCACCGACGGTGCCGCACTGAAGCTCGCCGGTCTGGACTTCTCCGTCGCGCATGCGCCCGGCCATACCAAGGGGTCGGTGACCTTCAGGACGCCGGAGACCACGGAGGTCCCCTCCGTGTTCTTCTCCGGCGACCTGCTGTTCGCCGGCTCCGTCGGACGCACCGACCTGCCCGGCGGTGACATGGACGAGATGCTGGAGTCGCTGGCGCGCGTGTGCCTGCCGCTCGACAACTCGACCGTGGTGCTGTCGGGGCACGGTCCCCAGACGACCATCGGCCAGGAGCGCGCCACCAACCCGTATCTGCGGCAGGTGGCGGCGGTCCGGCAAGGGAGCAGTGCTTTCCAGGCTCCCCGACGAGGAATGTGACGAGAATCCACGTGAGCACCTTCAAGGCCCCCAAGGGCACGTACGACCTGACCCCGCCGCGCTCGGCGAAGTTCCTCGCGGTGCGCGACACGATCGCCACCCAGGTGAGGAACGCCGGCTACGGGTACGTCGAGACGCCCGGTTTCGAGGACGTCGGCCTCTTCTCCCGCGGTGTCGGCGAGTCCACCGACATCGTGACCAAGGAGATGTACACCCTGACGACGAAGGGCGGCGAGGTCCTCGCCCTGCGTCCGGAGGGCACCGCCTCCGTGCTGCGCGCGGCCCTGGAGGCCAACCTGCACAAGCAGGGCAACCTTCCGGTCAAGCTCTGGTACTCGGGCTCGTACTACCGCTACGAGCGCCAGCAGGCGGGCCGCTACCGCCACTTCTCCCAGGTCGGTGCCGAGGCCATCGGCGCCGAGGACCCCGCGCTGGACGCCGAGCTGATCATCCTGGCCGACCAGGCCTACCGCGCGCTCGGCCTGCGCGACTACCGCATCCTGCTGAACTCCCTGGGCGACAAGGAGTGCCGCCCCGTCTACCGCGAGGCCCTGCAGGCCTTCCTGCGCGGTCTCGACCTGGACGAGGAGACCCTGCGCCGCGCCGAGATCAACCCGCTGCGCGTGCTCGACGACAAGCGCGAGTCGGTCCAGAAGCAGCTGGCCGACGCCCCGCTGCTGCGCGACTACCTGTGCGACGCGTGCAAGGCGTACCACGAGGAGGTGCGCGCGCTGATCACCGCGGCGGGCGTGGTCTTCGAGGACGACGCCAAGCTGGTGCGCGGCCTGGACTACTACACCCGGACCACCTTCGAGTTCGTCCACGGCGGTCTGGGCTCGCAGTCGGCGGTCGGCGGCGGCGGTCGCTACGACGGCCTCTCCGAGATGATCGGCGGCCCAGCGCTCCCGTCGGTGGGCTGGGCGCTCGGCGTGGACCGCACGGTCCTGGCGCTGGAGGCCGAGGGCATCGAGCTGGACCTCCCGGCCACCACCAGCGTCTTCGCCGTGGCGCTCGGCGAGGAGGCGCGCCGGATCCTCTTCGGCAAGATCACCGAGCTCCGCAGGGAGGGCGTCGCCGCGGACTTCTCCTTCGGCGGCAAGGGCCTCAAGGGCTCGATGAAGGACGCCAACCGCTCCGGCGCCCGCCTCGCCGTCGTCGCCGGCGAGCGCGACCTCGCCGAGGGCGTCGTCCAGCTCAAGGACATGGAGTCCGGCGAGCAGCAGCCGGTCGCCCTGGACGCCCTGGTGGAGACGGTGAAGGCGAAGCTCGCCTGACCCGAACCGTGACGCTGTGACAGGGGCCCGGCCCACGGACGACGTGGACCGGGCCCCTCTTACGGCCACCGAACACCGCCCGCGCCGGCCAGTGCGGCACAATGACCGTGCACCGGACAGCCGAACGAGGAAGCGCCACATGAGCCGAGCAACCGCCGAGGACGTCTCCGCCGCACGGAGCGACGCCTCCACCATCGGCGCGGGCAAGGCCTTCGCCTGGCTTCTGGTGATCACCGGGGCCGCCGGACTGCTGGCCTCCTGGGTGATCACGCTCGACAAGTTCAAGCTCCTCGAGGACCCGAACTTCACGCCCGGCTGCAGCCTGAACCCGATCGTGTCCTGCGGCAGTGTGATGAAGAGCGAGCAGGCCTCGGCCTTCGGCTTCCCGAACCCGATGCTCGGCCTGGTCACCTACGCCGTGGTGATCGCCATCGGCGTCGGGCTGCTCGCGGGAGCCCGCTACCGCCGCTGGTACTGGCTCGGCCTCAACGCCGGCACCCTCTTCGGCGTCGGTTTCTGCACCTGGCTCATGACCCAGTCGCTGTACGAGATCAACGCCCTGTGCCTGTGGTGCTGCCTCGCCTGGGTCGCCACCATCGTCATGTTCTGGTACACGACCTCGCACAACGTCCGCCACGGGGTGATCCGCGCGCCGGGCGGCGTGCGCACCTTCTTCGACGAGTTCACCTGGGTCCTGCCGGTCCTGCACATCGGCATCATCGGCATGCTGATCCTGACCCGCTGGTGGGACTTCTGGACCAGCTGAGCCCGGCGCCGGTCCCGGACCGGACTGTCAGTGCTCTCGCTTAGGCTTCATGACCGTGGAGCCCGACCTCTTTACCGCAGCCGCCGAAGAACGCCAGGAGAAGGATCCGGCCAGCAGTCCGCTGGCCGTCCGGATGCGTCCGCGCACCCTCGACGAGGTGGTGGGGCAGGGCCATCTGCTCAAGCCCGGCTCGCCGCTGCGCAGACTGGTCGCCGGCGGCGAGGGACCGGCGGGTGCCTCCTCCGTGATCCTCTGGGGCCCGCCCGGCATCGGCAAGACGACCCTCGCGTACGTGGTCTCGAAGGCCACCGACAAGCGCTTCGTCGAGCTCTCCGCGATCACCGCGGGCGTCAAGGAGGTCCGCGCCGTCATCGACGGGGCCCGGCGGGCCGTCGGCGGCTACGGCAAGGAGACCGTCCTCTTCCTCGACGAGATCCACCGCTTCTCCAAGGCCCAGCAGGACTCGCTGCTCCCGGCCGTGGAGAACCGCTGGGTGACGCTGATCGCCGCCACCACGGAGAACCCGTACTTCTCGGTGATCTCCCCGCTGCTCTCCCGCTCGCTGCTGCTCACGCTGGAGCCGCTCACCGACGACGACCTGCGGGGACTGCTGCACCGTGCCCTCGAAGAGGAGCGCGGGCTCGGCGGGGCGGTCACCCTGCCCGAGGACGCGGAGGCCCATCTGCTGCGGATCGCCGGCGGCGACGCCCGGCGGGCCCTGACGGCCCTGGAGGCGGCCGCGGGAGCCGCGATCGCCAAGGGGGAGCCGGAGATCAGCCTGGAGACGGTCGAGGAGACCGTCGACCGGGCGGCGGTGAAGTACGACCGGGACGGCGACCAGCACTACGACGTGGCGAGCGCCCTCATCAAGTCGATCCGCGGCTCGGACGTGGACGCGGCGCTGCACTACCTGGCCCGGATGATCGAGGCGGGGGAGGACCCGCGGTTCATCGCCCGCCGCCTGATGATCTCGGCGAGCGAGGACATCGGCCTCGCCGACCCGAGCGCCCTCCCGCTCGCCGTGGCCGCCGCCCAGGCCGTCGCGATGATCGGCTTCCCGGAGGCGGCGCTGACCCTGAGCCACGCCACGATCGCCCTGGCCCTGGCCCCGAAGTCCAACGCCGCGACGAACGCGATCTTCGCCGCGCGGGCCGACGTCCGCAACGGCCTCGCGGGCCCGGTCCCGGCGCATCTGCGCGACGGACACTACAAGGGCGCCGCCAAGCTCGGCCACGCCCAGGGCTACGTGTATCCGCACGACGTGCCGGGCGCGATCGCGCCGCAGCAGTACGCGCCGGACGCCGTGCACGGCAAGCGGTACTACGAACCCACCCGCTACGGAGCGGAGGCCCGCTACGCGGACGTGGTGGAGAAGGTCCGCGAACGCCTCAAGGGCGAGGGCGGCTGACGGGCTCGCCGCCGGAGAGGACGGCGGTGCAGGAACCGCCGGCGACCTGCCCGTGAGCGCTCAGGCGCGGGCGGCCTCGAACAGGCGGTGCATCTCACGGCGCAGTCCGGCGAGGTCGCGGACCGGCCGCGGGAAGTCGAAGCGCGCGTCGAAGCAGTGGTCGGGTCCGGCGCTGAAGCGCACGCGCAGCCCGAAGCGGTCGAGGGCCAGCGGGGCCACGTCGCGCGTGGGGACGATCGCGGCGGCGTGGCGGCCGAGCAGCGCGGTCAGCTCACGCAGCCGGTCGCCGTGGGCGGCGTGCAGATGCTGGAGGACCTCGGTCTCGTGCGGGTGCGCCGGGTCGGGGGAGGCCGCCGAGAAGTCCTCCGGGTCCACCGTGCCGCTGCCCCACAGGTCGTCGACGTCGGCGGCGCCGACCTCCAGGCGCAGCATCATCCGCCCGGGTTCGGCGAGTCCGGGCAGGCAGGTGAGCCAGCCGGAGACCCAGGCGCGGCCCCGGATGCGGTGGGGGACCGAGACGGGGGCGACGTCGGTGAGTTCGAGCACCACCGGCAGCTCGTCGTCCTGGGCGTGGGTGGCGGCCCGGACGGGGGGTGCGTCGGCCTTGTACAGCAGGAGGATCTCTCCGTCGGGGCCGACCGTGCGGGCCTCGGGGGAGAGCTGCTCGGGGCGGTGCCCCTCGACCCCGGGAATCAGCAGCACCGCGGAGCATGTACTCTGTACGAGAGTTCGTGTGCGCTCGGCTGCTGACGGCATCCGCGCGATTTCAAGCCCGTTTGGACGCGGCTGACCATGAGCTGATCGGACCTCCGTCACATCGATGCCGTCTGAGGCATCCCTTTCGGGATGTGTGGGCGAAGAAGCATCGTTCTTTGTGCTGCCGTCCGTGATGCGCTTGGTGTTCCCCGGGCGAGACATGCGATCTCCTTGAGTAAGGTGAGCCTAACCTAACCTACAACGGAGGTCTGGAGAACGTGCCTAACCAGTCGCGTCCCAAGGTCAAGAAGTCCCGTGCGCTCGGTATCGCGCTGACGCCGAAGGCCGTCAAGTACTTCGAGGCCCGCCCCTACCCGCCGGGCGAGCACGGCCGTGGCCGCAAGCAGAACTCGGACTACAAGGTCCGTCTGCTCGAGAAGCAGCGTCTGCGCGCCCAGTACGACATCAGCGAGCGCCAGATGGCGCGCGCCTACGACCGCGCCAAGAAGGCCGAGGGCAAGACGGGCGAGGCGCTGGTCGTCGAGCTCGAGCGTCGCCTCGACGCCCTGGTCCTGCGTTCGGGCATCGCCCGCACCATCTACCAGGCCCGTCAGATGGTCGTCCACGGCCACATCCAGGTCAACGGCCAGAAGGTCGACAAGCCGTCCTTCCGCGTCCGTCCCGACGACGTCGTGATGGTCCGCGAGAAGTCCCGCGCCAAGACCCTCTTCCAGGTCGCCCGCGAGGGTGGCTTCGCCCCCGACGGCGAGACCCCGCGTTACCTGCAGGTCAACCTGAAGGCCCTGGCCTTCCGCCTCGACCGCGACCCGAACCGCAAGGAGATCCCGGTCATCTGCGACGAGCAGCTGGTCGTCGAGTACTACGCCCGTTGATCCTTCGACGGACGTAGTACCGCCTCCACCGCGGTCCTCAGCCCGCCGCCTCCCCGCCCTTGCCGGAGGGGGAGCCGGCGGGCTTCCGCGCGTCCGGGACCGGTGTCCGTCCGCTGCGGAACGGCCGCCGCGCCCCGGCCCCGCCCGCGGCCATGGCCGGATCCCGGCGCCCGGCCAGGGCCCGGTCCACCGCCGCGTCCAGCGGGAGCGCCTCGCCCTCGCGGTACCAGGCGCCGTAACCCTCGGCCCCGAGCAGCTCGCTCGCCCGCCCCGCGCACAGCGCCCGCGCCCCGTTGAAGTGCGCCGAGCCGAACAGCGGCAGCCCCACCGCGTCCCACACCGGCATCGCCGCCCCCTGCAGCACCGCCGCCTCCGCGGCGTCGCCCTCGGCCACCGTCACCAGCGCCAGCAGCTCGATCGCGAGGACCAGCCCCACCAGGTCGTGGAAGGCGTGGTTGATGGCGACGCACTCGGCGAGGAGCTCCCGCGCCGCCGCATGGTCCCCCTCGGTCAGCGCCGCGTAGCCCAGCACGTAGAGCGCGTAGGCCCGGGTCCAGCGCTCGCCCCGTTCCTCGCAGATCTCGCGCACCTCGGCGCACAGCGCCACCGCCCCCTCCAGATCCCCCTGGAAGGCCCGCGCCATCGCCAGCTCCACCTGACCCATCAGCACGTTGCTGTTCAGCTCGCCCAGCTCCCGGTAGCTGCCCAGCGCCCGCCCGATCAGCTCCTCGGCCCGCGGCATGTCGTCGGAGAGCAGTGCCAGACAGCCCATCCGGTGCGTCGCGTACGCCTCCGCCACCGCGTTCCCCGCGACCCGCGCCCGCTCCCCGCACTCGTGCAGCGCGGCCACCGCCGCCGTGTCGTCGCCCTGCAGGATCGCCACGTAACCGAGTACCCACAGCGCCTTCAGCCGGGCCTCCTCGTGTGTCGTCACCGGCGGGGACGCCGTCGCGTCGAGCGCCCGGTCCAGCCAGTGCCGTCCCTCGGAGAGCCGCCCGCAGCCCACCCAGGAGAACCACAGCGTGCCGGCCAGGTGCTGGGCCAGGTGCGCGTCCTCCGCCGACTCCAGGCAGAGTTCGAGTGCCGCCCGCAGATTCGGCAGCGCCACGTCCGTACCCGCGGCCACCTCCGCCTGCCGGGGGCTGAACCACTCCAGCTCGCACCAGGTGGCGAGCCCCATGTACCAGTCCCGGTGCCGTCGCCGCATCCGTTCCGTGTCGCCGAGGGCCGCGAGCCACTCCGCGCCGTACGCGCCGACCGTGTCGAGCATTCGGTAGCGCGGGCCCGCCACCGTGGCCTCGCGCGTCACGAGCGACTGCGCCAGCAGCTCGCCGAGCACGTCGAGCACCCGGTCCGCGGGGAGGCCGGGGCCCCCGCACACGTACTCCACCGCTTCCAGATCGAAGGGCCCGGAGAACACCGAGAGGCGTGCCCACAGCAGTCGCTCCTCCGGGGTGCACAGCTCGTGGCTCCAGCCGATCGCCGTACGCAGCGTCCGGTGCCGGGGCAGGGCCCCCCGCCGCCCGCGGTCGAGCAGCCGGAAGCGGTCGTCGAGCCGCCGCAGCAGCTGGTCCGCCGTGAGCAGCGGCAGCCGCGCCGCCGCCAGCTCCAGCGCCAGCGGGATCCCGTCCAGCCGCCGGCACAGCTCCCGCAGCGCCACCGGATCTCCCGGCGAGGCCGCCCCCGCCTCCGCCGCCCGCCCCGTGAGCAGGGCCATCGCGTCCTCGTCGGCCATCGGCGCCAGCGTCAGCACCCCCTCGCCGTCGACCCGCAGCGGCCGCCGCCCCGCCGCGAGCACCGTGAGCCCGGGGCAGCCGAGGAGCAGCTCCCGCAGCAGCGCCGCGCACTCCTCCACCAGATGCTCGAAGCCGTCCACCACCAGCAGCAGCCGGAGCTCCGCGAGATGCTCCACGAGCACCTCGCGCGGCCCGCGCAGCGTGTGGTCCGTCAGCCCGAGCGCGTCGACCAGTGCGTGCGCCACCAGCCCGGGGTCGCGCAGCGAGGACAGCTCCGCCAGGCACACCCCGTCGACGTAGCGTTTCTGCAGCGCCGCCGCGGCCCGCAGCGCGAGCCGGGTCTTGCCGACACCGCCCACCCCGACGACCGTGACCAGCCGGAACCCGTCGAGCATCAGGGCCAGTTCGTGCTGTTCCGCGGCCCGTCCCACGAACCGGTTCAGCTCCGCAGGGAGATTGCTCCGTCGCATGGGACACGGAGCGTACTCATCCGCGCGCACTCCGTACAATCGGTGCCGTGCAACTCCCCTCCCACAAGCGGTAATGCGGTACGGCGGGAGAGCTCCGGCGCGATAGGGTCGGAGGACGTTTACCAGCACGGGTCCGACGACCGTCCGGGGCCCGACGACAGCAGAGAGCGGTGCGGAGTGACCGGTGGTGAGGTTGCCGGGATCCTGGTGGCCGTGTTCTGGGCGATCCTCGTCTCCTTCCTGGCCGTGGTGCTGGTGAGGCTGGCGCAGACACTCAAGGCGACCACCAGACTCGTCGCGGACGTGACCGAACAGGCCGTCCCGCTGCTCGCCGACGCCTCCGCGACCGTGCGCTCCGCGCAGACCCAGCTCGACCGGGTCGACGCCATCGCCTCGGACGTCCAGGAGGTCACCTCCAACGCCTCCGCGCTGTCCACCACCGTCGCGTCCACCTTCGGCGGCCCCCTCGTCAAGGTCGCCGCCTTCGGTTACGGGGTGCGCAAGGCGCTGGGCGGACGCGGGCGCCAGGACGCGCCGGCCGCGACCGGGCGGCGTACTGTCATCGTCGGTCGCTCCGTGCCGTCCGCGAGGCGCCGGAAGCAGAAGGGCTGAGCACGATGTTCCGCCGTACGTTCTGGTTCACCGCGGGCGCGGCCGCCGGTGTGTGGGCCACCACCAAGGTCAACCGCAAGATCAGGCAGCTGACCCCCGAGAGCCTCGCCGCCCAGGCGGCGGACAAGGCCGTCGAGGCCGGCCACCGGCTGAAGGACCGCGCCGTGGGCTTCGCCCTCGACGTGCGGTCGAACATGCTCCAGCGGGAGGCCGAGCTCGGCGACGCCCTGGGCCTGGACGCCCCGGTCGATCCGGAGCGCGACCAGGCCCTCCCGGCACCGCGCCGCAGGGCCGCGCTCGGGCCGCACAGCACCCCCAACGTCACCACGTATTCGCTTTCGTACAACCGGAATGAGGACCACTGATGGAGTCGGCTGAAATCCGCCGCCGCTGGCTGAGCTTCTTCGAGGAGCGCGGGCACACCGTCGTCCCTTCGGCGTCGCTCATCGCGGACGACCCGACTCTGCTCCTCGTCCCCGCCGGCATGGTGCCCTTCAAGCCCTACTTCCTGGGTGAGGTCAAGCCGCCCTTCACGCGCGCCTCCAGCGTGCAGAAGTGCGTGCGCACGCCCGACATCGAAGAGGTCGGCAAGACCACCCGCCACGGCACCTTCTTCCAGATGTGCGGCAACTTCTCCTTCGGCGACTACTTCAAGGAAGGCGCCATCAAGCTCGCCTGGGAGCTGCTGACCTCCTCGGTGGAGCACGGCGGCTACGGGCTGGAGCCGGAGAAGCTCTGGATCACCGTCTACCAGGACGACGACGAGGCCGAGGCCATCTGGCGCGACGTCGTCGGCGTTCCGGCCGAGCGCATCCAGCGCCTGGGCAAGAAGGACAACTTCTGGTCCATGGGCGTCCCCGGTCCCTGCGGCCCCTGCTCCGAGATCAACTACGACCGCGGCCCCGAGTTCGGCGTCGAGGGCGGCCCGGCCGTCAACGACGAGCGGTACGTCGAGATCTGGAACCTCGTCTTCATGCAGTACGAGCGGGGCCAGGGCATCGGCAAGGAGGACTTCGAGATCCTCGGCGACCTGCCGTCCAAGAACATCGACACCGGCCTCGGTCTCGAGCGCCTGGCGATGATCCTCCAGGGCGTGCAGAACATGTACGAGACCGACACCCTCAAGGTCGTCATCGACAAGGCCACCGAGCTCACCGGCGTCGCCTACGGCAAGGCCCACGACTCGGACGTCTCGCTGCGCGTGGTCGCCGACCACATGCGCACCAGCGTCATGCTCATCGGCGACGGCGTCACCCCCGGCAACGAGGGCCGCGGCTACGTGCTGCGCCGCATCATGCGCCGCGCCGTCCGCAACATGCGGCTGCTCGGCGCCACCGGCCCGGTCGTCGGCGAGCTCGTCGACACCGTCATCAGGACGATGGGCGAGCAGTACCCGGAGCTGGAGACCGACCGCAAGCGCATCGAGACGGTCGCCCTCGCCGAGGAGGCCGCGTTCCTCAAGGCCCTCAAGGGCGGCACGAACATCCTCGACACCGCCGTCACCGAGACCAAGGCCGCCGGCGGCACGGTCCTCTCCGGCGACAAGGCGTTCCTGCTCCACGACACCTGGGGCTTCCCGATCGACCTCACCCTGGAGATGGCCGCCGAGCAGGGCCTCTCCGTGGACGAGGACGGCTTCCGCCGCCTGATGAAGGAGCAGCGGGAGCGCGCCAAGGCCGACGCCCAGGCCAAGAAGACCGGCCACGCCGACGTCACCTCGTACCGCGAGATCGCCGACAGCGCCGGCGCCACCCAGTTCACCGGCTACACCAACACCGAGGGCGAGACCACGGTCGTCGGCCTCATCGTGAACGGCGTCCCGGCCCCGGCCGCCTCCGAGGGCGACGAGGTCGAGGTCGTCCTCGACCGCACGCCGTTCTACGCCGAGGGCGGCGGCCAGCTCGCCGATCACGGTCGCATCAGGCTGCACTCGGGCGCCGTCATCGAGATCCGCGACGTGCAGCAGCCGGTCCCGGGCGTCTCCGTGCACAAGGGCTCGGTGCAGGTCGGCGAGGTGACCGTGGGCTCCACCGCCTACGCCGCCATCGACGTGCGCCGCCGCCGGGCCATCGCCCGCGCCCACAGCGCCACCCACCTGACGCACCAGGCGCTGCGCGACGCCCTCGGCCCGACCGCCGCCCAGGCCGGTTCGGAGAACTCCCCGGGCCGCTTCCGCTTCGACTTCGGTTCGCCGAACGCCGTGCCCGGTGCCGTCCTCACGGACGTCGAGCAGAAGATCAACGAGGTGCTGGCCCGCGAGCTCGACGTGCACGCCGAGGTCATGCCGATCGACGAGGCCAAGCGCCAGGGTGCCATCGCCGAGTTCGGCGAGAAGTACGGCGAGCAGGTCCGCGTCGTCACCATCGGCGACTTCTCCAAGGAGCTGTGCGGCGGCACGCACGTGCACAACACCGCCCAGCTGGGTCTGGTGAAGCTGCTCGGCGAGTCCTCCATCGGCTCCGGCGTGCGCCGCATCGAGGCCCTGGTCGGCGTCGACGCCTACCACTTCCTCGCCCGTGAGCACACGGTCGTCGCCCAGCTCCAGGAGCTGGTCAAGGGCCGTCCGGAGGAGCTTCCGGAGAAGATCTCCTCGATGCTCGGCAAGCTGAAGGACGCCGAGAAGGAGATCGAGAAGTTCCGCGCGGAGAAGGTCCTGCAGGCCGCCGCCGGTCTGGTCGACTCCGCCCGGGACGTCCGCGGTGTGGCCCTGGTCACCGGCCAGGTGCCGGACGGCACGGGCGCCGACGACCTGCGCAGGCTGGTCCTCGACGTGCGGGGCCGCATCCCGTCCGACCGCCCGGCCGTCGTGGCCCTCTTCACCACGGCCAACGGCAAGCCGCTCACGGTCATCGCCACCAACGAGGCCGCCCGCGAGCGCGGCCTCAAGGCCGGCGAGCTGGTCCGCACGGCCGCCAAGACCCTCGGCGGCGGCGGTGGCGGCAAGCCGGACGTCGCGCAGGGCGGCGGCCAGAACCCGGAGGCCGTCGGCGCCGCCATCGAGGCCGTCGAGCGTCAGGTGCTGGAGATCGCGTGACCATGCGTCGAGGCCGCCGTATCGCGGTCGACGTCGGGGACGCCCGGATCGGGGTCGCCTCGTGCGACCCCGACGGGGTCCTCGCCACGCCGGTGGAGACCGTGCCGGGGCGCGACGTCCCGGCCGCCCACCGGCGGCTCCGCCAGATCGTGGAGGAGTACGAGCCGATCGAGGTGATCGTCGGTCTGCCCCGCTCGCTCAGCGGGCGGGAGGGCCCGGCGGCGACCAAGGTCCGTGCCTTCGCCCGCGAGATGGCCAAGGGCATCGCCCCGGTCCCGGTCCGGCTCGTCGACGAGCGGATGACCACGGTCACGGCCACCCAGGGCCTGCGGGCCTCGGGGGTGAAGTCCAAGAAGGGACGCTCCGTGATCGACCAGGCCGCCGCTGTGATCATCCTTCAGAACGCTCTTGAGTCCGAACGGGTATCAGGTAATCCGCCCGGTGAGGGCGTCGAAGTGGTCATCTGATCGCGATACGGTAACGTTCCGCGCGATGCGGCGGTGTTCGAACAGCTGCCGCACTACGTAGAGGCGGAACGTCCGGAAGCCTCGCGGCTGTTTGGGGATCGATGACTGAGTATGGCCGGAGCCCCGGCTCCGAACCGTGGCACCCCACGGATCCCCTGTACGGGGACCAGGGGTGGGAGGGCCAGCAGCAGTATCCGCAGCAGCACCAGCAGCCGCAGCATCAGCAGCAGCCGCCGTACGGGCACCAGGAGCCCCAGGGGCACCAGGACCCGTACGGGCAGCAGCAGGCGTACGCCGACGGGATGTACCAGCACCAGCAGCCGCAGGGCTACGACGCGCAGCAGTACGGCGCCGAGCAGTACGGCGGGCAGTACGGCGCGCAGCAGTACGGAGACCAGCAGTACGGCAACCAGCAGTACGGAGACCAGCAGTACGGAAACCAGGGCGGTCACGACACGCCCGGGTATCCCGCACAGCAGTACGACGGCACCTGGGAGTCCGGCCAGGCGGCCATGCCGTACCACGCGCCCCCCGCCGATCCGTACGGCGGCCAGGACCCGGACCTCTACGGCACTCCCGAGGCCTACCCCCCGCCGCAGCCCCCGGGCCGGCGGCAGGTCCCCCCGCAGCCGACGACGGACTGGGACGAGGAGCAGCCGGAGGAGGACCATCCCTTCTTCACCGGTGAGGAGCCCGCCCCGGGTCCGCGCGGCCGTCGCGGCACGAAGGACCGCGAGGACGAGTACGCCGACGGGGACGAGGACGACTACGAGGAGGAGCCGGGCGGCCGCCGCGGCTCCCGCTCCGGCGGCGACCGCCGCGGCAACAAGGGCCGCAAGGCGAAGAACGGCATGGCCTGCCTGGTGGTGGCCGCCGTCATCGTCGGCGGTGTGGCCGGCGTCGGCTACTTCGGCTACCAGTTCTGGCAGGGCCAGTTCGGCGAGGCGCCGGACTACGTGGGTGCGGGCTCGGGCGACGTGCAGGTCGAGATCCCGGACGAGGCCGGCGGATACGAGATCGGCAACATCCTCAAGAAGGCGGGGGTCGTCAAGAGCGTCGACGCCTTCGTCTCGGCCCAGCAGAAGAACCCCAAGGGCATCTCGATCCAGGCGGGCGTCTACACCCTGAAGAAGGGCATGTCGGCCGAGAGCGCGGTCACGCTGATGCTGAGTCCGCTCAGCAAGGCCAACTTCGTCATCTCCGAGGGCCGCCGGAACGTCTGGGTGTACGAGCAGATCGACAAGAGGCTCGGGCTCGAGCCCGGCACGACCCAGGGCGTCGCCAAGGCCAAGGCGGACGAGCTCGGCCTCCCGGACTGGGCGAAGAACCACAAGGACGTGAAGGACCCGCTGGAGGGCTTCCTCTTCCCGGCGAGCTACCCCGTGGCCAAGGGCAACAAGCCCGAGGACGTCCTGCGCAAGATGGTGAGCCGGGCGAACAAGGAGTACGGCAAGTACGACCTGGAGGCCAAGGCGAAGGCGCTCGGCGTCGACGGCCCCTGGGAACTCGTCACGATCGCGAGCCTGGTCCAGGCGGAGGGCACGTCGCACGACGACTTCCAGAAGATGGCCGAGGTCGTCTACAACCGCCTCAAGCCGTCCAACCCGCAGACCTACGGCGGGCTCGAGTTCGACTCGACGTACAACTACATCAAGAACCAGAGCAAGCTCGACCTGTCCCTCACCGAGCTGCGGAAGTACGACAACCCGTACAACACCTACTTCGTCAAGGGCCTGCCGCCCGGTCCGATCGGCAACCCCGGCAACGAGGCGATGACCGGCACCGTCAACCCGACGAACGACGGCTGGTACTACTTCATCTCGCTCGACGGCAAGACCTCCCAGTTCACGAAGACGAACGCGGAGCACCAGAAGCTCGTCCAGAAGTTCAACGAGTCGAGGAAGAACTGATGGCGGCAGCACGACGGGCGGCCGTCCTCGGCTCTCCGATCGCCCACTCGCTCTCCCCGGTGCTGCACCGGGCCGCGTACCGGGAGCTCGGTCTCGACGACTGGTCGTACGGGCGCTTCGAGGTGGACGAGGCGGGGCTCCCCGGCTTCGTGGGCGAGCTGGACACCACGTGGGCGGGGCTCTCGCTGACCATGCCGCTCAAGCGGGCGATCATCCCGCTGCTCGACGAGATCACGGACACCGCGGCCTCGGTCGAGGCCGTCAACACGGTCGTCCTCACCGGGGACGGACGCCGGGTCGGCGACAACACCGACATCCCCGGCATGATCGCCGCCCTGCGCGAGCGGGGCGTCGAGAAGGTGGACTCCGCGGCCGTGCTCGGCGCGGGCGCCACCGCCTCCTCGGCGCTCGCCGCGCTCGCCCGGATCTGCGCCGGGCCGGTCACCGCGTACGTACGGAGCGAGGCCCGCGCCGACGAGATGCGCGGCTGGGGCGAGCGGCTCGGCGTCGAGGTGCGCACCGCCGCCTGGGACGCGGCGGCGGAGGCCTTCGCCGCACCGCTGGTGATCGCGACCACCCCGGCGGGGACCACCGACGCCCTGGCCGCGGCCGTGCCCGACGGGCCCGGAACGCTGTTCGACGTGCTGTACGACCCGTGGCCCACCCGGCTCGCGGCCGCCTGGTCGGCGCGGGGCGGGAAGATCGTCGGCGGGCTCGACCTCCTGGTGCACCAGGCGGTGCTCCAGGTCGAGCAGATGACCGGGCGTGCTCCGGGGCCGCTGGCCGCGATGCGGGCGGCGGGGGAGCAGGCGCTCGCCGAGCGCTGATCCGGAGGGGCCAGAGGGGCCAGAGGGACCAGAAGGGCCAGAGGGGCCAGAGGGGCCAGAGGGGGAAGGCCGGTCATGGGGGGCGACGTGCTGCTCGCGTCGAAATGGGAGCTCGGGATCGATCTCCTGCTGTTGCTGCGAGGGCTGATCCGGTTCGCCCTCATGGACGGACCGGCCTGGATCCGCTATCCCGTCATCGCTCTGGGATCCGCGTTCGTCCTGTACGTGGTGGGGTCCTGGTGCCGTGAGCGGTGGCTGGGGCGCGGTGAGGCTGCCGGGGAGGAGACTCCGACCCGGGCCGACTCGTGAGACCTGTGTCCCGACTCGTGGACCGGAGATCGATCGGGTCCCGGGACGTGGGAGGATCGGGGGAGGCGGACCAGGGCCGCGCACCCAGGTCGCGCCGTCGCAGTGCCCAGGCGCGAGCATGAGGAGCATCGTTGAGCAGGTTGCGTTGGCTGACGGCGGGGGAGTCCCACGGACCCGCGCTGGTTGCAACCCTTGAGGGACTTCCGGCCGGCGTTCCGGTCACCACGGAGCTGGTGGCGGACCATCTCGCACGGCGGCGTCTCGGCTATGGACGCGGTGCCCGCATGAAGTTCGAGCAGGACGAGATCACCTTCCTGGGCGGCGTCCGGCACGGCCTGTCCCTCGGTTCGCCGATCGCCGTGATGGTCGGCAACACCGAGTGGCCCAAGTGGGAGAAGGTCATGTCGGCCGACCCGGTCGACCCCGCGGAGCTCAAGGAGACCGGCCGCAACGCGCCGCTGACCCGCCCCCGTCCCGGTCACGCCGACCTGGCCGGCATGCAGAAGTACGGCTTCGACGAGGCCCGGCCGATCCTGGAGCGCGCCAGCGCCCGTGAGACCGCCGCCCGCGTCGCCCTCGGCGCCGTGGCCCGCTCCTTCCTGAAGGAGACGGCCGGCATCGAGATCGTCTCCCACGTCGTGGAGCTGGCCGCCGCCAAGGCCCCCTACGGCCTCTACCCGACCCCGGCCGACGTCGAGAAGCTCGACGCCGACCCGGTGCGCTGCCTCGACGCCGACGCGTCGAAGGCGATGGTCGCCGAGATCGACCAGGCCCACAAGGACGGCGACACCCTCGGCGGCGTCGTCGAGGTCCTCGCGTACGGCGTGCCCGTCGGCCTCGGCTCCCACGTGCACTGGGACCGGCGCCTCGACGCCCGGCTCGCCGCCGCCCTCATGGGCATCCAGGCCATCAAGGGCGTCGAGGTAGGCGACGGCTTCGACCTCGCCCGGGTGCCCGGCTCCCAGGCCCACGACGAGATCGTCAAGGGCCCCGAGGGCATCACCCGCAGCTCCGGCCGCGCCGGCGGCACCGAGGGCGGCCTCAGCACCGGCGAGCTGCTGCGCGTCCGCGCCGCGATGAAGCCGATCGCCACCGTCCCGCGCGCCCTGGCCACCGTCGACGTCGCCACCGGCGAGGTCGCCGCGGCCCACCACCAGCGCTCCGACGTCTGCGCCGTCCCGGCCGCGGGCATCGTCGCCGAGGCGATGGTCGCGCTGGTCCTGGCGGACGCCGTGCTGGAGAAGTTCGGCGGCGACAGCGTCCCCGAGACCCGCCGCAACGTGCGGTCCTACCTCGACAACCTCCACATCCGGTGACCGGCGGCCCGCTGGTCGTCCTCGTCGGACCGATGGGCTCCGGCAAGTCCACCGTGGGCGCGCTCCTCGCCGAACGGCTCGGCGCGCCCTACCGGGACACGGACGCCGACATCGTCGCCGCCGAGGGGCGTGAGATCGCGGACATCTTCGTCGAGGACGGCGAGGACCACTTCCGCACCCTGGAGCGCGAGGCCGTGCGCCGCGCGGTCGCCGAGCACGGGGGCATCCTCGCCCTCGGCGGCGGCGCCGTGCTCGACGCGGCCACCCGCGAGCTGCTGCACGGGCTGCCCGTCGCGTACCTCTCGATGGACGTCGAGGCCGCCGTGCGCCGCGTCGGCCTCGGCGCCGCCCGGCCGCTGCTCGCCGTCAACCCGCGCCGCCAGTGGCGCGAGCTGATGGACGCACGCCGCCATCTGTACGAAGAAGTCGCGAGCGCCGTCGTCGCCACCGACGACCGCACGCCCGAAGAGGTCGCCGACGCGATCCTCGACGCACTGGAGTTGAAGGACGTATGACGGACCAGGCAGTGACCCGTATCCAGGTCGGCGGCTCCGCGGGCACCGATCCGTACGAGGTGCTGGTCGGCCGGCAGCTGCTCGGTGAGCTTCCCGGCCTGATCGGCCCCCGGGCCAAGCGGGTGGCCGTGATCCACCCCGAGGCGCTGGCCGAGACCGGCGAGGCGCTCCGCGCCGACCTCGCCGACCAGGGCTTCGAGGCCGTCGCCATCCAGGTGCCCAACGCCGAGGAGGCCAAGACCGTCGAGGTCGCCGCCTACTGCTGGAAGGCGCTCGGCCAGACCGGCTTCACCCGCAGCGACGTCATCGTCGGCGTCGGCGGCGGCGCCACCACCGACCTGGCCGGCTTCGTCGCCGCGACCTGGCTGCGGGGCGTGCGCTGGATCGCCGTGCCCACCACCGTCCTGGCCATGGTCGACGCGGCCGTCGGCGGCAAGACCGGCATCAACACCGCGGAGGGCAAGAACCTCGTCGGTGCCTTCCACCCGCCGGCCGGTGTGCTGTGCGACCTCGCCGCGCTCGACTCGCTGCCGGTGCACGACTACGTCAGCGGGCTCGCCGAGATCATCAAGGCCGGCTTCATCGCCGACCCGGTCATCCTCGACCTCATCGAGGCCGATCCCGAGGCCGCCCGCACCCCGGCCGGACCGCACACCGCCGAGCTCATCGTGCGGTCGATCGAGGTCAAGGCCGAGGTCGTCTCCGGCGACCTCAAGGAGTCCGGCCGCCGCGAGATCCTCAACTACGGGCACACCCTCGCCCACGCCATCGAGAAGAACGAGCGGTACAAGTGGCGCCACGGCGCCGCCGTCTCCGTCGGCATGGTCTTCGCCGCCGAGCTCGGCCGGCTCGCCGGCCGCCTCGACGACGCCACCGCCGACCGGCACCGCGCCGTCCTGGAGTCCGTCGGGCTGCCGCTCACCTACCGCGGCGACCAGTGGCCCAAGCTCCTGGAGACCATGAAGGTCGACAAGAAGTCCCGCGGCGACCTGCTGCGCTTCATCGTCCTCGACGGGCTGGGCAAGCCGGCCGTCCTGGAGGGCCCCGACCCGGCCGTCCTCGTCGCGGCGTACGGCGAGGTGTCCGCGTGACCGAACGGCGTCGCGTCCTCGTCCTGAACGGCCCGAACCTCGGCCGCCTCGGCTCCCGCGAGCCCGACATCTACGGCGCCACCTCCTACAAGGGGCTCGTCGAGTCCTGCCGGAGCCTCGGCGAGGAGCTGGGCTTCGACGTCGAGGTGCGCGAGACCAACGACGAGGGCGAGATGATCCGCTGGCTGCACGAGGCCGCCGACGACGCCCTCCCGGTCGTCCTCAACCCCGGCGCCTTCACCCACTACTCGTACGGGATGCGCGACGCGGCCGCCCAGCGCACCGCGCCGCTGATCGAGGTGCACATCTCCAACCCGTACACCCGTGAGGAGTTCCGGCACACCTCGGTCGTCGCGGCCGTCGCCACCGGGACCGTCGCGGGCTTCGGCATCGGCTCCTACCGGCTCGCCCTGCGCGCGCTCGCGGAGGAGCTCGACGCCTGACGGAACCCTTCGGGCACCTCGCTCCGCCCCCGGCCGTTTCCCCTCGGGAAGCCGGGGGCGGTAACGTTCCGGCAACGACGAATCGGCGCAGGGACGGAGTGGGGCACCGGATGCAGCACGGGATGGGGGCTCCGATGCCACCGAACGAAGCCGCGGGCCAGGCCCACTGGGGCACCGGGGCCCCCGGCGCCCGGGCCCAGGGCGGACACCCGCCGGTCCCGGTCCACCATCCCTACCCGGCGCCGCCGGCCGGGCAGCCGGGACCGTCGGCGCCCGCCGCTCCGCAGGGCCCCCCGGCCCACCCCGGTCCGCAGGGCCACCAGGCGCCCGCCGGTCCGCAGGGACCGCCGGTCCCGCACGCGCCCGCTCCCCAGGGCCCGCCGCCCGGGTGGAGC
The DNA here is from genome assembly GCF_043202995.1 of Streptomyces sp. NPDC048018. Classification (NCBI taxonomy): domain Bacteria; kingdom Bacillati; phylum Actinomycetota; class Actinomycetes; order Kitasatosporales; family Streptomycetaceae; genus Streptomyces; species Streptomyces sp. NPDC048018. The sequence continues at coordinate 169,196 of NZ_JBIDBK010000008.1, forward strand.
GGCGGACAGGTCACCTCGCACATCACGCTGCCGCCCGCCGTCACCGGCACCGGCGGCGCCACGCTCGCCGTGCTGCTGATAGGCCCGGCCGGCGCGGGCAAGACGACCGTCGCCCGCCACTGGGCCACCCGGCGCCCGGTCCCCACCGCCCACATCAGCCTCGACGACGTGCGCGAATGGGTCTGCTCCGGCTTCGCCGACCCCCAGTCCGGCTGGAACGAGAACTCCGAGGCGCAGTACCGGCTGGCGCGCCGCACCTGCGGCTTCGCCGCCCGCAACTTCCTGGCCAACGGCATCTCCTGCATCCTCGACGACGCCGTCTTCCCCGACTGGCCGGTCGTCGGCCTCGGCGGCTGGAAGCGTCATGTCGGTCCCGGCCTGCTGCCCGTCGTCCTGCTGCCCGGTCTGGACATCGTCCTGGAGCGCAACGCCGAGCGCAGCGGCAACCGGCGCCTCGCGGACGAGGAGGTCGCCGCGATCCACGGCCGGATGGCCGGCTGGTACGGCTCGGGGCTCCCGATCATCGACAACTCCACGTACGACGTGGAGACCACCGCCCGCGTCCTGGACGACGTCCTGGCCCGCGCGATCTCCGGCCGGCCCCCCGCCTGACCCGCCGCCCGCAGGGCCGGCCCGGCGGGCGGACGCCCCCGGCCGGGCGTGCCCGGTCTGCGGCTCCTGCCCCGTCGGGGGCTCCTCGGGCGGGTGCTGCCCGGTCGGGCGTTCACAACAGGCCGTGGCGCCCGGCCGCTCGTAGGCTCGGAGCATGTCAGAGGTGTATGCGGACCGCCGTCTACGGCTGCGCGACCGGAGTGCGGCCGCGGGCAGCCCGGCGGCCCTGGTCTCCCGCCCCGCCAACGTCCGCTATCTCACCGGCGGGTCGCCCGCCGGCGCGGTGCTGCTGCTCGGCCCCGACGAGGACGTCCTGCTCTGTCCGACCGCCCCCGGCGGCGATCCGGCCGACGGACGGGTCGACGAACTGCTGCGCCAGCTGGTGCTGCCCACGGGCGGCGGCGATCCGGCGGTCGCGGGCGTCGGCTTCGCCCGCAAGGCGGGCGCGGACGCGCTCGCCGTCGAGGAGCACCATCTGACCGTGGCCCGGCACCGCGCCATGGGCTCCGCCGCCCCCGAGCTGCGGCTCGCCGACCTCTCGTACGCCGTGGAGCAGCTGCGCATCGTCAAGGACGAGGACGAGATCGCCTGTCTGCGGATCGCCGCGGAGATCGCCGACCAGGCCCTCGGGGAGCTCCTGGAGTCGATCCTCGTCGGCAGGACCGAGCGGCACCTCGCCCTGGAGCTGGAGCGCCGGCTCGTCGACCACGGCGCCGACGGGCCCGCCTTCCCCACCTCCGTGGCCACCGGGCCGCACGCCGGCCGGGCCGGGCACAGGCCCACCGACCGGCGGGTCGAGGAGGGGGACTTCCTCTCCGTCTGCCTCGGCGCCAACTATCGCGGCTACCGCTGCGAGATCGGCCGCACCTTCGTCATCGGCACCACTCCCGCGGACTGGCAGATCGAGCTGTACGACCTCGTCTTCGCCGCTCAGCGGGCTGCCCGCGAGGCCCTCGTGCCCGGCGCCGAGTACCGGGACATCGACCGCGTGGCCCGGCAGATTCTCGCCGCGGCCGGCCACGGCGACACCGCCGCGGCCCTCACCGGGCACGGGGTGGGCCTGGAAATCGACGAGGACCCGCAGCTCGCACCCGCGGCCATGGGTAAACTGGACGCTTGCGTGCCGGTCACCGTCGAACCGGGGGTCCACCTCCCGGGCCGGGGCGGAGTCCGGATCGATGACACGCTCGTCGTACGCCAGGAGGCGGACGGCGGACCCGAGCTACTCACCATCACGACCAAGGAGCTGCTCGCGCTGTAACGGCGCGTACGCCTCCCGGTCGGCGTCAGTCCAGGAGATTCCGCAACCGTGGCTTCCACGAACGACCTCAAGAACGGCATGGTGCTCAAGCTCGAAGGCGGCCAGCTCTGGTCCGTCGTCGAGTTCCAGCACGTCAAGCCCGGCAAGGGCCCCGCCTTCGTGCGCACCAAGCTCAAGAACGTGCTGTCCGGCAAGGTCGTCGACAAGACCTTCAACGCCGGTGTGAAGGTCGAGACGGCCACCATCGACCGCCGCGACATGCAGTTCTCCTACATGGACGGCGACTACTTCGTCTTCATGGACATGGAGACCTACGACCAGCTGCACGTCGACCGCAAGGCCGTCGGCGACGCCGCCAACTTCCTCATCGAGGGCTTCACCGCCTCCGTGGCGCAGCACGAGGGCTCCGTGCTCTACGTCGAGCTCCCGGCCGCCGTCGTCCTGACGATCAAGCACACGGACCCGGGCGTCCAGGGCGACCGCTCCACCGGCGGCACCAAGCCCGCCATCCTGGAGACGGACCACGAGATCCAGGTCCCGCTCTTCATCACCACCGGTGAGAAGATCAAGGTCGACACCCGCACCAGCGACTACCTCGGCCGGGTGAACGACTAACCGTGGCCGCCCGGAGCAAGGCCCGCAGGCGGGCCTTCCAGATTCTGTTCGAGGCCGACCAGCGAGGCGCCTCGGTGCAGGAAGTCCTCGCGGACCAGGTTCGGCTCCACCGGGCCGACGACCGCCAGCCGCCGGTGAACGACTTCACCATGCAGCTGGTCGAGGGCTACGCCCAGCACGTGGCCCGCATCGACGACCTCATCGCGACCTACGCGGTGGACTGGGACCTCGACCGGATGCCCGTCGCCGACCGGAACATCGTGCGCCTCGGGGCGTACGAGCTGATCTGGGACGACGGCACACCGGACGCGGTCGCCATCGACGAGGCCGTGCAGCTCGCCAAGGAGTTCTCCACGGACGAGTCGCCGACCTTCGTCAACGGTCTGCTCGCGCGCTTCAAGGACCTGAAGCCGCGACTGCGCCGGGACGCCTGAGCGGCTCCCCGGCAGGCGAAGGGGCTCGCAGCACACGCCGTGCTGCGGGCCCCTTCGCCGTCCCCGCGTACGCCCGTGCGTGCGACGCCCTCGGCCGTGTCCGCGTTCCGCCCGCCCCGCCGGGTTCTTGCCGTCCCGGTGTGCGACGCCCTCGGCCGTGTCCGCGTCCCGCCCGCCCCACCGGGCCCTGTGCCGTCCCCGAGGTACGCCCGGACGTGCCGCGCCCCCGGCTGTGGCCGTGGCCGGGGTACGGCCGCCCGGCGCGGCCGGGGTACGCCGCCGTACGGACACCCCTCCGGCCTCTGCCGCCCCGTCCCGGCCCCGTGGCCTGGCGTCCGGCACCGGGTCGCTCGCCCCTTGCTGTGTCCCATCCCCTCTGCGGTCTCCACGGCTCCCTCCGACCGCCGCACCGCGGAGTCTCGCGCGCCGTACCGCCGAACGGGTGAATCCGGCCGCCCGGGTACGCGAAAACGCCGGGGCCCCGGGAGTCGCGATGACTCCCGGGGCCCCGGCGGCACGTTTCTGCTGAGGCCTGTCGGCTCAGTTCTCCTCGTGGGCGACCGCGCGGCGCGCGTCCGCGTCGAGGACGCCCCAGCTGATCAGCTGCTCCGTCAGGACCGAGGGGGACTGGTCGTAGATCACGGCCAGGGTGCGCAGGTCGTCCTGGCGGATCGACAGCACCTTGCCGTTGTAGTCGCCGCGCTGCGACTGGATCGTCGCCGCGTAGCGCTGGAGGGGGCCGGCCTTCTCCGCGGGGACGTGGGCCAGCCGCTCCAGGTCGAGGACCAGCTTCGGCGGCGGCTCGGCGGCTCCGCCCGGCGTGGTGCCCGGCAGCAGCTCCTGCACCGGCACACCGTAGAAGTCCGCCAGCTCGGCCAGGCGCTGCACGGTCACGGCGCGATCGCCACGCTCGTACGAGCCGACCACGACCGCCTTCCAGCGGCCCTGGGACTTCTCCTCCACACCATGGAGGGAAAGGCCCTGCTGGGTGCGGATCGCACGGAGTTTGGCCCCGAGCTGCTTTGCGTATTCGCTGGACATAACGCTCCCGGACGCTGTGACGACATGCGGCTGCGCCGCGCGGCTGGTAACTCACTGTGAGGTTACGCAGCGTGACACTCTCCCGTCAAGCCGAATGGTCCGTACCGGCCCCTCCCGGGGGACGGTCTCCGGAGTGGCGTCCAGGGTGGTGAGCTGGACGCGAAGCCGCCCTGGTAAGGTGGAGGGCGCAATTCCGACGTCCTTTAAGGTCCGTCCCGTGAGGCGGAGAAGGAGGTCCGTTTTCATATGGACGCACAGCAGCACACCGATGTGGCACGGCCCGTTCTCGAGGCCCCCGACATCGCGCGGGTCCTGACCCGCATCGCCCACGAGATCGTCGAGCGCGCCAAGGGCGCCGACGACGTGGTCCTCCTCGGCATTCCCACCCGTGGTGTCTTCCTCGCCCGCCGGCTCGCCGAGAAGCTCGAGTCGATCACCGGCGCCAAGGTCCCCGTCGGTTCCCTGGACATCACCATGTACCGGGACGACCTGCGGATGAAGCCCGCCCGTGCGATCGGACGCACCGAGATCCCCGGTGACGGCATCGACGGCCGCCTCGTCGTCCTCGTCGACGACGTCCTCTTCTCCGGCCGCACCATCCGCGCCGCCCTCGACGCCCTCGGCGACATCGGCCGCCCGCGCGCGGTCCAGCTCGCCGTCCTCGTCGACCGCGGCCACCGCGAGCTCCCGATCCGCGCCGACTACGTCGGCAAGAACCTCCCCACGTCGCTGCGGGAGACGGTCAAGGTCCTGCTCGCCGAGGAGGACGGTCGCGACACCGTGCTGCTCGGCAGCAAGCCCGTCTCCTAGCCGGACCGGCACACCCGACGGGTCCTGGGCACACCCCTGCGCACCCGCATGCCCACGCACCTCCCCACCACGGAGAGAAAACCCCGATGATGCGTCACCTCATCTCGGCCGCCGACCTCACCCGCGACGACGCCGTCCTCATCCTCGACACCGCCGAGGAGATGGCCCGGGTGGCCGACCGGCCCATCAGGAAGCTCCCGACCCTGCGCGGGCGCACGATCTGCAACCTCTTCTTCGAGGACTCCACCCGCACCCGGATCTCCTTCGAGGCGGCCGAGAAGCGCCTCTCCGCCGACGTGATCAACTTCGCCGCCAAGGGCTCCAGCGTCTCCAAGGGCGAGTCCCTCAAGGACACCGCGCAGACCCTGGAGGCGATGGGCGTCGACGCCGTCGTCATCCGGCACGGCGCGTCCGGCGCCCCGTACCGCCTGGCCACCTCGGGCTGGATCGACGCCCCCGTCATCAACGCCGGCGACGGCACCCACCAGCACCCCACCCAGGCCCTGCTCGACGCCTTCACCATGCGCCGCCGCCTGGTCGGCCGGGACGCCGGCCTCGGCAAGGACCTGGCCGGAAAGCGCGTCACGCTCGTCGGCGACGTCCTGCACAGCCGGGTCGCCCGCTCCAACGTCGACCTGCTGCACACCCTCGGCGCCGAGGTGACCCTGGTGGCCCCGCCCACCCTGATCCCCGTCGGCGTCGAGACCTGGCCCTGCGAGGTCTCGTACGACCTCGACGGCGTGCTGCCGAAGTCCGACGCGGTCATGATGCTGCGTGTGCAGCGTGAGCGGATGAACGCCGCCTTCTTCCCGACCGAGCGCGAGTACTCGCGCCGCTACGGGCTCGACGGCCACCGGATGGCGAAGATGCCCGAGCACGCCATCGTCATGCACCCCGGGCCGATGGTCCGCGGCATGGAGATCACCGCCGAGGTCGCCGACTCCGACCGCTGCACGGTCGTCGAGCAGGTCGCCAACGGCGTCTCCATCCGGATGGCCGTCCTCTACCTGCTGCTCGGCGGTTCCGAGCCCGCCACCACCCGTACCACCGAGGAGAGCTGAGACCCCCCATGAGCAAGATTCTGATCCGTGGTGCGAAGGTCCTCGGCGGCGAGGCGCAGGACGTCCTGATCGACGGCGAGCTCATCGCCGCCACCGGCCCGACGGGCGAGATCGACTGGAGCGGCACCGGCCTGTCGGCCGAGGACGCCGAGGTGATCGAGGCCGAGGGCCGGATCCTGCTGCCCGGTCTGGTGGACCTGCACACCCATCTGCGCGAGCCCGGCCGTGAGGACTCCGAGACGGTCCTCACCGGCACCCGCGCCGCCGCCTCCGGCGGCTACACGGCCGTCTTCGCCATGGCCAACACCCACCCGGTCGCCGACACCGCCGGCGTCGTCGAGCAGGTCTACCGGCTCGGCAAGGAGGCCGGCTACTGCGACGTGCAGCCGATCGGCGCCGTCACCGTCGGCCTGGAGGGCCGCAAGCTCGCCGAACTCGGCGCCATGCACGACTCCGCCGCCGGTGTCACCGTCTTCTCCGACGACGGCAAGTGCGTCGACGACGCCGTGATCATGCGCCGCGCCCTGGAGTACGTGAAGGCCTTCGGCGGCGTCGTCGCCCAGCACGCCCAGGAGCCCCGCCTCACCGAGGGCGCCCAGATGAACGAGGGCGTCGTCTCCGCCGAGCTCGGCCTCGGCGGCTGGCCGGCCGTCGCGGAGGAGTCGATCATCGCCCGCGACGTGCTCCTCGCCGAGCACGTCGGCTCCCGCGTGCACATCTGCCACCTCTCCACCGCCGGCTCCGTCGAGATCGTCCGCTGGGCCAAGTCCCGCGGCATCGACGTCACCGCCGAGGTCACCCCGCACCACCTCCTCCTCACCGACGAGATGGTCCGCTCGTACAACCCGGTCTACAAGGTCAACCCGCCGCTGCGCACCGAGCGCGACGTGATGGCGCTGCGCGAGGCCCTCGCCGACGGCACCATCGACATCGTGGCCACCGACCACGCCCCCCACCCGCACGAGGACAAGGACTGCGAGTGGGCCGCCGCCGCCATGGGCATGGTCGGCCTGGAGACCGCGCTCTCCGTGGTCCAGCAGACGATGGTCGAGACCGGCCTGCTCGACTGGGCCGGCGTCGCCGACCGGATGTCCGTCAGGCCCGCGCAGATCGGGCGGGCCATCGGCCACGGACGCCCCGTCTCGGCAGGTGAGCCCGCCAACCTGACGCTGGTCGATCCGGCATACCGTGGTGTCGTGGACCCCGCCGACTTCGCCTCCCGCAGCCGCAACACCCCCTACGAGGGCCGCGAGCTGCCGGGACGCGTCACCCACACGTTCCTGCGGGGCCGGGCAACGCTCGTCGACGGGAAGCTGGCGTGACACCTCTCATTCACCTGGCCGAAGCGGGCGGACAGAAGTCCGCCGAGGTCACCGACTGGGCCGGACGGATCGGCTGGGTCGCCGGACTCCTGCTCTTCATCGCCTTCGTCTACTGGCTGATGCGCCAGGGATGGAAGTGGCGCGGCAGCCTCCAGTCCGGCCTCCCGCCCCTCCCCGAGGTGCCGGAAGCCCCCGCCGGGACCGAGCCGCCCCCGGCCACGCTGTCCATGAGCGGCCGCTACCACGGCTCCACCACGGCGGGCCAGTGGCTGGACCGGATCGTCGCCCACGGCCTGGGCACCCGCAGCCGGGCCGAGCTCACCCTGACGGACGCCGGGATCAGCGTCGTACGCCCCGGGGCGAACGACTTCCTCATCCCGGCCGACGCCCTGCGCGAGGCCCGCCTCGACAAGGGCATCGCCGGCAAGGTCCTCACCGAGGGCGGCCTCCTGGTCGTCACCTGGGCCCACGGCGACACCCTGCTCGACTCCGGCTTCCGCGCCGACCGGGCGGCCGACCACGCCGCCTGGGTCGAGACCCTGAACAAGCTGATCAACACGACGGAAGGCATCGCACGATGACAACCTCCATCCAGGGGGCTGCCTCCCCGAGGCCCAAGGCGGCTCCCGCCGTACTCGTTCTGGAGGACGGCCGGATCTTCCGCGGCCGTGCCTACGGGGCCGTGGGGGAGACCTTCGGCGAGGCCGTGTTCTCCACCGGCATGACCGGCTACCAGGAGACCCTCACCGACCCGTCGTACCACCGCCAGGTCGTCGTGATGACCGCCCCCCACGTCGGCAACACCGGCGTCAACGACGAGGACCCCGAGTCCGCCCGCATCTGGGTCTCCGGCTACGTCGTCCGCGACCCCGCCCGCGTCACCTCGAACTGGCGCTCCCGGCGCTCCCTGGACGAGGAGCTGCGCCGCCAGGGCGTCGTCGGCATCCAGGGCGTCGACACCCGCGCCCTCACCCGCCACCTGCGCGAGAGCGGCGCCATGCGCGTCGGCATCTTCTCCGGCAGCGCGCTCCCCGACGACGGCACCCTGCTCGCCGAGGTCCGCCAGCAGCCCGAGATGAAGGGCGCGAACCTCTCCGCCGAGGTCGCCACCAAGGAGACCTACGTGGTCCCCGCGATCGGCGAGAAGAAGTTCACCGTCGCCGCCGTCGACCTCGGCATCAAGGGCATGACCCCGCACCGGATGGCCGAGCGCGGCATCGAGGTCCACGTGCTGCCCGCCACCGCCACCGCCGAGGACGTCTACGCGGTCGCCCCGGACGGCGTGTTCTTCTCCAACGGCCCGGGCGACCCGGCCACCGCCGACGGCCCCGTCGCCGTCATGCAGGAGGTCCTGCGCCGCAAGACCCCGCTCTTCGGCATCTGCTTCGGCAACCAGATCCTCGGCCGCGCGCTCGGCTTCGGCACCTACAAGCTGAAGTACGGCCACCGGGGCATCAACCAGCCCGTCCAGGACCGCACCACCGGCAAGGTCGAGGTCACCGCGCACAACCACGGCTTCGCCGTCGACGCGCCCCTCGACAAGGTCTCCGACACCCCCTTCGGGCGCGCCGAGGTCTCCCACGTGTGCCTGAACGACAACGTCGTGGAGGGGCTGCAGCTGCTCGACCAGCCGGCCTTCTCCGTCCAGTACCACCCCGAGGCGGCCGCGGGCCCGCACGACGCCGCGTACCTCTTCGACCGCTTCGTATCCCTGATGGAGGCCGAGCGTGCCTAAGCGCACCGATATCCAGTCCGTCCTGGTCATCGGCTCCGGCCCGATCGTCATCGGCCAGGCCGCCGAATTCGACTACTCCGGCACCCAGGCGTGCCGGATCCTCAAGGCCGAGGGCCTGCGGGTCATCCTGGTCAACTCCAACCCGGCCACGATCATGACCGACCCGGAGATCGCCGACGCCACCTACGTCGAGCCGATCACCCCCGAGTTCGTCGAGAAGATCATCGCCAAGGAGCGCCCCGACGCCCTCCTGCCGACGCTGGGCGGCCAGACGGCCCTCAACACGGCGATCTCCATGCACGAGCAGGGCGTCCTGGAGAAGTACGGCGTCGAGCTCATCGGCGCCAACGTCGAGGCCATCCACAAGGGCGAGGACCGCGACCTCTTCAAGGGCGTCGTCGAGGCCGTCAACGCCAAGATCGGCCACGGCGAGTCCGCCCGCTCGGTCATCTGCCACTCGATGGACGACGTCCTCAAGGGCGTCGAGACGCTCGGCGGCTACCCCGTCGTCGTCCGCCCCTCCTTCACCATGGGCGGCGCCGGCTCCGGCTTCGCGCACGACGAGGACGAGCTGCGCCGCATCGCCGGCCAGGGCCTCACGCTCTCCCCGACCACCGAGGTGCTCCTGGAGGAGTCCATCCTCGGCTGGAAGGAGTACGAGCTGGAGCTGATGCGCGACAAGAACGACAACGTCGTGGTCGTCTGCTCCATCGAGAACTTCGACCCGATGGGCGTCCACACCGGTGACTCGATCACCGTGGCCCCGGCGATGACGCTGACCGACCGCGAGTACCAGGTGCTGCGCGACATCGGCATCGCGATCATCCGCGAGGTCGGCGTCGACACCGGCGGCTGCAACATCCAGTTCGCCGTCAACCCGGACGACGGCCGCGTCATCGTCATCGAGATGAACCCGCGCGTCTCCCGCTCCTCCGCGCTCGCCTCCAAGGCCACCGGCTTCCCGATCGCCAAGATCGCCGCCCGGCTCGCCGTCGGCTACACGCTGGACGAGATCCCGAACGACATCACCGAGAAGACCCCGGCCTCCTTCGAGCCGACCCTCGACTACGTCGTCGTCAAGGCCCCGCGTTTCGCCTTCGAGAAGTTCCCCTCCGCCGACTCCACGCTGACCACGACCATGAAGTCGGTCGGCGAGGCCATGGCGATCGGCCGCAACTTCACCGAGGCCCTCCAGAAGGCCCTGCGCTCCCTGGAGAAGAAGGGCTCGCAGTTCACCTTCACCGGCGAGCCCGGCGACAAGGCCGAGCTCCTGGAGCTGTCCGTCCGTCCGACCGACGGCCGGATCAACACGGTCATGCAGGCCATCCGCGCGGGCGCCACGCCCGAGGAGGTCTTCGACCACACCAAGATCGACCCGTGGTTCGTCGACCAGCTCTTCCTCATCAAGGAGATCGCCGACGAACTGGCCGCCGCCGAGAAGCTCGAGCCCGAGCTGCTCGCCGAGGCCAAGCGCCACGGCTTCTCCGACGCCCAGATCGCCGAGATCCGCGGTCTGCGCGAGGACGTCGTCCGCGAGGTCCGGCACGCCCTCGGCGTCCGGCCGGTCTACAAGACGGTCGACACCTGCGCCGCCGAGTTCGCCGCCAAGACCCCGTACTTCTACTCGTCCTACGACGAGGAGACCGAGGTCGCGCAGCGCGACAAGCCCGCCGTGATCATCCTGGGCTCCGGCCCGAACCGCATCGGCCAGGGCATCGAGTTCGACTACTCCTGCGTCCACGCCTCCTTCGCGCTCAGCGACGCCGGCTACGAGACCGTGATGGTCAACTGCAACCCGGAGACCGTCTCGACGGACTACGACACCTCCGACCGCCTGTACTTCGAGCCGCTGACGCTCGAGGACGTGCTGGAGATCGTCCACGCCGAGTCGCTGGCCGGCCCCATCGCCGGTGTCGTCGTCCAGCTCGGCGGCCAGACCCCGCTCGGTCTCGCCCAGGCGCTCAAGGACAACGGCGTCCCGGTCGTCGGCACCTCCCCGGAGGCCATCCACGCCGCCGAGGACCGCGGCGCCTTCGGCCAGGTCCTCGCCGAGGCCGGTCTGCCCGCGCCCAAGCACGGCACCGCGACCACCTTCGCCGGCGCCAAGGCCATCGCCGACGAGATCGGCTACCCGGTGCTCGTCCGCCCGTCGTACGTGCTCGGCGGCCGCGGCATGGAGATCGTCTACGACGAGGCGCGCCTGGAGGCGTACATCGCCGAGTCCACCGAGATCTCCCCGACCCGTCCGGTCCTCGTCGACCGCTTCCTCGACGACGCGATCGAGATCGACGTCGACGCGCTCTACGACGGCCAGGAGCTGTACCTCGGCGGCGTCATGGAGCACATCGAGGAGGCCGGCATCCACTCCGGCGACTCGGCCTGCGCCCTGCCCCCGATCACCCTCGGCGGCTTCGACATCAAGCGCCTGCGCGCCTCCACCGAGGCGATCGCCAAGGGCGTCGGCGTCCGCGGCCTGATCAACATCCAGTTCGCGATGGCCGGCGACATCCTGTACGTCCTGGAGGCCAACCCGCGCGCCTCCCGCACCGTCCCCTTCACCTCGAAGGCGACCGCGGTGCCGCTCGCGAAGGCCGCCGCCCGCATCTCGCTCGGCGCCACCATCGCCGAGCTGCGCGCCGAGGGCCTGCTGCCGGCGAACGGCGACGGCGGCACCCTGCCGCTCGACGCGCCGATCTCCGTCAAGGAGGCCGTGATGCCGTGGAGCCGCTTCCGCGACATCCACGGCCGCGGCGTGGACACCGTCCTCGGCCCGGAGATGCGCTCCACCGGCGAGGTCATGGGCATCGACAGCGTCTTCGGCACGGCGTACGCCAAGTCGCAGGCCGGCGCCTACGGCCCGCTGCCCACCAAGGGCCGCGCCTTCATCTCGGTCGCCAACCGCGACAAGCGCTCGATGATCTTCCCGGCCCGTGAGCTGGTCGCCCACGGCTTCGAGCTGCTCGCCACCTCCGGCACGGCCGAGGTGCTCAAGCGCAACGGCATCAACGCCACCATCGTGCGCAAGCAGTCCGAGGGCGAGGGCCCCAACGGCGAGAAGACCATCGTCCAGCTGATCCACGACGGCCAGGTCGACCTCATCGTCAACACGCCGTACGGCACCGGCGGCCGCCTCGACGGCTACGAGATCCGTACGGCGGCGGTGGCCCGCTCCGTCCCGTGCCTGACCACGGTCCAGGCGCTCGCGGCGGCCGTCCAGGGCATCGAGGCCCTGGGCCGAGGCGACGTCGGCGTCCGTTCGCTCCAGGAGCACGCGGAGCACCTGACCGCGGCCCGCGACTAAGCAGCCCGAAGAAGCAGGGGGACACCGGCACGACCCGCGGTGTCCCCCTCTTCATGAGCGCACGAGGGATATCTCGGACGATGTACAAGCTCTTCTTCCACCTGTTCTTCAAGCGGATGGACCCCGAGGAGGCCCACTACCTGGCCTTCCGCTGGATCCGGCTCGCCGCCCGCACCCCGGTCCTGCGCACCTTCGTCGCGGCCGCGCTCGCCCCCCGCCACAAGGAGCTGCGCACCGAGGCACTCGGGCTGCGCATGCACGGCCCCTTCGGCCTCGCCGCCGGCTTCGACAAGAACGCGGTCGCCATCGACGGCATGGCCATGCTCGGCTTCGACCACGTCGAGATCGGCACGGTGACCGGGGAGGCCCAGCCCGGCAACCCCAAGAAGCGTCTCTTCCGGCTCCTCCCGGACCGGGCGCTGATCAACCGCATGGGCTTCAACAACGAGGGCTCGGCCGCGGTCGCCGCCCGTCTGGCCGCGCGCAACCCGGTCTTCCGGACCGTCGTCGGCGTCAACATCGGCAAGACCAAGGTCGTACCCGAGGACGAGGCCGCCGCCGACTACGTGAAGTCCACCGAGCGGCTCGCCCGCCACGCGGACTACCTGGTCGTCAACGTCTCCTCGCCGAACACCCCGGGACTGCGCAACCTCCAGGCCACCGAGTCGCTGAGGCCCCTCCTCACGGCCGTGCGCGAGGCCGCCGACCGGTCCGTCGAGGGCCGTCGCGTCCCGCTCCTGGTGAAGATCGCCCCCGACCTCGCCGACGAGGACGTGGACGCCGTCGCCGACCTGGCCCTGGAGCTCGGACTCGACGGCATCATCGCCACCAACACCACCATCGCCCGCGAGGGCCTCGGCCTGAAGTCCGACCCCGCGCTCGTCCGGGAGACCGGCGGCCTGTCCGGCGCGCCCGTCAAGCAGCGCTCCCTGGAGGTCCTGCGCCGCCTGTACGCGCGCGTGGGCGACCGGATCGTCCTGGTCGGCGTGGGCGGCATCGAGAACGCCGAGGACGCCTGGCAGCGGATCCTCGCCGGTGCCACGCTGATCCAGGGCTACAGCGCCTTCATCTACGAGGGGCCGTTCTACGCCCGCGCCGTCCACAAGGGCCTCGCCGCCCGCCTGGCCGCCTCTCCGTACGCCACCCTCGCCGAGGCCGTCGGCGCCGACACCCGAAAGGCCACCGCATGATCTCCTTCGGTGCCCGCCTCCGCGCCGCGATGGACGAGCGCGGCCCCCTGTGCGTCGGGGTCGACCCGCACGCCTCCCTGCTGGACTCCTGGGGCCTGGCCGACGACATCGCCGGCCTGGAGCGCTTCACCTTCACCGTGGTCGAGGCCCTGGCCGACACGGTGGCCGTCTTCAAGCCGCAGGCCGCGTTCTTCGAGCGCTTCGGCTCGCGCGGCGTGGCGGTCCTGGAGCGTGCCGTCGCGGACCTGCGGGCGGCGGGCGGCCTGGTCGTCATGGACGCCAAGCGCGGCGACATCGGCTCGACGATGGGAGCCTACGCGGAGGCCTTCCTCAGCAAGGGCTCCCCGCTCTTCTCCGACGCGCTCACGGTCTCCCCGTACCTCGGCTACGGATCCCTGCGGCCGGCCGTGGACCTGGCCCGGGAGAACGGCGCCGGGCTCTTCGTGCTCGCGCTGACCTCCAACCCGGAGGGCGCCGAGGTCCAGCGGGCCGTACGCGAGGACGGGCGGACCATCGGCGCGACGATGCTCGCGCACCTGGCGGAGGAGAACGCGGGGGAGACCCCGATGGGCTCCTTCGGCGCGGTGGTCGGCGCCACGCTCGGCGACCTCTCCGCCTTCGACCTCGACATCAACGGCCCGCTGCTGGCCCCGGGCATCGGGGCCCAGGGCGCGACCCCGGCCGACCTCCCCGGGGTCTTCGGTGCGGCGGTCCGCAACGTGGTGCCGAACGTCAGCCGGGCGGTCCTCACGGCGGGTCCGGACGCCGTCGCCCTGAGGGCGGCCGCGGAACGTTATGCGAACGAGATCCGCGAGGCCGTGGGCGCCTGAGGCACCTCGCGGGCCGGTTTCGGCCGGTTCTCGCCAATCCGCAGGTCGGGCGGCGTGTCCTCGCCGTCTCACTCCTTGCCAAAAGTTGACCCAAAACAGCGTCGTTATGTCGGAAAAGTCCTGGTCGGTCGATGCTGACCAGGACTTTTCGTCTGTTCTCGCTGACTGGAGCGGCCTTGGCCGCTAGTCTCCGGAACAGAGTCGGCGTTCGGCGTACTCCACGTCGGGCGTTGCTCCACTGGTGTGGGGCGCCCAGCTTCTCCGCGGGGTGCCCGGCTTCCCACCGGTCCGTATCCGACAGTTCGACATCCGAGGTGACGTAGGCGTGGCTCTTCCGCCCCTTACCCCTGAACAGCGCGCAGCCGCGCTCGAAAAGGCCGCCGCGGCTCGCCGGGAGCGGGCCGAGGTCAAGAATCGACTCAAGCACTCCGGCGCCTCCCTCCACGAGGTCATCAAGCAGGGCCAGGAGAACGACGTCATCGGCAAGATGAAGGTCTCCGCGCTGCTCGAGTCCCTGCCGGGCGTGGGCAAGGTCCGCGCCAAGCAGATCATGGAGCGACTGGGCATCTCCGAGAGCCGCCGGGTCCGCGGCCTCGGTTCCAACCAGATCGCCTCCCTGGAGCGCGAGTTCGGCGGCGCCGGCGCCTGACGGCGACCCGGTCCGGGGCGACACGTCCCGGGCACCCCGGCAAAGCTGGAATAATCGCTGCATGGCAGCAGAGGTACGTCCGCGACTGACCGTGCTCTCCGGCCCCTCAGGGGTGGGCAAGAGCACGGTCGTCGCTCATATGCGCAAGGTCCACCCCGAGGTCTGGCTCTCGGTGTCGGCCACGACACGAAAGCCACGTCCCGGCGAGAAGCACGGCGTCCAGTACTTCTTCGTCACGGACGACGAGTTCGACAAGCTGATCGCCAACGGCGAGCTGCTCGAGTGGGCCGAGTTCGCGGGCAACCGCTACGGCACCCCGCGCCGCGCGGTCCTCGACCGCCTGGAGGCGGGCGAGCCGGTCCTCCTGGAGATCGATCTCCAGGGCGCGCGTCAGGTCAAGGAGTCCATGGGCGAGGCCCAGCTGGTCTTCCTGGCCCCGCCGAGCTGGGACGAGCTGGTGCGCCGGCTCACCGGCCGCGGCACCGAGTCGCCCGAGGTCATCGAGCGCCGGCTGCAGGCCGCGAAGGTCGAGCTGGCCGCCGAATCGGAGTTCGACACCACGCTCGTCAACACCTCGGTCGAGGACGTCGCGCGCGAGCTGCTAACGTTGATGAACGTTGTCTGATCTTTTTTCCATCTTCGGAAGGTAGAGCGTGTCCTCTTCCATCACCGCGCCCGAGGGCATCATCAACCCGCCGATCGACGAGCTGCTCGAGGCGACTGACTCCAAGTACAGCCTCGTGATCTACGCGGCCAAGCGTGCGCGTCAGATCAATGCCTACTACTCGCAGCTCGGCGAGGGTCTGCTCGAGTACGTCGGTCCGCTCGTCGACACGCATGTCCACGAGAAGCCGCTCTCGATCGCCCTGCGCGAGATCAATGCGGGCCTGCTGACCTCCGAGGCCATCGAGGGTCCGGCTCAGTAAGGCTGTAACGCTTGTCACCACAGGCCCGGCGGAACATCCGCCGGGCCTGTGGTGTCTCATGGAGACGTACGCATCCGAGCCTTCAGGGGAGCAGAGTTGAGCGCGGTGACGAAGCCGAAGGTCGTCCTCGGCGTGAGTGGCGGCATCGCCGCGTACAAGGCGTGCGAGCTGCTGCGCCGGCTCACCGAGTCCGGGCACGACGTGCGGGTCGTGCCCACCGACTCCGCCCTGCACTTCGTCGGCGCGGCCACCTGGTCCGCCCTGTCCGGCAACCCCGTCTCCACCGAGGTCTGGGACTCCGTCCACGAGGTCCCGCACGTCCGCATCGGCCAGGCCGCCGACCTCGTGGTCGTCGCGCCCGCCACCGCGGACATGCTCGCCAAGGCCGCCCACGGCCTCGCCGACGACCTGCTCACCAACACGCTGCTCACCGCACGCTGTCCGGTCGTCTTCGCGCCCGCCATGCACACCGAGATGTGGGAGCACCCCGCCACCCAGGAGAACGTGGCCACCCTGCGGCGCCGCGGCGCCGTGGTCGTCGAGCCCGCCGTCGGCCGGCTCACCGGCGTCGACACCGGCAAGGGCCGGCTGCCCGACCCGACGGAGATCTTCGAGATCTGCCGCCGCGTCCTGGCCCGTGGCGTCACCGCCCCCGACCTCGCCGGCCGGCATGTCGTGATCAGTGCCGGCGGCACCCGCGAGCCCCTCGACCCGGTCCGCTACCTGGGCAACCGCTCCAGCGGCAAGCAGGGCTACGCCCTCGCCAGGGCGGCCGCCGCCCGTGGCGCCCGGGTCACCCTGATCGAGGCCAACACCGGACTGCCCGACCCGGCGGGCGTCGACGTCGTGCGCGTCGGCACCGCCGTCCAGCTGCGCGAGGCCGTCCTCAAGGCCGCCGCCGACGCCGACGCGGTCGTCATGGCGGCGGCGGTCGCCGACTTCCGGCCCGCCGCGTACGCCACCGGCAAGATCAAGAAGACGGACGACGGCGGTGCCCCGACCGTCGAGCTGGTCCGCAATCCGGACATCCTCGCGGAGATCTCCGCCGACCGCGCCCGTGCCGGTCAGGTGGTCGTCGGCTTCGCCGCCGAGACCGACGACGTCCTCGACAACGGGCGCAAGAAGCTCCGGCGCAAGGGCTGCGACCTGCTCGTCGTCAACGAGGTGGGGGAGCGCAAGACCTTCGGCTCGGAGGAGAACGAGGCCGTGGTCCTCGCGGCGGACGGCACCGAGACCCCCGTGCCCCACGGACCGAAGGAAGCGCTGGCCGAGACGGTGTGGGACCTCGTGCTTCCCCGCCTGGCCGCCGCGACCGGGTGAATTCCCCGCCAACGGAGCACGACGACCGGATATCGGTGCCACAGCCGAGAGAAAATCTGCCAAAACGGACAAAAGTCCAGCTCGGTGCGGCGACGAGTGCCCGGATCGCGCAAGAGCATGCCGGGGGACCTGGCCAGATACCCGATCGTGACCGATAGACTGTCCTCGGAACGTCGCGGGGCGCAGCCCCCTGCCGGTCCGCAATCGCCTAGCCAGCAGCCGCTGCAACCTCAGGGAGCGTTGTGTCCCGTCGCTTGTTCACCTCGGAATCCGTGACCGAGGGCCACCCCGACAAGATCGCTGACCAGATCAGCGACACCATTCTCGACGCGCTGCTCAAGGAGGACCCCACCTCCCGTGTCGCCGTCGAGACGCTGATCACGACCGGCCTCGTGCACGTCGCCGGTGAGGTCACCACCAAGGCCTGGGCGGACATCCCCACTCTCGTCCGCAACAAGATCCTCGACATCGGGTACGACTCCTCGAAGAAGGGCTTCGACGGCGCGTCCTGCGGCGTCTCGGTCTCCATCGGGTCGCAGTCCCCGGACATCGCTCAGGGCGTCGACACCGCCTACGAGTCGCGCGTCGAGGGTGACGAGGACGAGCTCGACAAGCAGGGCGCCGGCGACCAGGGCCTGATGTTCGGCTACGCGTCCGACGAGACCCCGAACCTGATGCCGCTCCCGATCGAGCTGGCGCACCGCCTGTCCCGCCGCCTCACCGAGGTCCGCAAGAACGGGACCATCCCGTACCTGCGTCCCGACGGCAAGACCCAGGTCACCATCGAGTACGACGGCGACAAGGCCGTCCGCCTCGACACCGTGGTGGTCTCCTCGCAGCACGCCTCCGACATCGACCTCGAGTCGCTGCTCGCGCCCGACATCCGCGAGTTCGTCGTCGAGCACGTGCTGAAGCAGCTCGTCGAGGACGGCATCAAGCTCGACACCGACGGCTACCGCCTCCTGGTCAACCCGACCGGTCGTTTCGAGATCGGCGGCCCGATGGGCGACGCCGGCCTCACCGGTCGCAAGATCATCATCGACACCTACGGCGGCATGTCCCGCCACGGCGGCGGCGCCTTCTCCGGCAAGGACCCGTCGAAGGTCGACCGCTCCGCCGCCTACGCCATGCGCTGGGTCGCCAAGAACGTCGTCGCCGCGGGCCTCGCCTCGCGCTGCGAGGTCCAGGTCGCGTACGCGATCGGCAAGGCGGAGCCCGTCGGTCTCTTCGTCGAGACCTTCGGCACCAACACCATCGAGACCGAGAAGATCGAGCACGCCATCGGCGAGGTCTTCGACCTCCGCCCGGCCGCGATCATCCGCGACCTCGACCTGCTCCGCCCGATCTACTCCCAGACCGCCGCCTACGGCCACTTCGGCCGCGAGCTGCCGGACTTCACCTGGGAGCGCACGGACCGCGTGGACGCCCTGAAGAAGGCCGCCGGCGTCTGAGCCCGGTTCTTCACCCGTAGCGCGGCGAAGGCCCGGCACCCAAGAGGTGCCGGGCCTTCGCCGTGCCCGCTCCCCTGTCGGTGGCGTCTGGTAGGTATGAGGCTGTGAGCAGCGAGAACGAGAAGGCCGAGGAGACGCCCGGCCACGCGGAGCCCGAGCAGCTCGCGCTCATCCGGGAGACCGTGCGCAGGGCCAGGGTGCCGCGGGCGAAGCCCCGGACGTGGCGCGGGGCCGCGCTCGCCAAGGAGCTGCCGGTCGCCCGGGTCGTGGTGAACAAGGGCGTCCTGCACCTCGACCAGTTCTTCGACTACGCCGTGCCCGAGGAGCTCGACGAGACCGCGCAGCCCGGAGTGCGGGTGCGGGTCCGCTTCGGCGCCGGGGCGCACCAGGTGCGGGGCGGCCGGCGGGAGGGCGGACGCCTGATCGACGGGTTCCTCGTGGAGCGGCGCGCCGAGTCGGACTACTCCGGACCGCTCGCCGCGCTCGCCGACGTCGTCTCGCCCGAACCGGTGCTCGGCCCGGAGCTGCTCGGCCTGGCCCGGGCCGTCGCCGACCGCTACGCCGGCAGCCTCGCCGACGTGCTCCAGCTCGCCGTGCCCCCGCGCAACGCCCGCGCGGAGAGCCGGCCGTCGCCCGAGCCGCTGCCGGCGCCGGCCGCCCCCGAGCCGGGGAGCTGGGCGCGGTACGAGCGGGGGGCCGCCTTCCTGGACTCCCTCGCGCGCGGCGGGGTGCCCCGCGCCGTGTGGAACGCCCTGCCGGGTCCGCACTGGGCCGAGGAGGTCGCCCGGGCCGTCGCCGCCACCCTGGCCTCCGGGCGCGGCGCCCTCGTCGTCGTGCCCGACGGGCGGGCCGCGGCCCGCGTCGACCAGGCCCTCACCGATCTCCTGGGCGAGGGACGGCACGCGCTGCTCACCGCCGAGGCCGGCCCCGAGAAGCGGTACGCGCAGTGGCTCGCCGTCCGGCGGGGCGCCGTCCGCGCCGTCGTCGGCACCCGCGCCGCCATGTTCGCGCCCGTGCGCGACCTCGGACTCGCCGTCATCTGGGACGACGGGGACACCAGTCACAGCGAACCCCACGCCCCGCAGCCGCACGCCCGGGACGTCCTGCTGCTGCGCGCCGCCCACGACCGCTGCGCCTTCCTGCTCGGCTCCACCGCCTGCACCGTCGAGGCCGCCCAGCTCGTGGAGTCGGGCTGGGCCCAGCCCCTCGTGGCCGGCCGCGACCAGGTGCGGATCGCCGCGCCCCTCGTACGGACCGTCGGCGACACCGACCTCGCCCGCGACGAGGCCGCCCGCGCCGCGCGGCTGCCGACGCTCGCCTGGCAGGTCGTGCGGGAGGGCCTGAAGACCGGCCCGGTCCTCGTCCAGGTGCCCCGCCGCGGCTACGTGCCCCGGCTCGCCTGCGAGCGCTGCCGTACGCCCGCCCGCTGCCGGCACTGTTCCGGGCCCCTGGAGGCCCCCGAACAGCGGGAACTGCACTGCGGTTGGTGCGGGCGCTCCGCGGCCGACTGGCACTGCCCGGCCTGCGGGTCGAACCGGTTGCGCGCCCAGGTCGTGGGCGCCCGCCGCACGGCGGAGGAGCTGGGCCGCGCCTTCCCGGCCGTGCCCGTCCGCACCTCCGGGCGCGACCACATCCTCGACCGGGTGCCGGGCCGGCCCGCCCTCGTGGTCAGCACGCCGGGCGCCGAACCGGTCGCCGAGGGCGGCTACGCGGCCGCCCTGCTCCTGGACGGCTGGGCGATGCTCGGCCGCCCCGACCTGCGGGCCGGCGAGGAGGCGCTGCGCCGCTGGATCGACGCGGCCTCGCTGGTGCGGGGCCAGGCCGCCGGCGGGACCGTCGTGGTGGTCGCCGAGCCCACCCTCCGGCCCGTCCAGGCCCTCGTCCGCTGGGATCCCGTCGGCCACGCCCAGCGCGAGCTCGCCGAGCGGGCGGAGCTGGGCTTCCCGCCGGTCTCGCGCATGGCGGCGGTCGCCGGGCCGCCGGAGGCCCTCACGGCCTTCCTGGCGGCAGCCGAACTGCCTGAGGACGCCGAGATCCTGGGTCCCGTCCCGCTCCCGGTCACCCGCCCCGGCGGGCCGCGCCGCCCCGGCGACACCCCACCGGGCGAGCAGTGGGACCGTGCCCTGATCCGGGTGCGGCCGGGCAGCGGCCACGCGCTGGCCACGGCCCTGAAGAAGGCCCAGGCCGCGCGCCTCGCACGGGGCGGCGGCGAGCCGGTGCGGGTGCGGGTGGACCCGCCGGACATCGGCTGAGGGGGCGTGGGGTCCCGCGGGCGCACGCGAAAGGCCGCCCGCGGGAGACGGGCGGCCTTTTCAGCGCGCGTACAGGGGCATCGGGGGCCTGGGCGGGCTCGGACGGGTCGGCGGTCGCACGAGGGGTGTCCAGGGCGGCCGTACGGCCTCCGGGCGGCGTCGGGCCCGGGGCACCGGCGCCGGGCGCGGGAGCGCGCTCAGCCGTTGCGCGGGGCGGGGAAGACCGGGGGGCGGGTCTCCTCGCGCAGGGTCTGGCTGCCCGAGGTCGGCTGCGGCGGCATGCTGCGGGCCGGCGGGACCACCGGCATGGGGCGGGTCGTGGCCGGCTCCGGCGCGCGCTCCTGCTCCAGGGCGCCCGGCTGGGGGGCACGGCGGGAGCCGTAGCGGCGGTGGACCGCCTGCTTGGTGACTCCGAGCGCGGAGCCCACCGCGTCCCAGGAGAACCCGAGCGAGCGGTCGAAGTCCACCGCGGCGGTCACCAGGGTCTCGACGCTGTCCCGCAGCTCCTGGGCGAGCCGCACGGTGGGGGCGGGGGCACGCCCGTAGACGACGAAGCCCGTCGAAGGGGCGGAGCGGCGCGGGCGGTAGACATTGCCCAGCTGGGCCGTGAGCGTGCGCAGTGCGTCCACCTGCCGCCGGACCCGCTCGATGTCCCGCACCAGCAGGTGCAGACTCGCCCGGGCCTGGGCGTCATGGGTTGCGTGGTCGGCCATGGATAAGCCTCTCGAACCGGCGTGACAAAGGGGCGGGCCGCTGGGGGAGGGCGACCCGATTCGGTCAATCTCTCTTGACCAACGCGCCACCGGGAGTTGGGTCACGCTGCGGGGGCGTATGGGCATATGCGGAGGGCGCTCGTCCGCGCGTACGCCCCCTGGGGGGCGAGCAGGGGCACGCACGGGGGCGGTGACGCCCGGGGCGCCGGGCGGAAGTCCCCGCGCACGGGCCGGATCACGCCCGGACCCCACGGGCCGGGCACGAGCCGGAGGGCACGCCCTAGACTGGTGCGCTGCCCTCCCGCACGCTCTCGGCTCCGCCGAGCGGGGAGGCACCCCCATCGCCCCGAGATGCGAGGTTTTCCCGCGTGAAGCTCGTCTTCGCAGGCACCCCCGAGGTCGCCGTACCCGCCCTGGACGCCCTGCTCGCCTCCGGGCGGCACGAGGTGGCCGCCGTCGTCACCCGGCCCGACGCCCCCGCGGGGCGCGGGCGACGGCTCGTCGCGAGCCCCGTCGCCCAGCGCGCCGAGGAGGCCGGCATCGAGGTCCTCAAGCCGGAGAAGCCGCGGGACGAGGCGTTCCTGGCGCGGCTGCGGGAGATCGCGCCCGACTGCTGCCCCGTCGTCGCCTACGGCGCGCTGCTGCCCCGCGTGGCCCTGGACATCCCGGCCCACGGCTGGGTCAACCTGCACTTCTCGCTGCTGCCCGCGTGGCGCGGCGCGGCGCCGGTGCAGCACGCGGTCATGGCGGGCGACGAGGTGACCGGTGCGTCCACCTTCCAGATCGAGGAGGGTCTCGACTCGGGCCCGGTGTACGGCGTCGTCACCGAGGACGTCCGGCCCACCGACACCAGTGGCGACCTGCTCACCCGGCTCGCCTTCGCGGGCGCCGGGCTGCTCGCCGCGACCATGGACGGCATCGAGGACGGTGCCCTCAAGGCCGTGCCGCAGCCGGCCGACGGCATCACGCTCGCCCCGAAGATCCAGGTCGAGGACGCCCACGTCGACTTCGCCGCCCCGGCGCTCCGCGTCGACCGGGTGGTCCGCGGCTGCACCCCGGCACCGGGCGCCTGGACCCTCTTCCGCGGCGAGCGCCTGAAGCTGATCCAGGCCGCCCTCGTCCCGGACCGCACCGACCTGGCTCCCGGCGAACTCGCCGCCGCCAAGAACAACGTCTACGTCGGCACCGGGTCCCACGCCGTCGAGCTCCTGTGGGTCCAGCCCCAGGGCAAGAAGCCGATGAAGGCGGCGGACTGGGCCCGTGGCGTCCGCATCGCCCCGGGCGAGCGGGTCGGCGCGTAGCCGGCCGACCCGGGCCGTCCCGGACGGCACCGGGTCCCCCGCGGCACCGGCCCCGGGGGCCCGGCCCGCCGCGGGGGCACGTTTTCCCGGGTACGCAGCCCGGACGTAGGCTGAGGGGGTCGGCCCCCGGCGGCCGGACCCTCTCCACCGGATCACTTCTCACGCGGAGCACCTTTGAGCGAGCAGGCACGTCGTCGTGCGCCCAGGCCCGGCACGGGCAAGGCCCCCAGGCCCCACCGTCGGCCCAAGAAGGATCCCGTGCGGATCCTCGCCTTCGAGGTGCTGCGGGCCGTGGACGAGCGGGACGCGTACGCGAACCTGGTGCTGCCCCCGATGCTGAAGAAGGCGCGGGAGCAGGAGGGGCCCGAGAAGTTCGACGGGCGGGACGCGGCGCTCGCGACCGAGCTCGTCTACGGCACGCTGCGCCGCCAGGGGACCTACGACGCGATCATCTCCGCCTGCGTGGACCGGCCGCTGCGCGAGGTCGACCCGCCGGTGCTCGACGTGCTGTCCCTCGGCGCGCACCAGCTGCTCGGGACGCGGATCCCGAGCCACGCCGCCGTGTCCGCGACCGTCGAGCTGGCGCGTGTGGTGCTCGGCGACGGGCGGGCCAAGTTCGTGAACGCCGTGCTCCGCAAGATCGCCCAGGACGACTTCGCGACCTGGGTGGAGCGGGTCGCGCCGCCCTACGAGGACGACGCCGAGGAGCACCTCGCCGTGGTCCACTCGCACCCCCGCTGGGTGGTCTCCGCGCTGTGGGACGCCCTCGGCGGCGGGCGGGCCGGCATCGAGACCCTGCTGGAGGCCGACAACGAGCGACCCGAGGTCACCCTCGTCGCCCGGCCCGGCCGGACCACCACCGAGGAGCTGGCCGCCGCGGCCGAGACCGAGCCCGGACGCTGGTCCCCGTACGCGCTGCGGCTCTCCGAGGGCGGCGAGCCCGGCGCCATCGAGGCCGTCCGCGACGGCCGGGCCGGCGTCCAGGACGAGGGCAGCCAGCTCGTCGCGATCGCCCTCGCCAACGCGCCCCTCGACGGCCCCGACGCCCGCTGGCTCGACGGCTGCGCCGGCCCCGGCGGCAAGGCGGCCCTGCTCGCCGCCCTCGCCGCCGAGCGCGGCGCCGCCCTGCTCGCCTCGGAGAAGCAGCCGCACCGCGCCCGCCTGGTCGAGCGCGCGCTGGCCGGCAACCCCGGCCCGTACCAGGTCATCGCCGCCGACGGCACCCGCCCGCCGTGGGGCGAGGGCGTCTTCGACCGGGTCCTCATGGACGTGCCCTGCTCGGGTCTCGGCGCCCTGCGCCGCCGCCCCGAGGCCCGGTGGCGCCGCCGCCCCTCGGACCTCGACGGTTTCGCCCCGCTGCAGCGGGGGCTGCTGACCGAGGCGCTGCGGGCCGTCCGCGTCGGGGGAGTGGTGGGCTACGCGACCTGTTCGCCGCACCTCGCCGAGACCCGCGTGGTGGTCGACGACGTCCTCAAGAAGGTGGCCGGCGCCGAGCTGATCGACGCCCGCCCGCTGCTGCCCGGCGTGCCGGACCTCGGCGACGGCCCGGACGTCCAGCTGTGGCCGCACGTGCACGGCACGGACGCGATGTACCTGGCCCTGATCCGCCGGACCGCCTGAGCCGACGCCCGAGGGGGCGGCCCGGGCCGCATCGCCGGCAGCGTCGCCCCCTGACCGCGGCGGGCTTCCGGACCGCCCGCAGCCCAGCCGCCTTCCGTACCGGCCTCGAGCGCGTCGGATGCTCAGTCAGATAGGTACGCATACTCATGAGTTGAGCGCCGTGGTGCGATGGAGTGTCCTCCGGCTTGTGATCCACAACGGTGAATACGGGGGCTGCACGTGGCGTGGGACGAGTGGGAACAGATCAAGGCCGGGGTGGCCGATCGGCAGCCCGCCGCGATGCGGCTCAACCATGTCCCGGTGGAGCCCGACAGCGGGCCCAGCGCCGTGACGGGCGGCCTGAAGTCCAGCCAGAAGGCGTGGAACACGGCCGGCGAGGGCGTGGGCTCCCTGCGCCAGGGCATCGGCACCGGGTTGAGCAAGCTGGACGAGGGCCAGGCGGGGCTGGGCGCGACGACGGGCTGTCTGAGCGCCGCCGCGCAGAAGGACGTCTACGACTCCTGGAAGAAGTACGCCGAGAGCGTCGGCAAGCGGTGCGGTGCGCTTCAGGGAGTCCTGCAGCAGGTGGGCCACGACGTGCTGAGGACCGATGACGCGGTCAAGGGCGAGATGGACCGGCTGAGCCGTGAGTACGCGGACACGGACGCCGTCGGCGGCCAGGCGAAGGGCCGGTGAGGGCGGACATGGACTACGCCACCCTCAAGGCCTTCAAGCCCTCCGAGTTCGAGGGCGCGGCCGACGGCTACCGCGCCCTCGGCAACGCGGCGCAGGCCGGCAAGGAGCACATCGAGAACACGGTCGCCACGGGCATGCGGAAGTCGCTGGCGGGCGAGGCGCACGACGCGTCGCAGAAGCAGCTCCAGGCCCTGGCGAAGAACTTCCACTACACCGTGACCGAGTGCCATGTGATCAGCACGGCCCTCAAGGGATTCGCCCACGACATGGCGGCCGCCCAGCGAAAGCTGGAGGCTGCGGTCGGCGACGCCGCGGCGGACGGCTGCACCGTGAACGCGGACGGCTCGGTCACCTATCCGGCAGGTCGGAAGCCCGGCGCGGACAAGGACACCGAGGGCGGCACGGTGACGGGGAGCGCCGGAGGCAACGAGACCTCCGACGCCCTGGACCGCCAGGCGGCGAACATCCACCCGAACCCGAACTTCGGCAAGGCCGCGGGATACGCCGACCGGATCGCCGACGCGCTCAAGGAGGCCACGGACGCGGACGTCAAGTGGGAACCGAAGATACGGGCCCTCAGGGCCGATGACGACCTGACCGTGTCCGCCAAGGACTGGACCGACGTCACGTCGGACACGGGCGGCGTGCGCGAGGCGGCCGACGCCTACCTCCACACGATCAAGGCGCCGCCCGAGAACGACTGGCCCCAGGACAACGCCAACTGGTGGAACGGCCTGACCGACGAGCAGCGCGAAGCCTATGTCACCATGCACCCGGCGAGCATCGGGGCACTCGACGGCCTCCCCTCCTCCGTACGCGACGAGGCGAACCGCACCGTGCTCACAGAGCAGCGCGCCGCCAGGCAGCTGGAGTACGACGCCTGGCTCACGAAGGAACCGGCCCACTACCGGCCCTACATCAGCCCCGTCACGGGGCGTGAGGTGAAGGGCGCGATGGTCCCGACGGAGGAATGGAAGGAGTGGGACGAGAAGCGGAAGCAGCTCGAGAACGGCTACAAGGGCATGGACGACATACAGAAGCGGTTCGACAGCTACACGAGCGAGAGCAACCGTCCCTACCTCCTCGGGTTCGACGGCAACAACATGGGACGTGCCATCGTCTCCATCGGGAATCCGGACACCGCCGACAACGTCGTGACGTACGTGCCCGGGACGTTCGCCGAGCTGGAGTCCATTGGCGGAGACATGGACCGGGCGGTGGCGCTCCAGGCGGAGGCCGAGCGCCAGGACGGGGCCCACTCGACGGCCTCGATCGTGTGGCTCGGCTACGACGCTCCGCAGGGCATCACGACCGATGCCACGGAGACCAAGTGGGCCGACGACGCGAAGGAGCCGCTCGGCAACTTCATCCAGGGGATCGAGGAGGCCAATCACCGCGAGGGCGGTGTGAACCAGACGCTCCTCGGTCACAGCTACGGCTCCCTGGTGGTGGGCGAGACCATGAGCATGCACATCGACCTGCCGGTCGACAATGCGATCATGGTGGGCAGCCCGGGTGTCGGAGTGGACCACGCCAAGGACCTGAACATCCCGCCGGATCACGTCTTCGCGGCGACGGCCCAGAACGACCTCATCAACGTCGCCCCGCCGTTCGCCAAGGACTTCCTCAGCCCGAAGGCGTACTGGGACACGTTCTTCGACGACGACGCGATCGTGCACGGAACCGACCCGACCTCAGACGACTTCGGTGGCCAGGTCTTCGAGGTCCCCAACGGGAAGCTGCCCCTCGTGCATGACTGGGAGATGATGCCCGCGCACTCCCAGTACTGGGACGAAAAACCCCTCGGCACCCTCGGGAAGATCGTGACCGGAGGACGACTGTGAATCCACGCAAGGCAATCCCGGCTCTCGCACTGCTGGCCATGACGACCATGGTGACCGCGTGCGGGGCGCAGGGGGACGGACAGACCGGCGGAAACGCACCGAAGCAGGTAACGATGAACGAGCAGCAGGCGATCGACCGGGCAGAGGAGATCATCGGCGAGGCGGTGGACGGAATGTCGCCCCGGCCGACGCTGGAGCGCATGGGCAACGCGCCCGTCGGCGCCTGCATCGCCAGGGACGACCACGGTGCCGACGACCGGGTACAGGTGACCCTCATCTACAAACTGACCGGTGTTCCGGGGGTCCAGGCCCAGAACCTCGTGCGCCAGGCACGGGACGCCTGGCTCAAGAGGGGCCACAAGTACAACACCTCGGGCGAGGTCGACTGGGCCGGAGCCTTTCCGACGGTCTACATGCGAACGGAGGCCGACGACTTCTGGATGGACGCCGTCACCGGAGTCGTGGACCGGGCCAAGGGTGAAGGGGTCGCCTCCCTCAAGGTGACATCGCCCTGCTTCCTCCCGCCCGCCAAGGGCTCGGCCGCCGCGGCCGACCCCGCCGCGTTCGCGACCGCGGACGCCGACTCTCCCGCCGCGCGCCGGGCCCTCGGCCACTCCAGCCGGATCTACGACGTGCTGGGGGTCGGCGCGGCGCCCACGCGGCCCGGTGAAGGCCTCCGCAGGGTCCGGGACGGGTCCGGGGACGCGGTCCACCACACCTGGTCGACCGAGCCGCTGGCGGAGGAGGAGCAGACACGGGCCGTGGAACGCGCTCAGGCGTACTTCCAGGGCGCGGGGTGGCGCGTACGTCCCCTGCCGACGGCCGGGGGCGCCCCGGGCGTCGTCGCCGGCCGGCCCGACGAGCGCACGGTCGCGCAGGTCGCCGTTTCGGACACCGGTGCGGTGCTGGTGGCGGTCACGACGCCCCTTGACGGTCCGGAGTCCGCAGACGTCTGACAGTGGATTCCGCCGACCCCTGACGGCGGAATCAGCTGGTCTGTACCATTAAGTCCCTCGCGTGAACCGGTGTCCTCACCATCCGTTCCGCCTCGCGGCAAAGAAGTGCTCAAGAACATGGCAGGCTTGGCACATGGCGCAGATCAATCCCAGCATTCTGTCCGCGGACTTCGCCCGGCTCGCCGATGAGGCGAAGGCGGTCGACGGTGCCGACTGGCTGCACGTCGACGTGATGGACAACCACTTCGTGCCCAATCTGACGCTGGGCGTGCCGATCGTCGAGTCGCTCAGCCGGGCGACCGACACCCCCCTCGACTGCCACCTGATGATCGAGGACCCGGACCGCTGGGCGCCGCAGTACGTGGAGGCCGGCGCGGGCTCCGTCACCTTCCACGTGGAGGCGGCGGCCGCGCCCGTGCGCCTCGCCCGGGAGATCCGGGCCAAGGGGGCCAGGGCGTCCATGGCGCTCAAGCCCGCCACGCCGATCGAGCCCTACGAGGACCTGCTGCCCGAGCTGGACATGCTCCTGATCATGACGGTCGAGCCCGGCTTCGGCGGTCAGGCCTTCCTCGACATCATGCTCCCGAAGATCCGCCGCACCCGGGAGCTCATCTCCAAGCACGGTCTGGAGCTCTGGCTCCAGGTCGACGGCGGCGTCGCCGAGTCCACCATCGAGCGGTGCGCCGAGGCCGGCGCCGACGTCTTCGTGGCCGGTTCCGCCGTCTACGGGGCCGCGGATCCGGCCGCCGCCGTCCGGTCCCTCCGGGCCAGGGCCGAGACCGCGACCGCCTCGGCGGCGTGGGCGTGTGGCCACTGAGCCTCCACTGACCCACCGGTACGTGAACGCGGCCCGTCGGGCCGCCGACACGGCCGATTCGGACCCGCCGGATCTGACAGGATGAACGGTGAGTCCAGAGTGTGAACGGCATGGGCCGAAACTCGGCCCATGAGCAGCGGTACGTGAACAGCAGTGAGGAGATCGCGGTGGCGGGTATGTCGGCGGGACGGTCAGCCCTGCGGATGGGCCCCGCGGAGCTCGTGCAGGCGGCGGCCATGGCCCGCCGCTTCTACCTCGAGGGCAAGTCGAAGATCCAGATCGCCGAGGAGTTCGGCGTGAGCCGCTTCAAGGTGGCCCGGGTCCTGGAGACCGCCCTGGAGCGCGACCTCGTGCGCATCGAGATCCGCGTGCCGGCCGAGCTGGACGCCGAGCGCTCCGACGCGCTCCGCGCCCGCTACGGGCTGCGCCATGCCGTGGTCGTCGAGTCGCCGGCGGAGGGCGACGACGAGTCGCCCGACCCGGAGAACCTCGGCGAGGTCGCGGCCGACCTGCTCGGAGAGCTGGTCGCCGAGGGAGACGTCCTGGGCCTCGCCTGGGGCCGCTCCACCATCCACATGGCGGCCGCCCTCGACCGGCTGCCGCCCTGCACCGTCGTCCAGCTCACCGGCGTGTACGACGCGGGAACGGCCGAGCGCGGCTCCGTCGAGGCGGTCCGCCGGGCGGCCCAGGTGTCCGGCGGCGAGGCGCACCCCATCTACGCCCCGATGCTGCTGCCCGACGCGGCCACGGCGAACGCGCTGCGCAGCCAGACCGGCATCGCGCGCGCCTTCGAGTACTTCGACAAGGTGACGGTCGCCTGCGTGTCCATCGGCTCCTGGGAGCCGGGCATCTCGACCGTGCACGACATGCTCTCCGAGGAGGAGCGCGCCCACTACGCCTCGCTCGGCGTCGCCGCCGAGATGTCGGCGCACCTCTTCGACGCGGAGGGCCGCCGGGTCGGCCGCGACCTGGGCGAGCGCTGCATCACCGTCGAGGCGGACCGGCTGCGCCGGATCCCCGAGGTCGTCGCCATCGCGGGCGGCCAGCGCAAGGCGGCGGCGATCGGCGCGGTGCTCCGCTCCGGTCTCGTCACCAGCCTGGTGACCGACCGCTCGGCCGCCGACTACCTGCTCACCGAGTTCAGCCCGGGCACCCGGCCGGCCCTCGACCGCACGGACCCGGACGGCAAGTAGCCCTTCGGGGTGGCCGGTGGACCGGGTCCCGGGCCGGCCGCAGGGTCCGCTCCCGGCCCGCCGCACGGGCGCGTCCGCGCGGCGTCCCGGACGGGGCGGTGGCAGCATCGGGTCATGACCCACCGCTGCGCCCGGCTCGGGACCGCCCTCCTGGCCGGGCTCGCGCTGCTCCTGACGGGGCTGCTCACGGGATGCTCCGGCGGGGCCACGGGACCGGGCGACGCCGCCCCCTCCCGTAGCGCGGCCGTCGCCTCCGTACCCCCGCCCTCACCGGCCCCCACGCGGGCCTCCGGCCGGCCCACGGCCTCCTCCGGCCTTCCCACCGTCCGCGAGGCCGAGCTGCCGCGCGAGGCGCGCCGCACCCTCGTCCTCATCAGGAGCGGCGGGCCCTTCCCGTACGCCAAGGACGGCGCGGTCTTCTCGAACTTCGAGGGCGTCCTGCCGCGGCAGGAACGCGGCTACTACCACGAGTACACCGTCCGGACCCCGGGCGAGCGCGACCGCGGCGCCCGGCGCATCGTCACCGGACGGCTCGGGGAGACGTACTACACGGACGACCACTACCAGAGCTTCCGGGAGGTGGTCGCCGATGAGGACCGATGACGTCGTCGTCCTCGACCTGCACGGGGTCACCGACAAGACGGCCTTCATGGACCGCTGCGCGCACGCGCTCCGGCTGCCGCCCTGGTTCGGCCGCAACTGGGACGCCCTCGCCGACTGCCTCGCCGATCTGCGCGAACCCATGGCGATCGTGGTGACCCACTGGCAGGCTTATGCGGAGGCCGAACCGGACGAGTGGTCCGTCGCCCAGGACGTGTTCTCGACGGCGGTCCGGGACGGCCCGGACGGCCTCGCGGTCCTGCTCTCGCTCGGCGGCGACCCCGCCGGATTGGAGGATCGGACAGACGCCCCCGCGCAAGGCTCGGATGTTCAGCCCGCACCGCCCGCGCCCCCTCGCGTGGGAGAATGAACTACGTGCTTTTTCCCCTGGCTGAAATGCCTAGGGGCCGATCCGAACGACTGGGATGTCAGCACGTGCGTTTCCTCAATGACGTCAAGCCGCCGTACGACCTCACCTACGACGATGTGTTCATGGTGCCGAGCCGCTCGGCCGTGGGTTCCCGCCAGGCGGTGGACCTCTCCTCGCCGGACGGGACCGGTACGACGATTCCGCTGGTCGTGGCCAACATGACCGCCATCGCCGGCCGCCGCATGGCGGAGACCGTCGCCCGCCGCGGTGGCCTGGTCGTCATCCCGCAGGACATCCCGATCGAGGTCGTCACCGACGTCATCGGCTGGGTCAAGTCCCGCCACCACGTCCTCGACACCCCGATCGTGCTGGAGCCGCACCAGACGGTCGCCGACGCGCTCTCCCTGCTGCCGAAGCGCGCGCACGACGCCGGTGTCGTCGTCGACGAGAACCGCCGCCCGGTCGGTGTCGTCACCGACGCCGACCTGTCCGGCGTGGACCGCTTCACCCAGCTGTCCGAGGTCATGTCGAAGGACCTGCTGCTCCTCGACGCCGACATCGACCCCCGCGAGGCCTTCCAGACCCTCGACGGCGCCAACCGCCGCTACGCCCCGGCCGTGGACGCGGACGGCAAGCTCGTCGGCATCCTCACCCGCAAGGGCGCGCTGCGCGCGACCCTGTACAGCCCGGCCGTCGACAAGAACGGGAACCTGCGCATCGCCGCTGCCGTCGGCATCAACGGCGACGTCGCCGGCAAGGCCAAGCAGCTGCTCGACGCGGGCGTGGACACGCTCGTCATCGACACCGCGCACGGCCACCAGGAGTCGATGATCTCCGCGATCCGCACCGTCCGGGCGCTCGACCCGCAGGTCCCGATCGTGGCCGGCAACATCGTCGCCGCCGAGGGCGTCAAGGACCTCATCGAGGCCGGCGCGGACATCATCAAGGTCGGGGTGGGCCCCGGCGCCATGTGCACCACCCGCATGATGACCGGTGTGGGCCGCCCGCAGTTCTCGGCCGTTCTGGAGTGCGCCGCCGAGGCGAAGAAGTACGGCAAGCACGTCTGGGCCGACGGCGGTGTCCGTCACCCCCGCGACGTGGCCATGGCGCTCGCCGCCGGTGCCTCCAACGTCATGATCGGCTCCTGGTTCGCCGGCACCTACGAGTCGCCGGGCGACCTCCAGCACGACGCCAAGGGCCGTGCCTACAAGGAGTCCTTCGGCATGGCCTCGGCCCGCGCGGTCCGCAACCGCACGAGCGACGAGTCCTCCTACGACCGCGCCCGCAAGGCGCTCTTCGAGGAGGGCATCTCCACCTCGCGCATGTTCCTCGACCCGCAGCGTCCCGGTGTCGAGGACCTGATCGACTCGATCATCGCCGGTGTGCGCTCCTCCTGCACCTACGCCGGTGCGGGCTCGCTCGCCGAGTTCGAGGAGAAGGCCGTCGTCGGCATCCAGTCCGCCGCCGGTTACGCGGAGGGCAAGCCGCTGCACGCCAGCTGGAGCTGATCCGCACGCCGGGCCGACGGGCCGGCGTCCGGAAGCGTGGGCCCCCGGGGGAAACTCCTCCCGGGGGCCCACGGCGTTCCCCTAGGGTCGCCGCATGAACCGTACGGAGATCGGTCCCTGCCGCGCCGAGGACCTGCCCCTGCTGAACCGCCGTCTGCCCAACCCGGGCGCCCCCACCCGGCACGCCGACCGCTTCGCCCGCCAGGAGGCCGGCCTCGGCACGTATCTGATCGCCTGGCGCGACGGGCTGCCGGCGGGCAACGGGCAGATCCGGTGGGACGGCTGCGCCGCCCCCGAGGTGCGGGCCGCGCTCGGGGACTGTCCGGAGCTCAACGGCCTGGACGTCCGCGAGGAGCTGCGCGGCCAGGGCATCGGCACGGCCCTGATCCGCGCCGCCGAGGAGCTGTCCCGTGAGCGCGGGAAGACGCACCTCGGCCTCGGGGTGGCGCCTGACAACCCCCGGGCGGCCGCCCTGTACGCGCGCCTCGGGTACACGCCGGTGACGGCGTACACCGACCGCTACGCGTACACCGACGCGGACGGGGTCCGTCACACCTGCGCCGACGCCTGCACCTTCCTCGTCAAGCGGCTGGACTGACCGGGTCAGGCGGCCGGACTGACCGGCCGGTCCACGAAGCCCGCGGCCCGCAGCGCCCCCGCGACCGCCTCGGCGATCCGCGCGTGCCCGCGGTCGTTCGGGTGCAGCCCGTCCGCCAGGTCCTCCGGCGCGAGCAGCGGGCCCCCGGGCAGCAGGGCCAGCCGGGCGTCGCCGTCCGCCATGAGGTCCCGCACGGCCTCCTCCATCCCCCTGCGCAGGTCGGCGAGGGTCGCGCCCAGGGCGTTGCCGGTGTGCTCGGCCGCCGGGCGCAGCACGGGCGAGAGCAGCAGCAGGGGGGTGTCCGGGTGGCCGCGCCTGACCAGGGTGACGAAGGCCCGGGTCGTCTCGTAGAGCAGCGGCCCCGAGCTGGGCACGGCGGACCAGCAGTTGGTGCCGAACGCGAGGGTGATCAGCGCTCCCTGGAGGCGGGCCAGGTGCTCGGCGAGGGGGAGCTCGCCGCGCGCCCCGCCCGCGTAGCCGAGGTTCACCGGGTCCAGACCGAGGGTCCGTCCGGCCGTCGCGGGCCAGGAGTACGCGGGGCGGGTGGACCACCAGCCCTCGGTGATGGAGTCGCCGTGCACCAGCCAGCGGGGGCGGCGCGGCGCGGGGGAGAGGCGGCCGCCGACCGGTCGCAGGCCGCGTACGAGGGGAGCCTGCGCCTCCGGCAGATGGACGGTGAACTCCCCGCCCGAGGGCGGCAGGCCGATCCGGACCACGCCCTCCTCGGCCGGATCGGCGAAGACCTCGGCGACGCACCGCCGGCCCTGCCAGAGCGCGAAGCAGAGCCGCAGGGAGCGCAGCGCGTCCCCGTCCGCCGGGAGCGTCGCCCGGTAGCGCAGCTCCACCGCCCGGGTGCCGGGCGTGGCCGTGAACTCCACGCGTACGCCGATGGGCAGCGCGGCCCGTTCCGCGATGTCCCAGGGCAGCCGTCCCAGGTCGGCGGGGTCGGCCCGGACGGGCCGGTCTCCGTCCAGCCACGCCGTGCCGCGGAGAAAGGGTCCGGCCTCCAGCCAGCTCACGAGGGCCCCCTTCCGGGCGGGTGCAGGGTGGGTCGTCGGGCCCGAGGAGTCGATGCGGTGCGCAGGTCACGTCATGCCCCCGATGTGTCGATTCATGCGGGGGAGCGCAATGTTTCCCCGTCTGTGCACGAAGCGCGCAATGATCATCCGGAGGTGCGCAACAACCCTGCATTACGAGTGCGAAGCTTCAGCGCTTAGGCTCATGCCTCGTACCAGGAGTGGCGGCGACCGCCTGCTCGGCGGTCTCCCGTTCCCCAGCGGGCTGCTTCGGCATGCCCGCGAGACCGCCGCGGTCCCCGCTCGTCGACAGGCAGCGATAAGGAGCCCCCGCAGTGCTTGACCACGGCGC
Source organism: Streptomyces sp. NPDC048018 (assembly GCF_043202995.1). Lineage (NCBI taxonomy): Bacteria > Bacillati > Actinomycetota > Actinomycetes > Kitasatosporales > Streptomycetaceae > Streptomyces > Streptomyces sp. NPDC048018. Next base: position 203,569 of record NZ_JBIDBK010000008.1, read on the forward strand.
AGCCCCACCGGCCGAGGACACCACCGTCCCGACCGCCCGCACGACCTCCGGGCTCTCCGCCCTGACCCGCCGCAAGCCGGTAGAGAACCTGGTCGCGGAGGGTGGCCAGGGTGAGGGAGGCTCGCTCCGCCGCTCGCTCGGCATGTGGCAGCTGACCATGATCAGCATCGGTGCGACGCTCGGCACCGGCATCTTCGTCGTGCTCGGCTCGGCGGTCCCCAAGGCCGGCCCGGCCGTCACGCTGTCCTTCGTGATCGCCGGTCTCACGGCGCTCTTCTCGGCCCTCTCGTACGCCGAGCTGGCCGGCTCCATACCGGTCGCGGGTTCCTCGTACTCGTACGCGTACGCAACGATGGGCGAACTCGTCGCCTGGGTCTGCGGCTGGTGTCTGGTCCTGGAGTACGGCGTGTCCGTGGCCGCCGTCGCGGTCGGCTGGGGCGAGTACCTCAACGAGCTGCTGGACGGCACCATCGGCGTCACCATCCCCGACGTGCTGTCCTCCGCCCCGGGCGAGGGCGGCGTCATCAACCTCCCCGGCCTCGTCGTCGTGCTGCTCGCCATGGTGTTCCTGCTCGGCGGTGCCCGTGAGTCCGCCGTGGTCAACACGATCATGGTCGTCGTGAAGATCGCCGCGCTGGTCCTCTTCTGCGCCATCGGCTTCGTCGGCTTCAAGTCCGGCAACTACAAGGACTTCATGCCGCTCGGCATGACCGGCGTCGGCGCCGCCAGCGCCAGCCTGTTCTTCTCGTACATCGGCTTCGACGCCGCCTCCACGGCCGGCGAGGAGGCCAAGGACCCCAAGCGCGACCTGCCGCGGGCGATCATGCTCTCGCTGCTCATCGTCACCGTCCTGTACGTGCTGGTCGCCGCGGTCGCCGTCGGTGCCTGGCACTGGAAGGACTTCGCGGGCTCCGAGGCCACCCTCGCGGCGATCATGAACGACGTCACCGGTCAGACCTTCTGGGGCACGATGCTCGCGGCCGGCGCCGTCATCTCCATCGCCAGCGTCGTCCTGACCGTGCTCTACGGCCAGACCCGGGTGCTCTTCGCGATGTCCCGCGACGGCCTCGTCCCGAAGGTCTTCGGCAAGGTCAGCGCCAAGACGGGCACCCCGCGGGTCAACACGGTGATCGTCTCGCTGTTCTGCGCCGCCCTCGCCTCGGTGATCCCGCTCGGCAAGCTCGTCGACGCCACCAGCATCGGCACCCTCTTCGCCTTCGCCCTGGTCAACGTCGCGGTGATCATGCTCCGCTACTCGCGCCCCGACATGCCGCGTACCTTCAAGGTCGCGCTCGGCCCGGTCTTCCCGGTCCTCGGCTTCGTCTTCTGCGCGTACAACATGTTCAGCCTCGACGCGGTCACCTGGGTGGTCTTCGGTTGCTGGATGGCCGCGGGACTCGTGTTCTACTTCCTGTACGGCATGCGCCGCTCCCGACTGGCCACGGCCCCGGCCCTGGCAGAGGCCCCCGCAGAGAAGTGATCCACCCGTAGTGCGACTCAACGACCTCGACGAACGCATCGTCCACGCCCTCGCGGAAGACGCCCGCCGCAGCTACGCCGACATCGGCTCGCTCGTCGGTCTCTCCGCGCCCGCCGTGAAGCGGCGCGTGGACCGGCTCCGGGCCGAGGGCGCCATCACCGGCTTCACCGTCCGGGTGGACCCGGCGGCGCTCGGCTGGGAGACGGAGGGGTTCGTCGAGATCTACTGCCGCCACAACACCTCGCCGGAGGACATCCGGCGAGGTCTGGAGCGGTACCCGGAGGTGGTGTCCGCGTCGACCGTCACCGGTGACGCGGATGCCGTCGTCCAGGTCTTCGCCTCCGACATGCGCCATTTCGAGCGCGTCCTGGAGCGCATCGCGGGCGAGCCCTTCGTGGAGCGCACCAAGTCCGTGCTGGTGCTCTCGCCGCTGCTGCGGCGCTTCTCCTCGGGCTCGCCCGCGTAGGGCGTACCCCGCGGGCGGGCGGGTCCGGGCGGGGCGGGCCGTGGTTCCCGCACCGCCCCTCGCCCGCCCACCCCCGTGGGGCGGTCTGCGGCCGGCTCGGCCGGCTTCCTGCGGACTACTCGGCCGGGTACGCGAACTGCCAGGGCAGCACCGTGAAGTCACCGGTGCCGGCCCTGACCCGCTCGTACGGGGCGGCGCTGTTGCAGGGCGGCACCTCGTCCTTCGTCGGGTCGGACGCCAGCCAGCTGTAGCCCAGCCGGTCGTGTCTGCCGTTGTCGTACACCGACACGCCGACCCGCTTGTGCAGGAGACCGGGCACGTCGGTCGCGGTGACGATGCCGGTGACCGTGGCCACCGTGCCGCCCGTCGCGAGGCAGTCGACCTTCACCTCGGCGGTGCCGCCCCAGTCCCCCTTGTAGTGGCTGTAGCGGAAGGTGCCGGTGGCGGCCAGCGGATCGTTCCGGTCCTTCGCCGCCAGATGCGCGTCGAAGCTGAAGGTGATGTCGTCGCCGGCGGGCCGGTAGAGCTTCGCGGTGCCGGTCAAAGCGGCGGCCTCCCGGCCGCCCCCCTTCCCGTCGCCCGACGCGGTGGCGGAGCCGGCCGCTCCGGCGGTGATCAGCAGAGCGGCGGCCACGGCGGCGATCTTCGTGCGGCGGTCCATGTTGTGTCGGTCCTTTCGGCAGGTCAACCGGACGACCACCACTCTTCCGCCCCGGCCGCTGCACGGCGTCGGGCCTGGGAACGGTCCCTGCCTCCGCCACGCGGCGGGGGAGCCGTACGCCCCGGGTCGCAGCCAAGCGCAACGAATCGCCGTCGAGGCCGAGGATCGCGCAACGGTTCGACGGTCGGACCGCAACAGTCTCGCCTTGTCCCGGCAGAGCCCGAAACCGTACCGTTTTTGACGTCTTCCCTTTGTATTTCTCCCTCACCTTCTGCCACCCGAGGATCGCCCATGCCCGCGCTGCGCACCGCCCTGCTCCAGAGCTCCGGACAGCTCGGTGACGTGGCCGCGAATCTGAAGATCCTCGACGAGGCGGCGGGCCGGGCGGCGGCCGCCGGAGCCGGGCTGCTCCTCGCCCCCGAGCTGTTCCTCACGGGCTACGCCATCGGCGCCGACATCGCCCGCCTCGCCGAGCCCTCCGACGGCCCCTCCGCGCGGGCCGTCGCCGAGATCGCGGTCCGCCACGGCCTGGCCGTCGGCTACGGCTACCCGGAGCGCGACACCGAGGCGCACGGCGTGCTCCACAACTCCGCGCAGCTCTTCGGCGCCGACGGCGCCGTGCTCGCGCACTACCGGAAGACCCACCTCTTCGGCGACTTCGAGCGGAAGTGGTTCACACCCGGCGACCGCGCCGTCGTCCAGGCGGAGCTCGCCGGCCTCACCGTCGGCCTGATGATCTGCTACGACGTCGAGTTTCCCGAGAACGTACGGGCGCAGGCGCTGGCCGGCACCGACCTCCTCCTGGTGCCGACCGCGCTCATGCACCCGGCCGAGGTCGTCCCGGAGTCCGTCGTACCGGTGCGCGCCTTCGAGAACCAGATCTACCTCGCGTACGCCAACCGGACCGGCCCCGAGGGCGACTTCGAGTTCGTCGGCCTGTCCACGCTCGCCGCCCCCGACGGCACCGCCCGGGCCCGCGCCGGACGGGGCGAGGACCTGGTCATCGGCGACGTCGACCCCGACTTCCTCGCGGCCTCCCGCGCGGAGAACCCCTACCTCCGCGACCGGCGCCCCGGCCTCTACGGCCCCCTGGTCGACGACCGGGCCTGAGCCGCCCCGCCCTCCCTCTCCCCCCCCGCTTCACCGTTTCGCGCAAGGAGTCCGCACCCCATGACGTCCACCGTGCCCAACGCCGTCGAGCACGCCGACGAGCAGCAGCCGCCGATCACCATGTTCGGTCCGGACTTCCCCTACGCCTACGACGACTTCCTGGCCCACCCGGCCGGTCTCGGGCAGGTCCCCGCGACCGAGCACGGCACCGAGGTCGCGGTCATCGGCGGCGGTCTGTCCGGCATCATCGCCGCCTACGAGCTGATGAAGATGGGCCTCAAGCCCGTCGTCTACGAGGCCGACCAGATCGGCGGTCGGCTGCGCACCGTCGGCTTCGAGGGCCCGGAGACCGAGGGCCTGACGGCCGAGATGGGCGCGATGCGCTTCCCGCCCTCCTCGACCGCGCTCCAGCACTACATCGACCTGGTCGGGCTGGAGACCAGGCCGTTCCCGAACCCGCTGGCCGAGGCCACCCCGTCGACCGTCGTCGACCTCAAGGGCGAGACCCACTACGCCGAGACCATCGACGACCTGCCGCAGATCTACCGCGACGTCGCCGAGGCGTGGAACGCCTGCCTCGACGAGGGCGCCGACTTCTCCGACATGAACCGGGCGATGCGCGAGCGCGACGTCCCGCGCATCCGCGAGATCTGGGCCAGGCTCGTCGAGAAGCTCGACGACGAGACCTTCTACGGCTTCCTCTGCAAGTCCGAGGCCTTCCGCTCCTTCCGCAAGCGCGAGATCTTCGGCCAGGTCGGCTTCGGCACCGGCGGCTGGGACACCGACTTCCCGAACTCCATCCTGGAGATCCTCCGGGTCGTCTACACCGAGGCGGACGACCACCACCGCGGCATCGTCGGCGGCTCGCAGCAGCTCCCGCTGCGCCTGTGGGAGCGCGAGCCGGAGAAGATCGTGCACTGGGCGCAGGGCACGTCGCTGAGCTCCCTCCACGAGGGGGCCCCGCGTCCGGCCGTGACCCGTCTGACCCGCGCCGCCGGCAACCGGATCACCGTGACCGACGCCTCCGGCGACATCCGCACCTACCAGGCGGCGATCTTCACCGCCCAGTCCTGGATGCTGCTGTCCAAGATCGCGTGCGACGACTCGCTCTTCCCGATCGACCACTGGACGGCGATGGAGCGGACCCACTACATGGAGTCCTCGAAGCTCTTCGTGCCGGTGGACCGGCCGTTCTGGCTGGACAAGGACGAGGAGACGGGCCGTGACGTCATGTCGATGACGCTCACCGACCGGATGACCCGCGGCACCTACCTCCTGGACGACGGCCCGGACAAGCCGGCCGTCATCTGCCTCTCGTACACGTGGTGCGACGACAGCCTGAAGTGGCTGCCGCTGTCCGCGAGCGAGCGCATGGAGGTCATGCTCAAGTCGCTCGGCGAGATCTACCCGAAGGTCGACATCCGGAAGCACATCATCGGCAACCCGGTGACGGTCTCCTGGGAGAACGAGCCCTACTTCATGGGCGCCTTCAAGGCGAACCTGCCGGGTCACTACCGCTACCAGCGCCGCCTGTTCACGCACTTCATGCAGGACCGGCTGCCCGAGGACAAGCGGGGCATCTTCCTGGCCGGCGACGACATCTCGTGGACGGCCGGCTGGGCCGAGGGCGCGGTGCAGACGGCGCTCAACGCGGTCTGGGGCGTCATGCACCACTTCGGCGGCGCCACCGACGGCACCAACCCGGGTCCGGGCGACGTGTACGACGAGATCGCCCCGGTCGAGCTGCCGGAGGACTGAGGCCGAGCGCCCTCAGGGCCGGGCGAGCGGGGTGAGCAGCATCCGCCCCACCAGGCCCACCGACCGGTCGAGGCGTTCGGTGAACTCCTCGGCCAGGTCGGGCAGCCGCCGCAGCTGCCACAGCGAGCGGGCGGCGAGCCAGGCCCCGTCGCGGGCCCGGTCCAGGCTCCAGCAGCCGAGCAGATGCGTCAGCGGGTCCGCGATCTCCAGGAGGTCCGGGCCCGGCATCAGTTCGTCCCGGATGCGCTCCTCCAGGAGGACGAGGACGTCGCCGACCCGGTCGAACTCGTCCTCCAGGTCCGTGGGCGCGCAGTCCAGGGCCCGGCAGGTGTCCACCACCGCGAGGGCCAGGTCGTGCCCGATGTGCGCGTTGATCCCGGCGAGCGCGAACTGCAGCGGCCGGACGCCGGGGTGGCGCCGGTAGTGGAAGAGCGGCCGCCAGCAGGCGGGGGCCGGGCGGCCGGTGGCGACGGAGTCGACGACCTCCAGATAGCGCTGGGCGAAGCGCACGTCGAGGGTGGCGGCGGCCCGGCGGTCGGCGAAGGTGCCCGCCTCGATGGCCCGGCCGATCTCCTCGGTGACCGTCAGATAGACCCGGTTGAACACGGCGACCCCGTCGGCCGGGTGCCAGGCCGCGCGAAGCGACCGCATCCGGTCCACCACGGGGTCGACCGCCACGAAGGGCCCGATCTTCCGGCTGGTCTGCTGGGTCTGCGCCATGGGGGCAGGCTCCCAGCCGCCGGGCCCGGGAGGGAACTCCTCCGGCCCGGCTTCCCCAGAACGGGCGAATCACTCAGTTCTTCGACGTCTCCTCGGTGCCGGTCTCGTAAGAGCTCGTGCCGGCGTCCAGGAGCGGCTCCTGCTCCTTCATGTGCGCCGGGGCGAAGGCCCGCAGGACGTGGTAGCCGGTGATGACCACGAGCGTGCCGAGCGCGATGCCGCCGAGCTCGAAGGTGTCGGTGAACGTGAGCTTCACGCCGCCGACGCCGATGATGATGCCCGCCGCGGCGGGGACCAGGTTGAGCGGGTTGCGCAGGTCGACCCCGGCGTTGATCCAGATCTGGGCGCCGAGCAGGCCGATCATGCCGTAGAGGATCACCGTGATGCCGCCGAGCACGCCGCCCGGAATGGCGGCGACGATCGCGCCGAACTTGGGGCACAGACCGAAGAGCAGGGCGAAGCCGGCCGCGGCCCAGTAGGCGGCGGTGGAGTAGACCCGGGTGGCGGCCATGACGCCGATGTTCTCCGAGTACGTGGTGTTCGGCGGGCCGCCGACCGCGGTGGACAGCATGGAGGCGGCTCCGTCCGCGGCGATCGCGGTGCCGAGCTTGCCGTCCAGGGGGTCGCCGGTCATCTCGCCGACGGCCTTGACGTGCCCGGCGTTCTCGGCGATCAGCGCGATGACGACGGGCAGCGCGACGAGGATCGCGGACCACTCGAAGCCGGGACCGTGCAGGGAGGGCAGGCCGATCCAGTCGGCCTTGCCGACGCCGGAGAGGTCCAGCCGCCAGTGGTCGGTGACCTGGCCGCTCGGGGAGATCGAGTGGATCTTGCCGAAGACCAGGTCGAAGACCCAGGAGATGCCGTAGCCGAAGATCAGGCCCAGGAAGATCGCGATCCGGGACCAGAAGCCGCGCAGGCAGACCACGGCCAGGCCGGTGAAGAACATGACGAGCAGCGCGGTCCACTGGTCCTGCGGCCAGTAGGTGGCGGCGGTGACCGGGGCCAGGTTGAAGCCGATCAGCATGACCACGGCACCGGTGACGATCGGCGGCATGGCCGCGTGGATGATCCGGGCACCGAACCTCCGCACCGCCAGGCCCGCGAGGAACAGCACCGCACCGACCACGAGGATCGCGCCGGTCACCGTGGCACTGGTGCCGCCCGAGGCCCGGATCGCGGCGGCGACGCCGACGAAGGAGAGCGAGCAGCCCAGGTACGAGGGGACCGTGCCGCGGGTCGCGAGCAGGAAGATCACGGTGGCGACACCGGACATCATGATCGCGAGGTTGGGGTCCAGCCCCATGAGGACCGGGGCCACGAACGAGGCGCCGAACATCGCCACCACGTGCTGGGCGCCCAGGCCGACCGTACGCGGCCAGGAGAGCCGCTCGTCCGGCCGGACGACGGCTCCCGGAGCGGGTGTCCTCCCGTCGCCGTGCAGGGTCCAGCGCACGCCGAGGCTCATGGGGTCGCTCCAGTTCTCCGGGTTCCGGTGGCTTCCGGCCCCGCCGTGTCGGAGCCGGAAAAGATCAGCCATATGGTAATGCGCCGCAGGTCAGTGGACCCCTTGCACGGTCCCCGCCTCGGCCGGGTCCCCCGTCGTGGCCCGCGCGCCGGGCCGGAGCACGCCCGCGCCGAGGACGAGGCCGAAGGTGAGCAGCGTGACGAGGCCGAAGGAGAGGACCAGCGAGGTCGCGTCGGCGATGCCGCCGATCGCCGACGGGGCGACGAGCCCCGAGGTGTAGGTGATGGTGGCGACGCCCGCGATGGCCTGGCTGGGGTTCGGGCCGCTGCGGCCGGCGGCGGCGAAGGCGAGCGGGACGACGACCGCGACCCCGAGCCCGATCAGGCCGAAGCCGGCCATCGCGAGCGCCGCGTGCGGGGCGAACACCACGAGCAGCCCGCCGAGCGTGGCCGCCAGTCCGCCGACCCGCACGGTGCGCACGGCGCCGAAGCGGTCCACGACCCGGTCGCCGACGAGCCGGGCCACGGCCATGGTGAGGGCGAAGGCGGTGGTCGAGGCGGCGGCGAGACCCGCGGAGGTGCCCAGCTCGTCCTGGAGATAGACCGCAGACCAGTCGAGGCTCGCGCCCTCGGCGAAGACCCCGCAGAAGCCGATGGCCCCGATGACCAGGGCGGACTTCGGGGGCAGCGCGAAACGCGGCGGGGCCTCCTCCTCGGGGGCGCTGTGCAGGTCGAGCACGCCCTGGCAGCTGATCAGGCCGAGCACGGTGAGGACCAGGGCGGCGAGCAGATGGTGCAGCCGGGCGTCGCCGCCGAGATGGGCGGCCACGGTGCCGGCGGCCGACCCGACCAGGGCGCCCACGCTCCACATGCCGTGCAGGCTGGACATGATCGAGCGGCCGAGCCGGTTCTCGGTCTCGACGCCGAGCGCGTTCATGGCGACGTCGGACATGCCCGCGGTGGCGCCGTACACCAGGAGGGCCGCGCACAGTCCGTAGAGGTTCGGCGCGAGCGCTGGCAGGGTCAGCGACAGGGTCCACAGCGCGAGCAGTCCGCGCAGCGCGGTACGCGCGCCGAAGCGGTGGCTGATCGCGCCGGCCAGCGGCATCGCCAGCGAGGCCCCGATCGCCGGGAAGGCGAGGGCGAGCCCGAGCTGGCCGGCGCCGACCCCGGCATGTTCCTGGATCCAGGGGATGCGGGTGGCGAAGCTGCCGGTCACGGCGCCGTGGACGCAGAAGACGGTGGCCACGGCGAACCGGGCCCGCCGTAGCCGCTGGGTGCTGAAGACGGTTCCGTCCGCCATGTCGTGTGCCCTCCCCGGAGCCGGTGTGGCTGCTCGTCCAGTCTGGCGGCCGTAAACTATCAGGAACCCTGCCTGATAAATAGTGGGCGGGCCCCCAGGCCGCAGACACAGGCCGGAGATCGTCTGAGAGGATCGCCGCATGGCCGCATCCCCGAGCACCGCGCGGGCCATCAACGACCGGCTCGCCCTGCGCCTGCTCCAGGACGAGGGTCCGTTGACGGCGACCCAGCTCAAGACGCTCACCGGACTGTCCCGCCCCACCGTCGCCGACCTCGTCGAACGGCTCAGCGGCTCCGGGCTCGTCCACGTCGTCGGCGAGGCCGGGGCCGAGCGCCGCGGCCCCAACGCCAGGCTCTACGGGATCGTCGCCGACCGCGCCCATCTCGCCGCCCTCGACGTGCGCACCACCTCGGTGTCCGTCGTGGTCGCCGACCTCCTCGGCACCACCCTCGCCGAGGCCTCCCTGCCGGTCGGCGACGCCGCCGACCCCGGCACCGCCGCCGACCGGGCCGTGGCCCTGCTCGAACGCACCGCCGCCGAGGCGGGCGCCGCCCGGCTGCACAGCGTGACGGTCGGCGCGCCCGGCCTCGTCGACCCGGCCACCCGGCAACTGCGGGACACCGCGAAACTTCCCGCATGGCACCGGCGCCTGGTCGCCGCCCTCCAGCAGCGGCTGCCCGCCACCGTCCTCGTGGAGAACGAGGTGAACCTGGCCGCCGTCGCCGAACTCCGCGAGGGCGCCGCTCGCGAGGCCGGCGACACCTTCGTCCTGCTCTGGCTCGGGCAGGGCATCGGCGCCGCCGTCGTCCTGGACGGGCGGCTGCGCCGGGGGGCCTCCGGCGGGGCGGGCGAGATCGGTTTCCTGCCGGTCCCGGGCACCTCCCGGCTGCCCTCCGCGCACGGCTGCGACGGCGGCTTCGACGAGCTGGCCTGCGCCGCAGCCGTCGGTGCCCTCGCGCGGGCCCACGGCCTGGACCCGGACACCGCCCTGGAATCCGGCCACGAGCCCTTCCTCGACGTCCTCGCCGAGCGCCTCGCCATCGGCGCGGCCTCCGTCGCCGCCGTCCTCGACCCCGGCTGCGTCGTGCTCGCCGGAGAGACCGGCCACCGCGGCGGCCCCGGGCTCGCCGCCCGGGTCCAGGCCCGCCTCGCGGGGCTCTCCCCGCTGCGCACCGAGGTGCGCGCCACCACCCTGGGGGACGCGGCCATCCTGCGCGGCGCCCTCCTGACCGCCCGCGACGCGGCCCAGGACGCCCTGTTCCCCTGACGAACGCGTCCGCGCCGCGCCCCGGACAGGGGGGCGCGGCGCGGTGGGGAGGACCCGGCGGCGGCCAAGGGCCGTGAGACCGCCGCCGGGGGTTCTCGGGAGGCGCGGACGGAGGGTCGCGCGGTGCCGGTCGGCGGGCCGGGAAGGCGGACCCGCCGGTCAGACGGTGCGGTTCAGCAGGCGCCCAGGTCCTTCCAGACGCCCCAGTCGCCGGTCGTGCCCGGCTCCTCGTTCTGGGTCCACCACTGGGCCCTCCAGGTGTGGCCCTTGTGGGACACGAGCGTGCCGCCGGTGTAGACCTGACCGGCCACGTACGCCGGAGCGGTGCAGCCCGTGGGCGGCGTCGTGGGCGGGGTGGTCGGGGTGGTCGGGGGAGTCGTCGGCGGGGTGGTGGGCGGCGTGGTCGGCGGGGTCGTCGTGCCCGGCTCCACCACCGTCGTGCCGCGCGCCAGGTCCCCGGCGAGGGCGTACACCGTGCCGTTGACCGTCACCGTCCAGTTCGACGGGGTCGAGACCGGGAGGTAGTAGTTGAACGCCAGGTCGACGCTCGCGCCCGGGGCCAGCGACTGCCAGGCCGGGAGCTTCAGGGACACCCGGTGGAAGTCGCCCTTCAGGCCGCCCACGTTGCTGCCCGTGTGGTCGCTGCTGATCACCTTGGTGCCGAAGCCGGACTGGTCGGAGGCGTTGCCGGGGGACGAGGTGCCGTAGTCGAACTGGAACTCGGTGCCGCCCGGCAGCGCGGTCGCGGTGTTGTTGGTGATCTTGATCTTCGGAGTGATCGGGTAGTTGGAGTCGCCCAGCTTGAACTCGGTGAACTCCACGCCCACGTTCACGGCCTGCGCCGGCAGGGCCCTGTTCGACTTCTTCGCGCCGTACGGGGTGGCCGCCTTGAACTTGTCGTACATCAGCGAGGTGAGCGTCGAGCCCATCTCGTACTGGCCCTTCGCGGCGTTCCAGGCGTAGTCGCCGGCCATCTCCCAGACCATGGTGCCGCCGATGCCGCGGTCGACCACGTAGTCGGCCTTGGCCGCGACGGACTGCTCGTCCTCGGTCGAGAGGAAGACCTTCTTCTGGGCGTTCCACAGCCACGGGGCGACCAGGGTCGCGTCGTACCTGCGGGCGTAGGTGCCGGTCAGCGTGGTGTTCGCGGGGAAGCCGTACTGGGTGACGTAGTCGCCGACGATCCCCTTCTCGAGGTTCTTCGCGTGCCACATGGGGTTGGAACCGGCGGGCGACTCCTGCCCGTTGGTGTCCTTGTCGTGCCACAGGTTGTCGATGCCGACGGCACCGTCACCGCACTTGGTCAGACCGGCGCCGGCCGGGCAGCTGGTCGCGACGGCCTTGCCCCACAGGCCGTCGGTGCCGCCCTGCACGTTCTTGTGGCCGCGGGTGTAGTACGGCAGGCCGATGTTGATCCGGCCGGCCGGCATCGAACCGCGGAAGTAGTGGTAGGCCCAGTCGGTGTTGAGGTAACCGATGTTGCCGTACTGCGCGGAGCCGTAGACGTTGGCGGCGGCGAGCTCGGCGTCCTTGCCGTCGTCGAAGAGCGAGGCGTTCGGGCCGACGTACTCGTTCCAGGCGCCGTGCAGGTCGTAGGACATGATGTTGACGTAGTCCAGATACCTCTGCATCTGGAAGGTCTCCATGCCGCGCAGCAGGTAGCCGGACGAGGGCGCGGCGACGGTCAGCAGGTAGTGCCTGCCGTCGGCGGCGCCGGCCGTGTCGAGCTTCTCGCGCAGGGACTTCATCAGGGCCGCGTAGCCCTGGACGAGACCCGCGCGGCGCGCGTTGGCGAGCTGCCAGTCGAGCGGGTTGCCCGCGTCCTTCATCGTCGTCGGGTACTCGTAGTCGATGTCGACGCCGTTGAAGCCGTACTTCCGGATGAAGTCGACGGCCGAGCCGGCGAAGGTGTCGATCCCGGCCCGGTTGACCGACCCGTCGGGGTTGGTCGCCATCGCGTAGAAGCCGCCGGAGTTCACCCGGGTGCCGTTGTCGTCGAAGTAGCCGCCGGTCTCCGCCCAGCCGCCGACCGAGATCAGCGTCTTGACGTTCGGGTGCTGCTTCTTGAACTTGTTGAGCAGGTTGAAATGGCCCTTGTAGGAGTAGGCCGGGTCCATCTCGGCGCCGGCGACACCGGGCCAGGTCATCCCGGTGGCCGCGTTGTCCGGGCCGTCCGCGCCCACCGACAGCTTGTTGTCGCCGCCGACGTGACCGAACGCGTAGTTGATGTGGGTGATCTTGTCCCACGGGATGTCCTTGGCGAGGTACGCCGGCTGGCCGTTCTTCCCCGTGCGCCAGCCGGTGAAGTAGCCGATGACCCGGCGCTGGTGGTCCGCGCCCATCTTCTCGCGGCCCTCGGCGTCGTAGACGGAGCAGTACGGGACGTCGACGCCGGGGGTCTTGTAGAGACCGTCGGGGCGACAGGACTCGTTGTCGGCGGCGTACGAGACGCCTCCGGCGGCGAGGGAGCTGATCAGCAGCCCGGCGACGGCGGCGCCGGACGCGAGCAGGCTCGCTCTCTTCTTCGTGGGGGACAGCACGTTCGGTTCCTCCAGGGGAGGTCGGCAGAACACAACGAACAAGGGGGTGGGTCGTGTCGGGGCCCGTGGAGTGCGCACGCCGGCGGGCCGTACCTCGGAGGTGACACGGAGATTAAGAGGACTAGACCAGTGCGTCAATAGGTCTGGACCAAAGCGGAGTTCCGTGGGAGGGTGAGCGCGGTCTGTGAGCCAGCCCACAGGACCTCACCCGTATGGGCGGTCCCCGTCCGTGGCACACTGGCCCTGTATCAGCAGCAGCGCACTCCGGGGTCGGTGTAATTCCGAACCGGCGGTATAGTCCGCGACCCGTCCGCAGCCAGCGGCCGGTTGACCAGGTGAGATTCCTGGACCGACGGTGAAAGTCCGGATGGGAGGCAGTGCGCGGCGGGCGACCCTTACACAGGGGTGAGCCGGCCGTACGTCCGCTGGTCGCCGTACCGGTCCCACGGGACCGGGGGGTGCACCGGAGGACTCTCGGTCCCGGCGCATCCTGTGCCAGGCCGTCGTATCCGCTCTCTGTCGTCATCGACAGGCCCCGGAGTCCGTGCCCGAAGAGGCAGGAGGACCCGGTGGCCACCCAGGCCGACATCACCGCCATGCGACGCGCCGTCGCGCTCGCCGCCCGCGGTCTCGGCTCCACCAGCCCCAACCCCGTCGTCGGCTGCGTCATCACCGACGCCTCCGGCCACCAGGTCGGCGAGGGCTACCACCAGCGCGCCGGCGGCCCGCACGCCGAGGTGCACGCCCTGCGCGAGGCCGGTGTCCTGGCCCGCGGCGGCACCGCGTACGTCACCCTCGAACCCTGCAACCACACCGGCCGCACCGGCCCCTGCGCCCAGGCTCTCGTCGAGGCCGGGATCACCCGTGTCGTCTACGCCGTCGGCGACCCGAACCCGCAGGCCACCGGCGGTGCCGCCACCCTGCGCGCGGCCGGCGTCGAGGTCGAGCAGGGCCTCCTGGAGGATGAGGCCGAGACCGGCAACCTCGCCTGGCTCACCTCCGTACGCCGTGGCCGCCCCTTCGTCCGCTGGAAGTACGCCGCCACCCTCGACGGCCGCATCGCCGCCGCCGACGGCACCTCCCGCTGGATCAGCTCCGCCGAGTCCCGCGCCGACGTGCACCGGCTGCGCGCCGAGTGCGACGCCGTCCTCGTCGGCGGCGGCACCCTGCGGGCCGACGACCCCCACCTCGCCGTCCGCGGCGTCGAGGGAGCCGTCCAGCCGCTCCGGGTCGCCGTCGACACCCGCGCCGAGATCCGCCCCACCGCCCGCCTCCTGGACGACGCCGCGCCCACCCTGCTGGTCGTCGGCGAGCACGCCGATACCGGACACCTGCCCGGCGTCGAACTGCTCCGACTGCCCCTGCACCACGGCCGGATCGACGCCACCGAACTCCTCGACGCGCTGCACGCGCGGGGCGTCCGCTCCGTGCTCCTCGAAGGCGGCCCCACGCTCGCCGGCTCCTTCGTCGCCGCGGGCGCCGTCGACCAGGTGGTCGGCTACCTCGCCCCGGTCCTTCTCGGCGCCGGCCCGCAGGCCCTCGCCGACGCCGGAATCGCCACCCTCACCGACGCGTTGCGCCTCCACGTCACCGAGGCCGAGCGCCTCGGACCCGATGTCCGCATCACCGCCGTCCCGACCACCAAGGGAGCCTGACCGTGTTCACCGGAATCGTCGAAGAGCTGGGCGAGGTCGTCGCCGTCGAACAGCTGGAGGACGCCTCCCGTTTCCGCCTGCGCGGCCCCGTGGTCACCGAGGGCGCCCAGCACGGCGACTCGATCGCCGTCAACGGCGTCTGCCTCACGGTCGTCGAGTTCGGCGACGGCGAGTTCACCGCCGACGTGATGGCCGAGACCCTCAAGCGCTCCTCCCTGGGCGCCCTCGAGGTCGGCTCCCGCGTCAACCTGGAGCGGCCGATGGCCGTCGGCGGACGCCTCGGCGGCCACATTGTCCAGGGCCACGTGGACGGCACCGGCACCATCCTGGAGCGCGAGCCCTCCGAGCACTGGGAGATCGTCAAGGTCGGCCTGCCCGCCACGCTCGCCCGCTACGTCGTCGAGAAGGGCTCCATCACGGTCGACGGCGTCAGCCTCACCGTCGTGGAGGTCGGCGACGACTGGTTCACCATCAGCCTCATCCCCACCACCCTCGCCCTGACCACGCTCGGCCTCAAGCAGAGCGGCGCACCCGTCAACCTCGAGGTGGACGTCATCGCCAAGTACGTCGAGCGGCTGCTCGGCCCGAACGCACAGGAGACCGTCAAGTGAACTGGCTCAACTCCGAGGCGTTCACCGTCTTCGGCCAGCACATCATGTGGTCCGACATGATCGGCAACACGATCGGTCTGATCGCCCTGGCCCTCGGCTGGCGCCGCTCCATCCTCACCTGGCCCGCCCAGCTGCTCTCCGGCCTGATCCTCGTCGGCGCCTACGCCTCCGCCCACCTGGCCGGCGGCGTCGGCAAGCAGCTCCTCGTCATCGGCGTCGCCGCCTGGGGCTGGTGGCAGTGGAACCGCGGCAGGCAGCAGGCCCAGGACGGCTCCATCGCCGTCCGCTTCGCCACCTGGAAGGAGCGCGGGCTGCTGCTGGCCGGCGCGGCCCTCGGCACCCTCGCCGTCGGCGGCCTCTTCACCCTCTACCCCTCGCTCTCCTGGAGCCCGTGGGCCGACGCGTACATCTTCGTCGGCACCCTCGTCGCGATGGTCGCCCAGGCCCGCGGCCTGGTCGAGTTCTGGTTCGCCTGGCTCCTGGTCGACCTGGTCGGTGTGCCCCTCGCCTTCAACAGCGGCCTGGCCTTCTCCGGCCTGGTCTACGTCATCTACTTCGGCCTCGTCATCTGGGGCATGCGCGACTGGTGGCTCCGGTCCCGTGCCGCCGTCCCCGCCGCTCTGGAAGGAGCTCACGCATGAGCGTCCGCCCGTCAACCGCCGCCGCCATGTCCGACGCGCTCCACGCCGCACCCCAGAACCGCCTGTGGGACGCCACCGACCTCGTCCTCGACCCCGTCGAGCAGGCCATCGCGGACATCGCCGCCGGCCGCCCCGTCGTCGTCGTCGACGACGAGGACCGCGAGAACGAGGGCGACCTCGTCATCGCCGCCGAGAAGGCCACCCCCGAGGTCGTCGCCTTCATGATGAGCGAATGCCGCGGCCTGATCTGCGCCCCCATGGAGGGGGACGAGCTGGAGCGCCTCCGGCTGCCGCAGATGGTGGACGACAACACCGAGTCCATGCAGACCGCCTTCACCGTCTCCGTCGACGCGAGCGCCGCCCACGGCGTCACCACCGGGATCTCCGCCGCCGACCGCGCCACCACCCTGCGCATGCTGGCCGCCGGGACCTACGAGCCCGGCGACTTCGTCCGCCCGGGCCACATCTTCCCGCTGCGCGCCAAGCCCGGCGGCGTCCTCGTCCGCAACGGGCACACCGAGGCCGCCGTCGACCTCGCCCGCCTGGCCGGACTCCGCCCGGCCGGCGCGATCGTCGAGATCGCCGGCGAGGACGGCGTCATGCTCCGGCTGCCCGAGCTCATCCCGTTCGCCCGCAAGCACGGCCTGACGATCATCTCCATCGAGGACCTGATCGCCTACCGGCGCAGCGCCGAGCCGACCGTCCGCCGCGAGGCCGAGGTCCACCTGCCCACCCGGCACGGCGACTTCACCGCGTACGGCTACCGCTCCACCGTCGACGGCGTCGAACACGTCGCCCTCGTCCACGGCGAGATCGGCGACGGCGGGGACGTCCTCGTCCGCGTCCACTCCGAGTGCCTCACCGGCGACGTCTTCCACTCGCTGCGCTGCGACTGCGGCCCCCAGCTGGAAGCCTCCATGGACCGCATCACCGAGGCCGGGCGCGGAGTCGTCGTCTACCTCCGGGGCCACGAGGGCCGCGGCATCGGCCTGCTGTCGAAGCTGCGCGCGTACGAGCTCCAGGAGCGCGGCCGCGACACCCTCGACGCCAACCTGGAGCTGGGCCTGCCCGCCGACGCCCGCGACTACGCGGCCGGCGCGCAGATCCTGGCCGACCTCGGGGTCCGCACCCTGCGGCTCATGACCAACAACCCCGACAAGATCGACGCCCTCACCCGGCACGGCCTGACCGTCGAGGGCCGCGAGCCCATGCCCGTCCAGGCTGGCGAGCACAACCTCCGCTACCTGCGCACCAAGCGGGACCGGATGGGCCACGACCTGCCCTGGCTGGAGGGCACTCCGGCCGGCACCTGCGGCAACCAGTAACCCCGTACCCCTTCATCGTCCGTATCGCGTACGTACACCGGCAAGGAGCAACATGAGCGGCAAGGGCGCACCCGTCCTCAGCGTGAAGAACTGCGGCGACCTCCGCGTCGCGGTGATCGCGGCCCAGTGGCACGAGAAGATCATGGACGGCCTCGTCGACGGCGCGCTGCGCGCGCTGAGCGAGCTCGGCATCGAGGAGCCCACCCTGCTCCGCGTCCCCGGCAGCTTCGAACTCCCGGTCGTGGCGAAGGTGCTCGCCGGGCGCGGCTACGATGCCATCGTGGCCCTCGGTGTCGTCATCCGCGGCGGGACGCCGCACTTCGAGTACGTGTGCCAGGGCGTCACCCAGGGCCTCACCCAGGTCTCGATCGACACCGGCGTACCCGTCGGATTCGGCGTGCTGACCGTCGACAACGAGGAGCAGGCCCTGGACCGGGCCGGTCTCGAAGGCTCCCGCGAGGACAAGGGCCACGAGGCCGTCACCGCCGCCGTCGCCACCGCGACCACGCTGCGGACGGTCAGCGAACCCTGGCGCTGAGTGCGCGCCCGCCCTCCGTCCCACCTGATGGAGGCGCTGAGCGCCCGGCACCTCACACCCCGTACTCTTAGGACATCATGGCGAACAAAACCTTCGAAGAGCTCTTCGCCGAGCTCAAGCTCAAGGCCGAGAACGGCGACCCGGCGACCTCCCGCACCGCGGAACTGGTCGGCAAGGGTGTCCATGCCATCGGCAAGAAGGTCGTCGAGGAGGCCGCCGAGGTCTGGATGGCCGCCGAGTACGAGGGCAAGGAAGCCGCCGCCGAGGAGATCTCGCAGCTGCTGTACCACGTCCAGGTGATGATGGTCGCCCGCGGGATCTCGCTCGACGACGTCTACGCCCACCTCTGAGCACACACCGAGCACCGAACACCCCAGCAACTCCTGAGGCAAAGGAAGCCCACCCCATGCTGCGCATCGCCGTCCCCAACAAGGGTTCTCTCTCCGGACCTGCGATGGAGATGCTCCATGAGGCGGGCTACCGGCAGCGCAAGGAGTCCAAGGAGCTCGTCACCGTCGACCCGGACAACGAGGTGGAGTTCTTCTACCTGCGTCCCAAGGACATCGCCATCTACGTGGCGTCCGGCCGGCTCGACATCGGCATCACCGGCCGCGACCTGCTCCTGGACTCCGGCGCCAACGCCGAGGAGATCCTGCCGCTGAACTTCGGCCGCTCCACCTTCCGCTACGCCACCCGGCCCGGCACCGCCAACGGTCCCGAGGACTTCCACGGGATGACGATCGCCACCTCCTACGAGGGCATCGTCGCCAAGCACCTCGCCGAGCAGGGCGTCGACGCCTCCGTGGTCCACCTCGACGGCGCCGTCGAGACCGCGATCCAGCTGGGCGTCGCCCAGATCATCGCGGACGTCGTGGAGACCGGCACCAGCCTGCGCAACGCCGGCCTGGAGGTCATCGGCGAGCCGATCCTCACCTCCGAGGCCACCGTCATCCGTCGCACCGGCGCCCCGACCGACGACCCCAAGGTCCAGCAGTTCCTGCGCCGCCTCCAGGGCGTCCTCGTCGCCCGGTCGTACGTGATGATGGACTACGACTGCCGCGCCGAGCACCTGGAGCAGGCCGTCGCCCTCACCCCCGGCCTCGAGTCGCCCACCGTCTCGCCGCTGCACAACGAGGGCTGGGTCGCCGTCCGCGCCATGGTCCCCGCCAAGGAGGCGCAGAAGGTCATGGACGACCTCTACGAGCTGGGCGCCCGCGCCATCCTCACCACGGCCATCCACGCCTGCCGCCTCTGACCCGCCGCCGCTCCGACGCACCGCCCGCTAGGAAGACCATGCCCGAGTCCACCGTTCCCGCCCTCCCGGTCACCTTCCGGCCGGTCCGCACCCGGGCCGTCCTGCTGACCGCCGGAGTGGCGATGTTCGTCGTCGTCACCACCGTCGGGATGATGCTGGAGAAGCTCGGACCGGGCGAGCGGGCCAGCTTCGTGTTCACCGCCGCGCTCTTCCTCGGCGTCCTGGTGCTGCTCGCCCGCCCCAAGGTGGTCGCCGACGAGCAGGGCGTCACGGTGGTCAACATCACGCGGACGCGCCGACTCGCCTGGGCCGAGATCCTGCGGGTCAACCTGCGCCCCGGCGACCCCTGGGTCTTCCTCGACCTGAGCGACGGCACCAGCCTCCCCGCGCTCGGCATCCAGCCGGGAATCGCCAAGCAGCAGGCCATCCAGGACGCCCGCGCGCTCCGCGGCCTCGCCGACAGCCGGGGCAGCGGAGCGGAGCGGGGCTGAGCCCGCGGCCCCCGGGACCGACCCTGATCCGTCCCCCATACGGGGCCGACCCCCTGCCCGTACCGGCACGGGCGTGACTACTCTTGTGGCGGTGGTGCCGAGCGGCGCCACCGCCTCGCGTGTGCAGGGCCGCCCGCCGGCGGCCCGCGAGGCAGCCCTTCGACCCGAGGAGTGACTCCCTCCAGCAATGGACGGATCGTCCGGTAGTACCTGCGCCGCCCCATCACCCGAGGCGGCGGCATGATCGTCTCACTTCTGCTGCTCGCCGCAGCCTTCGTCCTGATCCTCGCCAACGGATTCTTCGTGGCCGCCGAGTTCGGCCTCGTGACCGTGGAACGCGCCGACGCCGAGCGCGCCGCCGCCGAAGGCGACCGCCGGGCCCGCACCGTCGTCAGGTCGCTGCGCGAGCTGTCCTTCCAGCTCTCCGGCACCCAGCTCGGCATCACGATCACCTCGCTCGTGACCGGCATGCTCGCCGAGCCCGCCCTCGCCGGGCTGCTCCACGGACCGCTCACCGCGACCGGACTGCCCGAAGGGGCCGTCTCCGGCATCGCCGTGGCGGTGGGCATGCTGCTCGCCTCCGCCGTCCAGATGGTCGTCGGCGAGCTCGTCCCCAAGAACTGGGCGGTCTCCCGGCCGCTCCAGGTCGCCCGCTTCGTGGCCTGGCCGCAGCACGTGTTCTCCGTGCTCTTCCGGCCGGTGATCACGCTCCTGAACACCGTCGCCAACCGGCTCGTACGGTTGTTCGGCGTGGAGCCGGCCGACGAGCTCGACTCGGTCCGCACCCCGGGGGAGCTGGTCTCCCTCGCCCGGCACTCCGCCCAGGCCGGCGCCCTGGAGCAGGACACCGCCGACCTCTTCGTCCGCACCCTGTCGCTGGGCGGGCTCACCGCCGAGCAGGTCATGACCCCGAGGGTGAAGGTGAGCGCCCTGCAGTCGGACGCCACCGCGGCCGACGTCCTCAACCTCACCCGGGCCACCGGCCTGTCCCGGTTCCCCGTCTACCGCGAGCGGATCGACGAGATCGTCGGCATGGTGCACCTCAAGGACGCGCTCGCCGTCGTCCCGCAGGAGCGCCACCGGGTCCCCGTGGGCCGGATCGCCGTCCCGCCGGTGCTCGTCCCCGAGTCGCTGCCGGCCCAGGCCCTCCTGGAGCGACTGCGCCGCGAGCAGCCCATCGCGGTCGTCGTCGACGAGTACGGCGGCACCGCCGGCGTCGTCACCCTCGAGGACATCGTCGAGGAACTCGTCGGAGAGGTCCGCGACGAGCACGACACCGCAGCCGACGAGCGTCCGGAACTGGCCGCCGTGCCCTCCGAGGACGGCTCCCAGGTCTGGGAGGCCGACGGATCCTGCCGCGTGCACACCCTGCACCGGATAGGACTCGACGTGCCCGACGGCCCGTACGAGACGGTCGCCGGGCTCGTCGCCGATCTCCTCGGCCGGATCCCCGCCCCGGGCGACCGGGCCGAACTCCCCGGCTGGCGCCTCTCGGTGCGCCAGGTCGACCGCTACCGCGCCGAACGGGTGCGGATCGTGCGCACCGCCCCGGTGCCCGTCGCCGCGGAGGCGGCCCGATGAGTCTGCTTCCCCTGCTCTTCGCCGTCCTCCTGGTACTCGCCAACGGCTTCTTCGTCGGCGCCGAGTTCGCCCTCGTCTCCGTGCGCCGCAGCCAGATCGAACCGCTGGGCGGCAAGCGGGCCCGCCAGGTCCTGTACGGCCTGGAGAACCTGCCCCAGATGATGGCCGCGGCCCAGTTCGGCATCACCGTCGCCTCGCTGACCCTCGGCGCGGTCGCCGAGCCGACCGTGGCCCGGCTGCTCGAACCCGTCTTCCACGCCGTGGGCATTCCGGAGGGCCTGATCCACCCCCTCGGGTACGTGCTCGCGCTGGCCGCCGTGGTCTCCCTCCACCTGGTCATCGGCGAGATGGTCCCGAAGAACCTGGCCATGGCCGACCCCGAGCGCACGGCACTCGCGCTCGGCCCCGGGCTCGTCGGCTTCGCCCGCGTCTGCCGGCCGGTCACCAACGCCCTCGACACCTGCGCGCGCCTGGTCCTGCGGGCCTTCAGGGTCGAGCCGAAGGGAGAGGTGGAGGCCGTCTTCACCAGCGCCCAGCTCGGCCGGCTCGTCGAGGACGCGGGCCAGGCCGGTCTGCTCGACCCGGTCGAGCAGGAGCGCCTGGAGGACGCCCTGGAACTGGGCACCCGCCCCGTCACGGACGTCCTCATCCCCTCGTCCGCCCTGGTCACGGTCCCGCCGTCGGTCAGCCCGCGGGTCATCGAGGAGCTGACGGTCCGGACCGGCTATTCCCGCTTCCCGGTGCGCGGCGAGGGCCGCGGCACCTTCATGGGCTTCGTCCACGTGAAGGACGTCCTCGATCTGGAGGACCGTGAGCGGGCGGTGCCCCAGCAGATCTGGCGCCCGATGGCCACGCTGCGGGCCGAGCTGCCGCTCGACGACGCCCTGACGGTGATGCGCCGTGCCGCGACCCACCTGGCCCAGGTGTCCGACGCCTCGGGCCGGGTGCTCGGCCTGGTCGCCCTGGAAGACGTCCTGGAGATGCTGGTCGGCGAGGTCCGAGACCCCGCCCACCGGCTCGCCCCGGCGCCGCGGCCGGAACGGCGGGCGGGGATGGCGCCGGCGGAGTCGGTGTCGAAGGGGACGGCACCGGCGGAGGCGCTGACGGGCTGAGCGGACCCGGGGCCGGGGGTCCGGGGCCGCGGATGCCGGGCCGGGGGTCCGGGGCCGGGGGTTTCTGCGGGCCGCGGTCGGGGCGGATGCCCCGGGGGTCGGCGGGTTTCTGCGGGCTGCGGGCTGCGGGCTGCGGTCGGGGTCGGAGGCCTCGTGGCCTCCGCGGGCCCGGGGCCCGGGCGCCCGGGGGTTTCTGCGGGCCGCGGGTCACGGTCGGATGCCCGGAGGTATCGGGCGGCCGCCGCGGGCCGGGGGCAGAGGCCCGGGGGTTTCTGCGGGCCGCGGTCCGGGGCGGCGGCCCGCGGCGGCCGGAGGTCGGGGGAGGGGTCAGAGGCCCGGGGGTTCCTGCGGGCCGCGGTTCGCAGGTCCGCGGCCCGACAGGACCTCGCCGTAGGCCTGCATGAGGTCCGGCAGCCGCAGGGTGGCGAGGTCCTCGCGGCCCGGAGTGTGCGGATAGCCGGAGAGCCGCAGGTCGCGGTAGGCGCAGGACTTCTCGTACAGGGTGCGCAGGAAGCGCCCGTTGCCGAGCTCGTCGATCCAGCCCTGGTCGACCACGTGCGCGCTGATCGAGCGCAGCTCGTCCAGGGCCTCCTCGTCCCAGCCGTCACCGTTCGCGGCGGCGAGGACCTCGCCGATCGCGGTGAGTTCGAGCGGGCGGTACGAGGGGAAGTCGACGCGGGTGGTGAAGCGGGACGACAAGCCGGGGTTGGTGGCGAGCAGCCGGTCCATGCCCTCGGGGTAGCCGGCCAGGATGACGACCAGGTGGTCGCGGTTGTCCTCGGCGCGCTTGAGGAGGACCTGGAGGGCCTCGTCGCCGTAGGCGTCGCCCTTGCTGTAGCCGCTGTTGGACAGCGAGTAGGCCTCGTCGACGAAGAGCACCCCGCCGACCGCCGAGTCGATCAGCTCGTTCGCCTTCACGGCGGTCTGCCCCAGGAACTCGCCGACCAGGTCGGCCCGCTGGGCCTCCACGAGATGGTCGCCGCCGAGCAGCCCGAGGGCGTAGAAGACCCGGCCGAGGATGCGGGCGACCGTGGTCTTCCCGGTGCCCGAGGGGCCGGAGAAGACGAAGTGCCGTTTCGGCGGCTGCACGGGAAGGCCCTGTCCGGCGCGCAGCCGGGCCATCTCCAGCTGCGCCGACAGGGCCTTGACCTGGCGTTTGACCGGCTCCATGCCGACCATCCGCTCCAGCTCCGCGAGCGCCTCCGCCAGCAGGGCCGGGTCCGTGGGCCCGGCCGGGAAGCGGGGCGGCGCCGGCTGGGCCGGGACCGCCGCCTTCTGGCGGACGAACTCGGGGGGCTCCGGCGCTGCGGGCGGCGCCACCGCCCCGGGCTTGACCAGCAGCCCCTCGCCGGCCGCGCCGTCCGGATCGAGCCGCTCCCCGTCGACCGCGTCCTGGCCGCCGAGACCCCCGTACAGGGCGGGGGCCAGTCCGACCGGGTCGTCCGGGCCCTCGAAGCCGTCGTACTCGGCGATGGTGGCGAGCCGCGCCGCCGTGTCCATGAACGCCGGGTCGATCCGGTGCACCGCCCGGTAGAGCGGCAGCGCGGCGGCGGTGCGGCCGGTGCCCTCGTGCGCCCGGGCCAGCCAGTAGCGCAGTTCCTTGCGCTGCGGCTGCTCGCTGCGGCAGCGCATGAGGGCCGCGGCCAGGAGCGGCTCGGCCTGCCCGTACATCTCCAGCCGTACCCGGGCCATGCCGCCGAAGAGCCCCGCCTCGATGCCGAGGAGCGGGTCGTCGACCAGCGGCTCCGTGTGGCGGACCAGCTGGTCCCAGTCCTTGACCAGGTACGAGCGGCACGCGTGCAGGAAGCGGACCTGCGGATCGGCGTCGACGGGCGGGAGTCCGGCGAGCGCCCGGTCGAGCTCGGGCACATGGCGCCCGTCGAGCCAGTGCGAGGCGTGCGCGAGAAGCAGGTCCCGCGGGCTCTCGAGCACCGGTTGCACCCACCAGCCCAGCCAGTACCAGGAGTTGAGGGTCCTCCGGTGCCGGGTGCGCTGCTCGCCGAAGCGCTCGCGATTGCGGTACATCCGCAGCAGCGCGGTCGTGGTGTCGACCCGCAGCGCGTGCAGGCCGAGCCAGCCGTCGGCCATGCCGGGGTCGATGCGCACCGCAGTCCGGAACTCCTCCTCGGCCTGCGGATAGGCGCCCATCGTGTAGGCGTCGATTCCCCGCAGCCAGGCGAGCTCGGCGGGGGCATGCGTGCCCTGTGTGCCGAAGTCCATCAGGTCCCCCACAACCGTCTACACGTGGACGGGAATTGACCGCACCGGGGGCATCGTACCTGCGCAGGGGGTGCGTGATGGGGGAGAAGAAGCCGATCGGCCGTGATCGACGCGATCCGGCGCAGGCTCACCCTCG
Organism: Streptomyces sp. NPDC048018; assembly: GCF_043202995.1. Taxonomy (NCBI): domain Bacteria; kingdom Bacillati; phylum Actinomycetota; class Actinomycetes; order Kitasatosporales; family Streptomycetaceae; genus Streptomyces; species Streptomyces sp. NPDC048018. The sequence goes on from NZ_JBIDBK010000008.1 coordinate 227,906, forward strand.
GTGACCCTCGGTGAGCGTAGGGGCAGAACGAAGCCCCCGATCACGGGGGAACAACCGGGGGCTTCGCGTCCGCGGCGACTCCGGAGAGCCGCACATTCAGAACGTAAGACCTGTACGCCCCTTGGGTCAAGCCGAGTTGAGGCACTTGCGGAAGCGGAGTTCCGGCCACTCAGTTTGCGGCCGGGGAGTCGTCACATTGGGTGATGATCTGGTTCGGGCCTGCTGTCACACGGGGTCCGGTCAGCCACGCGTACCCCTCGCCGCGCTCCTTCACCAGGGCGTCGGCGAACGGGCGCGAGGGATCGGCCGAGAAATGGCGAGTCTCCGCCACCGTCCATCCGTCCCAGAAGGCGGAGAGGTCCGGCCCGTCCCGGCGACGGCCACGCGCCCAGGACGCCTCGGGACCGCGCTCCATCCACAGGAGCCCCGCCAGGAAGGGCCGCAGCTCCCGCCGCCCGGCCCCCACGCCCTCCACGAGCACCACGGGTGCCGGCTCCAGCGGCCTCGCCGGACCGAAGGCGCGCCGATTCCAGTCGTACGGGTGGTACGACGCCGTCTCACCCCGGGAGAGCGGCCCGATCACCTCGGCGAGCATCCGGCCCGTCCACGCGAAGAGCTCCTCGTGCGTGGCGAGGTCGTCGAGATGGAGGACCGGGGCGCCGCCCAGGGCGCCCGAGAGCCGTTCGGCGAGCGTGGACTTGCCCGAGCCCGCGTGCCCGTCGACCGCGACGAGCCGTACCGGGCCGCAGGAGGGCGGCAGCCGGCGCAGAGCGGTGGCCACGCGGTCGAGATCCTTCATGGGCCCAGGGTAGGGGACCGCGTCGTGATGGCCCGCCGCAGGTCAGCGCGGCGGGTAGCGCCACTGGTGGAGACCAATATTGCTCGGGCGGCACGCGTCGAATCGCTGGCAGAAGGCGTCCGCGAGCCGCGATAGTGGGCGCGCAGCCCGTCCCTTCGCCACCACCGACTGGAGGGTCACCGCCCATGCCCCCTGCCACCCCGCGCAGAACCGTCCTCGCCGCGGCCCTCGCGGCGGCCGCGGGAACGACCGCGACCGCCGCGACCGTCACCGCCGCCTCCGCGACGCCCGGATCCGCCGCGCCCGGCACCGCCGCCGAGGCGTGCGCCGCCACCGCGGCCGAGGCCTGCGCCGCCGACACCGGGCGCGGCCACGCGCCGGCGCCCGGGCTCGTCGACAACCGTTTCTGGAGCACGTACACCGACTGGCGCTGCGGCACCGCCGCCGGCACCCGGGCGGTCGCCGGCCACCGCCCCGGTCTGGTCGTCGACACCCCCGTGGGCCGCACCGACTACACCGACCCGCACACCGGCCGGACGAGCACCTGGGAGTACGCGACCTGGACCTCGCCCACCCACACCTCCACGGTCCCGGCGACCGAGGTCATCGCCTCCTGGAACGCCCACACCCCGCCCGGCACCTGGCTCCAGGTCGAGCTGCGCGGCACCTACAACGACGGCACCGACACCCCCTGGTTCGTCATGGGCCGCTGGGCGGCCGGCGACACCGACATCCGCCGCACATCGGTCGACGACCAGAGCGACGGCAAGGCCTCCGTCTGGACCGACACCTTCGCCGTCGACGACGCGGCGAGCGGTCTCCGCCTCCTCTCGTACCGCCTGCGCCTCACCCTCCACCGCGAGCCCGGTACGACGCTGACCCCCGTCGTCCGGCGCGTCGGCGCCATGGCCTCCGACATCCCGGACCGCTTCACCGTGCCCGCCTCCGAGCCCGGGCTCGACCACGAGCTGATCGTCCCGCGCTACTCGCAGAACGTCCACGTCGGCCAGTACCCCGAGTACGACAACGGCGGCGAGGCCTGGTGCAGCCCCACCTCCTCGCAGATGATCGTCGAGTACTGGGGACGCGTCCCCACGACCGCGGACCTGGCCTGGGTGAACCCGGACTTCGCCGACCCCCAGGTCTGCCACGCGGCCCGCCACACCTACGACTACCAGTACGAGGGCTGCGGCAACTGGCCCTTCAACGCCGCCTACGCCGCGACCTACCCGGACCTGAACGCGGTGGTCACCCGGCTGCGCTCCCTCACGGACCTGGAGACCCTGATCCGGGCCGGCATCCCGGCCATAACGTCCCAGTCCTTCCGCAAGGAGGAGCTGACGGGCGCCGGCTACGGCACCTCCGGCCACCTGATGGCGGTCATCGGCTTCACGGCCTCGGGCGACGTGATCGCCAACGACCCCGCCTCGCCCAGCAACCCGGCCGTCCGCCGGGTCTACCGACGGCGCGAATGGGAGAACATCTGGCTCCGCACCAAGCGCTACGATGCGAACGGCAAGGTCAGAAGCGGTACGGGCGGTGTCTGCTACCTGTACTGGCCGGCCAAGCCGACACCGGGCCAGCACCGCGCACTGCAGGCGCTCGGCCTGGCGTGACCATGCACGGCCCCACGGCCCCACGGCCGCCTCGACGACCTGACGGCAGCGCTCCTGCCCGTCCTGCGTGAGGCGGCCGGACCGGTCTACCGCGACCTTGACCGACCGATGTCCGAGCCGGCGAGACACCTCGTGAACGGACACTCCGTTGGTCAGGGCCACGGTGACCCTCCGAGGCCCTCGTTCTCTCCCCGAAGGCCGAATGATCATGACCTGCGGTAACGGTCTACCCTCGGCCGCGACCACGTGCGCCGCGTCATGCGCACGGCATTGACGGCAGCGGATTCGCTGCCAGGGGGAGCGCGGGCCCAGGGGGTCGGCGCCGTAAGGAACGCATGTATCAGCACATCAAACAGAAGATCGTCACGCTCGTCACCGTCCTGTGCCTGACCGTCGTCGGCGGCGCGGGGACCGCGGCGGCGGCCGCGCAGGCCGAGCGGGAACCTACGCTGCTGGAGATCGCGGCACGGATCTCGCAGTACTCCAAGTGCGGTGAGAAGCCGCTCCTGGAGCGGCCGAAGTGCTACAAGGAGTTCGCGCTCACGTCTGTCAAGATCGGCGTCGGCGTGGGGCTCTATCTCTACATCTCACAGAAGGCGATGCGGGACGGGGGCGCGTCCTTCGTCCAGTTGAACAAGGAACTCCGGGCGCTCGACAGCCTTCAGCCGCTTGCCCTGCTGGATCCGGACAAGGAGACGGATCCCGAGAAGAAGAGGCAGGTCTTCGAGCAGACGGTCAAGGCGCTCAAGGCGGCCAAGCCGCACATGGACAGGCTCCGCACCAACCTGGTGGAGGCCTCGCGGCTCCTGGGCGATCACAACGACTCCGTCCTGGCCCTCGTCCTGCTCACCCTCTCCGCCCCGGAGTACCACCAGCCACCCAGGCCCGACCTGCCGGACTACAAGGGGCCGACCCTTGACATCGCCGGCTTCTTCAAGGACATCAACAAGGCCCTCGACCAGACCATCGAAGGCCTGGATCAGATGAACGCCGGCCTCGACCAGATGAACGACGCGATGGTCGACGTCAACCGGGGGATCGACCAGGTCAACAAGGGCCTGAACCAGGCCAACAAGGGCATGAAGGAGCTCAACAAGGGCGTCGGCCAGGCCAACAAGGGCATGGAGCAGACGAAGAAGGCGGTCTCCGACCTCAACAAGGCGACGGACCGCCTCCACGAACTGCCGGACATCGACTTCGACTTCTCGAAGATCGCCGACAACATCGGCGCGAACAGCATGTCACCCGAGGAGCTCGCCGCCCAGGAGCGCCGGATGTCCTTGCTGCTCGACCTGCTGCCCGGCATCGGGGACGGCAAGGGCATCCTGGACGCCCTCACCGGCAAGGACTCCGGCACGGGCGAGCAGTTGAGCACCACGGACCGGATCCTGGGCTCGCTCGCGTTGTTGCGCTGGCTCAAGACCGGCGGCAAGCTCATCCCCGACGACATCCGCGCCGCCCGCAAGGCCGACGACATCTTCGCGTGCAACAGCTTCCCGGCGGGCACGCGGGTCCTGATGGCGAACGGTTCACACCGGCCGATCCAGGACATCCGGGATGGTGACCTGGTCCTGGCGACCGAAGCCGGCGGTGACGCGGAGCCGACCGAGCCCCGGCCGGTCCTTTCGGTGCCGTTCACCTCTTCCCTGACGGACAAGACGTTCGTACGCCTCACGGTCGCCGGGGACGACGGCACGGAGTCGTCCGTCACATCCACCGAGGGCCACCGGTACTGGCTGCCCGAGCGCCAGTCCTGGGTGCCCGCCGGCACCTTGGCCGCGGGCGACCGTCTGCGGACGCCGGAGGGCGCGCAGGTCCTGGTGACCGCGACGGCCCGATACGCCGGCCACCAGGACACGTACGACCTCGACGTCAGCGGGATCGACAGCTACTACGTGCAGGTCGGCACCGAGGACGTCCTCGTCCACAACTGCACCGACCTGGGACGTGCCCAGCGACTCTTCCCGGGCGTCGCCCACACGCTGGACGAGCACGTCGACGTGGATCTGGACGACATGAAGAAGTTGGCGATCAAGAAGACCAACAAGGTCGGCAGGCCTACCCCCAGCTCGCGGTGGTCGAGCGCGGACCTGGCCCAGAAGGCGGTCAACCAGCTCGTCGACGAGAACAAGGCCCGCATCGAGAAGTGGGTACGGGACTCCGGCAAGCCCGGAAAGCCCCAGCAGCTCACGCTGACCGGGACGTACGGGACCGGATCGCTCGGCGACAGCGTCGACCACCTCGGCAACCACACGAAGACGACGAGCAACCGCTTCTCCGTGACCCTGGCCGTCAAGCAGGGGCACAAGCCCGGCGGCTTCTACGTCCTGACCGCCTACCCGCTGTAAGGAGGAGTATTTCCGTGCACAACCCCGAAGCTCAGCACGAGTGGATGGACTTCGATTTCGGTGTCACCGCGCTGGGGGCCTCCTTCCACGGGGACTGGGTCCTTGACGCCGAGGACGAACTGGACCACGTCCGGGCGTACCTCGGCGCCCCGGAGGGCGACCCCACGGGCCTCACCCTCCTCATCGAGGACATCCTGCGGCTGCGGGACTCCGGCCTTGACGGCGAGGAGCTCAACCTACTGTGGAGGGCCACGGACCCGCCGCTCGGCGGGTCGCCGGAGATCCGGGGCGCCGAGCGCGCGTGGCTGGAGAGGCTCCTCGGTGTGGCTGTTCCCCTCGCGCGTTCGAGTGGCGCGTCGGAGGCCGGCTGCTCCTCGTACCCCGCGTGCGGGGCGGGCGGGCCGAGTGCGGTGGCGGTGGAGCATCGGCGGCTGGCGGCCGAGGTGGTGGAGCTGGTCGGGATCCTCGACCAGCGGCCGGACCGAAGCCACGTGCCGCTGGAACCGACGCGGGACGCACTGGTGCGCTGCGCCGAGACGGTGTGCTCGGAGCTGGCGTTCCGTTTCCTGTTGAGGGCCGCCGACGAGCTCTGCTCGCGCCTGTCGCCCGAGACGTACGGGCGCCTCGAGCGGCTCGGCGCGGCATTCGGGTACGGTCCGCACGTCGTCGACGCGGTTCGCTATCTCGTGGCCTGACCTGGAGCGTGCCAGCCGGTCAACGGGCGGGTGGGCGAAGGGGTCCCGCCCGCCCGTTGCTTTGGCACCCGGGTCGTCGGAACCGGGGCAGTGGTGGACCGGGGCGCAGCGGACGAAGACGCCGTGTACGCCTCGAGGCATGGGACGTTGGGCGGCATCACCGAGGAACAAAGGTGGACGCGGAGGGTAGACGGCGCCATCAGGTGACCTCTGCGATGTGCCCGGCGCGGTGAGCGTGGGGCAGACGGGTTGACGGCGAAGTACAGCTGGCACACCTGCCACGGCTCAGGGGATGCGAACTGCTTGGGCGGTTGGCCACTGAAACCGGTCGGAACTCCGTTGCCGGATCGTGACCACGCGGGCTGGGCTTGTCCAGAAAGCCTGTACGAACGAACCGGCTCGCGATCTACCGTGCGGTAGTACAGGGCTCAAGGGAGATCCGTACCACCCGGACTCTGTCGCAGGGCGTAGTGCGCAGAATCAGGAGCACTACCTCGGATCGGCCCAGGATCGCGCAGCGAACCTGGTTTACAACGGGACAGCTCCGGGCCTACGCGTCATCGCAGGCCGGGGTGTCGGAGCCAGTCGGTTTCGTGCCGTTCGTGCCGGTGCTCTCGCTCTTCCTGCCCGCCTCGGTGAGGGCATAGCGCCGTTGTTGAAGCTCAGCGCGTTCAACGTCCGGGATCGTCATCGACTCGGCGAGCACGGCGGCGAGCGCGTCCACGTGAGCGTGGTCGATGTCGGCGTGGAAGAGCCACCGGATGTTCTCGTCGCGTGTGATGAGGTCGACGGCCAAACGCGCGCTTCTGTCCTGTGCGGTCGCTGCCCGTACGTATCGCACCTGGTCGATCGGGATGTCCTGAACGATCTCGCCCTGATCGAGGAACGTGTTCGTCCTGGCTGTGATGACGCGCCGATTCGTGACGGCGACCAGGGTCTTCGCCGCGGCCTTGTCCCTTGCCGCCGCCAACTTCTCCTTCGCTCCGCTGAAGATCGCGGATATGGGACCGAGGGCATCGAGCTGTTCGGGGAAGCCGAGGACGCGGAGGGTCTCGCCGTCCGTGAGGAACCATCGCAGGATGGGGAGGTACGGCGCGAGATCTAGCGTTTCGGGCGCGCAGACGACGCTCGGAGCATGGAGCGGAGGGGCCGGCGGACGGAGAGCGTCGGCGAGAGGCGCGATCGCTTCCAGCAGGCGTGCGGAGGTTTCACGGGCCGTCTTCACGTCCTTGCGCTTACCCGGCAGCGGCCATGTGTCGGGTCCGGGCAGCTCGGCGGTGATCCGCAGTTCCCGCGTCAGCGAGTCGACGAGGCTTGTCGACTCGGCGAGCGTGGAGTCGAACTCCGCGCGGGTGTCGCGCGCGATGACCTCGGCGTACTGCGCCTCGGCGGCGTCCTCGCGCCCGGCGGCTCTCGCTCTCGCGGCGCGAAGCGCGTGATATCCGGTCCACGCCTTGAGGGAGGACAACAGGGCGTAGGCGTCGAAGGCGATGGCCTCGGCGTTCGTCTGCAGGTACTCACGGTGGCTGCGTGCTTCGGCCCGACCGATCTGCCGGACGTGGTCGCGGACGTTCCCCTGGTAGAGCTCAAGCTGTTTCTGCAGCAGCGCTCCGCTGCCCGCGACGTCCTCCCACAAGGACGTCGGGACCGATTCGATCTCTCGCGCCTGGTCGACCGCGCGATCGATGGCGGCGACGAGCCCGGTCAGTTCGGCCCACTGATCCTTGCGGATGTCGGTGAGGACCTGGCGTGTCATCGCGAGGTTGGACCTGACGAGGCCCGAGACCTCACTCAGCATCATCTGAAGGGCGACCATGGCCAGCGCCGGCCCGATCAAGGCCGCGGTCTGCGCCTTGCTCACTGCGTTCACGGAGTAGAAGCGGGCCTGATGCAAGAAGCCGCCGGGGCCCATCACTGTGCCGAGGTTCCCGCCGTCCTTGACGGCGAGTGTCGCACCGCTCTTCAACAGGGCCTGCGCCGTGTCGCCGATCCTGTAGAGCCCCTGCACGCTGGCGAACGCGTTTCCGAGGTTGCCTGCCAAGGTCGCCGCGTTACCGATCGAGGCGAGGATCGCTGAGATCTGCTTGCGGTCGACGGCCGGCACGATCCCGAAGTCGATCAGATCAGGCTTCAGCTCCGGCGGGACCTCACCGGCGACGACAGCCACCCCCGGGAGCACCTCCACCAGGACCGTCGACGCCGTCGTCGTCGAGTCGACGTCCGAGTTCGACGTCGGACCGTCGACAGCAGGTGAGTCGGCCGTATCGCTCCGGCCGTTCTCCCCCGGATCGGCGGTCTCCTTCGACTCCGAAGGCTCCTGCATGCGATCTCCTCCCCGTGACGGCGCTCGACGGTCAGACGCCGGCGGCGCTCGCTGCCGAATCCTACGGCTCGACGTCCCGCGGTTCGGCCCGAATCCACCAGGTTGGTTCCGGACTGACTGGTTCCGGGCGCGGGTGCGTCCGGCGGCGCTGAACGAGTCCCAGCAGAGCCGTCGGCAGCGATTCCAGCTCCCGCCCTCCCGCTCACGGGTTGGGCGGCATCAAGCCGGGTGCGACGGGTACGCTCGCCATCACCGATGGGGGAGCGGGCCGGCTCAGGGGTGGGCGGCGGCGCGAGGAGAACCGGGGGTAGCCATGTCCGTGGTCATGTGTCCACTGTGCAGTGACGACGAGGACATCGAGGTGCGCGCGACGCTCGACGGCGGACGCCGGACGGTCCGACACCGATGTGGCTTCGAGTGGGAGCATCGCGAGCCCTCGGCCCCGCAGAGGCAGACGGCCCGCTCCTTCGAGGTCCTCAGGGCACGATTCCCGAAGCCCGAGGACGTCGACCCCGAGCGGTTGGAGCGTGTGGCCCGGCTCAAGGCGCAGTATCTCGCGGTCAAGCCGGACTTCGACCCACGAGTAGCCGCCTACTGGTCCAAGTACCAGGAGGTGTTCGCCCCCGACGGACTGTGGACGTGCGACCCACAGGTGCTCAAGGACTTCGCCAACTCCGAGATCGGCGCGCGGCCCGGGAACCAGGCCACGTTCAATTCCGCGTGGAACGACATGGGCGATGCGGCGGCAGCCGAGGCGACCCGCTCCACGATCGGATACCTCCTGTACGGGCCTGACGAGGTCCCCTTGGAGGACCGGTTCCAGCAACTGCTCGACGGCTCGCAGCCGTTCGCCATGACCGGCTTCAAGGAAGCACTCCTCACCAAGGTTCTGTGCGTGGTGTATCCCGAGCGGTTCCTCACGATCCTCAAGTACATGACAGACGCGGGTGGCAAGCGCGAGATCGCGCGCCTGGTCTACGGCCTGGAGCTTCCGGCACCCGAGTCGGTGAGCTGGACCCGCGGGCGCCTCATTCTCTGGAGCAACGATCTCCTTCGCACCCTCGTCGGGGACGGGTTCGCCAACCAGCAGCACTCGGCCGCGTTCCTGTGGTGGGCCAAGGACCGAGTCGAGCGGAGCGGGTGACCGAGGAGCCGCCCGCCGCCGCGGGTGGAGCGGGCATCGCGCCTCTTGGCAGGCTCAAGAACCGTTCTCATCCGTGGGGGGATGATGGGCAAGTACAACTGCCGGCAGTGCGGGAAGGTCGTCCCCTTGCGTATCGGCATCCCGTACACGCAGGTGATGGCTGACCACTACGAGCAGGCGGGGCACCGCCGTGCCCGTCCGGGACGCAATGCCGCGCCGGGCACGGTGGGGCAGCCGCGCACCGGATGCGCCTTGGCCGCAGTCGCCCTCCTGATCACCGCCGTCGTGTCACTCATCGCCTCGACGAACGAGAACCCCGCTCCTTCCGCTCCGAAGCCCACGATGGAGATCCGGGACCCTGCGTACTCCCACAGCCTCTGCGAAGGCCGCGACTACCAGGTCTACGACGACTGCGCCTACTGAGGGGCCGAGGGCGGCGGTGGCGAACGCGAGGGCGGCGCAGAGGCCGGTCACCTCGTGGAGGGTCGGCCGGACCAGGCGCGGCCAGTCGTCCGGGGCGGACGGCCGGGAGGCGAGGTGTACCTCTGCGGTGGCCATGCCCAGGTGGGTGCTGACGTTCCACCCGGCGCGGGAAGGGGCTCCCAGTGGAGCCGGAGGCGACCGAAGGTGAGCTTCGGAGCTTCGTCGGTGAGCCAGGTGACGTCGAGCCGGCCGTCGTACCGGGGGGCCCGGACCCTCGACCCCCAGCAGGTCGCCGCCAGGTACGCCGACGCGGCCGCGGTCGACCGGGGTATCCCGTCGCAGGCTTCTCGCGGAGCGGTGGCGGGGATGCTGTAGTGCTCGGGCAGCGCGCCGGCCGGGATGGTAGCCGAAGTCGGTCCCGTCCCCGTCGGCGGTGCAGCCGCCCGCCACGCCGCCTTTCAGGATGGACTTCACCTGGTCGGCGACCGCCGCGCTTCCACGGACTGCGCGCCGTCGGTAGGGCAGGAGGCCGAAGCGGTCCCGGCGCCGAAGGTGAGGGCCGGCACGACCAGCAGCATCGAGCCGGCCGTGAACAGTCCGACGACGCCCTTCGTGGTCTTCTTCATCGCCGTCGCCGTTCACCGAGGCGGCGGGGCCGGCCGGGTGACGGCGTCGGGTGGGTGCAGGGGTATCAGGACATCCTGCATCGCAGCGGCTCATCGGTGTTCGTAGGAGGCGCGGTGCCGGCTTCTCGTGCAGAGCCGCCGGCACCGCGCCGATGTGCATCCGCCTCTCTGGCGGGCCCGGAGGCAGGGGAGTTGGGGGCACCCGGACGCCGGTCTCAGGTCACGAGCGGCAGCCGGCCGCGCTCGTCATCTCAGGCAGAAGCGGCGCTAGCCCCCAGGTGAAGGTTTGTCGGTGCCGGGCAGGACGCCCAGGGAGGCGCCGCTCCGGTCGGAGTGAGGGTGCCGCCCGGTCAGCGGTGGGCATACTCCATACGCCGCGGCCGCTGGCCCCCGCCCCGCCCCGGCGCATCGTCGAACCCCCGACCACGAGGAGTGCGCCGCCATGCCCGACCGTGCCCCGCGGCCCGTGGAACGCCGGCTGCCCACCGACGAGGCCAGGGAGCTGTTCGCCCTCGTCCGCGAGATCGCGGCGCGCGAGATCGCGCCCCGCGCCGCCGAAGAGGAGGACGCCGGGCACTTCCCCCGGGGGCTTTTCACCCTGCTGTCCACCTCAGGGCTGCTCGGGCTTCCGTACGACTCCGCGTACGGGGGCGGCGACCAGCCGTACACCGTCCATCTCCAGGTCCTGGAAGGGCTGGCCGCCGCCCGGCTTACCGTGGCCCTGGGCATCAGCGTGCACAGCCTGTCCTGTCATGCCCTGGCTGCCTTCGGCACCGACGCGCAGCGGGCCGCCCTGCTGCCCGCGATGCTCGGCGGCGGTCTCCTGGGGGCGTACTGCCTCTCCGAGCCGTCCTCCGGCTCCGACGCGGCGGCCCTGCGTACCCGCGCGGTGCGGGACGGCGACGACTGGGTCCTGGACGGCACGAAGGCCTGGATCACCCATGGGGGGATCGCCGACTTCTACACCGTGATGGCCCGCGCCGGCGGCGAGGGCCCCAAGGGGATCACCGCATTCCTGGTGCCCGGTGACGCGCCGGGGCTCAGCGCCGCCGCACCCGAGCGCAAGATGGGTATGAAGGGCTCGCCCACCGCCCAGATCCACCTCGACGGCGTACGGGTGCCCGACGCGCGGCGCATCGGCGCGGAGGGCCAGGGGTTCGCGATCGCCCTAGCCTCCCTGGACTCGGGGCGCCTCGGCATCGCGGCGTGCGCGGTGGGCCTGGCCCAGGCAGCGCTGGACGCCGCCGTCGGGTACGCGCGCGAGCGACGCCAGTTCGGCCGGCCGATCGCGGACTTCCAGGGCCTGCGCTTCCTGCTCGCGGACATGGCCACGCAGGTCGAGGCCGGCCGGGCCCTGTACCTGGAGGCGGCGCGGCTGCGCGACGAGGGCCGCCCGTTCGGCCGGCAGGCCGCCATGGCGAAGCTCTTCTGTTCGGAGGCGGCGATGCGGGCCACGACGGACGCCGTGCAGGTACTCGGCGGCTACGGCTACACCGCCGACTTCCCCGTCGAGCGGTTCCTGCGCGAGGCGAAGGTGCTCCAGATCGTGGAGGGGACCGATCAGATCCAGCGCGTGGTCATCGCCCGTCACCTGGCCGGACCAGAGTCCCGTTGACCCGTACGGTGCGGTCGGCCCAGACGGGACCCGCCGCCAGGCGGCTCCACTCCGGGTCGCGGTGGCCCGGCAGGGACCTGCCGTGGCTGGCCCACAGTCGGAGCACCGCCGAGTAGATGGGCGGGTCGGCGGGGTGCTGCGACGGCGGCGGTGGCGCGGACGCCGGTACCTGGGCCGGCGCCCGCACGGCCGTGGGCGGCGGCCCGGGTACCGGCGCCCGCGGCGGGACCGGCGCGGCCACCGGCATCGGTCCGGGAGCCACCGGCCTCGGTCCGGGGGCCGGTGCCGGTGCGGGAACGGCCGCCGGCGCGGGGGCCGGCACAGGCGTCCGGCCCTCCTGCTGAACCGATTCTTCAAAGTGCGGCCCGGACTGCCTGTGCCGGCCGTATCCGCTGGGTGTCGTATACAGCGTGCTCATGCCCGGCCCAACGCCCCGGGCCCGCCGCCGGTCACCGCCGGGGCCCGTAGAGCGGCAGTTCGACGCGTCCCCGGGGGCTGCGTGGCCCCTCGCTCCGCACCGTTTCGCTCCCGCCCTCCCGCGTCCCCTCGCGGCGGTCGCGCCCCCCCCGCAGGCCACGGGGCCGCGCCGCCGCGGCCGTCCCGCCCTCGCCGGTGCGGCCCCGTGGCCTGCGCACGCCGTGCACGGCTCTGGCTCTCGGCGCAGTTTCTGACGTACCGTCAATTCCCGCTCGCCGACCAGGAGGTTACACGTGTCAGACGACCGTCCCGTCCCGCTCGACGAATATCCGGTGCACCAGGCGCCGTTGTCCATGAAGCACCACGTCAGCGGCGACCGGAACGCCTACGACCGGTGCATCTTCCACGTCTTCGACCACCAGGGCCGCGCCCTGCTCATCGCCGGTCTCGGCGTCTACCCCAACGCCGGGGTCGTCGACGCCTACGCGACCCTGCGGACCGGCGACCGGCTGCATGCCGTACGCGCCTCCGACGCCCTCGGCGACGACCGGACCGACCTCTCGGTAGGGCCGCTGCGCATCACCGTGGACGAGCCCCTCAAGAGGCTCGGCCTGCACTGCGAGGCGGACCCGGACGACCCCGGAGGGCTGTCCTTCGACCTCACCTGGACGGGTGACTTCCCGGCCGTCTGGGAGCCGCACCACACCCAGCGCCGCGGCGACCGCCTCATCCTGGAAGGCCGCCGCTTCGTCCAGGCCGGCCACGCCACCGGCACCATCCGGGCGGGCGGCGAGGAGTTCGCCGTCACCGCGGGGGAGTGGACCGGCACCCGCGACCGCAGCTGGGGGGTCCGCCCGCTGCCCGGCGAAGAACCGGGCCGCGCCGCGGAGTTCCGCCCCGAGGGCTTCCACTGGCTCTGGATACCGATGCGCTTCGAGGACCGCTTCCTCATGGTCGTCGCCCAGGAGGACGCCGACGGCTACCGCACCCTGAACGAGGCGCTGCTGGTACGCGACGGGCGGCGCGACGCCCAGCTCGGCTGGCCCCGTACGGACATCACCTACCGCTCCGGCACCCGCGAACCGGATAGGGCCGTCGTGCACGTCACCGACCCGGCCGGCAAGCCCCTGGAGATCGGCGTGGAGATCCTCGCCTCCTCCCCGCTCGCGGTCGGCGCCGGCTATCCGCCCGCCCCCGACTGGCAGCACGGGAGCTGGCAGGGCCGGAACTGGACCGACCGCCGCGTCTACGACCTCTCCGACCCGGCCGCCCACCCGATGGCCGCCTACGGCGTCACCGACCACGCCGCCCGCTTCACCCTCGAAGGCCGGACCGGCTACGGCATCTTCGAGCACGGCTCCTTCGGACGCCACGACCCCAGCGGGTTCGCCGACTACGCCGCCACCGCCCCCTGAGCCCCGAGGAGCCCGCATGGCCAACGCGCCCCGACCCCGCACCACCACCCGGGACCCCGAGGAGCTGGGCCGCCGGCTCACCGCCTGGCTCGACCGGCGGCTCCCCGGCGCCCGCGTCACCGGTCTCTCCGTCCCCGGCTCCAACGGCATGTCCAGCGAGACGCTGCTCTTCGACCTGGAACACCCCGACGCCCCGGTCCGCGGCTGCGCGCTCCGCCTCGCCGCCGACCCCGCCGCGTACACCGTCTTCCCCGTCTACGACATGGCCCGCCAGCACCGGGTGATGCGCCTGGTCGGCGAGCACACGGACGTCCCCGTGCCCCGGGCGCTCTGGCTGGAGGAGGACCCGGGGCCGCTCGGCGCGCCGTTCTTCGTGATGGCCCGCGCCGAGGGCCGGGTCCCGCCCGACGTCATGCCCTACACGTACGAGGGCAACTGGCTGCACGCCGCGAGCGACGCCGAACGGGCCGAGCTGGAGGCCGAGTCGGTCCGTGTGCTCGCCCGGCTGCACGACCACTTCCCCGCGAAGGAGGCCGAGTTCCTGATGCCGGCGGGCCAGGGCAGCCCGCTCCGCCGCCACGTCGACGCCCAACGCGCCTACTACGCCTGGGTGGTGGACGGACTCGCGCCGTCACCCCTCATCGAGTCGGCCTTCGACTGGCTGGAGGCCCACTGGCCCGACGACGAGGGTCCGGCGGTGCTCACCTGGGGCGACGCCAGGATCGGCAACATCGTCTACGACGGATTCCGCCCCGCGGCCGTCCTCGACTGGGAGATGGCGTCCTACGCCCCGCGCGAGGTCGACCTCGGCTGGACCGTCTACCTGCACCGCTTCTTCCAGGACCTCACCGTGAGCTTCGGCCAGCCCGGACTGCCGGACTTCCTGCGCCGCGACGCCGTCGAACGGCGCTACGCGGAACTCACCGGGCACACCCCGCGCGCCATGGAGTTCCACACCCTGTACGCCGCGCTGCGGCACGCGATCGTGATGCTCAGGATCGCCTACCGCCAGGCGTACTTCGGAGAGGTCCGGGTGCCGGCGGACGCGGCCGACGTCGACGGCCTGATCCTGCACCACGCCACGCTCACGGCGATGGTGCAGGGGCGCTACTGGTGAACGGAGCCGGGTCGCGCGGCCTCAGGCCGCGCGGCGCAGCTGGGCCGGCTTGATGGGCCGCGAGCCCGGACCGCCCACGTGGGAGAAGGGCTGCATCCGCCAGTCCAGACCCTGGGGGAGCGTCAGGAGCAGGGCGGTGTCCTGCTCCTGGACCTCCAGGGTCTCGTCCGCGGGACGCGTCTCGGCGGCGAACCGGCCGGTGCCGCCGCAGACCGTCAGGACGAAGGGGTTCCACGGCGTCGGGCAGAGCGCGTGCTCCGGCAGGACGTCCTCGTCCGCGAGCAGCGCGATCGGCTGCTCGCAGTCCGGGCAGATCACCCGGTACATCTCAAAGGTGTCGTACGCGTCGAGCTCGTCGGACGTGTCGACGGAATCAACAGGCTCCTGCATGGAGAATCTCCCCCTCGGACGGGTCGGCCGGATCTGAGTGGCCTCGACCACAGCAAGCAATTCCCATGCGGTGGACCGCATAACCGTGAGGTCACGCCCCAGCACTCGCAAAACCTGTGGCGTTCGTCACATGCCCGGCGCAGGGGCCCCGCAAGTGCCCAAAGGGTGGGACAGGAGCCGGTCCTGACTGTGCCGCCGCCCCTCCGGGGCAATAGGGTCACCGCATGGAGGAGCTGGATCGTCAGATCGTCGAGTTGCTGGTCAAGGACGGACGCATGAGCTACACCGACCTGGGCAAGGCCACGGGCCTGTCCACGTCGGCCGTGCATCAGCGCGTCCGCCGGCTCGAGCAGCGCGGCGTCATCCGCGGCTATGCCGCCGTCGTCGACCCGGAGGCCGTGGGCCTGCCGCTCACCGCCTTCATCTCGGTGAAACCCTTCGACCCCAGTGCTCCCGACGACACCCCCGACCGGCTCGCCGACATCCCCGAGATCGAGGCCTGTCACAGCGTCGCGGGCGACGAGAACTACATCCTCAAGGTCCGGGTGGCGACTCCGCTGGAGCTGGAACACCTGCTCAGCCGCATCCGCTCCCAGGCCCACGTCTCCAGCCGCACCACGGTCGTCCTGTCCACCCCGTACGAGTCCAGGCCGCCGCGCATCTAGGGCGCCTGCGGGCCGGGCCCGGCGCGATCCGGCGGAGGCCCCCGGCGCGCACCGGGCCCCGGCGCGCGTTCCGGGTGCCACCACGCCCTAGCCTGGGGGGATGAGCGCGTACGAACACCGCACCGTGCTGTTGCGCGGTGGAGAAGTCCACAGTCCCGCCGATCCCTTCGCCACCGCCATGGTGGTGGAGCGCGGGCACGTCGCCTGGGTGGGCTCCGAGGGCGCGGCCGACGCCTTCGCCTCCGGCGTGGACGAGGTGCTCGACCTGGAGGGAGCGCTCGTCACCCCCGCGTTCGTCGACGCCCACGTGCACACCACGGCGACCGGTCTCGCACTGACCGGGCTCGACCTGTCGGCCGCCGTCTCGCTCGCCGAGGCGGCCGACGGGATCCGCGCGTACGCCGCCGCCCGGCCCGCCGACCGCGTCCTCATCGGCCACGGCTGGGACGCCGCCCGCTGGCCCGAGCGCCGTCCGCCGAGCCGTGCCGAGCTGGACGAGCTCACCGGCGGCCGGCCCCTCTATCTCACGCGCATCGACGTCCACTCGGCCGTCGTCACCACCGCGATGCTCGACCTCGTCCCGGGGATCCGCGAGCGCGACGGCTTCCACGACGGGCAGCCGCTCACCGGCGACGCCCACCACGCCGTCCGCGCCGCCGCCTACGCGGCGCTCTCCCCGCAGCAGCGCGCCGAGGCACAGCGCGCGGCCCGGCAGCACGCCGCCTCGCTCGGCATCGGCACGCTGCACGAGTGCGGCGGCCCGGAGATCTCCTCCGAGGACGACTTCACCGGACTGCTGGACCTCGCCCGCAGCGAGCCCGGCCCCCGGATCGTCGGTTACTGGGCGGATCTCGACATCGAGCGGGCCCGCGCCCTCGGCGCCCTCGGCGCGGCCGGCGACCTCTTCGCCGACGGCTCCCTCGGCTCGCACACCGCCTGTCTCCACGAGCCCTACGCCGACCGGCCCGGCACCGGGGTCGCCCACCTCGACGCGGCCGCCGTCACCGCGCACGTCGTCGCCTGCACCGAGGCGGGTCTCCAGGCCGGCTTCCACGCCATCGGCGACGCCGCCGTCGACGCGGTCGTCGAGGGAGTCCGCGCCGCCGCCGACAAGCTGGGACTGGCCCGGATCAGGGCCGCCCGGCACCGCGTCGAGCACGCCGAGATGCTCAGCCCCGAGTCGATCGCCGCCTTCGCCGAGCTCGGCCTCACCGCCTCCGTGCAGCCGGCCTTCGACGCGTACTGGGGCGGTGCGGACGGCATGTACGCCGATCGCCTCGGCGCCGAGCGGGCCCGCGCCCTCAACCCGTACGCCGCGCTGCTGCGCGCGGGCGTGCCGCTCGCCTTCGGCTCGGACAGCCCGGTCACCCCGCTCGACCCGTGGGGGACCGTGCGCGCGGCCGCTTTCCACCGGACGCCCGAACACCGGATCTCCGTCCGTGCCGCCTTCACCGCGCACACCCGGGGCGGCTGGCGCGCGGTCGGCCGTGACGACGCCGGCACCCTCGTGCCCGGCGCGCCGGCCGACTACGCGATCTGGCGGACCGGCGAGCTGGTCGTCCAGGCGCCGGACGACCGGGTGGCCCGCTGGTCCACCGACCCGCGCTCCGGGACGCCCGGTCTGCCCGATCTGTCCCCCGGCCGTGAACTGCCCGTATGCCTCCGGACCGTCGTCTTCGGGCAAACGGTGTTCGTACGGCCGAACGAGTGACGTAAGGACATTTCGTACCGCCGCTCGATCGGGACCCCGCTCGCCCACGACCTGCGGATCTTCCGGGCTCACCTGGGGGAACGGTTCATCGCCGCAGGTCAAACGGGTGTTGACAGCGGGCCGCCACCGGCCGGTAGGTTCGGCGAGTCCACCAAGGACGTCCGACCGGTTTCAAACCTCCACGCAGGCACCGAACGCCGCCCGCGCCTCGGGGGCGAGGGAAGGTTTTTCCGGCGGACGGTGCGACCCGGGTGGGGTCCCGGCGTTCAGTAGACAACGGCCTCGGTCGATCCGCAGCCAGCGGATCCCGGGTCGGCCCGAAGGACGCCGGGCCCCGATCCCGCACCCCGCGCGCAAGGCTCGCTATGGTGGGGGCTCGCGTATGTATCCGAAGGGGCAGTAGTGAACGACGGTGGCCAGAGGCGTTACGGCCCGCTCGGCAAGGCCTTGGTGATCATCCCGACCTACAACGAGGCGGAGAACATCAAGCCGATCGTCTCGCGGGTACGGGAGGCGGTGCCGGAGGCACACGTCCTCGTCGCCGACGACAACAGCCCCGACGGCACGGGCAAGTTCGCCGACGAGATCGCCGCCGAGGACGATCACGTCCACGTGCTGCACCGCAAGGGCAAGGAGGGCCTCGGCGCCGCCTACCTGGCCGGCTTCCGCTGGGGCATCGACCACGGCTACGGCGTCCTCGTCGAGATGGACGCCGACGGCTCCCACCAGCCCGAGGAACTGCCCCGGCTGCTCACCGCCCTCAAGGGCGCGGACCTGGTGCTCGGCTCCCGCTGGGTGCCCGGCGGCCGGATCGTGAACTGGCCCAGGTCCCGCGAGTTCATCTCCCGCGGCGGCAGCCTCTACTCACGCCTCATGCTCGACGTCCCCATCCGCGACGTCACCGGCGGCTACCGGGCCTTCCGCAAGGAGACCCTGGAAGGCCTCGGCCTCGACGAGGTCGCCTCCGCCGGCTACTGCTTCCAGGTCGACCTGGCCCGCCGCGCGGTCGCCGCCGGCTACCACGTCGTCGAGGTGCCCATCACCTTCGTCGAGCGCGAGATCGGCGACTCCAAGATGAGCCGCGACATCCTCGTCGAGGCGCTGTGGCGGGTCACCGGCTGGGGCCTCTCGGCCCGTGCGCGGAAGGTCGGCAGGCTGCTCGGCCGCACGTCCGGCTGACCGCTGCCCCGGTCCCTTCGCACTGATCTCTCCTTTACGACGTTCCGGCGGGCCCCCAGGCACACTGGGGGGCATGACGACCGGCGCACCGCCTCCCCTCGCCCCCCAGCGCTCCCGCGCGCGTACGTTCCTCCCGCTGGGCCTCGCCGCCTGGCTGGTCCTGGAGATCTGGCTGCTCACCGTCGTGGCGAACGCGGTGGGCGGACTCGGCGTCTTCCTGCTGCTCCTCGCCGGCGCCGTGCTCGGCGGCGCCGTGATCAAGCGCGCCGGGCGCCGGGCCTTCGCCAATCTCACCGGCACGTTCCAGCGCGCCCAGGAGGCCGCGCAGCGCGGCGAGGTGCCCTCGGCCGAGGACCGGGCCGGCGCGGAGGACCGCAACGGCTTCCTCATGCTCGGCGGACTCCTCCTGATGCTCCCCGGCCTCCTGTCCGACGCGGCCGGTCTGCTCCTGCTGATCCCGCAGGTGCGCACGGCCGTCGGGAAGTACGCGGAGAAGGCGGTGGAGCGCCGGATGAGCGCCGCGCCGCCCGGAAGCCTCCAGGACGCCTTCCAGCAGGCCCGCATGCACCGGCCGGACGGAAAGGTCGTGCAGGGTGAGGTCATCCGCGACGAGGCGCCCCAGGGGCCGCGGCGGCCCGACGGGTCCCGCCCGCCCCTGATGCCCTGAGCCGACGCCGTACGGACGCCCCTCCCGCGCAGCCCGCCCCTGCCGCGCGGGAGGGGCGTCCGCCACTTCCCTGCCTGCGTCGCCTGGCGCCCTTCGGCGTCCGCCGGCGCCTGTCACGCCCCTGAGCCGGCCGCCCGTGCGTGCGCCGGGCCTCCGCCCGTGCCCGCGCCGGGCCTCACCGGCCACCACCCGTCCGGGCTCCCTGGATTCCTCCGTGCGGCCGATGGATCTCGGCCGGGCGGAGCTCCGTGCAGAGGAAGCCGTACGGGCGAACCGTGGGGGCGCGCGAACGCCGCGGGGCCCGGTACACGTGGTGTGTACCGGGCCCCGCGGCGTTGCTCTGTCAGGCCGTGCGGCTGTCCGTCAGGCGGACTTCCGGCTGTCGCGCGGATGCACGGCGATGTTCATGGCACCGGAGCGGAGAACCGCCAGCCGTTCGGCCAGCACCTCTTCCAGCTCCTCGCGGGTACGCCGCTCCATGAGCATGTCCCAGTGCGTACGCGCCGGCTTGCCCTTCTTCTCCTCGGGGCCGTCCCCGTCCACCAGAAGTGCCTGGCTTCCGCAGACCTTGCACTCCCACTCCGGCGGAATCTCCGCCTCGACCGAGAAGGGCATCTCGAAACGATGGCCCTTCTCGCATGCGTACTCCACCGCCTGGCGCGGGGCCAGATCGATGCCGCGGTCGGTCTCGTAGCTGGTCACCACGAGGCGCGTGCCGCGAAGAGCTCGCTCACTCATGAATCGTGCCTCCCGGGCTTGTCGCCCACAGGACAGGTGTCGCTGTCGTCGTCATCCGGTCAACGTCCGGTCGGCGGTAAAGATTCCCGTTCCGGGTCATGCGTCGCCCGTCGTGCCGCCCCTTGTTGTACCCACCAGTGCCCGTTTTGTCACATCTGAAAGCAGATGTGACGCGACGTCTTCACCAAGTGAGCACGCAGTAACGGTCCGCCTGGCAGGCCAAACGCGTACACTACCGCTCTTTCATTCCCGCGTCTAAATCCGGTCGGGTACGGGGTTGCCCGCGGCGGCCACGGCGCGGCGCACCGGGACCCTGGCGAGCAGGACGAAACCGACGGCGAAGAAGATCACCAGGGAGATGATGGCATCTCGGTAGCTCCCGGTCAGCTGATACGCGAGACCGAACACCAAAGGACCCAGCCAGCTCAGTCCCCGGTCGCTCATCTCGTAGGCGGAGAAGTACTCCGCCTCCTTGCCGCGCGGCACCAGATGTGAGAAGAGCGACCTCGACAGCGCCTGGCTGCCGCCCAGGACCAGGCCGATCGCCGCCGCCAGACAGTAGAAGAAGACCGGCGCGTCGGCCGGCAGGAAGTAGCCGGCCAGCAGGATGGCCGTCCACACCGCCAGCGACCCCAGGATCGTGCGCTTCGCCCCGTAGGAGCGCGCCATCCGGCCCATGCCGAGCGCGCCCGCGACGGCCAGGACCTGCACCAGGAGCACCGCCGTGATCAGCGTCGTCTGGTCCAGGCCCAGCTCCTCGGAGCCGAACACCGAGGCCTGCGAGATCACCGTTTGCACGCCGTCGTTGTAGATCAGGTACGCGAGGAGGAAGGACAGCGTCAGCGGATGGCGGCGCATGTCCCGCAGCGTGGCGACCAGCTGCTTCCAGCCGCTGCCCACGGCGCCCTCGCCGGGCTCGCGGGCGGTCCGCCGGTCGCGCAGCAGGCGCAGCGGGACGAGCGTGAACGCGCCCCACCACAGTCCGGCCGAGGCCAGACAGATCCGCACCGCCATGCCCTGCGAGAGCCCGAAGGACTCGTGGCCCGAGTAGACGACCAGATTGAGCACCAGGACCAGCGCGCCCGAGGTGTAACCGAAGGCCCAGCCGCGCGAGGACACGGTGTCCCGCTCGTCGGGCTCGGCGATCTGCGGCAGGTAGGCGTTGTAGAGCACCATCGACACCGACAGCGACGCGTTCGCCACGATCAGCAGGAGGGCCCCGAGGAGATAGCGGTCGCCGCCCAGGAAGAACATCCCCGTGGTCGCGGTCGCTCCCACGTACGCCGAGGCGGCGAGGAGCGGCTTCTTCCGCCCCGTACGGTCCGCCACGGCGCCCACCAGGGGCATCACGAGCACGGCGACGACTATGGAGGCCGAGACGGCGTACGCGAAGAGCGAGCCGGCCCGCACGGGTATGCCCAGCGGGTGCACGAAGCCCTCGGCGTCCGCCGCCGCCTTGGCCACCGAGGTCAGATACGGCCCCAGGAAGACGGTCAGGACGCTGGTCGAGTAGACCGAGCACGCGAAGTCGTAGAAGTACCAGCCCCGCTGCTCGCGCCGGCGCTCGGCCGGGTCGACGGTCAGGCCGTCCGGATCGGTGGTCCCTGCGGTCACGCGCGCGCCCCCTCGTTCGTCCCCGTTGACGGGACGCGCGCGCGG
This sequence comes from Streptomyces sp. NPDC048018, assembly GCF_043202995.1. NCBI lineage: Bacteria > Bacillati > Actinomycetota > Actinomycetes > Kitasatosporales > Streptomycetaceae > Streptomyces > Streptomyces sp. NPDC048018. The sequence goes on from NZ_JBIDBK010000008.1 coordinate 249,453, forward strand.
GTCGCCGGCCTTCAGGACCAGACTCCCCGCTCGGTCATGACCTCGCGCAGCGTCTCCAGATGATCGGTCATGATGCCATCGACCCCCAGGTCGAGGAGAGAGTTCATCCGTGACGGATCGTTCACGGTCCACACGTGCACCTGGAGTCCGCGGGCGTGCGCCTCGCGCACGAAGCGCCGGTCCACCACCGTGATGCCGGCCTGGCGCTCGGGGACCTGGGCGGCGACCGCGCCCGCGCGCAGCGCCGCCGGGATCCCGAAGGAGCGCAGTCGCAGGGCGAGGACGCCGGTCACCCCGTACGAGGTGGCCAGCCTCGGTCCGGCGATCTTCCGGGCCCGGGCGATCCGGGACTCGGTGAAGGAACCGACACAGACCCGGTCCCAGGCGTCGGTCCTGCGGATCAGGTCGAGCAGCGGCGCCAGGGAGGATTCGGTCTTCAGGTCCACGTTCCAGCGGGCCCGCGGAAACTCCTCCAGAAGGTCCTGGAAGAGCGGGAGCGGCTCCTTGCCGGCCACCCGGGCCTCCCGGACCGCCGCCCACGGCAGGTCCCGGATCCGGCCCACGGCGTCCGTGACCCGGTCCAGCGTCGCGTCGTGGAAGGCGACGAGCCGCCCGTCCGCCGTCGTGTGGACATCGGTCTCGAAGTACCGGTAGCCGGCCGCGTCGGCCCGCCGGAAGGCGGCAGCGGTGTTCTCCAGACCGTCCGCCGTGCCGCCGCGGTGGGCGAAGGGGATCGGGGCCGGATGGTCGAGGTAGGGGTGGAGTAGGCGCGTCACCGCCGCAGTATGGCCTGATCAGGTGTCGCGCGGGCAACGGGTCCGGGCCCGGAGTCCTGAATCCGCGTCCCGGAACCCGCGGCACCGGGCAGGGAATCCGGCATGTCGGAGCCCGGCGCCGGGGCGGCGGCCCCGCGGTCCTCCTGCGGGACGGCGAGGTCGGACCCCGGCGCCGGAGCGGGGGATCCGCGGTCCTCCGCCGGCACGGCGAACCAGCGCAGGAAGAACTGCGCCAGCGGTCCGATCGCCAGCGCGTAGAACACCGTGCCGACGCCCACCGAGCCGCCCAGCAGGAAGCCCGTGGCGACCACCGCGACCTCGATCGCCGTCCGGACCAGCCGGATCGAGCGGCCCGTCAGCCGGTGGAGACCGGTCATGAGGCCGTCGCGCGGGCCGGGTCCGAAGCGGGCCGCGATGTAGAGGCCGGTCGCCGCGCCGTTGAGCACGATGCCGAGGAGCAGCAGCGCGATCCCGGCCGGAAGGCCGTCCGTGTCCGGAACGAGGGCCAGGGTGCCGTCCATGGCGAGGCCGATGACGAAGACGTTGGAGACGGTGCCCAGGCCCGGCCGCTGCCGGATGGGGATCCACAGCAGGAGCACGACCGCTCCCACGACGATCGACACGACGCCGATGCTCAGTCCCGTCCGCTCGGCGAGGCCCTGGTGCAGCACGCCCCAGGGCTCGAGGCCGAGCCCGCCGCGCACGAGCAGCGCCGAGCTGATCCCGTAGAGGGTGAGACCGGCGTAGAGCTGGACGAGCCGGCGGGTCAGATGCCGGCCGCGGAGGCCGGAGGCGATGGACAAGGGACTGCCCCCTGGGAGACGACCCGGTGTGTGACGACCGGAGTGGTGGTGGTGGACTGGCTCATGACACTCTGTGGCGGGAGGCGACAAGCCAACCATGGCCAATTCGCGGAAGGTGGACTGATTTCCATGGCCCAGTGGACCTCGGCCGTGGGGCCTGCCCAGCTCGCCCGGCAGCTCAAGGCGCAGCAGCCCCGGCCCGCCGTGCACGGCGCCCGCAAGCCGCCCGCGTACCGCGCCCTCGCCGACGGCATCCGCCTGCTCGTCCTGGAGGGGCGCGTCCCGGTCGCCGCCCGGCTGCCCGCCGAGCGCGAACTGGCCCTCGCCCTCACCGTGAGCCGGACCACCGTGGCCGCCGCCTACGAGGCGCTGCGCACCGAGGGCTTCCTGGAGTCCCGGCGCGGCGCCGGCAGCTGGACCGCCGTCCCGGCCGGCAACCCGCTGCCCGCACGCGGTCTCGAACCGCTGCCACCCGAGTCGCTCGGCTCGATGATCGACCTGGGCTGCGCGGCGCTCCCCGCGCCCGAGCCCTGGCTCACCCGGTCCATCCAGGGCGCCCTGGAGGAGCTGCCGCCGTACGCGCACACCCACGGCGACTACCCGGCCGGCCTGCCCGCGCTGCGGCAGATGCTCGCCGACCGCTACACCGAACGCGGCATCCCGACCATGCCAGAGCAGATCATGGTCACCACGGGCGCCATGGGCGCGATCGACGCGATCTGCCATCTTTTCGCGGGCCGCGGCGAGCGGATCGCGGTCGAGTCCCCGTCGTACGCCAACATCCTCCAGCTGATGCGGGAGGCCGGTGCCCGGCTCGTGCCCGTCGCCATGGCCGAGGGACTCGGCGGCTGGGACCTCGGCCGCTGGCGCCAGGTGCTGCGCGACGCGGCGCCCCGCCTCGCGTACGTCGTCGCCGACTTCCACAACCCCACGGGCGCCCTCGCCGACGAGGACCAGCGGCGGCAGCTCGTGGAGGCGGCCCGCTCGGCCGGCACGGTCCTCGTGGTCGACGAGACGATGACCGAGCTGTTCCTCGACGAGGACCTCGACATGCCCCGGCGGGTCTGCGCCTTCGACCCCGCCGGAGCCACCGTGATCACCGTCGGTTCGGCGAGCAAGGCGTTCTGGGCGGGCATGCGGATCGGCTGGGTGCGCGCCGCGCCCGACGTGATCCGCTCCCTGGTGGCGGCCCGCGCCTACGCGGACCTCGGCACCCCCGTCCTGGAGCAGCTCGGCGTGAACTGGCTGATGCGCACCGGCGGCTGGGAGCAGGCCGTCGGCCTGCGCCGCAGCCAGGCCCGCGAGAACCGCGACGCACTCGTCACCGCCGTCCGCCGCGAGCTGCCCGACTGGGAGTTCGAGGTCCCGCGCGGCGGTCTCACCCTCTGGGTGCGCACCGGAGGCCTGTCCGGCTCGCGGATCGCCGAGGTCGGCGAACGCGTCGGCGTCCGCGTCCCCTCCGGCCCCCGTTTCGGCGTCGACGGCGCCTTCGAGGGCTACGTCCGGCTGCCCTTCACCGTCGGCGGACCGGTCGCCGACGAGGCCGCCGCCCGGCTGGCCGCCGCCGCCCGCCTGGTGGATTCGGGCGCGGGCGCCGGGGTGGAGGCGCCGCGGCCCTTCGTGGCCTGAGGCGTGTCAGGCCGCTGCCGCGTGTGAAGGGCGCCGCACCCACCCGGGTGCGGCGCCCTTCACGTTCCGGTACGGCGGGTGCTCAGCCCTCCGCCGGGACGGGGGAGGGGAACGGCGTGGCGCCCGGCTCCTTGCGCAGGGTCGGCGCCGTGTCCATGTCCGGCTCCGGCTCGGGGGCCGAGCCCGGCACGGTCTCGACCGCCGCGGAGGTCGCCGTACGGCGCTCCGGCAGCAGCTCCAGGACCGCCCGGCGATGTGCCTCGGCGGTCGCGTCGTCGTACGGGTCGGGCGTCGCCGGGACCTGGAGGCGGAGCACCGGGCCGGCGCCGAGCCGGGCGTAGCCGCGGCCGGGCGGCACGTCCGGCACCGGGGTGGTGTGCGGGCCGGCGCCGAGGACGGCCGCGATCTGCTCCGGCGCGGCGGGACCGAGCACGACCCGGGCGCGGGTGTGGCCGCGTACCGTCTCGCCGAGCGCCTCCAGGCTGTCGAACTGCTCGGCCACCACGACCGTCACCTGGGCGGCGCGCCCGTGCCGCAGCGGCACCTGGAGCAGGTCCTGCGGGTCGGGACGGCCGTCGGCGGCGGCCAGGTGTCCGAGGACGCTCGGCCGGTCCAGCAGGATCCACAGCGGGCGACGGGTGTCCTCGGGCGCCGCGTGGCCGGCCTGGCGGGCCCGGTTCGCGGCGATCAGGCGGCGCTCGGTCTCGTGTGCGGCCCATTCCAGGCTGGCGAGCGCGCCCGAGAGGCCGCACTCGACGGCGAGCACGCCGTCCCGGCCGACGAGGCACGCGTACTCCCCGGTGCCGCTGCCCTCGACGATCAGGACGTCGCCGTGCGGCAGGGCCTGGAGCGCGATCGAGCGCAGCAGGGAGGTGGTGCCGCTGCCGGGCTGCCCGACGGCGAGCAGGTGCGGCTCGGTGGAACGGGGGCCGGTGCGCCAGACGACGGCCGGGGCGTCCTCGGTGCCGTCGGAGGCCTGGACCGGCACGGTGCGCTGGACGGCGTCCGCGTCGGTGAAGCCGAGCACGGTCTCCCCGGGCACGGTGACGAAGCGCTGCGCGGCGATCGTCGTGGGCAGTGCGGGCAGCACCTGCAGGGTCAGGCGGTTGCCCTCCTCGTCCCAGTCGAAGAGGTATTCGCGGCCCCGGCCCGACTTGGCGTGCAGCAGCTGCTCGATCCGGGCCCGGGCGGCCGGTTCCCCGTCGGTGAAGTACGGGGGGTAGGAGATCCGCAGCCGGGTGAGCCGCCCGTCCTCGTCGAAGGCGGGGTCCGAGAAGGCGGCGCCCCAGTCGCCGCCGTGGGCGAAGAGCGGCTCGGGGTCGTCCGGGTGCGAGAGATACGGCACCAGCGCCTCGTAGAGGCCCTTGAGCCGGGCGATCTCCGCCTCGTCGGGCCCGGTCCTGACGACCGGGCGCTCCCGCCCCTGCCAGGCGGCCGCGCCCATCACCGCGACGAGTGCGAGGAGCGGGCCGTACGGCACGAGGGCGACGACCAGGATGCAGGCCGCGACCAGGAACAGCGTGGGACCACGCCGTTCCTTGGGGGTCGCGGCCCACCTGGCGCGCGCGGTCGCGGCCAGCTTCCGCAGACCACGCGAGACGGTGATCAGCGGATGGAGCACGTCGGTGGCGCTGTCGGCGGCCGTGCGCGCGATCTCTCGGCTGCGAGCGATCTGGGCGCTGCCGCTGCTCAGAATGCGGGGGAGTGGTCGCCGGGCCACGTCGTACTCCTGAAGGGGTGGAAGGGGTGGAGGGAGGTCAGAACTTGATCCCGCCCAAGAGGCTGGCGAGGCTCTGGCCGCCGGCGGTGATGCTGGGGGCGATGGCCGTGCCCGCCAGGTAGAAGCCGAAGAGCGCCGAGACCAGCGCGTGCGAGAGCTTGAGTCCGTCCTTCTTGAAGAACAAGAAGCAGACGATGCCGAGAAGGACGACCACAGAGAAGGACAGGATCATGAGGTGTTCTCCTGGTTGAGGGGACAGTCACCTTGAGTCCTTCCAGGTTCACGGCAAGTATCTATGTGACTAAAGGGTCAAATGGGTGAATCGATGGCGATTTCACTTGACCGGCGGACGGCCGCCCGCTCTCCGGGTGCGAAACCCGCCAGGTGCGGTAGTGCACCGGTTCCCCGGCGCGAGCTGCGGTGATCCTTGCCGCGGACGCGCCCCCTCATGTCGTACGACGGGCAGTACCCTGTCGATTCACTCGTACGGCCGCGCCCGGCGTGCGGGGACGAGCACGAAGGGTGGTTGTGAACGATGAGCGAGAACGAGACCCCGGACCCCGAGGTCGTCGAGCTGGCCTCCAAGGTCTTCGACCTGGCGCGCGCCGGGGACGCGGTGACCCTCGCCGCCTACCTCGACGCCGGCGTCCCGGTGAACCTCTGCAACGAGAAGGGCGACTCGCTCGTCATGCTCGCCGCCTACCACGGCCACCCCGGCGCGGTCACCGCCCTGCTGACCCGCGGCGCCGACGCCGACCGTGCCAACGACCGTGGCCAGACCCCGCTCGCCGGCGCCGTCTTCAAGGGCGAGGACGCCGTGGTCCGCGCCCTCCTCGCCGGCGGGGCGAATCCGGAAGCCGGAACTCCGTCTGCCGTGGATACGGCGCGGATGTTCGGGAAGACGGAACTCCTCGAGCTCTTCGCCACCCGGTGAACGAACCGGGTGAACGCGGGCTGAACCCCAGGTGAGACGGCGCCGTAAATGTGGTCGCGGTGGCGATATGGGTGGGTCATCATGACGTCGGGCCCGCAGGGGGCCACCGACGAGAGGCAGAGGAAGATGGTCACTGGCAAGCGCAGGACGACGGGCGGCCCGACATGTTGCCGCGCGGCCTAGGCGAACAGCCTGACCCGGTTCATCCCGGGACTCCCCCCGGTCGTGTCGACAGCTTGATGTGAGGCGTCTTCCATGTTCGAACCAGTCATAGCGCCGAGCGGCACCCTGCTCGGTCTGCTGCAGAGGGGCCGCGGCGACGGCACCCTCCACGCGCTCGCCGCGCCACGTGCCGAGGCCGTCGCGGCCCTCAACCACTGCGTTCTCGACGATCCCCGCCACGACTGGCAGGTCGAGAACCGCTCCCTCTACTACGCACGGCTCTACCTGGACCTCCACGGAGGTCTGGAGGAGATCGAGGCGCACCTCTTCGGAGCCGAGGACCACCTCGACACCGAGGAGTCACGGACCGGGCTCGCGCTCTCCGTGCTCGGGCACCTCGCCTCCTACGGACGCCAGGACGCCCTGTCGCTCCTGCGGCGCTACGCCGCAAGCGGGACCAACTGGGCCTGGGCGCTCGACGAGCTCGCCGTGCGCGACGACGACGCGGGCCTGCGCGCCCTCGCCGGACCCGTGCTCGCCCGCTTCCCGGCCACCGCCGAGGGCGATGCCGAGCTCGCCGCCACCGTCCGCGACGCCTTCGAGCCGCGGCCCTGGCGCCTGTGGGCCGAGGACCCCAGGGAGTCGGTCGGTGCCCGGATCAGGGCCGCCGGCGAACAGGGCTCCTTCGACCGCTGGCAGCGCCAGCTCCGCCCCACCGGCCCCCGGCCCGGCTGGAGCGTCCAGGCCGTCCTCGACTGGGCCCAGGAGGGCCACGAGCGCGGCACCGAGCTGCACGGGCCCGCCGCCCGCTGCCTGACGGCCGTCGCCGGCCCCGAGGACCGCGACACGATCCTCGGCGCCGCCCGCAGCGGCCCCGACGGCGCCCGCTGCGCCGCCCTGCACTACCTCGCCGAGGCGCAGGACCCCGCGGTCCTCGACCTCGTCGAGCTCGCGGTGGGCGACGGCTCCCGCACGGTCGCCGACGCGGCCGTCGCCGCGTACCAGCGCATGAGCGGCGAGGCCGCCGTCGACCGCGCCCGCGGCTGGATCCATCGCCCGGACGAGCTCGGCGCGGCCGCGGCCGGCACGCTGGCCTTCCGCGGCGGCCCCGAGGACTCCCCCCTCGTCCTCGGTGCCCTCCGCGAGACGGTCCGGGCCGAGGGCCCCGACGCCCTCGCCCTCTACCCCCTCGTCGACGGCGCCGGACGCCTCGGCATCGCGTGCGCCGCCCCCGTGCTGCGCCACATCTACCGTGAGACCGCGTCGTCCCAGCTCCGCGGCCGCACCGCGCGCGCCCTCGCCACCACCGACGCCGGCTTCGCGAACGGATTCGCGGTCGAGTGCCTGTGGGACTGCGAGGAGACCACCCGCGAGCTCGCCGCGCTCCACGCCGAGACGGGTGACGTCCGCGTCGCCGAGCGCCTGCGCCGCCTCGCCGCCGACCCCGCCGAGGAGGCGGAGGTCCAGACGGCCGTGCGCAACCGGATAGGGCCGGACCTCGACCTGCCGGTCTGACACCCACGACACCGGGCCGGCGAGCCACCGGCACCCGCACGGGACCACCGGTGGCCGCGCGGGACCACCGGTAGCCGGCCACCCGCAGCCGGCAGCCGGCCCGGTGGACCCGCACGGGACCACCGGTGGCCGCGCGGGACCACCGGCAGTCGCACGGGACCACCGGTAGCCGGCCACCCGCAGCCGGCAGCCGGCCCGCTGAGCGGCCCGGTGAGCGGCCCGGCCACCGGCTCGGTGAGCGGCAGCGGGCGGCGGGGGCGGTGCGGGGTGGCGGGGGCGGCCTACGAGGCCGCTCCCCGGTTGGGGGCGGGGTGGGTCCGGCTTGGGGTCGCCCCCGCTGAGGGCCGCTCTTCGTTTCGGGTCGGTGCCGGTTGGGGCCACTGCGCCTTGACCTCGGACGGCCCCTGGCCCCGGATGAGCCCTGGCCCCGGATGACCCCCGGCCGCGGATGAGCCCTGGCCCCGGATGGCCCCCGGCCGCGGATGAGCCCTGGCCCCGGATGGCCCCCGGCCGCGGATGAGCCCTGGCCCCGGATGGCCCCCGGCCCCGGATGAGCCCTGGCCCCAAGGCGGCCCCCGGCCCCGTATGCGACCCGCTTCCGGTTGGCCCGGCTCGGGCCGCTTCCGCGTCCCGGACGGACCGTGTGCCGTCGGCGGGCGCGGCGCCCGTGCGGCGGGCCGTGTTTCCGTTCCCGTTCCCCGGCCGTCGCCCCCCTCCCCACCCGCGCGTCCTCCGGCGGCGGGTTCCCGGGCGTGCCGTGCGGCGCCCGGGGCAACTGCTCATGGGACGTTCCCCGGGCGTCCAGATCCACTTTGACGGGGACACGCCGAATCCGACGACAACACGGGTATGCGTGTCGTCATCGTCACCGAGTCCTTCCCGCCCGACGTCAACGGTGTGGCGCACTGCGCCCTGCAGACCGCCCGCCACCTCGTCCGCCGCGGCCACGACCCCCTCGTCGTGGCCCCCGCGGTCCCCACAGCCGCCCCGGGCCCGGACGCCGACGCGCCCTGCCCCGTCGTCCGCGTCCCCTCGCTGCCGCTCCCTGGCTACCCGCAGGTGCGGGTCGCGCTGCCCAGCCGGCGGGTCACCGCCGCCATCGCCGCGCACCGTGCCGACATCGTCCACCTGGCGAGCCCCTTCGTGCTGGGCGTGCGGGGCATGACCGCCGCCTCCCGCCTCGGGCTGCCGGCCGTCGCCGTCTACCAGACCGACCTCGCCGGATACGCCCGCACCTACCTCAACGCCGGCGAGGCCACCGCCTGGCGCCGGCTGCGCGCCGTGCACGGAGCCGCCGACCGCACCCTCGCTCCGTCCACCGCCGCCGTGAGCGACCTGGAGGCCCACGGCATCGGGCGCGTACGGCTCTGGCGGCGCGGCGTCGACACCGAACGCTTCCGCCCCGAGCTCCGCGACGGACGGCTGCGCCGCGAACTCGCCCCCGACGGCGAGACGATCGTCGGCTACGTGGGCCGGCTGGCGCCCGAGAAGCGCGTCGACCTGCTGGCCCCCGCCTGCCGGCTGCCCGGCGTCCGGGTCGTGGTCGTCGGCGACGGGCCCAGCGAGCCGGGCCTGCGCGACGCGCTGCCCGGCGCCGTCTTCCTGGGCCGCCGCACCGGGACCGACCTCGCCCGGATCTTCGCCTCGCTCGACGTGTTCGCCCACACAGGGCCGTACGAGACCTTCTGCCAGACCGTGCAGGAGGCCATGGCGAGCGGCGTCCCGGTCGTCGCGCCCGCCGCCGGCGGCCCCCTCGACCTGGTCGCGCACCGCCGCACCGGGCTCCTCGTCCCGGCCGGGGACCCGGGTGCCCTGCGGGACGCGGTCGCCGCCCTGGCGGCCGCGCCCGCGCTGCGCGCCGCCTACGGCGCGGCGGGCCGGGCGGCCGTCGAACGCCGCACCTGGGAAGCCGTCGGCGACGAACTGATCGGGCACTATCTGGAGGTGCTGCGCGAGCGGACGGCGGTGGCCGCGTGACCGGCACCGAAGGCCCCCTGCGCATCGTCCGGCTGGCGAACTTCGTCACGCCCACCTCCGGCGGCCTGCGCACCGCACTCGACCAGCTCGGCCGCGGCTACCGCGCCGCCGGCCACGAGCCGGTCCTCGTCGTCCCGGGCGACGTCGCGAGCGACCGGCAGACCGAACAGGGCCGGGTGATCACCCTGCCCGGACCCGAACTCCCCGGCACCGGGGGCTATCGCGTCCTCACCGACCGGCCCGGTCTGCGCCGGCTCCTGGAGGAGCTCGCCCCGGACCGCCTGGAGGTCTCCGACCGCACCACGCTGCGCTGGACGGGGGAGTGGGCGCGCCGCGCCCGGGTGCCGTCCGTGATGGTCTCCCACGAGACCGCCGACGGGGTGCTCCGCACCTGGGGCGTGCCGGGCGCGCTGGCGGAGCGGGCCGCCGACCGGCTCAACCGCCGTACCGCATGGGCCTATTCGAGGGTCGTCTGCACCACGGAGTGGGCCGAGCGGGAGTTCGTACGGATCGGGGCGCGCAATGTCGTACGGGCTCCGCTGGGCGTCGACCTGAGCCGCTGCCGACCCGGGCGGCGCAGCGCCGCGGTGCGGGCCCGCCACGCGGACGGCGAGCCGGTGCTGCTCGTGCTGTGCTCGCGGCTCTCCGTCGAGAAGCGGCCCGGCACCGCCCTCGACGCCCTCGCGGTACTGCGCGCCCAGGGCGTGCGGGCCGCCCTCGTCGTCGCCGGCGACGGGCCGCTGCGCGGCGCCCTGGAGCGCCGCGCGCGGGACCAGCGGCTCCCGGTGCGGTTCCTCGGCCACCTGGCCGACCGCGAGGCCCTCGCCGATCTCCAGGCGGCGGCCGATGTGTGCCTGGCCCCGGGACCCGCCGAGACCTTCGGGCTCGCCGCCCTCGAGGCGCTCGCCTGCGGCACCCCCGTCGTGTGCAGCGCCTCCTCCGCCCTTCCCGAGGTCGTCGCGGACGCGGGGGTCGTCGCCGCCGACGACCCCGCCTGCTTCGCCGGCGCCGTCCGCACCCTGGTCGGCCGGGAGGAGGGACGGCGCCGCGCGGCCGCCCGCGCCCGCGCCGAGCTCTTCTCCTGGCAGCGCGCGACCGCCGCCTTCCTCGCGGCCCACGACACGACGTCCCCCGCCGTGAGAACGCCCCAGGAGACGCTCCGATGACGCCCGCCCCCGCCGTACCCGCGGCGCCCGTCCCGTCCGCCGTCGCCCCCGCGCACCCCGCCGTCACCCCTGCGGACCCCGCCGTCACCGCCGCGGGCCCCGCCGTCACCCCTGCGGACCCCGCCGTCACCGCCGCGGGCCCCGCCGTCACCCCTGCGGACCCCGCCGTCACCGCCGCGGACCCCGCCGTCACCCCCGCGGGCCCCTCAGCCACTCCCGCCGACCCCACGTCCCCCGTACTTCCCACGTCCCTCACCGTCACCGTCACCGTCTCCGCCCCCGTTCCCGCTCGTGCCCCGGCGGTCGCTCCGGTGCCGGCCACCGCCCCGGCCTCCTCCCCGGCCTCCGCCCAGGCCTCCTCCCGGACCCTCGCGCCCGCGCCCGCCGCCGCGTCCGTCGCGCCCGCGACGGCCCCCTCCGCAGCCCCCGCCCCCGCCGGCGGGCCGCGCGCCGCGGTGGTGCGCGGTGGCTCCGTTCTCGCCGGCGTCTCCGTGCCGCCGGCCCGTCCGACCGGGCCGCCGTCCGTCACGCGGTTCGTCGTGCTCGGCGACTCGCTCAGCGAGGGCGTCGGGGACCGCGTAGGGGAGGAATGGCGGGGCTGGGCCGCGCTGCTGGCCGAGGGGCTGCGGCCCGGCGGTGCGGGTGTCGCCTTCACCAATCTGGCCGTCAGCGGGGCGCAGAGCCGGGACGTGGCCGGGACCCAGCTGTCCCAGGCGCTGGCGCTGCGGCCCCAGCTCGCCTCCGTCGTCGTCGGCGTCAACGACACCCTGCGGCGCACCTTCGACATCGGGCGGTTCGCCCGCCGCCTCGACCGGGTGTGCGCCGAGCTCGCCGGGGCCGGGGCCGTGCTGCTCACCGCCTGCCTGCCCGACCCCGGGACCATGCTCGGCCTGCCCGCACCCCTCGCACGGCCGCTGGCCCGGCGGCAGCGGGCCGTCAACGCCGTCGTGCACGCGCTCTCCGCCCGCCACGGCGCCGTCCACCTCCACCTCGACGCCCCGGCCTGGACCGACGACCGTTCGCTCTGGAGCGCCGACCGCCTGCACCCGGGCGAACGCGGCCACCGCGCCGTCGCGGGCGCCTTCCACCGGCTGCTCCTCGACCGGGGACTCGCCCACGGCACGCCCCCGTCGCCCGAACCCGAGCAGCCCCCGCCGACCCGCTCCGACGCCGTGCTCTGGCTCGCCACCGCCGGGACCGCCTGGGTGGTGCGCCGCTGCGGCGACCTGCTGCCCCAGCTGCTCCTGCTCGCCGGCGCCGAGGTCCGCCATGCCGCCACCGGGACGAGCGCCCGCCTCGACGCACGCGCCGAACACGCCCTCACCCGCGCCCTCGCGGCCACAATGAGGGAATGACCGGACGCTGGGAGTTCTGGATCGACCGGGGCGGCACCTTCACGGACATCGTGGGCCGGCGCCCCGACGGCCGGCTCGTCACCCGCAAACTGCTCTCGCACGACCCCGCCCGCCCCCACGACGCCGCCGTCGCCGGCATCCGGCTCCTCCTGGGCCTCGGCCCCGGCGAACCCGTCCCCGCCGACCGGATCGCCGCCGTCAAGATGGGCACCACCGTCGCCACCAACGCCCTCCTCGAACGGCGCGGCGAACCCACCGTCCTGCTGATCACCACCGGCTTCCGCGACGCCCTGCGGATCGCCTACCAGAACCGGCCGCGCATCTTCGACCGGCACATCGTGCTCCCCGAGTCCGTCTACGCGCGGGTGATCGAGGTCCCCGAGCGGGTCGACGCCCACGGCGAGGTCCTCACCCCGCTCAACGAGGACGCCGTCGCCGACGCCCTGGCCGCCGCGCACCGCGAGGGTCTCCGTTCCGCCGCCGTGGTGCTCCTCCACGGCTACCGCCACCCCGCCCACGAGTCCCGTGTCGCCGAGCTCGCACGGGCCGCGGGCTTCACCCAGGTGAGCTGTTCCCACGAGGTCAGCCCGCTGATCAAGCTCGTGCCCCGGGGCGACACCACCGTCGTGGACGCCTACCTGTCGCCCATCCTGCGCCGCTACGTCGACGGGGTCGCCCGCGAACTCGCCGGAATCCGCCTCATGTTCATGCAGTCCAACGGCGGCCTGCGCGAGGCCGCCCACTTCCGCGGCAAGGACGCCGTGCTGTCCGGCCCCGCGGGCGGGGTCGTCGGCATGGCCCGCACTTCGGAACAGGCCGGACACGACCGGGTCGTCGGCTTCGACATGGGCGGCACCTCCACCGACGTGTCGCACTACGCGGGCGAGTTCGAGCGCGAGCTCGGCACCCAGGTCGCCGGGGTCCGGATGCGCGCGCCCATGATGAACATCCACACGGTCGCCGCGGGCGGCGGCTCGGTCCTCCACTACGACGGGCAGCGCTTTCGCGTCGGTCCCGACTCCGCCGGCGCCGTCCCCGGCCCCGCCTGCTACCGCCGCGGCGGCCCGCTGACCGTCACCGACGCCAACGTGATGCTCGGGCGGATCCAGCCGGACCACTTCCCCGCCGTGTTCGGCGAGCACGGCGACCAGCCCCTCGACGCCGACGTCGTCCGCGAACGGTTCACCGCCCTCGCCGCGGAGACCGGCGACGGCCGCACCCCCGAGCAGGTCGCCGCCGGCTTCCTGGAGATCGCCGTCCTCAACATGGCGAACGCGGTCAAGAAGATCTCCGTCCAGCGCGGCCACGACGTCACCCGCTACGCCCTCACCTGCTTCGGCGGCGCCGGCGGCCAGCACGCCTGCGCCGTCGCCGACGCCCTCGGCATCGACACCGTCCTCGTGCCGCCGCTGGCCGGCGTCCTCTCCGCGTACGGCATCGGCCTGGCCGACGCCACCGCCATGCGCGAGCAGTCGGTCGAAGCGCCCCTCGACGCCCCGGGCGCCGGCGCGCGCGTCACCGGGCTCTGCGACGAGCTGGCCGGGCGCACCCGCGACGAACTGCGCGCCGACGGACTGCCCGACGACGCGATCAGCACCCACGCGCGCGTGCTGCTGCGGTACGCCGGTACCGACGCGAGCCTCCCGGTGCCGCTCGCCGCCCCGGACGAGATGAGGACCGCGTTCACCGCCGCCCACCGGACGCGCTACGGCTTCACCATGGACGCGCCCCTCGTCGTCGAGGCCGTCTCCGTCGAGGCCGTCGGCACCGCGGGCGCGCACGGCCCCGTCGTGGTCCCCCAGGGCGAACGGGACGGCGACCTCGTGCCCCGGGCCACCGTCACCACGTACAGCGGGGGAGAGCCCGCCCCGACCCCGCTCCACCGCCGCGAGGACCTGCGCCCCGGGGACACCGTCACCGGCCCCGCCGTCCTCGCCGAGACCGACGCCACCACCGTCGTCGACCCCGGCTGGGCCGCCACCGCCACCGAGGAGGGGCACCTCCTCCTGCGCCGGATCACCCCCCGTCCCGCGCGCACGGCCGCCGGCACCGACGTGGACCCCGTCCTCCTGGAGGTCTTCAACAACCTCTTCATGGCGATCGCCGAGCAGATGGGCGTGCGCCTGGAGAACACCGCCCACTCCGTCAACATCAGGGAGCGGCTCGACTTCTCCTGCGCCCTCTTCGACCCCGAGGGCAACCTCATCGCCAACGCCCCCCACATCCCCGTCCACCTCGGCTCCATGGGCGAGTCCATCAAGGAGGTCCTGCGCCGCAACGAGGGCGAGCTGCGTCCCGGTGACGTGTACGCCATCAACGACCCGTACCACGGCGGAACCCACCTGCCCGACGTCACCGTCGTCACCCCCGTCTTCGACGACACCGGCACCGAGCTGCGCTTCCTCGTCGCCTCGCGCGGCCATCACGCCGAGATCGGCGGCATCACCCCCGGCTCCATGCCCGCCTTCAGCACGACCGTCCACGAGGAGGGCGTCCTGTTCGACAACTGGCTGCTCGTCCGCGACGGCCGGCTCCGCGAGGAGGAGACCCGGGCCCTGCTGACCGGAGCCCCGTACCCCTCGCGCGACCCCGACACCAATCTCGCGGACCTGCGGGCCCAGATCGCCGCCAACGAGAAGGGAATCGAGGAACTCCGCAGGACCGTCGCCCAGTTCGGCCTGGACGTCGTCCACGCCTACATGCGGCATGTCCGCGCCAACGCCGAGGAGTCCGTGCGCCGTATCGTGGCCAGGCTGCGGGACGGCTCGTACCGCTACGAGACGGACGGCGGCGCCGTCGTCCAGGTGACCGTCCGCGTCGACCGCGAACAGCGCTCCGCCGTCCTCGACTTCACCGGCACCTCGCCCCAGCAGCCCGGCAACACCAACGCGCCGACCTCCGTCGTCATGGCCGCCGTCCTCTACGTCTTCCGCACCCTCGTCGAGGACGACATCCCCCTCAACAGCGGCTGCCTGGAGCCGCTCGACGTGCGCGTCCCGCCCGGTTCGATGCTTGCCCCGAGCTACCCGGCCGCCACCGTCGCCGGAAACGTGGAGACGTCCCAGGCCGTCACCGGCGCCCTCTACGCGGCTCTCGGCGTCCAGGCCGAGGGCTCCGGCACCATGAACAACGTCACCTTCGGCAACGACCGCGTGCAGTACTACGAGACCGTCGCCAGCGGTTCCGGCGCCGGGGAGGGCTTCGCCGGCGCCGACGCCGTGCAGACCCACATGACCAACTCCCGGCTCACCGACCCCGAGATCCTGGAGTGGCGCCACCCGGTCCGCATCGACTCCTTCGCCGTCCGCGAGGGCAGCGGGGGCCGCGGCCGCTGGCCCGGCGGCGGCGGGGTCGAACGCCGCATCCGCTTCCTGGAGCCGATGACCGTCGCCCTGCTCACCGGGCACCGCCGCGTCCCGCCGTACGGCATGGCGGGCGGCACCCCCGGCGCGCTCGGAGCCAACGCCGTCGAGCGTGCGGACGGCACCGTCGAGGAGCTGGCGGGCGTCGACACCACCGACGTCGGCCCCGGCGACGTCCTGGTCGTCCGCACGCCCGGCGGCGGGGGGTACGGGCCGCCGCCCGCGGAGGCCGCCGGCCGGTGACGCGTCCGGCCCCCTCCTCGACCGTCCGACCCCGGTGACCTGCGATTCCGGCGGCAGAAGCGCGGCGCCCGGTCACCGGCCCGACCACCACGCGGCCCGCGACGGTGCCCACTGCGACCGGCACCCTCACCACGGCCGCCGCCCCGGGCCTCGCCGCGGCCGGCGGCGCCCAGGCGCCACCGGCAGCCTCCGGTACGGCGGCGTCGGCCGCCGGTTCACCGCCGGTCGCGACCGCCTACGGAGCACCTCCACGGAGCACCTCCCCGGAGCCGCTCCACGGAGCACTCAGGCGTACGGCACGAAGCGCACCACGGTCCCCGGCACCGCCTGCGCCGCGGCCGCCAGGTCCGCCTCCCGCACGACGGCCACCACCGGATAGCCGCCGGTGGTCGGATGGTCCGCGAGGAAGACCACCGGCCGCCCGTCCGGCGGCACCTGCACCGAGCCCAGGACCATGCCCTCGCTCGGCAGTTCACCGCCGACCGCCCGCTCCAGGGCCGGTCCCTCGGTGCGCAGCCCGATGCGGTTCGTCGCCGTGGACACCCGCCACGCGCGCGTGGCGAGCGCCCGCAGCGCGCCGGGGGTGAACCAGTCGTCGCGCGGCCCGAGCCGGACCCGCAGGACGAGTTCGTCCGGCGGGCCCGGCCAGGCGGGAGCGCCGACCGACCCCCGTACGGCCGCGGCCGCTCCCAGCGGCAGCACCGCCCCGTCCGCCAGCGGCGCCGGGCCGAGCCCGGACAGCAGGTCGGTGGAGCGGCTGCCGAGCACCGGGTCGACGGCGACGCCGCCCGCGAACCCCACGTACGAGCGCAGCCCGCGCACCGCGGCGCCCACGTCGAGGAGCTGCCCGGGCCCGACCCGTACGGGCGTGCCCCAGGCGGCGGCCCGGCCGTCGACCCGGACCGGGCACGGCGCCCCGCCCACGACGACCGTCACCGCGCACCGCGGGCGGACCGCGCAGCCGGTGAGGGTGGTCTCCAGGACGGCGGCGCCCTCGGGGTTGCCGAGCAGCCGGTTGACGAGCCGTACCGCGCCCGGGTCGAGAGCTCCCGAGCGGGGCACCCCCAGATGCGCGTGCCCCGGCCGCCCGAGGTCCTGCACGGTGGTCAGTGCCCCGGCGCGGACCACGGCGACGGCACGGTCGGTCACCGGCCCACCGCCGTGAAACGCACCCGGGTGCCGGGGGAGAGCAGCGCGGCGGGCTCCCGGGCGGTGTCCCAGAGCACCGCCCCGGTCCGTCCGACCAGCTGCCAACCGCCCGGCGAGGAGCGTGGGTACACGCCGGTGTAGGGCCCCGCGAGCGCGACGGACCCGGCCGGCACCGCGGTCCGCGGAGTGTCCCTGCGCGGCACCTCATGGCGCGGCCCGAGACCGGTGAGATAGCCGAATCCCGGTGCGAAGCCGCAGAAGGCGACCCGGAACTCGGTCTCCGTGTGGATCCGCACCGCCGCCTCGACCGACACGTCCCACAGGGCGGCGACCTCGGCCAGATCGGGCCCGTCGTAGCGCACCGGCACGGTCACCGACGCCGCCACGCGCGCGTGGAGCGCGGGAACGTCCCAGGAGCGCAGCTCGGCCGCCAGCCGGTCCGGCGCGGCCACGCCGTCCAGGAGCACGGTCCGGGCCGCGGGCACGATCTCCCGCACGGCCGGCAGCGTGCCCCGGGCGCGGCGGCGCAGCAGCTCGGCATGGAAGGCCTCCGTGGCCTCGCCGCTCACCAGCTCGACGAGCAGCCCGCGTTCCCCCACCCGGACCACCTTGCGCGCCCTCATGCGAAGGCCTCGACCCGGACCCCGGCCGACTCCAGCGCGGCGCGCACCCGCCGGGCCAGGTCCACGGCGCCGGGCGTGTCGCCGTGCAGGCACAGCGACCCGGCCCGTACGGGGACCCGGCGCCCGCAGTGGGCGGCGACCACCCCGAGCCGGGCCAGGGACACCGAGCGCTCCACGACCTCGGCCGGCTCGGTCACGACGGCGCCCTCCTGCCCCCGTGGCAGCAGGGTGCCGTCGGCCCGGTAGGCGCGGTCGCCGAACGCCTCGCCGACGACGGGCAGTCCGGCCTTCCGCGCGGCCTCGTGCAGCCGCGAGCCGGGCAGTCCCAGCACCGGCAGCCCCGGCCCCGTGCCGCCCGCCGAGGCGAGGAGCACCCCGTCCACGACCGCCGCCGCCTGCTCCTCGTCGCGCACCACGCGGTTGTACAGCGCGCCGTGCGGCTTCACGTACGCCACGCGCGCGCCGGCCGCCCGGGCGAACACCTCCAGCGCGCCGATCTGGTAGGCGACCTCCGCCGCCAGCTCGGCCGGCGGCACGTCCATGGCGCGCCGGCCGAAGCCGGCCAGGTCGCGGTAGGATACCTGGGCCCCGATCCGTACCCCGCGCTCCGCCGCCAGCTCGCAGACGCGCCGCATGGTCGCTGCGTCCCCCGCGTGGAAGCCGCAGGCCACATTGGCGCTGGTGACGACGGAGAGCAGTTGCTCGTCGTCGGTCAGCGTCCAGCGGCCGAAGCCCTCGCCGAGGTCGGCGTTGAGGTCGATGGCGACCGTGGGCATGAGAGGTTTCCTTCCGTCGTGCGCGAGAGAGTCCGGTTCCGGTCGGTCCGGGGCGCGGTGTTCCGCGCAGGGAGCGGGGGCCGGTTCGGTCGCGCGCCTCATACGAGCTCCCTCCCGCGGGTCTCCGGCAGGCCCAGCAGGGCGAGGACGGCGAGTCCGTAGCCGACCGCGCCGAAGACCAGCGCTCCGCCCACGCCCCAGCTGTCGGAGAGGAAGCCGACCAGGGTCGGGAAGAGCGCGCCGACCGCGCGCCCGGTGTTGTAGGTGAGGCCCTGGCCGGTGCCGCGGACCGGTGTCGGATAGAGCTCGGCGAGGAACGAGCCGAAGCCGCTGAAGATGGCCGACATGCAGAAGCCGAGCGGGAAGCCGAGGACGAGGAGCAGGGTGTTCGCCCCGTCCGGGATGCGGGTGTAGACGAGGACGGCGACGGCGGACAGCACCGCGAAGAGGGCGATGTTCTTCTTCCGGCCGAGCCGGTCGGTGAGGTGGCCACCGGTGAGGTAGCCGACGAAGGCCCCGGAGATCAGGAAGGTGAGATAGCCGCCGGTACCGACGACGGTGAGCCCGCGCTCGGTCTTCAGATAGGTGGGCACCCACGTGGCCAGCGTGTAGTAGCCGCCCTGGACGCCGGTCGAGAGCAGCACCGCGAAGAGGGTGGTGCGGAGCAGCGGCCCCTTGAAGACGGCGGTGAAGGAGCCGCGGTCGGCGCTCGCGCGCCGTACCTCCGCGGCCTGGGGGGCGTCCTGGACGTTGCGGCGCACGTAGACGACGAGCAGGGCGGGCAGGGCGCCGGTCCAGAACATGACCCGCCAGGCGGTGTCGGCGTCGACGAACCGGAAGACCAGGGTGTAGACGACCACGGCGAGGGCCCAGCCGGCCGCCCACGCGCTCTGGACGCCGCCGAGGGTCCGGCCGCGGTGCCGGGCGGAGGCGTACTCGGCGACCAGGATCGCGCCGACCGCCCACTCGCCGCCGAAGCCGAGGCCCTGGAGGGCGCGGAACACCATCAGCGTCCCGTAGTCGGGCGCGAAGCCGCACAGGACGGTGAACAGGGCGTACGTGACGACCGTGATCATCAGGGCCCGGACCCGCCCGATCCGGTCGGCGAGGACGCCGGCGAGCGCACCGCCGACCGCGGAGACCACGAGGGTCACGGTGGTCAGAAGACCGGTCTGCCCCTTGTCGAGGCCGAAGTACGCGGCGATGGCCACCATCGACAGCGGCAACGTGAAGAAATCGTACGAGTCAAGGGCATAGCCACCGAAAGCGCCGCCGAACGCGCGCCTGCCGCGTGGCCCGAGGGCGCGCAGCCAGGCGAACGCGCCGGAGTCGTCGGGGTGTTCGCCGAGGGACTGCCGCGGGGTCTGGGTCGTGCTCATCTGCACCTCACAGAGGGGAGGGGAGGGTGCCGGAGAGACGTGCTGACGGGCCGTGCGGTGTCGTTCAATGTAGGGATCGTTCAACAATCCGACAAGCCTCGCGGAGGCTCGTCCTTGTCTCGGCGGGGGTCCTGCGATTGACTCGGCCCCGAACGACGGAGGGAACGAGGCACGATGGACTCGATCGGTGAACTGGCGGACGACCGCGCGCTGCTGGGCCGTACGAGCACGGCGGAACGGGTCGCCGACATCCTGCGCACCCGGATCGCCGAGGGCTTCTTCCCGCCCGGCACCCGCCTGTCCGAGGACGGCATCGGCGGCGCCCTCGGGGTCTCCCGCAACACCCTCCGCGAGGCGTTCCGGCTGCTCACCCACGAGCGGCTGCTCGTCCACCGGCTCAACCGGGGCGTGTTCGTCCGCGTTCTCACGGTCGACGACGTGGCCGATCTCTACCGCACCCGCCGGCTCGTCGAATGCGCCGTGGTCCGGGGCCTCGGCGAGCCGCCGTACCCGGTCGCCGGGCTCGCCGCCGCCGTCGCGGAGGGCGAGCGGGCCGCGCGGGACGAGGACTGGAAGGGCGTCGCCACCGCCAACATCCACTTCCACCGCGAACTCGTCGCCCTGGCCGGCAGCGCCCGCACCGACGAACTCATGCGCGGTGTGCTCGCCGAACTCCGCCTCGCCTTCCACATCGTGGACGACCCGCGCGGCCTCCATGACCCCTATCTCGCGCGAAACCGGGAGATTCTGGACGCCTTGCGGGGAGGCGACCGGGATCGTGCCGAGCACCTCCTCGCCCGCTACCTGGACGACTCCCGCACGCGCATCGGAGAGGCGTACGCGAAGGCGGTCGACGAGCCGGAGCGGTGAGGGGGCCGCGCAGACGGGTCCGGCGGCGGGGGTGGGAGCGCGGACGGGGGGCGTCCCCCGGAGCGGGCCCGTGGCGCCGGAGGCGGGGGCGGCAGTGGAGCCGGCAGTGGAGCCGGAGGCGGGGGCGGCAGGGAGCCGGAGGCGCGGGGCCGGCAGCGGGGCCGGCAGCGGAGCTGGCAGTGGAGCCGGAGGCGCGGGACCGACGGGCTTGTGGAGAGGGGGCGCGCGGCCGAGCCGGGCGGGGTACGTGACCCCGTCGGCGGGGGCGCGCAGCCGAGTCGGCGGGGGCGCACGGGCGCGTGGACCGGGGGTCGTTTAAGCGCCGTTTCGACCGTTGTCTGTGCGAGGACCTACTCTGTGCACCGTGACTTCGCCTGCCTCGACGGACCTCGCTATGCCCCAGCTCAGCGCGGGGCCGCGCCCCGCGCAGGGCCCGGCCGCCGACGAAGGGCTCGCGCGGCGGCTCCGTGCGCTCGCGTGCACCGCCCCGCTGCACGACCTGGACACGCGCAAGGCGAACCTGGCGGGCGAGTACTCGGTCTACGCGATGGCCGAGGTCGCCCTCTCGGCCATCGACCTGGTCACGCTCAACATGGACTTCGACACCGGAGCCGACAGCGAGCAGATAATCGCCCGCCTGCTGCCCCGCGTCGCCGCCCAGGCCCCCGAGCGGCCCGCCGCCGAGCACGAGCGCGTGGCCCGCTGGGTCCTGGAGAACCTGATCAACGTCGGCAGCGTCGACCGGGGCTTCCGCGCCGTCTACGGGACCTTCGGCAGCGACGGCGTCTACACACGTCGCGACTACGACTTCAAGCTCATCGAAGAGGTCCCCGGCTACGGCGGCGGGATCTATCTGCGCACCACCGACGAGGCCGTCAACGTGCTCGTCGGCGCCCTCGACACGGACGTCACCAGCGCCCAGATCGCCGCCGAGGTGAAGCTGGAGGTCCTGATCAACCGGGGCCGCCTCGCCGACGCCCAGCTCGCGGCCGAGCAGGCCCGCTACCGCACCGTGCAGTACGCGGAGACCCTGCGCAAGACCCTGGAGGCGACCCGGCGCAACGTCCGCGCGGTCGACTGGCTCAACGCCGTGCCCGACATGATCGCCGAGGCGCTCGACCACGTGGCCGACCGCTATCGCCACGAGAATGCGATCCTCACCAACATCCGCAAGGCCCGCGACGAGGCCGAGGACCAGGAGCACAAGCGCCGGGCCGCCGAGCTCGTCGACATCGTCAAGGACTGCATCCGGCGGCACACCCAGCTCCAGTCCCGCCTCCTGGAGGCCGGCCCGCTGTTCCGCGCCGAGCAGGACCGCCAGGCCTTCGCCGCCCCCACCGCCTACACGGGCCTCGACCTGTACGGGCAACTGGTCGCCCCGATCCTGCCGCTCCCCGTCGAGCAGGCCACCAAGGTCACCGACGCCTTCTTCGCCCACGGCACGGGACTGCGCACGCCCGCGTCCGTGCGCGTCGGCGACCTCGTCGACCTGCTGCTCACGCCGCCGGTCGAGCGCCAGCACCTGGGCGCCGAGATGCCCGAGCCGGACCTGATCGCCACCCCCGACGACAGCCGCTTCAGCGAGGAGCAGCTGGCGAGCGCCATGGAACTCCTCGACCTGGAGCACGACGCTCCGCGCCGCCTCTCCGGCCTCCTCGCCGACGCCCGTCGCCGCGACCCCGACCTGCCGTACCTGGTGGCGCTCCTCGCCGTCCACGCCGCGAGCCCGCCGGTCGGCACCGCCTACCGCCAGGGCGAGGAGCGTCTCCTCTTCGCGGTCGACGACGGCGCGACCCTCGACGACCCCGAGTTCGGCGGTGCCGACCTCGTCGTCGGTACGGCGCTGCTGGACGCCGTGGGCATGGCCGCCGACCGCACGGAGGGCACGTGAGCGCCCCGCCCACGGCGGACGAGACCTCCGCCGCGGCAGCACCGCGCCCCGACGCCCTGCCCGAGGGCGGTCCGTCGACGCCGACCGGGCCGGCCACGCACGCCGTGCCCGTGCCCCCTGCGGCCGGTCCGCCCGCCGGCCTTCCCGACGTGCCTGCGACGCCGGCCGGGCCGGCCACGGACGCCGTGCCCGCGACCCCGGGGGACGGTCCGCCTGCCGGCCTTCCCGCGTCCCCGGCGGCCGATCCGTACACGGACCGGCCCGCCGTGCCCGCGGCGGTCCGGCCGCACCCCGAGGTGCTCACCGTCCCGGAGCAGGCCGACCCCCACCACGACGCCGTCGCCGTCCCCGTGGCGGCCGAGCCGCGGCCCGGGGCCGTGCCCGCGCCCCGGCCGGCCGGGTCTCCCTCCGGCGTGCCCACTGCGGCACCGGCTGTGTCGGCCTCGGCCACCGCCCGCCCGGCCGGGTCTCCCTCCGGCGTGCCCGCCGCTCCGGCACCGGCCGCGTCCGCCTCGGCCACCACTCGCCCGGCCGTCCCCGCAGCGCCAGCCGCGGCCCCCCTCCCGGCGTCCCTCCCGGCCCCCGCCGCCGCCCCGCGCCCCGCTGCCGAGCGGGCGCCCGGGCCCCGGGTGGCGCACGTGGCCGTGACGCGGCCGCTCGTGGAGGAGCGGGAGGCCGGCTCGGACGGGCCGCGGATGGGGGTGGTGCCGCTGCCCGCCGGACCGCCGGCGGAGCCGGCCCCCCGGCCTTACGTCCGGCCCGTGCCCCTGCCGGGGGTGCAGCGGCGTGCCGTGGACCAGGCGCCCGTGCCGCCGCCCGTCACCGTCACCCCCGTGCGCCTGCCCCTGCCCCGACCCGCGTCACCGAACCGCCGTACCGAGGAGCCCCAGCCGTGAGCGAACACCACGTCGAGCACACCGACGCGTGGAGCGAGCCGGAGGCCCCGCGGACGCCGGCCGTGCCCACCGCCGTGACGCCCGCCGACGCGGCCGACGCCGCCCGGCTCGTCTCCTTCGGGCTCCAGCCCAAGCTGCTGCCCGCCCGCGACGCCGAGTACGCCGAGCTGCTCCGGCGCTACCGCGAGGACCCCGCGTTCGCGCGCCTCGCCGACGCCGTCGCCACCGGCCTCGGTCTCGTCGTCCTGGAGGTCTCCCCGCGCGCCGGCATGGCCGTCACCGCCGGCGAGGACTCCGTTTTCGCCGTCCGGATGGGCGACTACGCCCGCCGCGCCTCCACCGACTCGGCCGACCGCTTCCTGCACGGCCTCGCCCACCTCGCCGTCGCCGCCATGGCCTTCCCGCGCCCCGAGGACCTGGCCGACGACGGCTACATCGGCCGGCTCACGGTCAACGGTGTCGACGCTTTCGTCCGCCAGGCCTGCCGCCGCCTCGAGGAGCGCGCCGAAGAGCAGGGCGAGAACACCGACCCGGCGACCGACGCCCCCGGGCTGGAGGCCGCCTGGCGGATCTACGCCCGGCGCAGCGCCACCGGCGCCACCAAGGACGCCCGCCGACTCGCCGGCTCCACCACCGGCATCGTCGGCAAGGCCGTGGCCTTCCTCACCGACTCCGGCTTCCTCCAGCGCACCGGCGACGAGTCCGGCGGCTCCTACCGCACCACGGCCCGCTACCAGCTCCAGGTCCGGGACATGGCCGGCAGCGCCGCCCTGACGGAGCTCCTCGAACTGGGCGTGGTGCCCGTCAGCGACGGCTCCGCGACGCTCCTGCCGCCGCCCGAGGGCGACGACCTGGAGATCGCCGCCGACGCCGGCCTGCCCTTCCACGCCTGATCACGTCCACGCCTGGGCACCCGCCCGATCCACGCCGCCCGATCCACGAACGACACGACGAGAGTCCGCCGCATGTACGAGCTGTCCCGGGTCCGCCTCTACTCCATCGGTCCGGCCGGTGCCCGCTACGCCGACACCGTCCTGGACCTGCGCGGAGTCGGCGCGCCCGTGCCGCACCCCGCTCCCACCCAGGCGGAGTTCTTCGAGGAGGAGCCGGTCGGCCCGCCGCGCCGCCCGGCCCCCGCCGGCGTGCTCTTCCTGGAGAACGGCGGCGGCAAGTCCGTCCTGCTCAAGCTGATCTTCTCGGTCATGCTCCCGGGCCACCGCAACACCCTCGGCGGCGCCAGCTCCGGCGTGCTCCGCAAGTTCCTCCTCGCCGACGACTGCGGCCACGTCGCCCTGGAGTGGCAGCACACCCTCACCGGTGAACTCGTCGTCGTCGGCAAGGCCAGCGAGTGGCGCGGCCGCCAGGTCTCCAACGACCCGCGGAAGTTCGCCGAGGCCTGGTACTCCTTCCGCCCCGGCCCCGGGCTCAGCCTCGACAACCTGCCCGTCGCCGAGGCCACCGCCGTCCGGCCGCCCGTCGAGGGCAGCTCCGGCGCCTCCGGCAGGCGCCGCACGATGAAGGGATTCCGCGACGCCCTCACCGAGGCCGGGAAGACCTACCCGCACCTGGAGGTCTACTGGGAGGAGATCCACGACCGCTGGAACGAGCACCTCGGCGACCTGGGCCTCGACCCCGAACTCTTCCGCTACCAGCGGGAGATGAACGCCGACGAGGGCGAGGCGGCCGGCCTCTTCGCGGTCAAGAAGGACTCCGACTTCACCGACCTCCTGCTGCGCGCCGTCACCGACACCCGCGACACCGACGGCCTCGCCGACCTGGTCGGCGGCTTCGGGAACAAGCTCGGCCGCCGAGCCGAGCTCACCGCCGAGCGGGACTTCACGGCCGGCTCCGTCGACCTGCTCACCCGCATCGTCGAGGCAGCCGACACCCGCGCCCGCGCCCGTGAGGTGCACGCCGCCGCCGAGCGCCGCACCCGCTCCCTCGCCCGCCGGCTCTCCGCCCGCGCCGCCGAGGAGCGCGGCCGCACCGCCGAACTCGCCGAGCAGGTCACGCACGCCTCCCACGCCGTCGCCGACGCCGAGGCCGCGCGCGGCCGCAGCGCCCTCATCGCCGCCGAACTGGCCTACCGGCACGCCTCGCTGGCGCTGACCGCCGCCGAGAAGGGCGCCGCCGCGCAGCGCCGTGAGCTCACCGACGCCCGCACCCTGCACTCCGCCTGGCAGGCAGCCGAGTCCGTGCTGCGCCACCGCGCCGCGAGCGACCGCTCCGCCCGGGTGGCCGCCGCCATCCTCGAGGCCGAGCGGGACGCCGCCCCGGCGCTCGCGGCCCGCGCCACGGCCGCCGCCGATCTCGTACGGGCCTTGGCCGCCGCCGCCGAGGAGGGCGAGCGGCAGGCCGCAGAGGAGGAGGAGCGTTCCGCCGCCCTCCAGGAGGCCGGCGAGGCGGCCCACCGTGACGCCACCGCCGCCGCCACCGAGGCCCAGCGCGCCCGCAGCGAGGCCGGCCACCTGCGGCAGCGGCTCGCCGAGGTCGAGCAGGAGACGGCCGAGGCCGTCCGGGCCGGCTGGCTGGACGACTCCGCCCCCGACGCCGACCCCGCCCGGGCCGCACTCGCCGCGAGCGACGCCGAGAAGACCACCGTCGCCGCCTGGGACGCGGCCCGCGAGGTGGCCCGCACGGCCACCGAACGCGCCCGCGAGGCCGCCGCCGCCGAGTCCCGCGCCGAACTGGCCTCCGCCCGCGCCTCCGACGCCGCCGAGGCCGCCGAGAACGCCTACGACGCCGAGCGCCGCGCCGCCGAGTCCCTCGCCGCCGACCCGCGCCTGGCCGAACTCCTCTCCCTGCCCAGCGCCCCCACCACCCCGCTGCCGGGCCAGCGCTCCGGCGCCACCGGCGACGCCCCGGGCCGCCGCCCCGACCCGGCCGCGGCCGAGGACTCCGCCGCCTCCGGACTCGGCGCCGATCAGGCCGACGGCTCCCACGGCCCGCTCACCGTCACCGACTTCGACCGGTACGCCGACGAACTGCGGGCCCTGCTCGACCAGTCCATCGCCTCGGCCGAGCGCCAGCTCTTCGACCTGCGCACGGCCGCCGCCGACGACAACCGGATCCTGGGCGCCCTCGGCGACGGCGGCCTGCTGCCGCCCGGCCCCGACGTGCTCGCCACCGTCGAGTACCTGGGCGAGCACGGCATCCCGGCCCTCCCCGGCTGGCGCTATCTCGCCCAGGCCGTCGACCCGGCCGACCACGCCGCCGTCCTCGCCGCCCGCCCGGAACTGGTCGACGGCGTCGTGATCACCGACCCCGTCTCGTACACCCGCGCGCGTGAGGTGCTCGGCGCCGCCGCCCTGCTGCCCCGCTCGACCGTCGCCGTCGGCACCGCCGCCGCGCTGCTCGCGCCGGTGCCCGCGCCCGACAGCGGCCAGGACACGGACGTCTTCCTCGTGCCGCCGAACCCGGCCATGCACGATGAGCACGCCGCCGACGAGGAGCGCCAGGCGCTCCGTGCCCGCGCCGCCGCCCGCGACGAGGAGATCCGCAGCCTCGCCGCCCGGCTCACCGGCGACCGTTCCCTCGCCGCCCGGATCGCTGCCTGGCGCGCCGACTGCCCGCCCGGCATGCTCGCCGAGCTGTCCGCCGTCGCCGCCTCCGCGGCCACCGCCGCCGAGGCCGCGGCCGCCGCCCTCACCGAGGCCCGTACCGTACGGGCCGAGGCCGACGAGGCCGCCGCCGACGCCCTCCGGGTGCGCGACGAGCGCCAGGAGGCGGCCCAGCGCGCCCGCCGGGCCGCCGACGCCCTCGCGGGCCTCGCCTACCGGCTGCGCGAGCGCTCCGCCTGGCAGGCCAAGCTGCGCGAACTCGCCGACGACGCCGCCGAGTCCGAGGCCCGCGCCCAGACCTGCCTGGAGCGCGCCCGCGCCGCCGACGAGGACCGGCGGGCCGCCCAGCGCGCCGCCGACGACGCCCACCGCACCGCCCGGGCCCTGCGCGCCGAGCGCGCCGAGATCGCCGGAGCCCCGGAAGTCCTCCCCGAGCACGACGCCGACGCGCCGCGCGTCGCGCTTCCCACCCTCCGCGAGGCCTACCGGGCCGCCTCCCAGCTGTACGAGAAGGTCGGCGTCGGCGCCGACCTGCGCGCCGAGCAGGCCCGGGCCGAGAGCGACGAGTCCGCCGCCCTCGCCGAGCTCGACCGGCTCACCAACAAGGTCCGCACCCGTGCCGAGCAGCTCCTGGAGTCCACCGACGGTGCCGACGGCCCGTCCCGCCAGGCCGCCGCCGCCCGCGCCGAGGCCCTGGTCCAGAAGCTGGAGACGCGCGCCTCCGAGGCGAGCGAGAAGCTGGGCCGGCTCCGCGGCGAGGCCGAGCGGCTCGCCCCCGAGGACGGCCAGGAGCACACCGCGCTGCCCGAGGAGCTGATCCCGGCCGACGCCGAGCACGCCCAGGCCCTGCTCCGTACCGCCACCACCGAACTCGCCGCCCGTACCGACGCCCTGGAGTCGGCGCGGGCCGCCCACACCGGCCTGCTCCAGGCCCACCGGGCCGCCGAGGACGCCGCCGGCGGCTTCGACGAGACCGCGGCCCTCCTGCGCGACCTGCTCCGCGACCACGCGGACGAGGAGCAGGAGCAGCCCGAGCCGTATCCGGGCCCGCTGGCCGAGGCCCGTGACTCCGCGGCGGAGGCCCGGCGTTCGCTGCGCGGGTGCGCCGCCGACCTGTCGGCCGCCGACGCCGCCGTCCGCGAGGCCGGCGACATCCTCGTACGGCACGCCAACGCGACGCGTTTCGAGCAGGTCCGTACCCCGGCCCGGCAGCAGATCCGCGAACTGCCCGCCGCCGCGCTGCCGGAGCACGCCGCGAAGTGGGCCGAGGCCTTCGCGCCGCGGCTGCGGGTGCTCACCGACGAGTTGGCGCAGCTGGAGCGCAACCGCGACTCGATCGTGGACCGGTTGCGCGGCCTGGTGGAGTCGGCGCTCGCCACGCTGCGCTCGGCCCAGCGGCTCTCCCGGCTGCCCGAGGGCCTGGGGGAGTGGTCGGGCCAGGAGTTCCTGCGCATCCGCTTCGAGGAGCCCGACCAGGCCACGCTCACCGAGCGGCTCGGCGAGGTCGTCGACGAGGCCACCCGCGCCGCCGTGAGGAAGAACTCCGACCTGCGCCGGGACGGCATGTCCCTGCTGCTCCGCGGGGTCCAGGCCGCCCTCGAACCGAAGGGCGTCGCCGTGGAGATCCTCAAGCCGGACGCGGTTCTCCGCGCCGAGCGCGTCCCGGTCGGGCAGATGGGCGACGTCTTCTCCGGCGGCCAGCTGCTCACCGCCGCCATCGCGCTCTACTGCACGATGGCCGCGCTGCGCTCCAACGACCGGGGCCGGGACAAGCACCGCCACGCGGGCACGCTGTTCCTCGACAACCCGATCGGCCGGGCCAACGCCACGTACCTCCTGGAGCTCCAGCGGGCCGTGTCGGACGCGCTGGGCGTCCAGCTGCTGTACACCACGGGCCTGTTCGACACGACCGCCCTTGCCGAGTTCCCGCTGGTGATCCGGCTGCGGAACGACGCCGACCTGCGGGCCGGCCTGAAGTACATCAGCGTCGAGGAGCACCTGCGCCCGGGCCTGCCGCAGCCGAGGACGGAGGGCGAGACCATCCACGGCGAGATCACGGCGACCCGCATGTTCCGCCGTACGCCGTTGGAGCCGGCGGGGACGCCCGGCGAGGAGTGACGGCCGGGGCCGCCCGAGGTGAGGGTCCCGCTCGGTGCCACGGTCGAGCGGGCGAGGCCGGCGGAGAGCACCGCCGGCGGTGACGGAACGGGTGAGGGCCCGCCCCCGGCCGGGGGCGGGCCCTCACCCGTTCCGCGTGCTCCGGCTCAGGCGGCTTCCGTGAGCGGCGCCCGCTCCTCGCGGTGCCTCTCACGGCGCGTTCCGCGTTCCGCGCTGCTGGGCTCCGAGACGACGCCGTTGCGCTGGCGCCACACCTGACGGGTGATCCACACGTCGAGCACGCTCCAGGTCGCCACCACGGTGCTGGCCACCGCCGTGAGGGTCACGGGGAACGCCAGCCACGACCCGGTGACCGAACAGAAGAAGGCGACCATCGCCTGGATCAGCGTCACCGAGATGAACAGCAGGGCCCGCACCGCCGCCCTGCGGACCGGATCGGGCATCCGTCGCCGGCCCTTCTCGTCCTCCACCCACAACTGTCCCACCGGTCGCGCCTCGTGTCCCATCGCGCTGTCTCTCCCCACCACCGACGTCTCCAGGGTGGCGTCTGCCCGTCTTGCGTCGCTTTACGCGGACACAGCCCTCCCCGGTACAGAATGACGTACGACGGAGGGAAAAGGTTTCGCCGGGGTCCCTCTCGACCACGAGCGGAACAAACAGTTCCAGCCATCTGTCACGCGTCGGTCCGAGGACGGAAAATGTCGGACTGTCAGGTGTCCTACGCCACACTGACGGAACCCAACTCCCCGAATACCGGGACATCTCATGATCAACACTCACTCGACCGGCTGAAAATCGCCCGGACGCGTCTTCGAGATGGCTGTGATGCAGTAGTAGGCTCACGCCGCCGTTCGTTGAAGATGAAGATTGACGCTTCGTGTTGACCCTTCGTGTTGACATCAGGGCGTGCCGACATGAGAGACCTCCGTGGCGGCGGAGGCCGAGCTGGGGGAGGCCATGCGCTTTCGCGGGAAGTCCATCCGCAGGAAGATCGTGGCGTTGCTCCTCGTGCCGCTCGTCTCGCTCACCGGCCTGTGGGGTTTCGCGACGGTCCTCACCGGCCGCGAAGCCCGCCAACTCCTCGACGTCGGCTACATCGTCGAGAAGATCGGCTATCCCATCGAGGACACCGCGCGCGTCATCCAGAAGGAACGCCGCCAGTCCCTCGTCTACCTCGCCGACCCCCGCGCCGCCGAGGCCCTCACCACCCTGCGCGTCCAACGCGAGGCCACCGACCGGCAGATCGCGCTGATCCGGCGCAACGCCGCCGAGCCCGGCGTGCGCGACGACATGAGCCCCGTGACCGCCCAGCGGCTCGCCGGCCTCCTCGACGCCCTCGACGGCCTCTCCTCGCTGCGCCGTTCCGTCGAGAACCGCAGCATCGGCCGCATGCAGGCCCTCGACTTCTACAGCCGCCTCGTGGACCCCTGCTACGGCTTCCTGCTGAGCCTCCACGCGCTGGAGAACGTCGAGATGGACAAGCAGGGCCGTGCTCTCGTCGGCATCACCCGCGCCCGCGAACTCCTCTCCCGCGAGGACGCCCTCGTCGTGTCCGCGCTCCTCGCGGAGCGCGTCACGGCCGAGGAGATCCGCACGATCGGCGACCTCGCCGCGGGCCGCAAGGTCTACTACGAGGCCAACCTGGAGATCCTTCCCGGCTCCGAACGCGACCGCTTCGAGAAGTACTGGGCCGGCGCCGAGACCGCACCCCTGCGCCGGTCGGAGGAGGCGCTCATCGGCGCGGGCGCCACCGAGAACCCGCGCGCCGTCACCGCCGAGCGCTGGCAGGAGCAGACGAGCCCCGTCCTCGACGAGCTCGCCCGCGCGAACACCGCGGCCGGCGACCGCTACCAGGAGCGCGTCCAGCCCGCCGCGTACAGCGTCCTGCTGAAGGCGGGCGTCGCCGGCGTCCTCGGCTTCGTCGCGCTCCTCGTCTCGGTGATCGTCTCCGTCCGCATCGGCCGCGACCTCGTCCGCGACCTGCGCCGGCTGCGCAAGGAGGCCCAGGAGGTCTCCGGCGTCCGCCTGCCCAGCGTCATGCGCCGCCTCGCCGCCGGCGAACACGTCGACGTCGAGACCGAGGTGCCCCACCTCCGCTACGAGGACGACGAGGTCGGCCAGGTCGGCCAGGCCCTCAACACCCTCCAGCGCGCGGCCGTCGAGGCCGCGGTCAAGCAGGCCGACATGCGCCGCGGCGTCGCCGAGGTCTTCGTCAACCTCGCCCGCCGCAACCAGGTCCTGCTGCACCGCCAGCTCACCCTCCTCGACACCATGGAGCGCCGCACCGAGGACACCGACGAGCTCGCCGACCTGTTCCGGCTCGACCACCTCACCACCCGCATGCGCCGTCACGCGGAGGGCCTGGTGATCCTCTCCGGCGCCGCCCCCTCCCGCCAGTGGCGCAAGCCCGTCCAACTCATGGACGTCGTCCGCGCCGCCGTCGCCGAGGTCGAGGACTACGAGCGCATCGAGGTCCGCCGGCTGCCCCGGCTCGGCGTCGGCGGCCCCGCCGTCGCCGACCTCACCCACCTCATCGCCGAACTCCTCGAGAACGCCACCGTGTTCTCGCCCCCGCACACCGCCGTTCAGGTGCTCGGCGAGCGCGTCGCCAACGGCTTCACCCTGGAGATCCACGACCGCGGCCTCGGCATGAACCCCGACGCCCTGCTCGACGCCAACCTCCGCCTCGCCGAGACCCCCGAGTTCGAACTCTCCGACACCGACCGCCTCGGCCTCTTCGTGGTCAGCCGCCTGGCGCAGCGCCAGAACGTCCGCGTCTCGCTGCAGCCCTCGCCGTACGGCGGCACCACGGCGGTCGTCTTCATCCCGGCCGCGCTGCTCACCGACGCGCCCGAGACCCAGGGCGCCGGCTTCCGCCTCGACCGCAAGAGCCAGGACCGCAAGGAACCGGACCGCAAGGGCGTCTCCGGACCCGAGGGACTGCCGGGCCGCCGCCCCGCCCTCACCCAGGTCCGTGACGCCGGGC
Source organism: Streptomyces sp. NPDC048018 (assembly GCF_043202995.1). Classification (NCBI taxonomy): domain Bacteria; kingdom Bacillati; phylum Actinomycetota; class Actinomycetes; order Kitasatosporales; family Streptomycetaceae; genus Streptomyces; species Streptomyces sp. NPDC048018. The sequence continues at coordinate 281,343 of NZ_JBIDBK010000008.1, forward strand.
TCGACGGCCCCGTCGAGCTCGAAGCCCCGCTGGGCGCGGGTCTCGACGACCTGCTGAGCGGCGCGGCGGACCTGCTCGACACCGAGAGCGAGCGCGGCGGCCTCTTCCGGGCCCGCGAGCACCGCCGCCGTGGGGACCAGCACCAGCAGGTCCCCGGCGGTCACGGGGAGGACGACACGCCCGCGGCCCCCGTCGCGCTGCCGCGCCGCCGCCCGCCGACGCTCGTCGTCGACCACGGCCGCCGCGTCGACGAGGCGGGCCGTGCCCACCCGTCCGGCGGGCCGTCCGACCCGGACGCGCCCCGCAACGGCTCCCGCAACGGCGCCCGGCCGGAATCCCGTACCGGCCGCCGTCCCGAGGCCGGATCCGGCGCCGCCACGGGCTCCGGCGCCGACGACACGATGGAGCTCGCCCGCGTCCGGCCCGGCCCCACCCTCGTCCCCGTACCGCCGGAGGGCCCGGCCCCGTTCGGCGGCCTGCCCCGACGCGTCCGGCAGGCCAGCCTCGCGCCGCAGCTGCGCGCCGACGAGCCGCCGGCGCCCGCGGCCGCGGCCCCCGGCACCGACTCCGACTCCTTCGAGCGCGACGCCGAGGAGGTGCGCAGCCGCATGGCGTCCATGCAGCGCGGCTGGCAGCGCGGCCGACGACAGAACGCCGAAACGACAGCACCAGGAACGACACCCGAGGGGGACGGTCGATGACCGCACCGAACGCCGCAGCCAGCCAGAGCTCCGCCCACGGCAACGGGGAGCTGAACTGGCTCCTCGACGAGCTGGTCCAGCGCGTCGGCTCCATCCGCAAGGCCCTGGTGCTCTCCAGCGACGGCCTGCCCACCGGCGCCTCGCAGGACCTCTCGCGCGAGGACGGCGAGCACCTCGCCGCCGTCGCCTCCGGCTTCCACAGCCTCGCCAAGGGCGTGGGCCGGCACTTCGAGGCGGGCAGGGTCCGGCAGACCGTGGTCGAGCTGGAGGACGCCTTCCTCTTCGTCACCGCCGCCGGCGACGGCAGCTGCCTGGCCGTCCTCGCCGACGCCGACTCGGACGTCGGCCAGGTCGCGTACGAGATGACCCTCATGGTCAAGCGGGTCGGAGCGCATCTCACCACGGCGCCCAGGACCGGGCTGCCCAACTGAGGATGAGTGAGGGGGACGGCATGACCGACGCAGACCAGTCCCACGAGGACGCGGTCGGCCACTGGTTCGACGACGAGGCGGGCCCGGTGGTCCGCCCCTACGCGATGACCCGCGGCCGCACCAGCGCCGCCACCCGCCACCGGCTCGACCTGATCGCGTTGGTGGTGCCCGAACCGGCCGCCGACGACCCCGGCCGCGACCAGACGCTGTCCCCCGAGCATGTGGAGATCGTCGAGCGCTGCGCCGAGCAGCCCCAGTCGATCGCCGAACTCGCCGCGGGACTCGACCTCCCCGTCGGGGTGGTACGGGTCCTGGTCGGCGACCTCGTGGACGACGAGCTCGTCCACGTGACCCGCCCCGTTCCGCCGGCCGAACTGCCGGACGTGAGTATTCTCCGCGAGGTGATCAATGGCCTTCGGGCGCTCTAGCTCCAGCCGCAAGCAGCCGCCGGTCGAGCCGGTGACGCTGAAGATCCTCGTCGCGGGGGGCTTCGGCGTCGGCAAGACCACGCTGGTGGGCGCGGTGAGCGAGATCAGGCCGCTGCGGACGGAGGAGATCCTCAGCGAGGCGGGCCGGCCGGTCGACGACCTGCACGGCGTCGAGTCCAAGTCGACCACCACCGTCGCCATGGACTTCGGCCGGATCACGCTGCGCGAGGACCTGGTCCTGTACCTGTTCGGCACCCCGGGCCAGGACCGCTTCTGGTTCCTGTGGGACGAGCTCGCCCAGGGCGCCCTCGGCGCGGTCGTGCTCGCCGACACCCGGCGCCTGGAGGACAGCTTCGCCGCCATCGACTACTTCGAGCGGCGCGGCATCCCCTTCACGGTGGCCGTCAACTGCTTCGAGGGCGCCCGCCGCTACCCCCCGGAGACCGTCCGCGGCGCGCTCGACCTCGACCCCGAGGTCGAACTGCTGCTGTGCGACGCCCGCGACCGCGAGTCCGTCAAGAACGTCCTCGTGGCCGTCGTCGAGCACGCCCTGGTCCTCGCCGGGCACGGAGCCGCCCCCGTCGCCACCTGAGCGGCGAGGGCGGCCCGCCCCCGGCGGGTGTCACATTCCCGGCCGCCGTCTCGTCCTCCTGTCCGGACCCCCTTCAGGACCAGGCAGAGGAGAGACCATGCCGATAGCCGAGACGCAGCTCAACAGGGCGACGCTGGAGCGTTTCCACGCCGCCGCGAACAGCGGGGACGCCGATGCCGTCGCGAAGGCCGTCGACGAGTTCGTCGCACCGGACGCGCGGTTCCACGTGCCGGTAGCGACGGGCCAGACCGGTGCGGCGGCCCTCAAGCAGGTGTGGGAGGTGCTGCTGCGCGCCTACCCGGACCTGCACGTCGCCGTCGAGGAGACGATCGCGGAGGGCGACAAGGTCGTCACCAGGAACAGGGTGACCGGCACCCACCTGGGCGAGTACCGGGGCCTCCAGCCCACCGGAAGGACCGTCGACTACAGCGAGATCTTCGTCTTCCGCTTCGCCGGGGGGCGCATCGTCGAGATCCGCGGCGTCGTCGACGTCCTCGCGCAGCTGCGTCAGCTCGGCGCGCTGCCCTCCTGACGAGCGCGCCTCAACGGACCACCACCACCGCCGAACCATGGCCGAACAGGCCCTGGTTGGCGGTGATGCCGGTCCGCGCCCCCGGTACCTGCCGGTCGCCCGCCGTGCCCCGCAGCTGCCAGGTCAGCTCACAGACCTGCGCGATCGCCTGCGCCGGCACGGCCTCGCCGAACGAGGCCAGCCCACCGCTCGCGTTGACCGGCACCCGCCCGCCGAGCGCCGTGACCCCGTCCCGCAGCAGCTTGGCGCCCTCGCCCCGGCCGCACAGGCCGATGTCCTCGTACCACTCCAGCTCCAGGGCCGTGGACAGGTCGTACACCTCGGCCAGCGACAGGTCCTCCGGGCCGAGCCCCGCCTCCTCGTAGGCGGCCCGGGCGATCGAGGCCCGGAAGGTGCCGGGCGCGGGGGAGACCGCGATCGCCGAGTCCGTCGCGATGTCGGGCAGGTCCAGGACCGTCCTGGGATAGGCGGGGGTGACGGTGGACACCGCCCGGACGCGGACCGGGTCCGGCCGCCCGTGCCGGCGCGCGAAGTCCATGCTGGACAGGACGAGCGCCGCGCCCCCGTCGGAGGTCGCGCAGATGTCGAGCAGCCGCAGCGGATCGGCCACGACCGCGGAGGCGGCGACCTCCGCCGCGGTCACCGGCCTGCGGTAGCGGGCCAGCGGATTGAGCGCACCCGCCGCCGCGTTCTTGACCTTCACCTGGGCGAAGTCCTCCGGGGTGTCCCCGTACAGGGCCATCCGGCGGCGGGCGTAGAGCGCGAAGTAGGCCGGGTTGGTCGCCCCGAGCACCCGGAAGCGCAGCCAGTCCGGGTCGTCGGGGCGGTCGCCGCCCGCCGGGGCGAAGAAGCCCTTCGGTGCCGCGTCCGCGCCCACGACGAGGACCACGTCCGCGAGTCCGGCGAGGATCTGCGCCCGTGCGGCGCCGACGGCCTGGGCACCGGAGGCACAGGCCGCGTAGACGCTGGTGACCCGGGCGCCCTGCCAGCCGAGCGCCCGGGCGAAGGTGGCCCCGGCCACGTACCCGGGGTATCCGCCGCGCACCGTGTCCGCGCCGACGATCGACCCCACGTCGGGCCAGTCCAGCCCCGCGTCGGCGAGCGCGGCCCGGGCGGCCGCCGTGCCGTACGAGACGAACGAGCGGCCCCACTTGCCCCACGGGTGCATCCCCGCGCCGAGGACGGCGATGTCGGTCATGCCGCGCCCCCTTCCGCGACCGGCCGCCAGTGCCAGGTGGTCCAGACGTGCTCGGCGTCCTCATGGAGCACGCCGGGGACCAGTTCCACCTCCGCGCCGACCGTCAGATCGGCCGTCCGCACGCCCGGCGCGGCCTGCCCGAGGACCACCATGGCCTCCGCGGCCAGCTCCACCGCCACGAGGGTGTACGGCTCCCAGGGCGCGTCCGGGTCGGAGACGTAGGGAGCGGGCGGGCGGTAGCGGCCGTCGGTGTACGACCAGACCGTGCCGCGCCGGGACAGGGGCGTCTCGGTCAGCTCGCCCCCGCCGGGGCAGCGCGGATTGCGGCACAGGTCGTCCTCACGGGGGAAGAAGACGCAGGCGCAGGCCGTGCAGCGGGTCCCCAGGAGCCGGAAGTCCCCCTCGGGAAGCGTGTCGTCGGTGAACCAGCCGGCCACCACCGGCCTGCGCGTTCGTGCCATCCGTCGCCCCTCCCGTTATCTGACGATGCGTCAGAAGTCTGGCACGGGCAGACCTTCGGGGGAAGACGTCAGTGGCCCGCCACGGACCTCCGCGCCACGGGGAAGTCGAAGAAGGTGGCCGGGAACGGCTCCGGCCTGAACGTGAAGTGCCACCACTCCTCGGGCAGGTTGACGAAGCCCTGCTCGGCCAGCGCGCCGCGGAGCAGGTCCCGGTTGGCCCGCTGCGCGCCGGCGATCCGCGGGTCGTCGGTGTGCGAGAGCGTGTCGAAGCAGTCGAAGCCGGTGCCCATGTCGACGGAGTTGTCCGGGAAGCGCTCCGCCTGAGGCCTGAAGCACTCCGTCTGCGGCTCGCCCGGCACATACGGGCGGGTGGGCGGCGCGGGCAGCCGCACGATCGTCACGTCGACCGTCGAACCGCGACTGTGCCCGGACTTCTCCGCGATGTAACCGTCGGCGAACAGCCGCGACTTGTCGACGAGCGGATAGAACTCCCGCTTCATCCGCTCGTCGTCCAGGTCCTTCGCCCAGCGTACGAAGTGGTCCACCGCCCGCTGCGGCCGGTAGCAGTCGTACACCTTCAGCGTGTAGCCCCGGGCGAGCAGCCTCACCTGCGCCCGGTGCAGCGCTTCGGCGGCCGGCCGGGTGAGGAGGCACACCGGCTGCCGGTAGCCGTCGACCCGCTCGCCCACGAAGTTGTGCTCCGTGGCGTAGCGCATCTCCTGGAGGACCGTCCGGTCCACGCGGTCGAGCGCCACGAACTCCCGCGGAGCCTTCGGTTCCGGCGCACGGCCGGCGGCGCCGGCGGAGGGGGCGGCGGCGAGTGCGGTCAGCAGGCCGGCGGTGGCCAGCGCGCAGAGACCGCGGAGAACGGAGGCACGTCGTGTCAGTCGCTTCAGTCCTGTCATGGTGACCGTCTACCAGGTACGCCGGCGGCGGGAAAGGGTGATCGCATACGGTCGGCTCGTGACCGACTCCTCCCCGCACTCGCACTGTTCCTCCTGCGGCGCCCCCTACCCGGCCGAGGCCGGCTGGCCCCGCACCTGTCCCGCCTGCGGCGCGACGGCCTACCGCAACCCGCTCCCGGTCGCCGTCGCCCTGCTGCCCGTCACCGACCCGAGCGGCACCGCGCTCGTCGTCATCACCCGCACCATCCCGCCGCAGTCCGGGCGGGTCGCCCTGCCCGGCGGCTTCGTCGACTTCGGCGAGGACTGGCAGGAGGCCGTCGTGCGCGAACTGCGCGAGGAGACCGGCATCCAGGCCGGGGCCGCCGACGTCCGCCTCGCCGACGCCCTCAGCTCCCCGGCCGGCCACCTCCTCCTCTTCGGCCTCCTCCCGCCCCGCCCCGCCGCCGAACTCCCGCCCCCGGCGGCCACCGACGAGACGAGCGGGCACCACCTCCTGCACGGGCCGGAGGAACTCGCCTTCCCGCTGCACACGGAGGCCGTGCGGCGGTTCTTCGCCGGGGCGTACGGCTGACGGGCGACCGGCTCCGGTCAGCCCACCGATCCCCGCACCCGCACCGGCAGCTCCGCCTCCCGCACGCCCTCGTCCGTCACCCGCTCCACCACGACCCGCCCGCCGGCCAGCCGCGACTGATAGCGCTCGATCTCCGCCGGCTCCCACCCGTCGCCGGTGTCCCGCACAACCAGACCGCCACCCGTCCTCCCCGCGGCCGGCGCCCACACCTCCAGGGCCGGCCTGCCGTCCTCCTCGCCGCGCACGGGGATCACCGCGCCCGCCCGGGCGAGCACCGGCACGCGCGACAGCGGCGCGTCCAGGAGCACCTGCCCGGGTCCCTCGTACGGCTGCCCCGTCGCCGTGTCGTACCAGCGCCCCCGCGGCAGCCGTACGGCCCGGCGGTCCGTCCCGCGCGTGAGGACCGGCGCCACCAGCAGCGAGTCGCCGAGCAGGAAGGCGTCCTCGCAGTCGCGCAGCGCCCGGTCCTCCGGCGTCCCCCACCACACCGGGCGCACATAGGGCGCCCCCGTCATCCGCGCGAGCCGCGACAGGGTCACGAAGTACGGCCGCAGCCGCTCCCGTTCCGCCAGCGCCGCGCGCGCGTGCTCCAGCGCCTCCGGCCCGAACTCCCACGGCTCGCGCCGCCCCGCGTCGATCGCCGCGTGCGTGCGGAACAGCGGCAGCCACGCGCCGAGCTGGTACCAGCGCACGAACAGCTCGGGCGACGGACTCCCGTCGAAACCGCCCACGTCGGGCCCCGAGTACGGCACCCCGCACAGGCCGAGCCCGAGCACCAGGGCCAGCGAGGCTCGCAGCCCCGGCCAGCCCGTGGACACGTCGCCGGACCAGGTCCCGCCGTACCGCTGCATCCCCGCCCAGCCCGACCGGGAGAACAGGAAGGGCCGTTCCGCGGGCCGCAGCGCCCGCAGCCCCTCGTACCCGGCGCGGGCCATGGTGAGCCCGTACACGTTGTGCGCCTCGCGGTGGTCCCCGCCACGGCCCTCCAGACTGTGCCGCGCCGAGCGGGGGAGCGTCGGGTCGCCGAACGGCGCGAAGGAGACCGGCTCGTTCATGTCGTGCCACATGCCGGAGAAGCCCTGCCGCAGCCGCTCCTCGTAGAGCGTCCCCCACCACTTCCGCGTCTCCGGATCGGTGAAGTCCGGGTAGGCGCACTCCCCGGGCCACACCACCCCGTGCACCTCCTCGCCCCGGTCGTCCCGGACGAACGCCCCGACGGCCCGCCCGCCCTCGTACACCTCGTCGCCCGGCTCCGCCTTCACCGCCGGGTCCACGATCGACACCAGCCGCACCCCGCGTCCGCGCAGCTCCTCCGCGAGCCCGGGCAGGTCGGGGAAGCGCTCCCGGTCCACGGTGAACACCCGGTGCCGGTCGTAGTGGTCGATGTCCAGGTGCAGCACGGACAGCGGCAGCCGGTGGTCCCGGTAGCCGTCCACGACGCGCCGCACCTCCTGCTCGCTGCCGAAGCCCCAGCGCGCGTGCTGCGGCCCGAGGGCCCACGACGGCGGCAGCGCGGGCGCACCCGTCAGCGCCGCCCAGCCGTGCAGCACGCGCGCGGGGGTGCCGACCACGACCCAGCAGCGCAGCGGACCGCCGTCCATCCGCACCTCGCTGGTCCCCGGCCGGTCGTGCCCGGACCCGGCGCCCTCCTCGCCCTCGGCGAGGACGACCCGCCCGTCCCAGGAGTTGTCGTGGAAGGCCAGATGGGTCCCCGCGTCCGCCACCACCAGCTGCACCGGCATCGTGATGTAGAGCGGGTCGTCGCCCGGACCGAACCGCCCCTGCGGGTCGGTGTTCCACAGCCGGTACGTCCCGTCCCGCAGCCGCGGCCCGGCGGAGCGGCCGCCGAGACCGAAGAACCGGGCGTCCGCCGGCACCTCACTGCGCTGCACCCAGCGCGCGGCCCCGCCGCGCACCGGCTCCCACCATCGGGGCGGCAGGTCGCGGCGCAGCACCACCCCGCCCCGGGTGCGTACCTCCACCGCCCCGTGCCGGGACACCGCGACCGTCACCCGCTCCGAGACCACCCGCCAGCCGCCGTCCGTGTCCGGTTCCAGGACGGCCCGCGGGTCCGGCTCGGGCGGCTCGCCGGCCAGCGCGTACGAGGGCAGTGGCCCCGCCTCGTCCCACCCCCAGAAGACGGTGCCGCCCGCCGACACCGAGATCCGCAGCTCCGAACGGGCGAACCGGACGATCCCCCCGCCCGGCAGCGGCTCCACCTCGCCCATCGGACCCGGCACCCGGGCCCGCTCCGCCCCCCTCGGCGGCAGCGCCCTCGCGTCGGTACGGCGCTGCCGCCACGCCGACCGCACCGCCCGCAACCCCTGCACCGAACCCAGCACCTTCACCGAGCGCACCAGCTCACGACCGTCCATGCGGCTCACCCTGCCATCCGTGTGAGCGCGTGAGGGCTTCGTTCAACTGCCGTTCACCCGTGGTGGGAGCACATATTCAGCTGCCCGACCATGGGCGGGGAACCCTGGTGCGAACGAGGATCACATGGCATCGTCCCTGTCAGCCGCGTCACGCGCACACCCCAGCACGTGCGCGAGACACACGCAGACCCCGCGTACAGCCAGGGAGAGCCGACCCATGACATCAGCCCAGACCGAGCCGCTTTGGCAGCCTGACGAGGACCGCGTCGCCGCGGCCGCCGTCACCCGCTTCCAGGCCTGGGCGGCCGAGCGCCACGGAGCCCCCGCCGAGGGCGGCTACGAGGCCCTGCACCGCTGGTCCGTCGAGAACCTCGAAGCCTTCTGGGCGGCCGTCGCCGAGTGGTTCGACCTCCGCTTCGCCACCCCGTACGAGCGGGTCCTGGGGGACCGCTCCATGCCCGGCGCCGACTGGTTCCCGGGCGCCACCCTCAACTACGCCGAGCACGCGCTGCGCGCCGCCGAGGAGCGGCCCCATGACGCGGCACTGCTCCATGTGGACGAGACACATGAGCCGACCCCGATCAGCTGGGCCGAGCTCCGCCGCCAGGTCGGCTCCCTCGCCGCCGAGCTGCGCCGCCTCGGCGTCCGGCCGGGCGACCGCGTCAGCGGCTACCTGCCCAACATCCCCGAGGCCGTCGTCGCGCTCCTCGCGACCGCCGCCGTCGGCGCCGTCTGGACCTCCTGCGCCCCCGACTTCGGCGCCCGCAGCGTCCTCGACCGCTTCCAGCAGGTCGAGCCCGTCGTCCTGTTCACCGTCGACGGCTACCGCTACGGCGGCAAGGAGCACGACCGCCGCGACACCGTCGCCGAGCTGCGGGCCGAACTGCCCTCGCTGCGCGCCGTCGTGCACATCCCGCTGCTCGGCACGCCCACCCCGGACGGCGCGCTGGCCTGGTCCGCGCTCACCGCCGCCGACGCCGAGCCGGTCTTCGAGCAGGTCCCGTTCTCCCACCCGCTGTGGGTCCTCTACTCCTCCGGCACGACCGGCCTGCCCAAGGCGATCGTGCAGTCCCAGGGAGGCATCCTCGTCGAGCACGTCAAGCAGCTGGGCCTGCACTGTGACCTCGGCCCCGAGGACGTGTTCTTCTGGTACACCTCCACCGGCTGGATGATGTGGAACTTCCTCGTCTCCGGCCTGCTCACCGGCACCACCGTCGTCCTCTACGACGGCAGCCCCGGCCACCCCGACACCGCCGCCCAGTGGCGGGTCGCCGAGCGCACCGGCGCCACCCTGTACGGCACCTCCGCCGCCTACGTCATGGCCTGTGCCAAGGCCGACGTCCACCCCGGCCGCGACTTCGACCTCTCCCGGGTGAAGTGCGTGGCCACCACCGGCTCGCCGCTGCCGCCCGACGGCTTCCGCTGGCTCCACGACGAGGTCCGCGAGGACCTGTGGATCGCCTCCGTCAGCGGGGGCACCGACGTCTGCTCCTGCTTCGCCGGCGCCGTCCCCACCCTCCCGGTGCACATCGGCGAGCTCCAGGCCGCCGGCCTCGGCACCGACCTGCAGTCCTGGGACCCCTCGGGCAAGCCGCTCGTCGGCGAGGTCGGCGAGCTCGTCGTCACCAACCCCATGCCGTCCATGCCGATCCGCTTCTGGAACGACCCGGACGGCAGCCGCTACCGCGACAGCTACTTCGAGATGTTCCCCGGGGTCTGGCGCCACGGTGACTGGATCACGATCACCGACCGCGGCTCGGTGATCATCCACGGCCGCTCCGACTCCACCCTGAACCGGCAGGGCGTCCGCATGGGCAGCGCCGACATCTACGAGGCCGTCGAGCGCCTGCCGGAGATCCGCGAGTCCCTCGTCATCGGCCTGGAGGAGCCGGACGGCGGCTACTGGATGCCGCTCTTCGTGCACCTCGCCGACGGCGCCACCCTCGACGAGGAGCTGATCGCCCGCATCAGGAGCACGATCCGCAGCGAGCTCTCCCCGCGCCACGTCCCCGACGAGATCATCGAGATCCCGGCCGTCCCGCACACCCTGACCGGCAAGCGCATCGAGGTCCCGGTCAAGCGCCTCCTGCAGGGCACCCCGATGGCCAAGGCGGTCAACCCGGGTTCGGTCGACGACATCGGGCTGCTGCGCTTCTACGAGGAGCTGGCCCGCACCCGCCGCGCCGGGTAACCGGGCGACACGACGCGTGAGGGGCCCCCGGCGGCGCGCGGCCGGGGGCCCCTCACGCATCGCCTCAGCCTCCGTAGGTGGCCTGCGCGTCGCCCAGCACCGCCGCGAAGTCCGCCGCCAGCCGCGCGGCTTCCGCCGGCACGAGCGTCGACGTCGTGATCCGTACGGCCGTGGGCGCGGCGATCCGGAACCGCGCCCCCGCCGCGACCCACCAGCCCAGCGTCCGCAGCCCGTTCACCGCCGCCGACTCGTCGCGCACCGGCACCCACACGTTGAGCCCGCTCTCCCCGAAGGAGCGGATGCCGTACGAGCCGAGGGCCGCCGTCAGCGCCTGCCGCCGTTGCGTGTACGCGACCTCGCCGGCGGCCACGAGCCGGGTGACCGCGGGATCGGCGAGCAGGCCGGCGACCGTCTCCTGCAGGATGTGGCTGACCCACCCCGACGTCATCACCATGCGCCCGTCGTGCCGTGCCAGGGTCACCGCGTCACCGGCGACCGCGGCCCACCGCAGGTCGACCCCCAGCCGCTTGGAGACGGTCCGCACCTGCGCCCAGCGGTCCAGGCCCGCCGCGCTGAGCGTCGGCGCCACCGGACCCGTGAACTCCACGTTGTAGTCGTCCTCGACGACCAGGACTTCGGGGAACTCCCTGAGCAGCGACACCAGTTCGTCCCGCCGGGCGGGGGAGAAGGACGCTCCGGTGGGGCACTGGGCACGGGGGGTGCAGACCACGGCCCGCACTCCGGCCCGCAGCGCCGCCCGCAGGGACTCGGGGACGATCCCCTCGCGGTCCACGGTCACCGGCACCATGCGCAGTCCCAACGCCGGCACGAGGTCCAGGAGATGGTGGAAGCCCGGGTCCTCCACGGCGACCGCGTCCCCCGGTCGCAGCTCGACGGAGAGCAGCCGGGCGATGCAGTCGAGCGCCCCGTGCGCGAACGTCACCCGCTCCGCCGGCACGCCGTCCCTGGCGAACCAGGCGCGCGTCAGCTCCTCGAGCGCCGCGAGACGGGGGGCGGCGCGGTGCGAGCCGTACACCGGACGCACCTCGGCGGGGGGCCGGAGCACCGGCAGGAAGGCGGGGTCGGGAAGGCCGGTGGCCAGGTCGACCACCCCCGGGGGGATCCGCGGCGGCCGCCGGGAGGCCACCGAGGGGGCCTCCGCCACCACGGTGCCGCCCCGGCCGCGCGTGACCACGAGACCGCGCTGCCGCAGTTCCCGGTACGCCGTCGCGACGGTGCCGGGACTGACGCCGAGCTCCTCGGCGAGCCGGCGCACGGGAGGCAGGGCGTCGCCCGGCGCGAGCTCGCCCTCGGTCACCCCGCGCTCCACCGATGCGGCGATTCCCTTGGCCGTCGCCCCACTGATCGAATATTGTGTTGCCACGTACTGAACTATGTATCAATACAAAACTCGTTGTCAAGGGGGAACCGAGTGAGCCGCACCGACTCATGGCACCGCACCGCTCTCGACCGCATACCCGGCGGACGCGACGGCCGACGCATGCTCCTCGTCAGCATCATCGACAAGACCGGCACCGGACTCTGGGCCGGCTGCACCGCCCTCTACTTCACCTACGTCTCCGGACTCGGCCTCGGCCAGGTCGGCCTCCTCATGACCGTCGCCGGCGGCGTCGGCATCGCCGGAGCCCCGCTCGCCGGCCGCCTCGCCGACCGCTTCCCCCTCGTCCGCGTCATCGTCGGCGCCCAGCTCATGCGCGGCGCCGCCCTCCTCGCCCTCCTCACCACCGACGACTTCCTCCTCCTCACCCTCTTCTCCGCCCTCGGCGCCCTCCCCGACCGCGCCGGCAGCGTCCTCATCAAGCTCTACGCCGCCCGCCTCGCCGGCCCCGACCGCGTCCGGTACCAGGCCATCCAGCGCACCACCGTCAACATCGGCTGGTCCATCGGCGGCCTCGGCGCCGCCGCCGCACTCGCCACCGGCAGCACCCGCGCCTACGGCCTCCTCCTCATCGGCAACGTCGTCACCTACCTCGTCATCGCCGCCCTCACCCTGCGCTGCGCCGAACCCCCCGCCCCCTCCCGCGTCGCCGCCACCTCGGCCGACACCCCGAGGAACCGGCCCGCCGGCCCCTGGCGCGACCGCACCTTCCTCGCCTACACCGCCACCGAGGCCGCCCTCTTCCTCGACGACACGATCCTCCAGGTCGCCGTCCCCCTCTGGATCGTCCACGCCACCGCCGCACCCGTCGGGCTCGCCCCGCTGCTCCTCGTCCTCAACACCGTCCTGGTCGTCCTCTTCCAGGTCCCCCTCTCCCGCTACGGCGCCACCACCCCCGCCGCCCGCCGCCTGCTCGTCCCGCTCGCCGGCCTCCTCGTCCTCGGCACCCTCGGCCTCGCCGCCTCCGCGGCCGGCGGCCGCACCGTCGCCGTCAGCGCCCTCGTCCTCGCCGTCGTGGCCCTCACCTTCGCCGAGATCATCCACGCCACCGCCTCGTGGGAGCTCTCCGTCGCCCTCGCCCCCGCCGAGGCCCAGGGCGCCTACCTCGGCGTCCACGGACTCGCCCAGTCCACCCAGCGCTTCGCCGGACCCCTCCTCGTCACCGGCGTCATGACCGCCGGCCCCCTCGCCTGGCCCGTCCTCGGCCTCGCTCTGGTCGCCGCCGGCGCCGCCCAGTACCGCGTGACCCGCGACCGCGCCACCGAACCCGACCCGTCGTCACTGTCAGTCCCCACGGTTACGGTGAGTGAGCACTGATCGACAGCGCTCAGGGGGAGACATGACCACGCACCACACCACCGCCACACTGCGCCGCGCCCTGCGCAGGGAGGTGGCCGAGACCGTCGCCCTCCTCGCCGACGAGGAGGACTTCACCACCATGCGCCAGTACACGACCTTCGCCTTCGACGACCACGGGCGCTATCTGCACCACGTCGAAGAACTCCTCAGGACCCTCGCCGCCAACGGCGGCCACACCACCGTCGCCCTCTTCGACCCCGAGGAGTACGCCGAGTACTGCACCGACAACGGAATCGACCCGGACCGCTCCACCAGCCGCAGCCGCTACACCGCCGAACGCGCAGCCACCGGCGCCCGCGTCCTCTATACCGGCCAGTCCCTCAGCACCCTCGTCCCCACCCTCATCGACACCGCCGCCCGCCGCGCCACCTGGGAGTACGCCACCATGCTCCTCACCGAGGCCGGCACCTGCCCGGACTGCGGCCAGGACATCGGCCGGGCCTCCTTCGACCACGCCTCCCAGCTCCTGTTCCGCCTCCTCGAAGCCGCGGGAACAGGCACCCACCACCTCGTGTGCAGCATCCCCGCCGAGGACGAGCAACTCCTCGCCACCCTCCGCACCGTCCGCGACGCCACGGGCCCCGCACGGCTCGACAGATCCCAGGGCGCCGAATTCGTCTCCGTCCTCGCCGCCGGACTCGCCCTCGACACCCCCGGCGGCGTCGTCCTGCGCACCACCACTCCCGGCGCACCCGACCGCCTCCACGGCTGGCGCCTCCGCGGCGGACACCTCCACCCCCTCACCGAGGCCGAGGTCTTCGACGCCTACTGCACCGACGCCCTGACCGGCGAACCCATCGCCCCCGAACCCCACGTCGACTACCGCGCGGGCTTCCCCCTCACACCCCCCGACACGGCACACCCCCACTGACGCCGAAGGGGCTCCCCGCCACACCGGCGGGAAGCCCCTTCGACACCGAACCACGACGGCCCACGGCCGCCGCCCGGGAATCACTCCCCGGACAGCACCGCCTGCGCCGCCATCCGCGCGTCGTGCGCGGTGTCCGCGGCACGCGCCGCGGCAGCCGCGCGCTCGCACTGCGCGAGCGTGTACTTGGCCAGCGTCGCCCGCACGTACGGAATCGACGCCGCACCCATCGACAGCGAGGTCACGCCCAGCCCCGTCAGCACACAGGCCAGCAGCGGATCCGCCGCGGCCTCACCACAGACACCACAGCTCTTGCCCTCGGCCTTGGCCGACTCGGCGGACAGCGCCACCAGGTCGAGCAGCGCCGGCTGCCACGGATCCTGCAGCCGCGACACCGCACCCACCTGACGGTCGGCGGCGAAGGTGTACTGCGCCAGGTCGTTCGTGCCCAGCGAAAGGAACTCGACCTCCTGCAGGATCGAACGCGCCCGGAGCGCGGCGGACGGAATCTCCACCATCGCGCCGAACTTCGCCCGCAACCCCGCCTCACGGCACGCGTCGGCGAACGCCTTCGCATCCGTGCGGTCGGCCACCATCGGCGCCATGACCTCCAGGTACACCGGCAGACCCTCGGCGGCCTTCGCCAGCGCCGTCAGCTGCGTCCGCAGCACCTCCGGATGGTCGAGAAGCGTCCGCAGACCCCGGACACCCAGCGCCGGGTTCGGCTCGTCCGCCGGCGTCAGGAAGTCCAGCGGCTTGTCCGCGCCCGCGTCCAGCACCCGCACGACCACACGGCCCTCGGGGAACGCCTCGAGCACCTTGCGGTATGCCTCGACCTGCTTCTCCTCGGACGGCGCCTGCTTGCTGTCGTCCAGGAACAGGAACTCCGTACGGAACAGACCCACGCCCTCGGCCCCGGCCTCGACCGCGGCCGGCACGTCCGCGGGACCGCCCACGTTCGCCAGCAGCGGCACCTTGTGCCCGTCCGAGGTCGCACCGGGACCGCTGGAAGCCGACAGCGCCGCCTTCCGCTGCTCGGCGGCCCTGGTCAGCGCCTCCCGCTTCTCGTCGCTCGGCTCCACGAAGATCTCGCCCGTGGAACCGTCCACCGCGATGACGGTGCCCTCGGCCAGCTCACCCGCACCGGGCAGCGCGACCACGGCCGGCACCCCCAGAGCACGCGCGAGGATCGCACTGTGACTCGTCGGGCCGCCCTCCTCGGTCACGAAGCCGAGCACCAGCGTCGGGTCGAGCAGCGCCGTGTCGGCGGGCGCCAGGTCCCGCGCGATCAGCACGTACGGCTCGTCGCTGTCCGGGACACCCGGCATCGGCACACCGAGCAGCCGCGCCACGATCCGGTTGCGCACGTCGTCCAGGTCGGCCACCCGGCCGGCCATGTACTCACCGGCCCCCGCGAGCAGCTCCCGGTAGTGCGAGAACGCGTCGTAGACGGCCCGCTCCGCCGTGCTGCCCACCGCGATCCGGCGGTCCACGTCGGCGGCCAGCTCGGGGTCCTGCGCGATCAGCGCCTGGGCCTCCAGCACCGCCTGAGCCTCGCCGCCGGCCAGGTTGCCCCGGGCGATGAGGTCCGCGGCCACAGCCTCCACGGCCTGTCGGGCGCGCCCCTGCTCGCGCTCCGCCTCGTCGGCCGCGATCTGCTTGGCCGGCGGTTCGAGGACCGCCGTGCCCATGTGCCGGACCTCGCCGATCGCCACACCGTGGCTGACCCCGACGCCTCGCAGCGTTGTCTCCATCTCACCCGTCTCCGATAGAGCGGCGGCCGGGGCCGCCGCGTTGAATGTCGTACGCGTGCCCGTCGTCGAGGACGGGCCGGCGGTCAGCTCCAGGAGAAGAGCGCGTCGCCGGCCTTGACGTCCTGGGCGTCGAGGACATCGGAGAGGGAGTCCGCGGTGGCCTCGAGCGCCACGACCGGACAGACGGGGGACTTGCCGGCGGCCACGACCTCGGCAGGGTTCCAGCGCACGACGGCCTGTCCGCGCGTCACGGTGTCGCCCTTGTTCACGAGGAGCTCGAAGCCCTCACCGTTGAGCTGGACGGTGTCGATCCCGAGGTGGGTCAGCACACCGTGGCCTTCGGCGTCGACGACGACGAAGGCGTGGGGGTGGAGAGAGACGACGACGCCGTCGACGGGCGAGACGGCCTCGGAGGGCTCGAGCACGGGGTCGATGGCGGTACCGGGACCGACCATCGCGCCGGAGAAGACGGGGTCGGGTACAGCAGCGAGACCGATGGCGCGTCCAGCGAGTGGCGACGTCACGTGGGTCATGGGAAGCCTCCCAGGGGCGGAGATGGTGTGGCGCCGTCACTACCTGTCCTGGACGGCGTACTGTTCAGAAGCCTATGTCATGGGAAGTCCCGGTTCCGCACGAGACGTACCAGTTGGCGGACCTAGGGACTACCGGAAACGATTTGCCTCAAGTGGCGTAGGGATGTACTGTCGTACTCCTGCCTGACCCCAACGCGACGTTGAGTCGTGGGTCGGCAGCGCCTATCAAGCCAGATCCTAACCCCAGTGGTCTACACCTCTGCGTGCTCTTGCCTCGCGGAGGGCGTGGTCGGGGGGACCGAGAAAGCCTGGTAGTGTTTGACCCCGCCGAAGGGCCCGAAAGGCGAAAGCTGCGAATTCGGGACCGGAAGGCACCGAGGAAATCGGGTCGGAAAGATCTGATAGAGTCGGAAACGAAGGAAGCGCCCGGAGAAAAGCCCGAGAGGGTGAGTACGAAGGAAGCGTCCGCACCTTGAGAACTCAACAGCGTGCCAAAAATCAACGCCAGATTAGTTGATACCCCGTCCA
>NZ_JBIDBK010000009.1:0-272057 GCF_043202995.1 Streptomyces sp. NPDC048018
ACCGCCGCGGCGAACGGCGTGATCTTCGCCTCCGCCAGCGCGCGGACCGTCTCACGGAGCATCTCGTGCTCCTCCGACAGGCGATACAGGTCGAAATCGGCAGAACCCGCCACGCTCATTCACTCCCACGCTTGCTAACTACCGTTAAGTAACCCAAATGGTAGGGCGAGAACGGGCCCCGATCCAGGCCCCGACTATGCTCGGGCAGGCATTCGCCCGACCTCGACTCCTCACTGGAGACCGCATGGCCCTGAAGATCACCGTGATCGGCACCGGCTACCTCGGCGCCACGCACGCCGCGGCCATGGCGGAACTGGGCTTCGAGGTCCTCGGGCTCGACGTCGTCCCCGAGAAGATCGAGATGCTCTCCGGCGGGCGCGTCCCCATGTACGAGCCGGGCCTGGAGGAACTGCTCGCCCGGCACGTCGAGGGGATCGAGGGCTCCAGCGGGCGCCTGCGGTTCACGACCTCCTGGGCGGAGGTCGGCGCCTTCGGCGACGTCCACTTCGTCTGCGTGAACACCCCGCAGAAGCACGGCGAGTACGCCTGCGACATGTCCTACGTCGACGCCGCCTTCGCCTCCCTCGCCACGGTCGTCCGGCCGGGGGCCCTGGTGGTCGGCAAGTCGACCGTGCCGGTCGGCTCGGCCGAGCGGCTCGCCGGCGTGCTGCCCGAGGGCGTCGACCTGGCCTGGAACCCGGAGTTCCTGCGCGAGGGCTTCGCCGTCCAGGACACCCTGCGCCCCGACCGGGTCGTGGTCGGCGTGCCCGAGGGCACGCGCGGGGACCGGGCCGAGAAGCTGCTGCGCGAGGTGTACGCGGTGCCGGTGGCCGAGGGCTCGCCGTTCGTGGTGACCGACTACCCGACCGCCGAACTGGTGAAGACCTCCGCGAACTCCTTCCTCGCCACGAAGATCTCCTTCATCAACGCGATGGCCGAGGTGTGCGAGGCCGCCGGCGGCGACGTCGCCAAGCTGGCGGAGGCGATCGGGCACGACGAGCGGATCGGCAACAAGTTCCTGCGGGCCGGCATCGGCTTCGGCGGCGGCTGCCTGCCCAAGGACATCCGGGCCTTCATGGCGCGGGCCGGCGAGCTGGGCGCCGACCAGGCACTGACCTTCCTGCGCGAGATCGACTCCATCAACATGCGGCGCCGTGCGTCCATGGTCGAGATGGCGCGCGAGGCCCTGGGCGGGGGCTTCCTCGGCAAGCGGGTGGCGGTCCTCGGCGCGACCTTCAAGCCGGACTCGGACGACGTCCGCGACTCGCCCGCGCTGAACGTGGCCGGCCAGATCCACCTCCAGGGCGGCCAGGTCACCGTCTACGACCCCAAGGGCATGGAGAACGCCCGCCGGCTCTTCCCGACGCTCGCTTACGCGCCGACGGCCCTGGACGCGGTGCGCGGCGCGGACGTGGTGCTGCACCTGACCGAGTGGCGCGAGTTCCGCGACGCGCTCGACCCGGCGGAGCTGGCCCGGGTGGCCTCCTCCCCCGTGATCCTCGACGGCCGCAACGCCCTCGACGCGGTCCGCTGGCGCGAGGCCGGCTGGACCTACCGCGCGATGGGGCGCCCGCGGGCCTGACCCGCCGCCGACCGCACGCGGGGCCCGGTCCGTACCCCTGAGGTACGGACCGGGCCCCGCGCCGTTCCCGCCCGGCCGGTCCGGGCCCGGGCGGCAGACCGTCCGGGCGCACCGGGAAGGGGCCCGCCGTGGCGAGCCCCTCGCGTCACCCGGTCACCGGCCTTGCGCCGCCTGGGCGTCGAAGGACGCGAGCGTCGCGACCGACGGGCCCCGCAGCGCACGCTGCTCGCGCGCGACCGCCTCCGCGTCCCGCAGCACCCGGACCGCGTTGGACCAGGTCAGCTTCGCCAGGTCGGCGGCCGACCAGCCACGGGTGAGGAGCTCCGCGATCAGGTTCGGGTAGCCGGCGACGTCGTCGAGGCCGTCCGGGGTGAACGCGGTGCCGTCGTAGTCGCCGCCGATGCCGATGTGGTCGATGCCGGCCACCTCGCGCATGTGGTCGAGGTGATCGGCGACCGTGGCCGCCGTCGCGACCGGGCGCGGGTTCTCCGCCTCGAAGGCACGGTGGACCGCCATGGCCTCGGGGGTGGTGGCGAGGTGGTGCAGGCCGTGGGCGCGCATGTTCTCGTCGGCGCGGGCCGTCCAGTCGACGGCCGCCGGCAGGACGAACTTCGGCACGAAGGTCGCCATCGCCACGCCGCCGTTCGCGGGCAGCCGCTCCAGGACGTCGTCCGGGATGTTCCGCGGGTGGTCGCAGACCGCCCGGGACGAGGAGTGCGAGAAGACCACCGGCGCGGCCGTGGTGTCCAGCGCGTCCCGCATGGTCGTCGCGGCCACGTGCGAGAGGTCGACGAGCATGCCGCAGCGGTTCATCTCGCGGACGACCTCGCGGCCGAAGGCGCTCAGTCCGCCGTGCCGGGGCTCGTCGGTCGCCGAGTCGGCCCAGTCGTTGTTCTCGTTGTGGGTGAGCGTCATGTACCGCACGCCCAGGGCGTGCAGAGCGCGCAGGGTGGCGAGGGAGTTGTCGATCGAGTGCCCGCCCTCGGCGCCCTTGAGGGAGGCGATCCGGCCCTCCTTGCGGGCCCTCTCCATGTCGTCGGCGGTCAGCGCGGGCGCGAGGTCGGCCGCGTACCGGTCGAGCAGCTGGTCGACGACGTCGATCTGCTCCAGGGTGGCGCTCACCGCGTGGTCGCCGGCCAGCCGGCCGGGCACGTACACGGACCAGAACTGGGCGCCGACGCCGCCGGCCCGCAGCCGGGCGAGGTCGGTGTGGAGCGCGCCGCGCTGGTCGCCCGCGATGTCGAGCCGGTCGAGGTCGTAGCCGCAGTGCTCGCGCAGCGCCCAGGGCAGGTCGTTGTGGCCGTCGACGACGGGGGCGGAGGCGAGCAGCTCGCGCGCCTCCGCCAGGCGGTCGGCCGCGGTGCTCACCGGGCGAACCCGAAGGCGCCCGAGCCCTCGACCTTCTGCCGCAGCCGCTTGCCCTTCTCGGTGGCCTGGTCGTTGAGCTCCCGCTGGAACTCCTTCATCCGGCCGAGCAGTTCGGGGTCGTGCGCGGCGAGGATGCGGGCCGCGAGCAGGCCCGCGTTGCGCGCGCCGGCCACCGACACCGTGGCGACCGGAACACCGGCCGGCATCTGCACGATCGAGAGCAGGGAGTCCATGCCGTCGAGGTACTTCAGCGGCACCGGCACGCCGATGACCGGCAGCGGGGTGACCGAGGCGAGCATGCCCGGCAGGTGGGCGGCGCCGCCGGCACCCGCGATGATCGCCTTGAGACCGCGGCCGGCGGCCTCCTCGCCGTACGCGATCATCTCGCGCGGCATGCGGTGCGCGGAGACGACGTCGACCTCGTACGCGATCTCGAACTCGTCCAGGGCCTGGGCCGCGGCCTCCATGACGGGCCAGTCCGAGTCGGACCCCATGACGATGCCGACGAGCGGGTGCGCAGCGGGCGGATTACTCAACGATCGTTCCTCGCAGGTAGTCGGCGGCATGGCGGGCGCGCTCCAGCACCTCGTCCAGGTCGTCGCCGTAGGTGTTGACGTGGCCGACCTTGCGGCCGGGCTTCACGTCCTTGCCGTACATGTGGATCTTGAGCTGCGGGTCGCGGGCCATGCAGTGCAGGTACGCCTGATACATGTCCGGGAAATCGCCTCCCAGAACATTGCACATGACGGTCCACTTCGCGCGCGGCCGCGGATCGCCGAGCGGCAGGTCCAGCACGGCCCGGACGTGGTTGGCGAACTGCGAGGTGACCGCGCCGTCCTGGGTCCAGTGGCCGGAGTTGTGCGGGCGCATGGCGAGCTCGTTGACGAGGATCCGGCCGTCGCGGGTCTCGAAGAGCTCCACGGCCAGGTGGCCGACGACGTCGAGCTCCTTGGCGATCCGCAGGGCCAGCTCCTGCGCCCGGCCGGCCAGCTCGTCGTCCAGGTCGGGCGCGGGCGCGATCACGGTGTCGCAGACCCCGTCGACCTGCCGGGACTCGACCACCGGATACGCGACGGCCTGGCCGTGCGGGGAGCGGACGATGTTGGCGGCGAGCTCGCGCGCGAAGTCGACCTTCTCCTCTGCGAGGACCGCCACGCCGGCCTTGAAGGCGTCGTGGGCGTCCGCCTCCGAGCGCACGAACCAGACACCCTTGCCGTCGTAGCCGCCGCGCACGGTCTTCAGGATGATCGGGAAGCCGTCGCCCTCCGCGGCGAAGGCCGCCGCGTCGGCCGGGTCGGCCACCAGGCGGTGCCGCGGGCTGGGCACGCCGATCTCGTCGAGCCGCGCCCGCATCACCCCCTTGTCCTGGGCGTGCGCGAGGGCTCTGCGGCCGGGCCGGACGACGACGCCGTCCGCCTCCAGGGCCGCCAGGTGCTCCGCGGGCACGTGCTCGTGATCGAAGGTGATCACGTCGCAGCCGCGCGCGAAGTCACGCAGCGTGTCCAGGTCGCGATAGTCGCCGATGACGACGTCGCTGACCACCTGGGCCGCCGAGTCCTGCGGGGTGTCACTGAGCAGCTTGAACTTGATGCCGAGGGGGATGCCCGCCTCGTGGGTCATACGGGCGAGCTGACCGCCACCGACCATGCCGACTACCGGGAACGTCACCCTCTTAGGGTATCCGCACAAGTTCCGGACCCTCGTCCGGCTGTGTCTTGTCACAGTCCGGGTGGGCTCGCACACGGATCGCGAACATCAGGGGCGGGTGCCAGGAGGGGTGGTTAGCATGGCTGGGTCGACGTCGTCCGGGCGTCTGCGGAACACCTCCGAAACGGACGGGACAGACCGATCACGATGAGTGAACCCGGCGCGCTGCGCATGCGAGTGGACCGGCTCGTCCGCGAGGTCGCCAAGTTCGGCGCGGTGGGCGGACTCGGCGTCCTGGTGAACCTGCTCGTCTTCAACGTGGTCCGCCACGTCACCGACCTTCCGGTGGTGCGGGCCGGCATCATCGCCACCGTCGTGGCGATCGCCTTCAACTACGTGGGGTTCCGCTACTTCACGTACCGCGACCGCGACAAGTCGGGCCGCACCAAGGAACTCGTCCTGTTCCTGCTGTTCAGCATCGTCGGCATGGTGATCGAGAACGGCGTGCTCTACACGGCGACGTACGGCTTCGGCTGGGACACCCCCCTGCAGAGCAACTTCTTCAAGTTCTTCGGCATCGGCGTCGCGACCCTGTTCCGCTTCTGGTCCTACCGCACCTGGGTCTTCCGCGCGCTGCCGGCGAAAGAGGCCGTGCAGACCGCGGAATCGTTCCTGGAGAAGGCCCCGCGCCAGCCCACCCGCCGGCAGCCCGACCGGGTCTGAGCCCGCCCCCGGCCCGGTCCGGAGGACAAGGCCTAGCGGACCGGACGCTCCGCCTCGCTCTCCGTACGGCTCCTGACCTCACGGCTCAGGAACAGCGCGAACACCGGCGGCTGCTGCTGGAGCAGCTCCAGACGGCCGCCGTCCGCCTCCGCGAGGTCCCGTGCGACCGCCAGGCCGATTCCCGTGGAGCTGCGGCCGCTGACCGCCCTCTCGAAGATCCGCGCCCCCAGGTCGGCGGGCACGCCGGGGCCCTCGTCGGTCACCTCGATCACGGACTGGTTGCCGGTGACGCGGGTGCGCAGGGCGACCGTCCCGCCGCCGTGCATGAGCGAGTTCTCGATCAGGGCGGCCAGCACCTGGGCGACCGCGCCCGGGGTGCCGACGGCCCGCATGCCCTGCTTCCCCGAGTGCACGATGGCCCGGCCCGCGCTGCGGTAGGCCGGCCGCCACTCGGCGAGCTGCTGCTTGATGACCTCGTCGAGGTCGAAGGCGACCGCGGAGCCCGTCCGCGGGTCGCGTGAGTTCGTCAGCAGCCGCTCGACCACGTCGGTGAGCCGCTCGACCTGCGTCAGGGCGATCGTCGCCTCCTCCCGGACCGTGTCGAGATCCCCGGCCACGGCGACCTCCTCCAGGCGCATGGAGAGCGCGGTGAGGGGCGTACGCAGCTGGTGGGAGGCGTCGGCGGCGAGCCGGCGCTCGGCGGTGAGCATCCGGGCGATGCGCTCGGCGGAGGCGTCCAGCACGTCCGCGACCCGGTCGAGCTCGGGCACCCCGTAGCGCTTGTGCCGGGGGCGCGGGTCGCCGGAGCCGAGCCGCTCGGCGGTCTCGGCGAGGTCGGTGAGCGGCGAGGACAGCTTGTTCGCCGCCCGTACGGCGAGCAGCACGGCGGCCACCACGCACAGCAGCGCCACTCCCGCGATGATCAGCAGGGTGCGCCCCACCTCGGCCATGACGACCGAGCGGGCCTCCTCCACGATCACGGTCTCGCCGCGCTCGCCCTCGGCGAGGCCCCGGATGACGCTGCCGGAGGGGCGGGTGCCGATCTCGATGGGGTCGCGGCCGGGGATCTGGACGCGCGCGTAGCGCTTGGCGCCGCTCTGGTCGGCCAGGATCGCCGGGTTCACCGGCTCGCCGCCGATCAGCCGGCTGTCCACGATGGACACGATCCGCAGGGCCTCCGAGTCCACGCTCTCCCGGGCGCTGCTGGAGGCCGTCCGGGTCTCGACGATCACGAGCGAACCGCCGAAGACGGCGATGACGACGAGCACCACGGCGAGCGTGGAGTTGATCAGGCGGCGACGCACGGACCGGACCTAACTCTTCTCGAAGCGGAAGCCCACGCCACGGACGGTGGCGATGTAGCGGGGGTTCGCCGCGTCGTCGCCGAGCTTCTTGCGGAGCCAGGAGATGTGCATGTCGAGGGTCTTGGTCGAGGACCACCAGGTGGTGTCCCAGACCTCGCGCATCAGCTGGTCACGGGTGACCACCCGGCCGGCGTCCCGGACCAGGACCCGCAGGAGGTCGAACTCCTTCGCGGTGAGCTGGAGCTCCTCGTCGCCCATCCAGGCGCGGTGCGACTCGACGTCGATCCGCACGCCGTGCGTGGTGGGCGCGGCGGTGGGTTCGGTGGCGCCGCGCCGCAGCAGGGCCCGGACGCGGGCGAGCAGCTCGGCGAGGCGGAAGGGCTTGGTGACGTAGTCGTCGGCGCCGGCGTCCAGACCCACGACCGTGTCGACCTCGTCGGCGCGGGCGGTGAGCACCAGGATCGGCACCGTGTGGCCGTCGGCGCGCAGCCGGCGGGCGACCTCCAGGCCGTCCATCCCGGGCAGTCCCAGGTCGAGCACGACCAGGTCGACTCCGCCCTGGAGACCGGCGTCGAGGGCGGTCGGACCGTCCTCCCTGACCTCGACCTCGTACCCCTCCCGCCGCAGGGCACGGGCCAGCGGTTCCGAGATGGAGGCATCGTCCTCGGCGAGCAGCACACGGGTCATGAGGTGATGGTAGTCCGCACGGACGACGGGCCGGGGCGTGATCCACAGGGCGGCGGCGGCACCTCCGGATCTTGGCGCGTAATCTCCTCATGACCTTCGAATGGGGGAGATCGGTTCCAACGTCACCTGTGATCCATCTCTCAAGTCCTTCCTAATCGGGCACTGTCGTGTCGTATGGTGTCGAGAGTTCTGTAGCGGTAATCGGGGACCTTTGGCCGTGTTGGTGAGCCAAGGGTCTCTTTTCTGCACAAGGCGGTCTCGGCGGCCTTGAGGACAGTGAACGACCTGTGGGCCGGGTCCTGCGGCGCGAAGACGCGCCAGGGCGTGGATCCCGGAGGGGCGCGACCGCGTCCCGACGGTGCCGGCCTCCCCCACCGGGCGCACCCCGCTCACGAAGCGCGCGTCCCGACAGAGCAAGGATCGACATGGCGTCCAGCCTGACGACGGCTTCTACCGGAGCCCCCGGTTCCGAGAAGACGTTCTTCGGCCACCCCCGCGGCCTGGCCACCCTCTTCATGACCGAGATGTGGGAGCGCTTCTCCTACTACGGCATGCGGGCCCTTCTGGTCCTCTACCTGGTCTCGGGCGGCGCCGACGCCGCCACGGGCAGCCAGGGCGGCGGCCTGGCCATGACGGCCGCCACGGCCACGGCGATCTACTCCGTGTACGTGTCGATGGTCTACCTCATGGCCATGCCCGGCGGCTGGTTCGGCGACCGTGTCTGGGGCGCCCGCAAGACGGTCACCATCGCCGGCTTCGTGATCATGGCCGGTCACGCCTCGCTCGCCATCCCGGGCCAGGCGATGTTCTTCGTCGGTCTGGCGCTCGTCGCCGCCGGTTCCGGCCTGCTCAAGGCCAACATCTCGACGATGGTCGGCCACCTCTACGACGGCCCGGACGACCCGCGCCGTGACGGTGGCTTCACGCTCTTCTACATCGGCATCAACCTGGGTGCCTTCGTCGCGCCGTTCGTCGTCGGCACCGTCGGCGAGAAGGTCAACTGGCACCTCGGCTTCGCGCTCGCCGCGGTCGGCATGGGCGTCGGCCTGCTGCAGTTCCTCGTCGGCACCAGGAACCTCAGCCCGCGGAGCAACCTGGTCCCGAACCCGCTCAGCGCCGCCGAGCGCAAGAGCGTCCTGGTCAAGGTCTGCCTGGTGCTGGTCGTGGCCGCCGTCTTCTACGGCGTCGTCATCGGCCTCGGCATGTACACCCTGAACTGGGCCCTGGTCCCGATCACCCTCGCCGGCCTGATCATCCCGGTCGCCGTCCTGGTCCGCATCAAGCGCGACAAGGACCTCGACAGGACCGAGCAGTCGAAGATGTCCGCGTACATCTGGTTCTTCGTCGCCGCCGCCGTCTTCTGGATGATCTACGACCAGGGTGGCTCGACCCTGTCGCTGTTCGCCGACGACAAGACCGCCGACAGCGTCATGGGCCTCGGCTTCCCGGCCACCTGGTACCAGTCGCTGAACCCGCTGTTCGTCATGGCGCTGGCCCCGGTCTTCGCCTGGCTGTGGCTGTGGCTGGCCCGGAAGAACCAGGAGCCCAACACCGTCGTGAAGTTCGCGATGGGCCTGGTCCTGGTCGGCGCGTCCTTCTTCGTCTTCATCGTCCCGATGAACATGGCGGCCGACGGCACCAAGGTCTCCCCGATGTGGCTCGTCTCGATCTACATGATCCAGACCATCGGCGAGCTGTGCCTCTCCCCGGTCGGCCTCTCCGTCACCACGAAGATGGCCCCGCAGAAGTACGCCTCCCAGATGATGGGCGTCTGGTTCCTCGCCGTCACCGCCGGCGACTGCACCACGGGTCTGCTCTCGCTGGCCGGCGTGGACCTGAACGGGACGGGGGTCATCGCCTTCCAGGCGGCCGCGGCCGCCCTCGCGGGAGTCGCCGTCTGGAGCTACCGCAAGAAGGTCCAGGCGCTGATGGGCAGCGTCCACTGACGCGCCCGCACACACGAGGCGGAGGCCGTCGCACCGGGTTCGGTGCGACGGCCTCCGCCGTTCCGTTCTCCGGGGGCGTCAGCGGCGGAGCCGGGCCCACGGAGTGAAGGTGAACACCGCGCCGCCGAGCAGGATCGCGGTGCCCGCGACCAGGGCGAGGGCGCGCAGGGCCCCGTCGTCACCGGCGCCGGTCTGGGGGAGTTCGCCCCCCGAACCGCCCGGGGCGCCGCTGCCGCCCCCGGCGGCGCCGCCGGCCTGCTTCTCGGTGTCGAGGGTCAGCGAGGCCTGCACCGCGCCCTTGACCTCGCAGGGGATCACGATGGGCGAGCCGCCCAGCGAGACGCTGATGGTCAGCTTCCCCGGGCTGAGCGTGGCCTTGCCGCTCGCGCCGGGCTTGTAGGTGCCGGTCATGTCGCTCAGGTCCACCGGCTTGCCGGCCTCCAGCGGAGCCGGGTTGGGGGCGCCGGTGACCGTGACCGTACCGCTGTCGGCACCGCCGATCCGTACGGCCATGGACGGCTTGAGCGCGCCCTTGGGGAGGGCGGCCGGGCTGTTCATGACGCCCTTGGCGGTCTTGACGGTCAGGCTGTAGGAACCTCCGCTCCTCCTGGCGTTGACGGTCACCTTGGAGGTGATCGAGTCGGGGCCGGGCGCCTGGCAGGCGAAGTTCACCGCGACCTCCTTGCCGGGGAAGTCGGTCTGGCCGCCGCCCCCTCCGGAGGTGCCGCCGGCCGTGCCGCCGCCGGAGGCGGTGGTGCCGCCTGACGTACTGGAGCCGCCGGAGGTCGTCGTACCGCCGGACGTGGTCGAACCGCCCGAGGTGGTCGAACCGCCCGAGGTCGTCGAACCGCCGGACGTGGTGGTGCCGCCGGAGGAGCCGGAGCCGCCGCCGTCCGTCACCTTGATCGTGGCGCCGACCGCGACCGTCTCCTTCGGCGAGCACTTGGTGTCCGTCGACATCGGCTTGGAGACGTTGATCGTGTACTTGCCGGGCGTCAGCGTGATCTCGCCCGCCTTGTCCAGCTTGAGCCGGCCCTTCATGTCCGGCAGGACCATCGGGCTGTTCTTCTTGATGGGCGGGTTCTGCCGCGGACCCTCCACGGCCAGCGTGCCGCTCGCGGCGCCGCCGAGCGTGATGACGCCGGTCGGCTTCACCGTGTCCTTGTCGAGGTCGAGGATGTCGGGGTTCTTCGAGGCGGCCTCGACCGTCTTCCAGACCACCTCCACCTCGTCGCCGACCCTGGCCTCGGCGGGCGCGGTGATCTGCACCCTGGTGGTGCCCTGCACCGGCGGGAGGCCGGAGATGGAGGGCGGGATGCACTCGGTCTTGTACGAGACCTCCGCCGCCGTGGCGGGGCCGGCGGCCAGCAGGACCCCCGCGCCGCCGAGCATCAGGGCGACACCCGCCGCGCTGATCCTCCGTGTCGTGCGTGTCGGGCTCACGACTGTCCCTTCGTCGTCGGGCTGTTCTCTGACGGTGCGGAGTCGGGGGTGAACCACGGCAGGACCGCGGTCGGTTCGTCGCCGGCACCGGCCGCCGGTGCGGACACGGGGCCGGGGGCGCGGCGCGCGGGACGCGGCCGGCCGGCCGCGCTCTGCCTGATCCGGCGCCGGCCGGGCGGGCGGACCCGGTCGACGACCGCCATGCCGAGGCGGAACAGGGCGGCGGGGACGACGACCGCGAGCAGCAGCCAGAAGAGGGTCACGCCCCACGGGCGCCCGACGCCCCAGGGCTGCTCGATGATCACCTGCCCGCCGTACCGCACGGACACCTGGTAGTCGCCGTGGGCGCCCGCGGTCAGCTCGACGGGCAGCCTCACCACGGCCTTGCGGCCGGGCTCGACGGTGCCGCGCCACTGCCGTTCCTCGTACTGCGGCGAGAACACCCCGTGGCTGGTGCCGACCTCGAAGACGGGGTCCCTGACCGCCGTCCGGCCCAGGTTGCCGAGGGTGACGACGACCTCGCGGCGGGCCGGAGCGCCGAACCAGACGAGGACACCGCTGGAGCCTTCGAGCCGGGCGGAGGTCAGCACCCGCAGCGCGCCGCGCCCCGAGGGCTCGGGCAGCGGGGCGGTCGGATGCCCGGCCACCGTGAACGCCACGTCCACGACGTCCTGTTGGCCGGTGACCCCGGCGACGTGGACCACGCAGGGGCAGGGGCTGGGCGGCTCGGCGACCGGCAGTCTCCGGCTGAAGGCGCCCTTCGCGTCGACCGTGGCGGCACGACCGTCGGTGTTGGCGCAGGAGTTGGTGCCGCCGACGACGCCCTGCGCGGGCGTGGCCTGGCCGCAGACCAGCAGCATGAGCAGGGCTCCCGGCTTCCAGCCGGAGCCGCTGACGGTGATCTCGCCGCCCTTGCCGCCCTGGCTCTGCGAGAGCGCCACCCCGGGCCGCTCGGCGGCGGTGGCGGTGGCGGTGGCCGGCAGCGCGGCGAGCAGCAGTGCGGCGAGCAGCGCGCCCGCCGCCGTACGCAGGTACGTCATCGTCTCCTCCGTATCGCGTACGTGGCCGTGCCCGCCGCCGCGAGCAGGACGGCCGCCAGGGCGCCGACGCCCGTGGGCGAGGCGAAGGCGGCGTCCGCCCGGGCGCTCGCGGGGGCGGCGCCCGGGGCGCCGGCGGTCAGCCGCACGGTGACCGAGTCGAGCGCGGGCGGATCGGGCCAGGGTTCGGTGCGGGCGGCGCGCTCGCCGGGGCGGAGGACGAGCGGAAGCGGGCGCTCGGGGCGGTCGAGGAGGGTGCCGAGCAGGCCCTCGGCGCGTACGGCGAGGCGCGGGGCGAGGACGGTGTTGCCGCGGTTGACCAGGGTGTAGCGCAGGGTGCCGGAGGGCTCGACGCGGACGTCCTCGACAGTGAGCGCGGCGAGCCGCGGACCGCTGACCCGCAGGTGCAGCGGGACGACCGTCTCGTGTCCGGCGGCTCCGGCCCGTACGGAGCACCGATGGTCCCCGGGCGGGGTGTCGGCGGTCACGGTGACGGCGAAGGGCACGTCCGCCCGCGTGCGGGCGGGCACGGTCACGGTGCGCACGGCGAAGGCGATGGGCGCGCCCTCGCCGCTGAGCCGCACGGTGAGGGGACGGGCGCCGGGGTTGGTCACGGACAGCGTGTCCTGCAGCACGCTGCCGGCGGCGCCCTCCAGGTACACGTACGGCCGCCCGGCGGCGGGCGCGGCGCTCCACCCGGCGGGGGCGGGCGCGGTACGGGCCGGTGCCGGAGCCGTCCGCGCCGCCGCGGCGGCGGCCCCGGGCCCGGCCGTCCCGGCCACCGCGAGCAGGGCGGCGGCCGCGGCCCGTGCCATCCGCATCAGCGTGCCGTGGGCCGTGCGGTGCGCCGGGTGAGCCAGAGCACCCCGGCCGTGCCGGCCAGCAGGACGGTGCCGCCGAGGGTGCCGAGCGCGGTCGCCGAGTCGAGCGGGCCGGTCCTGGGCAGTTCGCCGCCCGAGCCCGTACCGCCCGACG
Source organism: Streptomyces sp. NPDC048018 (assembly GCF_043202995.1). Classification (NCBI taxonomy): domain Bacteria; kingdom Bacillati; phylum Actinomycetota; class Actinomycetes; order Kitasatosporales; family Streptomycetaceae; genus Streptomyces; species Streptomyces sp. NPDC048018. The sequence continues at coordinate 12,713 of NZ_JBIDBK010000009.1, forward strand.
AGCCGCCCGAGCCCGTACCGCCCGACGGGCCGCCGGAGCCGCCCGCCGCCGTCACGTCCAGTTCGAGGGCGGCCTTGGGGCTGTTCGTGGGCTTGCAGACGGCGGCGTCCATGCCGAGGGCGTGGACGGTGAGGGTGCCGGCCGTGAAGGTGACCCGGCCGCTCTTCCGCGGCGTGTACGTGCCGGTGAGCCGACCGATCCTGATGGGGGTGTCGGCCGGGATGAGGGCCGCGTTCGGCACGCCCTTGACCTGGACCCGGCCGCTGTCCGCCCCGCCGAGGACGAGCTCGGCGCGCGGCGTCATGACGCCCTTGGGCAGGTCGACCGGACTGTCGGAGACGCCCTTCTCGAAGGACATCGTGATCGTGTACGCGCTGCCGCTCCTGACGGCCTGGATGTCGACGGGCGAGACGGCGCTCTTGGGGCCGATCTTCGTCTCGCAGGCGTAGTTGACGTCGACGACCTCGGCCTGCGCGGCGGGCGCGGAGAGCAGGACGGCGGAGCCCGCCGCCACCGCCGCCGTCAGCGCACAGGCTGTTCTCCTCCGGTACGGCACCTCGAGCACCCCTCACCGCGACGTTACTGACGGTCTATCAGATTGGCCGTCAAGGTACGCCGGAGGCCCTGCAGAGGGAAGAGAGAGGGGTGTGAAAGTCCTACGCGGGTGCGGCGAGCTCGGCCCAGACCGTCTTGCCGGGGGCGCCGGGGACACGTTCGATGCCCCAGGCGCGGCAGAGCCGCTGGACGATGAACATGCCGTGCCCGCCCGGCCGTCCGGCGCGGTGCGGGGTGCGGGGGGCGGGCTGGCCGCTGCCGCGGTCGGCGACCTCCAGGCGCAGCACCTCGGCGAGACGCAGCACGCGCAGGCTCTCGGGGCCCTCGGCGTGCAGGCAGGCGTTGGTGACGAGCTCGGAGACCACGAGCAGGACGTCCTCGGCGGCGGCGCGCCGGTCCGCCGTGGCGGCGGGCAGCCAGCCCCAGTCGTAGAGCGCCTGCCGGGTGAAGTCGCGGGCGAGCGGGACGGTGCCACTGGCCGCCCCGAGGGCGATGGTGCGGACCTCGGGTTCGCCGGAGGTGGTCTCCTTCAACGCTTCACCTCACCGATTCAACCGATTGACGAGTTCAGGACACAGAGTCTGGCCGGGAGCCCGGACACCGGGCCCGGCCGGGGGCGTTCAGCCCGGGAGGGCCGAGTCGAGCGAGTCGTGGAGGGTGAACACGGCGTCCGCTCCGGTGATCTCGAAGACCCGGGCCACCACCGGCCGCATCGCGGCCAGATGGACCCCGCCGCCCGCGGCGTCGGCCCTGAGCCGGGCTCCGAGCAGGACGTTGAGTCCGGTGGAGTCGCAGAACTCGAGCTGTGAGCAGTCGAGTACGAGACGTGTCCGGCCCTCGTCGAGCGCGTGGTCGAGTGGCGCACGCAACAGTTCAGCGGTGTGGTGATCGAGCTCACCCACCGGGGTGAGCACCTCGCTCGCCCCCACGGTGCGGACCTCGACCCGGAACCGCCCGGGTGCGCTGCCGATGTGCTGGCGGTACATGCGACGAACCATACAAGCGCACCGCCGTTCACCGCACACGAGCTCCATCACAAAAGGAATGAACCGGACAATTGCCACTTGCAACCATCGGGGTTGAACCGGTAGGCCTAGAAGAACACATTCCACTTGGCGGGCTTCGGAGGCGCCGCAAACCGTAGCGAGACAATGATGGAGGAGACCATGTCCCCCCGGCTCGACGTACCGGACCTCGCGGCCACGGAACTCGCGGAACTCCCGCGCATCCCGCCCGTCGACGAGCTCGCGCCGCAGGACGCGCGCGCCCTGTCGAAGACCCTCTTCGCCCGCCTGGGCGACCTGGAGGAGGGCACTCACGAGTACGCCTACGTCCGCAACACCCTGATCGAACTCAACCTGGCCCTGGTCAAGTTCGCCGCCTCGCGGTTCCGCACCCGCAGCGAACCCATGGAGGACATCGTCCAGGTCGGCACCATCGGCCTGATCAAGGCGATCGACCGCTTCGAACTGTCCCGCGGCGTCGAGTTCCCCACCTTCGCGATGCCGACGATCATCGGCGAGATCAAGCGCTTCTTCCGCGACACCTCGTGGTCGGTGCACGTCCCGCGCAGGCTCCAGGAACTCCGCATCGACCTCGCCAAGGCCGGCGACGAGCTCTCCCAGCGCCTGGACCGCGCCCCCACGGTCGAGGAACTCGCCCACGCCCTGGGCATCAGGACCGACGAGGTCGTCGAGGGCATGGCCGCGGCCAACGCCTACACCGCCAGCTCCCTCGACGCGCCGCCGGACGAGCTCGACACCGACGGCGCCACGCTCGCCGACCGGCTCGGCTACGAGGACCACGGCATCGAGGGCATCGAGTACATCGAGTCGCTGAAGCCGATGATCGCCTCGCTCCCGGCCCGCGACCGCCGCATCCTGTCGCTCCGCTTCACCGCCGGCCTCACCCAGTCGGAGATCGGCGAGGAGCTCGGCATCTCGCAGATGCACGTCTCGCGTCTCCTCGCCCGCACGCTGACCCGGCTGCGCAAGGGTCTGACGATCGACGAGTGAGTCCGTACCGGCCCGCGGGGCGCCGACGACCGTACGGGTGAGCCGGCGCCCCGCGCGGTCCGCCGACCCTTACGAGCCCTGCGGACCGGCCCGCACCCGCCCCCGGCACCGCGACCACGCGGAGGCGGGGGCGCACCCCGTGCCCGCCGCCCGGCGACGGCGGGCGACCGGCGGGACCGCCGGCCACGCGCCCTGGTGACGTGGCTCACGTCGTGGGCGCGTGTGCCGCGTCGCACGCCCTGGTGACGTCGCTCACGCGCTGGACGCGTGTGCCGGGCGCCGCGTGCGCCGGTGACGTCGCTCATGCCGTGCACCCGGGTGCCGGGCGCCCGGCACCCCCGAAGGCCACGCCCCCGTCCCGCTCCCCCTGGCGGCTCTCCCACGCGCCGTCCAGCGCCTCTCCCAGGCGGGCGGCGAGGCGGCTCGCGCGGGACACGTCGCCCCGGGTGGAGACGTGGACCAAGACGGTGTGACGCGCGGTCCACGCGGAGCGCTCGGCGCGCTCCCCGTGGAAGACCACCTGGACCCCGTCGTCGCTCCACCAGCCGGCCGGCTCGCGCTCCCCCGGGTCGGGCCACACGCCCTGCCAGTCGATCCACGCCTGTCCCTCCCCGAGCGCCGCCACGAAGCGCGTCTCGACCGTGCCGGAGGCCGCCTCGGCCGTCACGTCGAGCGGCAGCTCCCCGGCGAGGTCCTCGTCGCTCGTGGCGGCCGGATCGGCGTCGAAGCACCGCCATTCGCCCGTCTCCGGGTCGGTGCGCGGTTCCAGGTGGTCGTACAGCCCTTCGGGCAGCACCTCGGCCATCCGTCGCACGTCCCCGACCGTGCGCAGCTCCGCCCCGAGGCTCACCTCGGGGCGGAGTTCGGCGAAGAGGGCGCAGAGGCGTCCCGCCGCCGCGAGGGCCTCACCGGCGTCGGTGGTCCGGTGGACCGCCCAGGTCCGGGAGTTCTCCATGCGCGTCACCCTCGCACAGCGGCCGGACCCGCCGGACGGCGCGTCCGGCGGCGTGTCAGACCGTGCGCACGCCCGCGCGCCAGACCTCCGAGACCAGCGGCACGCCCGGCCGGTAGGCCAGGTGGACGTGGGACGGGGCGTCGAGGAGCGCGAGGTCGGCGCGGGCGCCGACGGTGAGACGGCCGACGTCGGTGCGGCGCAGGGCGGCCGCGCCGCCGGCCGTGGCGGACCAGAGGGCCTCGTCCGGGGTCATCCGCATGTCGCGGACGGCGAGCGCGATGCAGAAGGGGACGGAGGAGGTGAAGGAGGAGCCGGGGTTGCAGTCCGTCGACAGCGCCACGGTGACGCCCGCGTCGAGCAGACGGCGGGCGTCCGGCCATTCCGCCCGGGTGGAGAACTCCGCGCCGGGCAGGAGCGTGGCGACCGTCGCGCCCGAGGCGAGCGCGTCCACGTCCGCGTCCGTCAGGTGCGTGCAGTGGTCGGCGCTCGCCGCGTCCAGCTCGACCGCGAGCTGCACGCCGGGGCCGTACGACAGCTGGTTGGCGTGCACGCGGGGGTGCAGCCCCTTCGCCTTGCCCGCGGTGAGGATCGCGCGGGCCTGGTCGCCGTCGAAGGCGCCCTTCTCGCAGAAGACGTCGACCCATCGCGCGTACGGGGCGCAGGCGTCCAGCATGGCGCCGGTGACCAGGTCCACGTACGCGGCCGGGTCGTCGGCGTGGTCGGGGGAGACGATGTGGGCACCGAGGTAGGTGACCTCGTCGGTGTGCTCGGCGGCGATGCGGAGCGCGCGGGCCTCGTCCTCGACCGTCAGGCCGTAGCCGGACTTGGTCTCGAAGGTGGTGGTGCCCTGCCGGAGGGCCTCCCGCATGAAACGGGCGACGTTCGCGGAGAGTTCGGCGTCCGTGGCGGCGCGGGTGGCGGCGACGGTGGTGCGGATGCCGCCGGCCTTGTAGGGCTGGCCGGACATGCGGGCGTTGAACTCGGCCGTGCGGTCGCCCGCGAAGACGAGGTGGGAGTGGGAGTCGACGAAGCCGGGGATCACCGCACGGCCCGCCGCGTCGACCCGGTTGTCGGTGGCGGGTGCTTTGCTGGATTCACCGACCCAGACGACACGGTCGCCTTCGATGACGACGGCCGCGTCCTGGATCAGGCCCAGGGGGGTTCCATCACCGAGGGAGGGATCGTTGGTGACGAGGCTGGCGATGTTGACGATGGCCGTGGCGGCGGTCGCCACGGGGCTGTTCGCGCTCGTGGGCGCGGAGGTCGGCGCCGGGTTGTTCGTCGCCGCGGGGCTCGTGTCCATGATGCGAGGTGTCTCCTTCAGCCGCGCAGGGCGGCGATCGAGTCCGCGAGGGCCTGTGCCACGTCCGGGACGGACCGGTGGGCCCCGTCCCGGACGACGTGACGGCCGCCCACGACCGTGTGCCGCACGTCCGCGGCCGACGCTGCGAATACCGCCGTCTCTGCTGCCAGACGCGGCAGCGGCCCGGCCGTCCTGACGGAGTCCAGGGCGATCGTCGTGAAGTCGGCGAGCGCGCCCGCCGCCAGGACGCCCGCGTCCTGCCAGCCCAGCGCCGCGTGACCGTCCGCCGTCGCCGCCCGCAGCAGCGCGCCGGCCGTCCAGTGGCCGCGGGTGCGGGTGCGCAGGCGCTCGTCGAGCTCCATCGCCCGCGCCTCCTCCAGGAGGTCGATGACGGCGTGGCTGTCGCTGCCCAGCGAGAGCGGTGAGCCCGCACGCTGGAGGGCGACGGCCGGGCCGATGCCGTCGGCGAGGTCGCGTTCGGTGGTGGGGCACATGCAGGTGCCGGTCGCGGAACCGCCGATGAGCGCGATGTCCGGGTCCGTCAGGTGCGTGTTGTGGACACCCACGGTGCGCGCCCCGAGGACGCCGTGGTCGGCGAGGAGCTGGGTGGGGGTCCGGCCGTGGGCCGCCAGGCAGGCGTCGTTCTCGGCGGTCTGCTCGGAGAGGTGGACGTGGAGCGGGGCCTGCCGGTCCTGCGCCCACCGGGCCACCGTGGACAGCTGGTCCGCCGGGACGGCGCGTACGGAGTGGATCGCGGCGCCGATCCGGACGCCCTCCCGCTCCTTGAGCGCCGACGCCCGCTCGGCCCAGGCGTCCGCCGTGCCGTCGGAGAAGCGGAGCTGGTGCGGCTCGGGGGCGGCGCCGAAGCCGGCGGAGAGGTAGGCGGTGTCGAGGAGGGTGATGCGGATGCCGGCCTCGGCGGCGGCCGCGATCAGGGCCTCGCCCATGGCGTTGGGGTCGGCGTACGGGGTGCCGCCGGGCGCGTGGTGCAGGTAGTGGAACTCGCCGACGGAGGTGATGCCGGCGAGCGCCATCTCCGCGTACACCGCGCGGGCCAGCGCGAAGTAGCTGTCGGGCGTGAGCCGCTGGGCGACGGAGTACATGACCTCGCGCCAGGTCCAGAAGGTGCCGGAGCCGACCTGGACGGTGCCGCGCAGGGCTCGGTGGAAGGCGTGCGAGTGGGCGTTGGCGAGGCCCGGCAGCGTGAAGCCGCGCAGGACGACGGCGCCGGGCGGGGGCGTGCCGGCCCCCGTCCGTACCGCGGTGATGCGGCCGTCGGCCACGTCGAGCAGCACCCCCGGCTCGACGTGGGTGTCGAGCCAGGCGTGCTCCAGCCAGTAGGTGGTCACCTGCACGCCAGTCCTTCCAGTACGTCGGCGAGGGCGCGGACGCCGGCCACGCAGTCGTCCTCGGCCGCGAACTCGGCCGGGGAGTGCGAGACGCCCGTGGGGTTGCGCACGAACAGCATGGCGGTCGGAACGGAGGCGGACAGAATGCCCGCGTCGTGTCCCGCTCCGGTGCCGAGCACCGGGACCTTGTCCCCGGTCGCCTCGCCGAGGAGGCGGCTCATCTCGTCGCGCAGGGCGTGCCCGAACTCGACGACCGGCGTGAACGACTCCCGGACGACCGCGAGGTCGACGCCCTGGCGGACGGCGTGCGCGCGGGCCGCGGCCTCGATGCCGGCGACGACGGTGTCCAGGGAGTCCTGGTCGGCGGCGCGGGCGTCGAGCCAGCCGCGGACGAGCGACGGGATGGCGTTGACGCCGTTGGGCTCGACGGCGATCTTGCCGAAGGTGGCGACGGCGCCCGCGAGTTCGGCCTCGCGCCGGGCGGAGAGGACGGTCTCCGCGTACGGCAGCATCGGGTCGCGGCGGTCGACGAGCCGGGTGGTGCCCGCGTGGTTGGCCTCCCCGTGGAAGTCGTACCGCCAGCGGCCGTGCGGCCAGATCGCGGAGGCGATGCCGACGGGGTCCCCGGACAGGTCCAGGGCGCGGCCCTGCTCCACGTGCAGTTCGACGAAGGCGCCGATGCGGCTCAGGCGCTCGGGGTCGTGGCCGATGGCCTCGGGGTCGTGGCCGGCGGCCTCCATCGCCTGCGGGAGGCTGATCCCGTCGGCGTCGCGCAGCTCGAAGGCCTTCTCCTTGGTCAGCTGGCCGGAGGTGAGCCGGGAGCCGACGCAGGCGAGCCCGAAGCGGGCGCCCTCCTCGTCGCCGAAGTTGACGATGGCGAGGGGCCGCGTGAACGAGACGCCGCGGGCGCGGAGTTCGTCGAGGGCGGCGAAGGCGGACACGACGCCGAGCGGGCCGTCGAAGGCGCCGCCGTCGGGCACGGAGTCCAGGTGGGAGCCGGTGACGACGGCGTCACCGGCGGCCGGGTCGCCGAGCCAGGCCCACTGGTTGCCGTTGCGGTCGGTCTCGACGTCGAGCCGCCGGGCCTCCGCCTGCATGCGGAACCACAGGCGGCAGTCGGCGTCGGCGCCGGTCCAGGCGTAGCGGCGGTATCCGCCGGAGGCGTCGTTGCGGCCGATCGGCCGCAACGACGTCCACATGGCGTGGAAGGACTGGCTCACGCCGGGCCTTCCTCGGTGCCGCCCTCGCGCATCGGGACGCGCACGCCGCGCTCGTCGGCGACCCGCTCGGCGATGTCGTAGCCGGCGTCGACGTGGCGGATGACGCCCATGCCGGGGTCGTTGGTGAGCACGCGGCGGATCTTCTCGCCGGCGAGCGCCGTGCCGTCGGCGACGGTGACCTGGCCGGCGTGGATGGAGCGGCCCATGCCGACGCCGCCGCCGTGGTGGATCGAGACCCAGGAGGCGCCGGAGGCGACGTTCACCATGGCGTTGAGGAGCGGCCAGTCGGCGATGGCGTCGGAGCCGTCGAGCATGGCCTCGGTCTCGCGGTACGGGGAGGCCACGGAGCCGCAGTCCAGGTGGTCGCGGCCGATGGCGAGGGGCGCGGCGAGCGTGCCGTTGCCGACCATGTCGTTGAACATGTCGCCGGCCTTGTCGCGCTCGCCCTGGCCGAGCCAGCAGATGCGGGCGGGCAGGCCCTGGAAGTGGACGCGCTCGCCGGCCATCTTGATCCAGCGGTGCAGCGACTCGTTCTCCGGGAAGAGGTCGAGGATCGCCTTGTCGGTCTTGTGGATGTCGGAGGCCTCGCCGGAGAGGGCGGCCCAGCGGAACGGGCCCTTGCCCTCGCAGAACAGCGGGCGGATGTACGCGGGGACGAAGCCGGGGAAGGCGAAGGCGCGGTCGTAGCCGGCCAGCTGGGCCTCGCCGCGGATGGAGTTGCCGTAGTCGAAGACCTCGGCGCCGGCGTCCATGAAGCCGACCATGGCCTCGACGTGGCGGGCCATGGACTCGCGGGCGCGCCCGGTGAAGCCGGCCGGGTCCTTGGCGGCGGCGTCGGCCATGTCCTCGAAGGCGACGCCGACCGGCAGGTAGGACAGCGGGTCGTGGGCGGAGGTCTGGTCCGTCACGATGTCGATCGGGGCGCCCTCGGCGAGCATCTGCGGGAGCAGTTCGGCGGCGTTGCCCAGCAGGCCGATGGAGAGCGGCCGGCGGGCGTCGCGGGCCTCGGTGGCGAGCTGGAGCGCGTGGGCCAGGTCGTCGGCCTTCACGTCCAGGTAGCGGTGCTCGATGCGGCGCTCGATGGCGCGCGGGTCGCAGTCGATGCAGATCGCGACGCCGTCGTTCATGGTGACGGCGAGCGGCTGGGCGCCGCCCATGCCGCCGAGGCCGGCGGTGAGGGTGATGGTGCCGGCCAGGGTCCCGTTGAACTTCTTCGCGGCGACGGCGGCGAAGGTCTCGTAGGTGCCCTGGAGGATGCCCTGGGTGCCGATGTAGATCCAGGAGCCGGCGGTCATCTGGCCGTACATGGTGAGGCCGAGCTGTTCCAGGCGCCGGAACTCCTCCCAGTTGGCCCAGTCGCCGACCAGGTTGGAGTTGGCGATGAGGACGCGCGGGGCCCACTCGTGGGTCTGCATGACGCCGACCGGGCGGCCCGACTGGACCAGCATGGTCTCGTCCTGCTTGAGGGTGCGCAGGGTGCGGACCATGGCGTCGAAGGAGCGCCAGTCACGGGCGGCCTTGCCGGTGCCGCCGTAGACGACGAGCTTGTCGGGGTGCTCGGCGACCTCGGGGTCCAGGTTGTTCTGGAGCATGCGGAGGGCGGCCTCCTGCTGCCATCCCAGGGCGCTCAGTTCCGTACCGCGCGGGGCTCGGACGGGTCGGGGTCCTGACATGGCGGGGCCTCCTCGATGCTCGGTTATTCATTCAGGTATTCACATCCTGGACTGATGAATAGTCTTAGTCAACAGCTGCGGGCCCGCCCCACCGGGTGGTGCGATGGACCCATGACTTCCCCCGCCCCCGCGGACCGTCGCCGGCTCGCTCGCGACCGGGCCGTCCGCGCCGCCGTCGAGCAAGGACTCCTCTCCCCCGCCGAACCCGTCGTCGGCCTCCTCGACACCGACGGCATCCGCGCCTCGGCGGCCGCGCTGACCAGCGCGTTCGCCGCCGTCACCGACGCCCCCGTGCTGCACGCCTTCGCCGTGAAGGCCTGCCCGCTCGTCCCCGTCCTGCGCCTGCTGCACGAGGCGGGACTGGGCATGGAGGTGGCCGGCCCCGGCGAGCTGGCCCTGGCCCGGGCGGCCGGCGTGCCGCCGACCCGCACGGTCCTCGACTCGCCCGCCAAGACCCCGGCCGAGCTGCGCCAGGCCCTCGCCCTCGGGATCGCCGTCAACGCCGACAACCTCCAGGAGCTCGGCCGGCTCGACGCGCTGGTCGCCTCCGCCCCCACCGCGTCACCCCTGGGGATCCGGGTGAACCCGCAGGTCGGAGCAGGTTCCATCGGGGCGCTCTCGACGGCCACCGCCACCTCCAAGTTCGGCGTGGCCCTGCGCGACGAGGGCGCGCGGGAGGCCGTCGTCCAGGCCTGCCTCGACCGGCCCTGGCTCACCCGGCTGCACACCCACACCGGCTCGCAGGGCGTCCCGCTCGCCCTGATGGCCGAGGGCGTCGGCTCCGTGTACGCGCTCGCCGAGGAGATCAACGCCAAGGCCGGCCGGCAGCAGATCGACACCCTCGACATCGGCGGCGGCCTCCCGGTGAACTTCGCCTCCGACGAGGAGACCCCGGACCACGCCGAGTACGCCCGGCTGCTGGCCGCGACCGTCCCCGGGCTGCTCGACGGGCGGTACGCCCTCGTCACCGAGTTCGGACGCTCCCTGCTCGCCAAGCACGGCACGGTCCTGGCCCGCGTGGAGTACACCAAGACCTCCGGCGGGCGCCCCATCGCCGTCACCCACGCGGGCGTACAGGTCGCCACCCGCACCGTCTACGCCCCCGAGTCCTGGCCGCTGCGGATCCTCGCCTACGACGCCGAGGGCCGGCCCCGGACGGGCGGCGAGGTGGTGCAGGACGTGGCCGGGCCGGCCTGCTTCGCCGGGGACCTGCTCGCCACCGGCCGGGCGCTGCCGCTGCTGCGGCCCGGAGACGTCGTCGCGGTGCCGGACACCGGCGCGTACTACTTCGCGCACCACTACGCGTACAACAGCCTGCCCCGCCCGGCCGTCCACGGTTTCACCCCGACGGACGACGGAGGCGTGGACTTCGCGACGGTCCGCCGCACCCAGACCCTCGACGAGATCGTGGCCGAATCCGGCGGCGCGCGGCCCGACGCACTGCTCCGTCCGCCCCTGCGGGAGCCCGCGTCCGGTGCTCCCATGGAGCCATGACACACCGCACCTCCGTCGTCGTCGAGCGCCGGGTCAACGCCTCCCCCGGGCGCGTCTGGGAGTCGATCACCGACCTGCCGGACATGCCGCGGGTGCTCAGCGGCGTCGAGAAGGTCGAGGTGCTCACCGAGGGAGGCTTCGCGGTGGGCACCCGCTGGCGCGAGACCCGGCGGATGATGGGCCGGGAGGCCACCGAGGAGATGACCGTGACCGTCTGCGAGCCGCCCGAGCGCTATGTCACGGTGGCCGACTCGCACGGCATGCACTACGTCTCCGAGATCGACCTCCTGCCCGACGGCCCCGCGGTCTCCGCCACGGCGACCACCCTGCGGATGACCTTCACCGCCCGGCCCGCCCACGACCGCACCCCCGGCCTCGCCGCCCGGCTGATCGGCCGCTTCGGCGCCCGGGCGGTGGCCCGGGCCCTCGGCAAGGACCTGGACGAGATCGCGCGGGCGGTCGAGAGCCGGGTCTGAGGGGGTTTGGGGCGTCCGCTCGGAGCGCCGGCGATCACCTCCCGGCCAAGGGCCGATCAGCCTCTGACAAATTCCCTTGGAAAATGCCGGAACTCCCGCGGTCGATCAGGACGTTGAGTAGCGTCACCGTTACTGCCGTACGTCCGCACGCCGCATCGGGAGGGGATCACGCGTGCCCGGAATCGACGAGTGTCTGCTGGAGGCCATGAGCCTGCCAGGGGCACGCGGGGCCTGGCTGGTCGACTGGACCAGCGGTCTGGCCCTCGGGTCGGCGGGCGAGTCCCCGGTCGGCGACCACGAGACCACAGCCGCCGAGAGCGCCGAACTGGCGCGCGCCGCGGCCGAGTTCGAGTCGCCCGCCGGCCCCGGGGCCGGCCCGGCGGACACCGCGCCCGAGGACACCGTCCCGCCCGTCGAGGACCTGATCGTCAGCACCCGCGCCGGCTACCACGTGATCCGTTTCGTCGAGACCGCCTTCGACAGCAGCGTCTTCCTCCACGTCTGGCTCGACCGGAGCACCGGCAACCTCGCCCTCGCCCGCATGAGACTCGGCGACCTCGCCGAAAGGCTGGTGCTCGGATGACCGCCACCGCCACGGCCACCACCGTGTCGCCGATGCTCACCCGCCTCGCCGCCGAGAAGGCCACCGGCGCCCTGCTCCGCGACCACGGCACGCTCTACCTCGTCGACGGCCGGGTGGTGCACGCCGAGAGCCCCAGCTCCCCCGGCGTCGACGTGCTGCTCACCGCGGGCGGGCGACTGCCCCGCGAGGGCTGGGACGAGGCCGTGGACCGGGCCGGAGCACGCGGCGCCGTCGGCCGCTTCCTCGTCGACAGCGGCCGGCTGCACGACGGCGAACTGGAGATATGCCACCTCGGCGCCGTCTTCGACGCGGCCTTCTTCGCCCTCGGGCCCGCCAGCGGCCCGACCCGCTTCCGCTACGGGGTGGGGCACTGGTTCGGCGCGGTGCGGCCGGTCGACACCGGGGCCGTCGAGCGCGAGACCCTGCGCCGCCGCGAACTCCTCGACTCCGTCTGGCCCTACCCGGCCGTCGACACCGCGCCCGTCGTGCCCCGCCGCGCCGCCCCGGGACAGCCGGTGGGCGCCCGCCAGCGGGCCCTGCTCGCCGCGGCCGACGGCGTCCGCACCCCGGCGGACATCGCCCGGATGCTCGGCCGGCCCGCCTTCCACACCCTGCTCGACGTACGGCGACTGGCCGCGGCGGGCCTGGTCGAGACCCCGTACGAAGCTCCCCCGCCGGACCCGCCCGCCGTCCCCGGGTGGGTCGGCGAGGTCGCCACCCCCGACCCCGACATCGCCCTGCTCCGCCGGCTTCGTGACGCCCTGGAGGCAGCTCTGTGATGAGGCGTGCCCTGCGCCTGCGCGCCGAGAGGAGACAAATGATGACCGCAGAAGCCGAGGTGCTCGTCGAGCTGAGACGCCTGCGGGCCCGGCTGCCGCAGCTCACCGGCGCCCTCGCGGCCAGCGCCGACGGCCTGGTGCTCGCCCAGGACGCCGTGGACGGCGAGGCGGAGAGCGTGGCGGCGCTGACCGCCGCCGCGCTCGGCGTCGGGCAGCGGCTCGCCGACACGACCGGACAGGGCGGCTTCCGCGAACTCCTGGTCCGCGGCGAGCACGGCTATGTGGCGACGTACGCGGCGGGCGGCTCGGCCGTCCTCACCCTGCTCGCCGAACCCCGGATCAACGTCGGCCGGCTCCACCTCGAGGCCCGCCGGTCCAGCGCGCGGATAGGCGAGCTCGTGGACGTCGCCCTGGAACGCAGAGACCTGAACTGACCGCCCCCCTCACCTCCACTCACACGAAGGAAGAACCATGGCGAACACCGAGACCTCCCTCAAGGAAGCGGCCCAGATCGAAGGCGCGATCGGCGCCGCCCTCGTCGACTACACGAGCGGCATGGCCCTCGGCACCATCGGCGGCGGCAAGGAGCTCGATCTGAACATGGCGGCGGCCGGGAACACCGACGTGGTCCGTGCCAAGGTCCGCACGATGGAGATGCTGGGCCTCAACGAGGAGATCGAGGACATCCTCATCACCCTCGGCACCCAGTACCACCTGATCCGCCTGCTCAAGACCCGCGGCGGCAGCGGCCTCTTCCTGTACCTGGCCCTCGACAAGGGGCGCGCCAACCTGGCGATGGCCCGCCACCAGCTGAAGAAGATCGAGGCGGAGCTGGACGTCTAGGACGTGCCGGCCGCCGCGAGCCCGGCATGACCCGCACGACCCGCCCCCGGGGCCCGCGGGGTCCCGTCGGACCGGGCACGGCCCCAGGGGGAGCCTCGGGCTCACCTAGTCGACGAACAGGCCGCGCGCCGCCGCCTTCACGTCGAACTCCTCCAGACGGGCCTGTGCGTCGGGCAGCTCGTCCGCCATCGCCTCCAGGAGCACCCGGCCGAGCAGCATCGGCGCGCACGCGGTGTCGAAGGCGAGACCGGTGCCGACGGCGGCCGGGATGAGCAGGTCGCTGTGGGCGGCGACGGGCGCGAACGCGGACTCCGCGACGGTCACCACCGCGAGACCGGCCGTGCGGGCGTACGCCAGGGCGTCGACGACCTCGCGCGGGTGCCGGGGCAGCGCGAAGCACAGCAGCGCCGTCGCCCCGGCCCGCACGGCCGCGTCGAGGCGGTCGTCGAGCATCGAGCCGCCCTCGTCGAGCAGCCGGACGTCCGGGTGGACCTTGCCGGCGAAGTACGCGAAGCCCCTGGCCTGCGAGGAGGCGGCCCGCAGTCCGAGCACGGGCAGCGGCCGTGAGGCCGCGAGCAGCCGGCCGGCCCGCTCGACGGGCGAGGGGTCGGCGAGCAGCTCGGCGAGGTGCTGCAGGTTCTCGATCTCCCCGAGCACGGCCTGCTGGTACTCGTTGTGCTCGGCGCGCTCCTCGGCGGCCACGGGCACGCTCTCGCGCAGGTGCCTGCGCAGCGCCGGGTAGCCGTCGAAGCCGAGGGCGACGGCGAAACGGGTGACGGAGGGCTGGCTGACACCGGCGAGCTCGGCCAGCTCGACGCTGGACAGGAACGGGACGTCGGCGGCCCGCCGCACCATGCAGTGCGCGATCCGGCGCTGGGTCGGCGTCAGCCGGTGCCCCTCGAAGAGCGCCTGCAGTCGTCCGGCCGGGCTGTCGCTCATGCCGTCCCCCTTCCTCCGCCTATTCATCCACCTGGAACTCTGCATGAACATATGCAGACAGGCAAGGGAGGGCGCCGGAGGGGCCGAGGGGTGGGATGACGCGGGGACCGCCGCACCCCCGTTGCCGGGGGGCGGGACGACGGCGGTCCCCGCGTGGGACACGGGCCCGGGTCAGGGCCGGTCCGCGTCCGCGTCGTGCCTGGAGGTCCGGGAGCCGCTCCGGAGGTCCGTGACGCCGACGGGAACGACTCTGCCGGAGCCTTGTTAAGCGGGTGCTGCGGGTACGTGTCGCGCTCGTACCGTTTGCGCGAACGCGCACCCGCGGCCGCCCGGCAGCGGACGCCTCGGCGTCAGTGGTGCTTCGTACCGCCGTTGGCGGCCAGGAAGGTGAGCAGGTCCTGACGGCTCACCACATCGGTCGGCTTGCCCTCGACCAGGACGATCGCCGCGTCGGCCTCGCCGAGCGCCGTCATCAGGTCGGCGACCGGCTCACCCGAGCCGACCTGCGGCAGCGGGCCGGACATGTGGTCCTCCAGCGGGTCCCCCAGGGACGCCTTCTGCGTGAAGAGGGCGCTCAGGAGCTCCCGCTCGACGACCGAGCCGACGACCTCGGCGGCCATGACGTCCGGGTGACCGGCGCCGGGCTTGACGACGGGCATCTGCGAGACGCCGTACTCGCGCAGCACCTCGATGGCCTGGCCGACGGTCTCGTCCGGGTGCATGTGGACGAGCGAGGGCAGGCCGTGCGACTTGTGGCCGAGCACGTCGGCGACCGTGGCGGAGGTGGTGTCCTCCAGGAAGCCGTAGTCCGCCATCCACTCGTCGTTGAAGATCTTCGACAGGTAGCCGCGGCCGGAGTCCGGCAGCAGCACGACCACGACGTCGTCGGGGCCGAGCTCACGCGCGACCTCCAGGGCCGCGACGACCGCCATGCCGCAGGAGCCGCCCACGAGCAGGCCCTCCTCCTTGGCGAGGCGGCGGGTCATCTGGAAGGAGTCCTTGTCCGAGACCGCGACGATCCGGTCGGTGACCGAGGCGTCGTAGGCGGTGGGCCAGAAGTCCTCACCGACACCCTCGACGAGGTACGGCCGGCCCGAGCCGCCCGAGTAGACCGAGCCCTCCGGGTCGGCGCCGACGATCTGGACCTTGCCGCCGCTGACCTCCTTCAGGTACCTGCCGGTGCCCGAGATCGTCCCGCCGGTACCGACGCCCGCGACGAAGTGGGTGATCTTCCCGTCCGTCTGGTCCCACAGCTCCGGACCGGTGGTCTCGTAGTGCGAGCGCGGGTTGTTCGGGTTCGAGTACTGGTCGGGCTTCCAGGCTCCGGGCGTCTCACGGACCAGGCGGTCCGAGACGTTGTAGTAGGAGTCGGGGTGCTCCGGGTCGACGGCCGTGGGGCAGACGACGACCTCGGCACCGTAGGCGCGCAGGACGTTGATCTTGTCCGTGGACACCTTGTCGGGGCAGACGAAGATGCACTTGTAGCCCTTCTGCTGGGCCACGATCGCCAGGCCGACGCCGGTGTTGCCGGACGTGGGCTCGACGATGGTGCCGCCGGGCTTGAGCGCGCCGCTCTCCTCGGCCGCTTCGATCATGCGCAGGGCGATGCGGTCCTTGACCGAGCCGCCGGGGTTGAAGTACTCGACCTTGGCCAGGACGGTCGCCTGAATGCCGGTGGTGACGTTGTTGAGCTTCACCAGCGGGGTGTTGCCGACGAGGCTGATCATCGAGTCGTGGAATTGCACCGTAATCTCCGGGGTCTCCGTAATGGTGCAGCCAGCGTATTCCGTGGAATGCGTAGGCGGAGCCGGTTACGGGGCAGTTACACGAGAGACGGCTTGAAGGAGGTGACGGCCTCGATGTCCGGAGCGAGGGTGGCACGGCGGATCGCGGCGGGTGCGGCGTACGGCGGCGGGAGCATCGGCCTGCTCGGCGTGGCGGCCGTGGGGGTCCTCCTGGCCGAGGTGCAGCTGGCCAAGAGAGCGGTCGGGGGCGGGGTCGCCCCGCTGCCGCCCGGCGCGGACGGGCGCTACGGGCGGTCCTACGAGTCCGGCACCCCGCTGCGGCTCGCCCTTCTGGGTGATTCCACCGCGGCCGGCCAGGGGGTGCGCCGCACCGGCCAGACCCCCGGCGCCCTGCTGGCCTCCGGGCTGGCGGCGGTGGCCGAGCGCCCCGTGGACCTGCGGAACGTGGCCCTGTCGGGGGCCTGCTCCGACGACCTGGAGCGCCAGGTGTCGCTCCTGCTCGCCGCACCGTCCGGGGCGCCGGACGTCTGCGTGATCATGATCGGCGCGAACGACGTCACCCACCGGCTGCCCGCCACCCAGTCCGTCCGCTGCCTGGCCGCGGCCGTACGGCGGCTGCGCACCGCGGGGGCCGAGGTGGTCGTCGGCACCTGCCCCGACCTCGGCACGATCGAGCCGGTCTACCAGCCGCTGCGCTGGCTGGCCCGGCGGGCCTCCCGGCAGCTGGCGGCGGCACAGACCATCGTGGTCGTCGAGCAGGGCGGGCGGACGGTGTCGCTGGGCGACCTGCTCGGCCCGGAGTTCGCGGCGAACCCGCGCGAGATGTTCGGCGTCGACAACTTCCACCCCTCGGCGGAGGGTTACGCGACGGCGGCGATGGCGCTCCTGCCGACGGTGTGCGCCGCGCTCGGGGTCTGGCCCGAGGCCGACCGGATCGACGTGGACCGGCACGAGGACATGCTGCCGGTGGCCAAGGCGGCGGCCGAGGCGGTCAAGGAGGGCGGCACGGAGGTCACGGGCGCCCGCGCGCCCTGGGCCCTCCTGAAGCACCGCCGCCGGCGCCGGCTGCCGCTGCCGTCCGAAGCGGCCGGCACCCCGCACCCCGCGGACGACCGCCACGCCCCCCTCACCCACGAACCCTGACCACCCCCGCCCGGACCTGGCCCGCCCACCCCGCCCCCGTGACCCCCGTGTGGGCAGTCGTCCCGCTGGGGCGGGACGGGTGGGCACACGGGACGCAAGCCCCTGCCGGGCCCAGGCTCCCCGTACGAGGCCCCCAGGAGCCCTCCCGCCCGGACGCCGCCCGGACCGCCCCACGGGGCACGCCGCGCAGCGACGCCCCCCGGCCCCACGGCCGCTCCCCGAAGCCCGTGCGCCCACGAGCCCCGGCGCGCACGAGCCCCGGCGCCCACGAAGGGCCCGCCGCCCCGCCCCGCGCCGCGGCCCCGGGCCCCTCCCCGCCGCGGCCGCGGCGCGGGACACTGGGTGTGGGGAGCACCGACTGAGCGGGCGCTTAGAAAAGAGGCCCGCATCACAGTCCGTCCCCGGTGACCACGCGCGGTACGTGCAGGTAACTTCCCTTTGAGTCCGCCCACCCAGACCCTCCTGGAGCCGTGATGCCCGAAGCCGTCATCGTCTCGACCGCCCGCTCTCCGATCGGCCGGGCCTTCAAGGGCTCCCTGAAGGACCTGCGTCCCGACGACCTGACCGCCACGATCATCCAGGCCGCCCTCGCCAAGGTCCCCGAGCTGGACCCGCGCGACATCGACGACCTGATGCTCGGCTGCGGCCTGCCCGGCGGCGAGCAGGGCAACAACCTGGGGCGCATCGTCGCCGTGCAGATGGGCATGGACCACCTCCCCGGCTGCACCGTGACCCGCTACTGCTCCTCCTCGCTGCAGACCTCCCGCATGGCGCTGCACGCGATCAAGGCGGGCGAGGGTGACGTCTTCATCTCGGCCGGTGTCGAGATGGTGTCGCGCTTCGTGAAGGGCAACTCCGACTCGCTGCCCGACACGCACAACCCGTTCTTCGCCGAAGCCGAGGCCCGTACCGCCGCCGTCGCCGCGTCCGAGGGCTCCACCTGGCACGACCCGCGCGAGGACGGCGTCGTCCCCGACGCGTACATCGCCATGGGCCAGACCGCCGAGAACCTGGCGCGCTGGAAGGGCGTCACGCGCCAGGACATGGACGAGTTCGGCGTGCGCTCGCAGAACCTCGCCGAGCAGGCCATCAAGAACGGCTTCTGGGAGCGCGAGATCACCCCGGTGACGCTCCCGGACGGCACGGTCGTCTCCACGGACGACGGCCCGCGCGCCGGCGTCACCCTGGAGGGCGTCTCCGGCCTCAAGCCGGTCTTCCGCCCCGACGGCCTGGTCACCGCCGGCAACTGCTGCCCGCTGAACGACGGCGCAGCCGCGCTCGTGATCATGTCCGACACGAAGGCGCGCGAGCTGGGCCTGACCCCGCTGGCCCGGATCGTCTCCACCGGTGTCTCCGGCCTCTCGCCCGAGATCATGGGCCTCGGCCCGGTCGAGGCGTCGAAGCAGGCCATGCAGCGGGCCGGCCTGACCACGAGCGACATCGACCTGGTCGAGATCAACGAGGCCTTCGCCGCGCAGGTCATCCCGTCCTACCGCGACCTGGGCTTCGACCTGGACAAGGTCAACGTCAACGGCGGCGCCATCGCCGTCGGCCACCCCTTCGGCATGACGGGCGCCCGCATCACCGGCACCCTGATCAACAGCCTCCAGTTCCACGACAAGCAGTTCGGCCTGGAGACCATGTGCGTCGGCGGCGGCCAGGGCATGGCCATGGTCATCGAGCGGCTGAGCTGAGCCTGAGCGGAGGGTAGGGGTCGCCCAACCGTGGAGGGCAGGGATTGCCCGTGGAACGGGCCCCTGCTCGCAGGGTGATCACACGCTCTCCACGGAGAGTGCCCGTCAACCACCCCGCGTCCAAGCCGTGACCGAATCTCCCCCAGGATGTGACATACATCCCGGGGGAGAGTCGTTTTCCCAGGTCACAGGCACAACGGGACTAAACACCAGGCACAAATACCTGTCCATTTCGTGACGTAATGCACTGACAGGTGGCGACACCCCAGGACAAGCTGATGTAGGAAGTCGGGGGATCGACTCGGAATCGGGAGTACGTCAGTGAGCGCACTGTCTCTTGCCCTGCTGGTGACCACGGCCGCTGCCACGGCCGTGGGTGCCGCCGCCCTGCACTCGGCCCACGCTCTCCGTAAGCAGGTCACCGCGCTGCGTGGCGAACTCGCCTCGGCGCGGGGCCTGTCCGTGCCGGCCGCCCGTCAGACGCCGGCCGCCGAGATACGGGCCGCGGTCGCCGAGGCCCTGGCCGAGGAGCGCGAGCGGGAGCTGGCCGAGGCGCGCGCCTTCTGGGCCGCGCAGGAGGCCCGGGACGCCGCGGACGCCCCGTCGCTGCTCGGCGGTCTGGCCGGTCCGGCCGAGGAGGGTCCGTACTACGTGCCGCGCCAGGCCGACTTCGTGGGCCTGGAGGCGATGGCGCTGGAGGCGATGGAGGCGGAGGCCGCCGCGCTCGACGGCCGTGAGGGCCGGGACGCCCAGGACGCGCCGGATCCCTTCGACGCCTTCGCGGAGCTGGAGGAGTTCCCCGAGTATCCGGAGGACTCCCCGGAGCTGGCCGCGGCCCGTCGTCGCCACCCCTCGCACCCCGACTTCGTGCCGGTCCGTACGCCCGTCGTCACCGACCACGAGCGCACGGTGTCGCGCCTGGAGGAGCTCGCCGACACGCGCACGGCCCTGACGGACGTCCGCCCCGGCCCGCTGGGCACGCTCGACGTGTACGTCTTCGCCGACGGCACCACGCTGTGCATGACCCCCGGGCACCGCGAGACGGCCGAACGTCTCGCCGAGGCGCTGCGGGCCGGTCAGGCCCCGGTCCTGCTCGGCGGCTCGGGCGTCTCCGGCGCCTACGCCCTGACCTTCTCGTGCGGCGACGCGGCGGAGGACAACGTGTACATCCTCGCCGACCGCGTGATCGCCAGCCTGTAGGCCCGCTCGGCGCGCCCGGGGCGCGCTAGAGCCCCGCGCGGGCCTCCGCGGCCCGCACCAGTCCCACGGCCTCGTCCAGCTCCCCCTCGGGGGCGTCCGGGGCCGTTCGCAATGTTTCGGCCAGATCCGCGGCGGCGACCGCCAGTTGGTCGGCGACCACGAAGACCCCCGCGTCCGGCATGGTCCGCGGCTCCCGGTCCGGGAACTCCAGTCGCTGCGCCCGGACGGCCAACTCCCTTGCCAGCGCGAGCCCTTCGGCGGCGGCGCCGCGCTGGAGCCGGCTGTGCGGGGCGGCCCGCAGCCGGTCGGCGAACCGCTCTGCGGCGGTGGTCAGTTCACTCGTATCGCGCACCCCGCGACCCTACGCGCCGTCCGGGGACCATTGCCAACGGGCGAACACTGGGGCACGGTGGCGTGAAGGAGCACACGGCACAACGCGTCCGGAGGCGCCGATGTCCCACACCTTCTCCGAAGAGACCCATCGCAATCTGCTCGCCCGCATCCCGCACTGCACCGGTCGTGAGATCGCCGACTGGCTGAAGGCCGTCGAGGACGGCCCCTCCCTCATCCGCTTCGACGAGATGGTCAGCTGGCTGCGCGGCGAGCACGGTCTCGCCTACGGCCACGCCAAGGCGATCATCCACGAGTACGACCTCCGCCGGGCGGCCCGCCGCATGCTCTGACGGACCGGGAGCCGTCGTTCTCCCGCCCGGCCGGTCCGACGGACCCGGCCTAGAGTGGGAGAACGATGGTTCTCTGCGAGGGGTGACCGGTCATGGACGCCGAAACCGCCGAGCTGAAGCTGCTGGAGACGGCCGAGGCCCTGTTCGACGAGAAGGGTGTCCAGGCGGTCGGGATGGACTCCCTCCGCAGCGCGTCCGGCGTCTCGCTGAAACGCCTGTACCAGCTCTATCCCTCCAAGGACCATCTGGTCTGGGCGGTCCTCAAGCGCCGTGACGGCGCCGTCCGAGACGCGATCGCGGCCCACGGCGCCACCCACGCCACCAGCCCCTACCAGCGGGCGCTGGCGGTCTTCGACTACCTCGGCGACCGGTTCGCCGAGCCCGGCTTCCGGGGCTGCGCCTTCATCAACACCTTCGGCGAGATGGGCGGCATCTCGCCCGACATCGCGGAGATCGCCCGCGGGCACAAGCAGGCCCTGCGGGACTACTTCGCGGAGCAGACCTCCGCCATGAACGCCCCGCCCGCGCTCGCCGACCAACTGGCCCTGCTCGCGAACGGCGCCATGGCCGTCGCGGGCATCCAGGGCGGCTCGGAGCCCGCCACGCAGGCCAAGGACGCCGCCAGGGTGCTGCTCGACGCCTCCGTGGCATAGGCGCCCGGGGAAAGGCGGAAGGGCCCGCCCGGCGGATGCCGGACGGGCCCTTCGCGGGTCACACGGTGCGTCAGTCGTCGCCCTGGAGGATCGACAGCAGGCGCAGGAACTCCATGTAGATCCACACCAGGGTCATGGTGAGGCCGAAGGCCGCCAGCCAGGACTCCTCGCGCGGAGCGCCGTAGGTGATGCCGTCCTCGACCTGCTTGAAGTCGAGGGCCAGGAAGCAGGCGCCCAGGATGATGCCGATGACGCCGAACAGGATGCCGAGGCCGCCGCTGCGGAAGCCGAGGCCGTCACCGCCGCCGAAGACGGCGAAGAGCAGGTTGACCGCCATCAGCAGGACGAAGCCGATCGCGGCCGCCATCACGAAGCCGTAGAAGCGGCGGGTGACGCGGATCCAGCGCATCTTGTAGGCGATCAGCACGCCGGCGAAGACCGCCATCGTGCCGAGCACCGCCTGGGGGACCACACCGTCGGCGACGTACGTCGACACGGCGGCGGAGATCACGCCGAGGAAGACGCCCTCGAAGGCCGCGTAGCCGAGGATCAGCGCCGGCGACGGCTTGCGCTTGAACGACTGGACGAGCGACAGGACCAGGGCCACGAGGCCCGCGCCGATGCCGATGCCGTAGGACTTGCCCAGGTTCGCCGGGTCGACCGGCAGCAGCAGCCAGGCCAGGACGGCGGTGAGCACGACCGTGCCGAGCGTCATCGCCGTGCGGCTGACGACGTCGTCGATGGTCATGACGTTGCCGCGGGCCTGCTGCGGCGCGCCCAGGGTGTCCTGCGGCGCGTAGGGGTTGGTCGCGTACGGGTTCGCCGCGCCCTCGGCGTGCGGGGTTCCGGTGGCGTAGGGGTTGGTTCCGACGGCGGGGCCCCCGGCCTGCGGCTGCTGCGCGTTGAAGCCGGCGTAGCCGTTGTCGCGGCTGAACCCCCGTCGCGAGAAGACCGGGTTGCTGCTCCTCATCTCACTCCTCCATGGCCGCACTGCGCGGCCTTGCGTCAAGAGTAATGCGAAGGCAAAAGGAACTCCCTCGTGCTCGGGGAGGATCTTTATACGATCGTGTCGAGGAGTGACGTGGCGAGGAGGTGCCCGGAACCGGATTCGAACCGGTACGGCCCGAAGGCCAGCGAGGTTTAAGCTCGCCGTGTCTGCATTCCACCATCCGGGCGTGGCGCGAAGCTCCGCGTCGGCACACGAGCCTATCGGGGCCCGTCGCCCGTTCAGCGGAACGGCCGCCCGATGTTGTCTTATTTTATTGACACCTGAGGGTGCGTCAGTGCAGGTGGGGAGCCCTCTGACGAAGTGTGACAGGGGTCGCGGCGGCAGGGGCGAGGCCCCCGGATTGACGAAAACTCGCCGCCTCGTCCCACCACACTGTGTCACCTCGCCCGCACAGCACCCCCACGTCTCCGGCACATCCCGGGCACGCCCGGACGGGGGCGGCGCCTCAGGGTCGGCGTCATACCTCAGGATGAGGGCGCACCCCGGTGGTCCGACTCGAGACTGCCTCGGGAACGGGCACGTGGACGGACGTCCCGCGCCCCAACGCTCGACACGATGGAGTGGTTCCCGAACAGTCGCAGTGACAGGAGTCGCCGTCGTGACCACCACCCCCACCGTGCCCCGCGCCACCGCGGTGGCCGCCCGCGCCACCGACCTCTCGAAGGTCTACGGACAGGGCGAGACCCAGGTGGTCGCTCTGGACCGGGTGACCGTGGACTTCAGGCAGGGCGAGTTCACCGCCATCATGGGCCCCTCCGGCTCCGGCAAGTCGACCCTCATGCACTGCGTCGCCGGCCTCGACTCCTTCTCCTCCGGCTCCGTCCGGATCGGCGACACCGAGCTCGGCACCCTGAAGGACAAGCAGCTCACCCAGCTGCGCCGGGACAAGATCGGCTTCATCTTCCAGGCGTTCAACCTGCTGCCGACGCTGACGGCACTGGAGAACATCACGCTGCCGATGGACATCGCCGGCCGCAAGCCCGACAAGCAGTGGGTGCAGGGGGTCATCGACATGATCGGCCTCTCCGGCCGGCTCGGCCACCGCCCCTCGCAGCTCTCCGGCGGCCAGCAGCAGCGGGTGGCCGTGGCCCGCGCACTGGCCTCCCGGCCCGAGATCATCTTCGGTGACGAGCCGACCGGAAACCTCGACTCGCGCTCCGGTGCCGAGGTCCTCGGCTTCCTGCGCAACTCGGTGCGCGAGCTCGGCCAGACGGTGGTGATGGTGACCCACGACCCGGTCGCCGCGTCCTACGCCGACCGGGTCATCTTCCTCGCGGACGGACGGATCGTCGACGAGATGCTCCACCCGACGGCGGACGGCGTGCTCGACCGCATGAAGGCCTTCGACGCCAAGGGCCGCACGAGCTGAGCCCCGGCCCCAGGGCCGCACCCGTCCTTCCCGTCCCCCCTTCCGTTCAGGACACCCCATGCTCCGTACCGCCCTGCGCAACGTGCTCGCGCACAAGGCCAGGCTGCTGATGACCGTGCTCGCCGTGATGCTCGGCGTGGCCTTCGTGTCCGGCACCCTGGTCTTCACCGACACCCTCTCCAACGCCTTCCGCAACCAGTCCGCCAAGAGCTACGACGACATCGCCGTCGCCGTCTCGGCCAGGCCCGACGGCAAGGACCCGAACGCGCTGCCCGGCCTGTCCGAGCAGACCCGGCAGAAGATCGCCGCGATCGACGGCGTCGCCTCCGCGACCGGCCGCGTCAACGGCTTCGCCGGCGTGCCGGACAAGGACGGCAAGCTGATCGGCGCCGGCTGGTCCAACAAGGGCACCAACTTCGCCCCCGGCCGAAACGGCAAGGACTCCGCGTACTCCTTCACCTCCGGGAACGGACCGGTGAAGGACGACGAGATCGCGCTCGACCGGGAGACCGCCGACAAGGGCGGTTACGAGGTCGGCGACCAGGTCCGCGTCGCCACCAACGGCCCCGTCGAGACCTACACGCTCACCGGCGTCTTCACCACCGAGGACGGCGCCGTCAACGCCGGCGGCAGCCTCGTCCTCTTCGACACCGACGTCGCCCAGAGGCTCTTCCTGCGCCCCGGCCACTTCCAGGACGTGAACGTCACCGGCAAGCCCGGCGCCGACGCCGGGAAGATCCTCGCCGCGGTCGAGCCGATCGTCGGCGACACGGCCGAGGCGCAGACCGGTCAGGCGCTCGCCGACCAGCAGGCCGAGGACATCGAGAGCGGGCTGAGCAACCTCAGCACGATGCTGCTGGCCTTCGCCGCCATCGCGCTGTTCGTCGGCGTCTTCCTCATCTCCAACACCTTCACCATGCTGATCGCCCAGCGCACCAAGGAACTCGCCCTGATGCGCGCCGTCGGCGCCTCCCGAAGCCAGATCACCCGCTCGGTGCTGGCCGAGGCCGGCCTGGTCGGTCTCGTCGCCTCCGCGATCGGCTTCGTGCTGGGCATCGGACTCGCCGCGGGCCTGCGCTCCGGCATGAACGCCTTCGGTCTGAAGGTCCCGGCCGGTGACCTGATCATCGGTGCCTCCCCGCTGGTCGCGGCGCTCGTCGTCGGCATCGTGGTCACCATGGTGGCCGCGCTGCTGCCCGGCTTCCGCGCGGCGAAGATCCCGCCGGTCGCCGCCATGAACAGCGTCCACGCGGTGGCCACCACCAAGTCCCTGGTGACCCGCAACATCATCGGCGGCATCGTCACCGGCCTCGGTCTGCTGGCCATCGCCGGCGGCGCCTCCACCGGCGGCGACAGCGGCCGGATGATGATCGGCCTGGGCGCCTTCCTCGCGCTCATCGGCGTGATCATCCTGATTCCGCTGCTGGCCCGTCCGGTGATCGCGCTCGCCCGCCCGGTCCTCAGGGCCTTCGGCGTGGCCGGCTCGCTGGCCGGCCAGAACGCGGTCCGCAACCCGCGCCGCACCGGCGCCACGGCCTCCGCGCTCGCCATCGGACTCACCCTGGTCACCGGCCTCTCGGTGCTCGGCGCCACGGTCGGCTCGGCCGTGGACCGGATGACGACGGACCAGATCAAGGCCGACTACATGATCTCCATGGCCAG
Organism: Streptomyces sp. NPDC048018; assembly: GCF_043202995.1. Lineage (NCBI taxonomy): Bacteria > Bacillati > Actinomycetota > Actinomycetes > Kitasatosporales > Streptomycetaceae > Streptomyces > Streptomyces sp. NPDC048018. The sequence continues at coordinate 38,055 of NZ_JBIDBK010000009.1, forward strand.
CGGCGAAGGCCTGAACCAGGCCGCCCTGGACGCGGTGCGCAAGACCCCCGGCGCCACCGCGGTCTCCCCGCAGCAGGCCGGCTGGGTCGAGGTGAAGGGCGACTTCGCGTCCGTCTCCGGTGTCACTCCGGGCGACGTGGAGAAGGTGCTGAACCTCAAGGTGATCGACGGCTCGCTCGGCTCGCTCGCCGACGGCCGGGTGGCGGTCGCCGACAAGACGGCCGACAAGCGGGGCTGGAAGATCGGCTCGACCCTGCCGGTGGAGTACGGCGACAAGAAGAAGGGGCGGTTGACGGTCGGCGCGATCTTCGAGGACAGCGAGTTCGTCTCGCCGCTCGTCCTGGACGCGAAGATCCTCACCGCTCACGACCCCAAGCCGTACATCCCGCAGATCTTCGTGAAGATGGACGGCGGCCCGTCGGCCGCGGCCGAGAAGGCCGTGACGACGTCGCTCGGTGACAACCCGGCCATGAGCGTGATGGACCAGAAGGACATCCGCGACCAGTTCGGCGGCATCATCAACATGATGCTGAACATCATGTACGGCCTGCTCGCGATGGCCCTGATCATCGCGGTGCTCGGTGTCGTCAACACGCTGGCGATGTCGGTCTTCGAGCGCCAGCAGGAGATCGGCATGCTGCGGGCGATCGGTCTCGACCGGCGCCGGGTGAAGCGGATGGTCCGTCTGGAGGCCGTGGTCATCTCGCTGTTCGGCGCGGTGGTCGGCATCGCCCTCGGCTCCTTCCTGGGCTGGGCGATCGGCGAGACGCTGCGGGACAGCCTGCCGCACTACGCGCTGGTCCTGCCGTGGGGCCGGATCGGGATCTTCCTGCTTCTCGCCGGTCTGGTCGGCGTCCTGGCCTCCCTGTGGCCGGCGCGCAGCGCGGCGAGGCTGAACATGCTGCAGGCGATCAAGGCCGAGTAGGGCTCGGTACGACGCGAAGGGCCGGGTTCCCGCGGGAACCCGGCCCTTCGGCGTTCGCGGGTACGGGTCAGCTGCCCGCGCAGTACGCCATCAGGTACTGGTGGTTGGCCTTGAACTGGTCGTAGAGCGCCGCGTTGTCGATCTTCAGCAGGGTCTCGTCGTTGGCCCGCAGCGCCGGGTAGGTGTAGTTGTGGCTGCCGGTCCAGAGGAGCTTCCGGCCGGCCACGCCGTCGTACGTGCCCTCGACCAGCAGGTACTTGGAGTGCAGGCCCGCCTTGGCGACGCCCGTGCCCCGGTCCTCGTAGCACTCGACGCGCTGGGTGAGCCTGCCCGAGATGATCGACTCGACGCCCGTACCGAGGGAGCCGGGGTAGCCGTCGTGGGCGAGGGTGACCGAGCAGCCGGCGTTCTTCAGGGCGACGAGCTTGCTCGCGACCTCGTCACGGGTGAAGAGGTTGGCGGCCATCCGGATCTGGGTGCCGCCCGCACAGCCGACGTTGTCCAGGATCAGCTTGACCGTGTCGGTGGAGGCGTCGTTGTCGTAGGTGGTGCCCGCGGCCTCCTTGCGGGGGAAGAAGTACGCCTTGTACGGGCCGCTGCCCGGCGTCCGGTAGTAGTGGCTCAGGCCGGTGGCGGAGGTGCCGTAGGCCAGCAGGTCGGCGAAGTAGTCCTGGTAGATGCCGTAGAGGCCGCTGTCGACGATGGTGACGGCGTTGTTGAACAGGTCGGTGCGCTGGACGCCGGTCATGTTGGCCGAGGTCTGCACGACGACGTCGCTCGCGCCGCCGGTGCTGGAGAACAGCCAGAACTTGTTGTGGTTGATGGCGCCGTCGGTGTCGCCGGGCAGCTGCCGGGAGCCGATGCATCCGCGGCCCGCGGGACAGGCGAGGACCCAGGAACCCTGGGAGCGGTCGGTGCCGAGCCGCGCGGCGAGGCGGTCGTACTCGCCTCCGGCCATGGTGACGGAGGTGTGGTCGACGATCACCCGGACGTTCACGCCGCGGGCCTTCGCGGCACCGAGGGCGTCGGTGACGGAGTCCTCGGTGAAGGTGTAGAGCCCGGCGGTGATGGTGGAGCCGGCCGGCGCCCGGCCGATGAGGTCGATGACGTGGGCCCGGATGCGGTCCTGGGCGGCGGCGTCGCCCGCCGGGTCGTTGAAGGTGGCGGTGGTGGTGACCGGGGCGTCGGCGGCGCCCGCCGGCGACGGGACGGCGAGCAGGCCGAAGGCGGCGGCCAGGGTGAGCAACAGACGGGTGGGACGGTGCACGGTTCCCCCTCGGGTCGAACGAATCGACGCATACATGACAAAGCGGACGGCAAAGGAAGCGGGGTGCCGGTTCTCACCGGCACCCCGCCTACCCGGAGCCTGAACTTCCGAACGTATCAGCGCCCTTGGGCACCCTCGGACTCATTCCACACCCGCGACCGCAGGGGAAGCCCCGAGGCGCCCCCGGCCCGCGTCCGCACCGCCAGGAACTGGTTCACCCCGATCCGGTTGCGCTCGAAGGAGACGGCCGAGGCCGCCATGTACAGGCGCCAGATCCTCGCCCGCGCGGGCGAGGTGAACCGGACCGCACTGTCCCACTCCGCCTCCAGGTTCGCCACCCAGCGACGCAGCGTCAGCGCGTAGTGCTCACGGATCGCCTCGACGTCCCGGACCTCGAATCCCGCGTCCTCAAGGGTCGTCAGCGTCCGCCCCATCGGTGCCAGTTCACCGTCCGGGAACACGTAGGCGTCGATGAAGGGGTCCACCCGGTACCGCTCCTCGTCGGGCTCCGGGCGGCGGGAGATCTGGTGGTTCAGCAGCCGCCCGCCCGGCTTCAGCAGCCCGTACAGCGTGTCCGCGTACTCCCGGTACTTCACGGCGCCCACGTGCTCGGCCATGCCGATCGACGAGATCGCGTCGTACGGCCCGTCCGGGACGTCCCGGTAGTCCTGGACCCGGATCTCGACCCGGTCGGTCAGCCCCTCCTCGGCGATCCGCTTGCGGGCGAACGCGGCCTGCTCCCGCGAGAGCGTCACCCCCACGACCCGGGCGCCGTACTCGCGCGCCGCGTGGATCGCCATCGAGCCCCAGCCGCAGCCCACGTCGAGCAGCCGGTCGCCCTCCTTCAGGGCCAGCTTGCGGGCGATCAGGTCCAGCTTGTCGCGCTGGGCCTCCTCCAGCGTGCCGCCGTCCGTCCAGTACGCGCACGAGTAGACCATCGACGGGCCGAGCACCAGCTCGTAGAAGTCGTTGCCCACGTCGTAGTGGTGACTGATCGCCTGCTTGTCCCGCCGCCTGCTGTGCGACGCGCCGCTGCGCCCGCGCATCTCCTCCACGGGCGGCTTCGGCGGCGGGAAGGGGCCGGCCAGCTTCAGCAACGCCCCGGCCGCCGCGCGCACCCTCGGGTCGCGCACCAGCTCCAGGGCGCCGCGCGACTCCTCGTCCCGCTCCCAGATGAACCCGGAGAGCCGGTCCAGGACCGTGTAGAGGTCGCCCTCGACATCGATCTCCCCGGACACCCAGGCCCGGGCCAGGCCCAGCTCGCCCGGCTTCCACAGCAGCCGGCGCAGCGCCCGGCGGTCTCGGACGATCAGGACGGGGCCGCCCGCAGGACCGGATTCGCTGCCGTCCCACGCCCGCAGGCGCACGGGGAGCTTCGCTCCCAGCACGTCCTCGGCGAGTGCGGTCAGCCGCGACGCGGCGTCGGCCATGGTGCAACACCTCCGTGATCTCGTGCCCCAGACATGCTTGTCACCAGGAGAACACCGTCCGTAGGCGAACCCATCCCTCCCATGCGTAAACGCCGGGAAAAACCCGAAGGGCCGTCCGCACCACGGATGGCGGACGGCCCTTGCGGGTTACTGCTGGGGCTGGGGCCTCAGGAGGCCTTGGCCTTCTCCTGAGCCGGGGCGGCCGGCGCGGGGGCGGGCTTGGCCGCCTCGTAGAACTCCTCGCGCGGCGTCTCCATGGCCCCCAGGGAGACGACCTCACGCTTGAGGAACATGCCCAGGGTCCAGTCGGCGAAGATGCGGATCTTGCGGTTCCAGGTCGGCATCGCCATGCCGTGGTAGCCACGGTGCATGTACCAGGCGAGACGGCCCTTGAGCTTGATCTTCGTCTTGCCCAGGACGATCATCGCGACGCCCTTGTGCAGACCGAGACCCGCGACGGCACCCTTGTTGGAGTGCGCGTACTCCTTCTGCGGGAAGCCGCGCATGCCGGACACCACGTTGTCGCCGAGGACCTTGGCCTGGCGCAGCGCGTGCTGGGCGTTCGGCGGGCACCAGGCGTTCTCGACACCGGCACGGCGCGAGGCCATGTCCGGGACCTGGGCGTTGTCGCCCGCGGCCCACACGTAGTCGAGGCCGTTGACCTGGAGCTTCTCGTTGCAGTCCACGTGGCCGCGGGGGCCGAGCGGCAGACCGAAGCGGGCGAGCGCCGGGTTCGGCTTCACACCGGCGGTCCACACGATCGTGTTGGAGTCGACCTCGAGGCCGTTCTTCAGCACGACGTGGCCGTCGACGCAGGAGTCCATCGAGGTCTGGAGGTAGATCTCGATGCCGCGGCTCTCGAGGTGCTCCTTGCCGTACTGGCCGAGCTTGGGGCCGACCTCGGGAAGGATCTTGTCGGCGGCGTCGACCAGCACGAAGCGCATGTCCTCGCGCTTCACGTTCTGGTAGTACTTCGCCGCGTCGCGGGCCATGTCCTCGACCTCGCCGATGGTCTCCGCACCGGCGAAGCCGCCGCCCACGAAGACGAAGGTCAGCGCCTTGCGGCGGACCTCCTCGTCGGTGGTCGAGTCGGCCTTGTCGAGCTGCTCGAGGACGTGGTTGCGCAGGCCGATGGCCTCCTCGATGCCCTTCATGCCGATGCCCTGCTCGGCGAGGCCGGGGATCGGGAAGGTCCGGGAGACGGCACCCATCGCAATGACCAGGTAGTCGAACGGCAGCTCGTACGCCTCGCCGACGAGCGGCGCGATCGTGGCGACCTTGCGGTCCTGGTCGATGGTGGTGACCCGACCGGTGAGCACCTCGGCTCCACGCACGACGCGTCGCAGCGGGACGACGACGTGGCGCGGCGAGATGCTGCCGGCGGCGGCTTCGGGGAGGAAGGGCTGGTAGGTCATGTACGACCGCGGGTCGACGACCGTGACGGTCGCCTCGCCGAAGCGCATCTTCTTGAGGATGCGCCGAGCTGCGTACAGGCCTACGTACCCACCGCCTACTACGAGGATCCTGGGACGCTCCGTGGTGCTCATGCCATCGAGTATCCACCCCCTCCAGGGGGGTTGCTCGTGCGCCCCTTCACAAGGTCCTCGGATACCTCTGCTACACTCCGCCGCCCACGTGACCCAGGTCATGGCCCAGCAAAGGAACCAGGGCGTGGCGGTGGACGTTGTTCACCCCTTGTGAACTGGCCCGGAGAGCCTTCCTTAACGCCGGACCAAGGGGTGCGTTCACACGATGGAAACATCGAGCGAAGTGGCCTCCACACCTGCGAAAGGGCCCTGAGGAGCCCCTCGGAGGGCCCAATGACCTTCCTCGGGCGCCATCAGGGCCCTTTCTCTTGTGAAGAACTTCACGAACTTTCTCGCCATGTGGTCATGGGCGGGGGCGATAGCTGCCCGCTATGCCACGGATAGGGCGATCCCATCGAGGATGTCGTGCTCGCTGACGACGACCTCGGCGGCCCCGGTCCGTTCCATGACCTCCACCAGGACCAGCGCGCCGGCGATGATCACGTCCACCCGGCCGGGGTGGATGACCGCGATCGCCGCGCGCTCGTCGTGCGTGGAGGCCAGCAGCCGGTCCGCCACCGCGTCGACCTGCGCACGGGAGATCCGGGAGTGGTGGATCTTCGTGGAGTCGTACTCCTGGAGCCCCAGCGCGACGGCGGCGACCGTGGTGACCGAGCCGGCCAGGCCGACCAGGGTCGCGGCCCCGGTGAGCGGCACCGTCTCGGCGGCCAGGTCCAGCGCGGCCCGCACGTCGGCGCGGATCGCGGCGATCTCCCCGGCGGTCGGCGGGTCGTGCCGGACGTGCCGCTCGGTCAGGCGCACACAGCCGATGTCGACGGACCGGGCCGCCTCGACGTGCCGGTTGCCGACCACGAACTCGGTCGAGCCGCCGCCGATGTCCACCACGAGCCGCCGGTCGTCGCCCCGCAGCTCGCCGGTGGCTCCCGTGAAGGAGAACTCGGCCTCCTGGTCGCCGGTGATGACCTCGGGCTCGACGCCGAGGATCTCGACGACCCCGCGCACGAAGTCGTCCCGGTTCTCGGCGTCGCGGGAGGCGGAGGTGGCGACGAAGCGCACCTTCTCGGCACCGAACTCCTCGATGACCGCCGCGTAGTCGCGGCAGGCGGCGAAGGTCCGCTCCAGCGCCTCGGGCGCGAGCCGGCCGGTCCGGTCGACGCCCTGGCCGAGCCGGACGATGGTCATCCGCCGGTCCAGCTCGATCAGCTCGCCCGTCTCCGGGTGCACGTCGGCGACGAGGAGGCGGATGGAGTTCGTACCGCAGTCGATTCCGGCGACCCGGGTCACTTCTGCTCCTCGTCCTTGTCCGCGCAGGGGGTCACGCAGGGGCCCTTCGCCCACCACTCGGGCAGCATCGCGAGGGCCTCGTCGCCGAACGGGTTCACGCCCGGGCCCGCCACGAGCGAGTGCCCGACGAGCACGTGCAGGCACTTGACCCGGTCCGGCATGCCGCCGGCGCTCGGGAAGCCCTCCAGGACCTCGATGGCGTCGCGGCGCGCGAGGTAGTCCTCGTGCGCGGCCCGGTAGGCGGCGGCCAGCTCCGGGTCGGTCGCGAGCCGGGCCTGCATCTCCTTCATGACCCCGTTCGCCTCCAGGGTGCCGATGGCGGAGGCGGCGCGCGGGCAGGTCAGGTAGTACGTGGTCGGGAACGGCGTGCCGTCGGGGAGCCGGGGCGCGGTCTCGACGACGTCCGGGTTGCCGCACGGGCAGCGGTGCGCGATGGCACGCAGGCCGCGGGGCGGCCGGCCGAGCTGGGCCTCGAACGCGGCGACGTCCGCGTCGGTGGGCTCGGTGCGTTCGGTCTGCGGAGGGGGCGTTTCCATGTCTGCCTTGCTCGGGTCTCGTGGCGGGTTGCGACGTCTACGGGCGGTCGGCGCGGTCCACGCCGTCCCACAGGTTGTCGTACCAGGGGCGGTCCGTCGCGCCCTGGTCGGTGCGGGGCCGGTGCTCCGCGTCGGGGTCGTTCACGGTGAAGCCGGTCTCGCCGGGCATCACGTAGTGGAGGTGCTCGCGGGCCAGCCGGCGGACGTAGGCCGGGTCCTGGAGGCGGGCCTTCTCGTCCCGCAGGTCCTCGACCCGGCGGGCGGCCTCGGCGGCCTTGCGCTCCTGGTCGGCGATCTCCCCCTGCTGGGAGACGTACTGCCGCATCGGATAGGCGAGTGCCACCACGAGCGAGCAGACGACGAGGGCCAGGAAGGCCGCGCGGCCGGTGAGCCGGGAACGGCGCGCCTGACGGCGGGTCTGGGAGCGGTAGACACGGGCGGCGGTCTGCTCGCCGAGCAGCCTGATCCGGGTCGCGGTCGAGAACCGGTCCCGGTCCTTCACGGCCATGTCGTGCGCCTCCCCGTCACTCGTGGGTCCTGGTCATGCGGACGTCCCCGCACACGGTACGGGACCGGGTGCGGGGACGCTTCGCTTCGCTGCGCCTTTGCGTCCTGTTCAGTTCTCCGGAGGCAGAGTCCGCGGCTACGGCGACGGGGCAGGTCAGCCCTTGAAGCGCGGGAAGGCGCTGCGGCCGGCGTAGACCGCGGCGTCGTCGAGGATCTCCTCGATGCGCAGGAGCTGGTTGTACTTGGCGACGCGCTCGGAGCGGGCCGGGGCGCCGGTCTTGATCTGGCCGCAGTTGGTGGCGACGGCGAGGTCGGCGATGGTGACGTCCTCGGTCTCGCCGGAGCGGTGGGACATCATGCACTTGAAGCCGCTGCGCTGGGCGAGCTCGACGGCGTCGAGGGTCTCGGTCAGCGAGCCGATCTGGTTGACCTTGACGAGCAGGGCGTTCGCCGAGCCCTCCTCGATGCCGCGGGCGAGGCGCTCCGGGTTGGTGACGAAGAGGTCGTCGCCGACGAGCTGCACCTTGGCGCCGAGCTTGTCGGTGATGACCTTCCAGCCGGCCCAGTCGTCCTCGAACAGCGGGTCCTCGATGGAGACGAGCGGGTACGCGGAGACGAGCTCCTCGTAGTACTCGGTCATCTCGGCGGCCGAGCGGGCCTTGCCCTCGAACTCGTACTTGCCGTCCTTGTAGAACTCGGAGGCGGCGCAGTCGAGCGCGAGCGCGATGTCCTTGCCGGGGACGTAGCCGGCCTGCTTGATGGCCTCGACGATGAGGTCGAGGGCCTCGCGGTTGGAGCCGAGGTTCGGGGCGAAGCCGCCCTCGTCGCCGAGACCGGTGGACAGGCCCTTGGTCTTCAGGACGGACTTGAGGGTGTGGTAGACCTCGGTGCCCCAGCGGAGGGCCTCGGAGAAGGACTCCGCGCCGATCGGGGCGATCATGAACTCCTGGATGTCCACGTTGGAGTCGGCGTGCGAGCCGCCGTTCAGGATGTTCATCATCGGAACGGGCAGCAGGTGCGCGTTCGGGCCGCCGAGGTAGCGGAAGAGCGGCAGGTCCGAGGCCTCGGAGGCGGCGTGCGCGACGGCGAGGGAGACGCCGAGGATGGCGTTGGCGCCGAGCGAGGACTTGTCCGGGGTGGCGTCCAGGTCGAACATCGCCTGGTCGATCAGGCGCTGCTCGGTGGCGTCGTAGCCGACCAGCTCGGGGCCGATCTGCTCGATGACGGCGAGAACGGCCTTCTCCACGCCCTTGCCCTGGTAACGGTTGGGGTCACCGTCGCGGAGCTCGAGGGCCTCGAACGCACCGGTGGAGGCACCGGACGGAACGGCAGCACGGCCGGTGCTGCCGTCGTCGAGGCCGACCTCGACCTCGACCGTGGGGTTGCCTCGGGAGTCCAGGATTTCCCGGGCTACGACGACGTCGATGGACGGCACGAGCATCTCCTTCTGGGATGTGACGCTGGTTGTGACGCATGCGGCAAGGTCTCGTTCGCCTTGCGGCAAGAGCCTAACCGGCTCGGGGGCTCCAGCCGGCCGGGCGCCCGCCCCCTGGGACGAAAAAGGACCCAAGGGCATGCATCCGGGGAGGAAAGACCCCAGATCTACTGGAGGGTAACCGCAGGGAGCGGAGAAACCCCGGCCCGGAGCGCACGGGGGAAGGGCACTCCGGGCCGGGGTGGTCATCACCGCGGGAGGGTCGGCAGGCTCACTTGAGGTGGAGCTGCTGGCCCGGGTAGATCAGGTCGGCGTTCTCGACGACGCCCTTGTTCAGCTGGAAGAGCTTCTCCCAGCCGCCCTTGACGCCGTGCGCCTGGGCGATCTTGCTGAGGGTGTCACCGGTGACGACCTTGTACTCGCCGTCGCCCTTCTTGACCTTCTTGCCGGTCGGGGTGGTGACGGTCTTCTTGGACTCGCTCTTCTTCGGCGCCTGGCGCTGCTCGCTGCGGGTCGCCGGCTGCTCGGTGGAGCGCTTCGACGCGGCGGGCTTCGGGGCCGCCTCGGCCGAACCGCCGTCGTACGAGGCGCCGGACAGGCCCACGCCGCAGCTCGGCCACGCGCCCTTGCCCTGGCCTGCGAGGACCTTCTCGGCGACGGCGATCTGCTGGGACTTGGAGGCCTGGTCGGCGCTCGGGGCGTAGGCGGTGCCGCCGTACGCGGCCCAGGTGGAGGCCGAGAACTGCAGGCCGCCGTAGAAGCCGTTGCCGGTGTTGATGGACCAGTTGCCGCCGGACTCGCACTGGGCGACGGCGTCCCACTCGGAGGCGGTGGCGGCCGAGGCCGTGCCGGCGGTCATCAGCGGGGCCGCGACGGCGACGCCGGCGACACCGGCCAGCGCGACGATGCGGGTGGCCTTGGCGGCACGACGGTGTTTGCCCTTGCCGGAAAGCAGCATGGAAGTTCTCCCTCACCGACGCCTACGAGGTGAGCTGTCGGGTTCGGGCGAGTGAGTTGCCCGGCCGCGTGACCTTGCACGCGACTTCACCCCAAGCCGGTCGTCGGCCGTCTGTCTCAACGGCCGGGGCCGGCACTTACCTTGGGTCCCCCGGTCCTGCCTTCGGCGCTTGCGCGACGACTGTTCCCTCCGTCCGGCGGCAGGATTCGGCGTGCCGGTCGGCGGGGCCCGCGGTGGCGAGCGGTCACGACCGTAGACATAGAGCCGGGGGAAGTTCAAAGACCCTCAAGACGGAAAAATCGCCCCTACTTGCACACCGTCAGGAGGTGTTTGCGCAGGTGAGGGGCGATTCGAGCAAAGTTTGCGGACGTGACACGCCCGTTCGGGAAGAGAGACTCATGTCTCACTGAGACAGAACGGACATTCAGCCCGAACTACTGCTGGGATTCCGTCAGTCCGAGGTCGAGCTCAAGGCTCTGACCAGGAAGGATGAGGTCGGGGTCGGAGCCGACGGTCTTCTTGTTGGCGCCATAGAGGGCGCTCCAGCCGCCCGTGAGCCCGTTCTCCTCCGCAATGCCCGACAGACTGTCACCCGGCTGAACGGTGTATTCATCCGGCTTGCCCGTGGTGTCCGAATCGCCCTTCGCCTTACCGTCGGTCACGCCACCCGTCGCCTCGCCACCCGGAGCGGCGTGTCGCCCGGAATCGGTGGAGGTGTCCGAGTTGCCCGGCTGTTCTGGCGCGGCGTCACCCCGGTGCTTGCCGGTGCCGGGCGCGGTCGCGCCGGGCGTACCGGGGGCGACCGGCGTCGTGGACACATCGGGCGTACCGGGCGTCACGGACGTACCGGGCGTCGCGGGAGAGGTGGAGGTCCCGGGCGTCGAGGGCGCGGGAGCGGTGGGGGTCGCGGGGGTCGCCGAGGTGGCGGGGGCCGTGGGCGCGGTGGGGGCCGTGGAGGGCTTCCCGCTCTCCTGGCCGGAGCCGGCGGGCAGGCCGTCGGTGCGGTTGGACTCGGGGACGGGACCCGTCGGCTTCCTGGGCGTCACGCCCGGGCCCGGGTCCACCGCGGGCGCCTTGCCGTCGTTCTTCAGGCCGGCGATCGGCGCGCAGGTGGCCCACTGGGTGTCGCCCGCGGCGAGCGCCCGGTCGGCGACGGCGATCTGCTGGGCACGGCTCGCGAGGTCGGCGCTCGGCGCGTAGGCCAGGCCGCCGTGCCGCTCCCAGCTCTCCTGGGAGAACTGCAGGCCGCCGTAGAGCCCGTTGCCGAAGTTGGCGCTCCAGGCGCCGCCGGACTCGCACTCGGCGACCCGGTCCCATGTCGTCGCGTCGGCGGCGGAGGCCGAGCCGGTGGCGAGCAGAGGCAGCGCCATGGCCGAGCCGGTGACTCCCGCCGCGACGACGAGTGCGGGAGCCTGGCGGGGTCTGCGGTGACGTCCGTTCCCGGAGCGCATGCGGAGTGCCCTTTCGCGTGACTGCTGAGACTGCGGGTGAACGTAGCGGCATTCGAACGTGAGTCACAAGTCGATGCAGCGGAGATCACGCGAAGATCACATTTTTGACGGGCCGTCAGTTATGCGTCCCTTTGTGGGAAGGCGTGAACTCCACCGGAAGGGTGCGTAGGCCACGCATGATGAGCCCGCCGCGCCACCGCAGTTCCTCCGGATCGACCCCAAGTCGCAGGTCCGGCAAGCGAGTCAGCAGCGTGGCGAGCGCCGTCTGTCCCTCCAGGCGGGCCAGCGGCGCGCCCAGGCAGTAATGGATGCCGTGGCCGTAGCCGAGGTGCTGATTGTCGCGCCGCGCCAGATCCAGGGTGTCCGGCTCGTCGAACCGCGCCGGGTCCCGGTCCGCGGCGGCGAGGACCACCAGGACCGGGTCGCCGGCCGGGATCTCCTGCCCGCCGATGGTCAGCGGCTCCGTGGCGAACCGCCAGGTCGCCAGCTCGACGGGCCCGTCGTAGCGCAGCAGCTCCTCGACACCGGTCTCCAGGAGCCCCGTCTCCCCCGCGGCCAGCGACTCCTGGAGCCGCGCGCGCTGCCCGGGGTGGCGCAGCAGCGCGTACACCCCGTTGCCGATCAGGTTGACGGTCGTCTCGAAGCCGGCGAAGAGGAGGATGAAGGCCATGGCGGCGGCCTCGTTCTCGGTGAGGTGCTCCCCGTGGTCCGAGGCCTTGATGAGCCCGGAGATCAGATCGTCCCCCGGCTCCTCCCTCTTCTTGTGGATGAGCTCCGCGAGGTAGCCGCGCATCTTCTTCACCGAGCGCGCGACGCCGCCCCGCGGCCCGCCGCCGTGCCGGATCATCATTCCGGCCCAGTCCCGGAAGTCGTCCTGGTCCTCGGCCGGCACCCCGAGCAGGTCGCAGATGGCGTAGATGGGCAGCGGGAAGGCGAACTCGTGGATGAGGTCCGCCTCGCCCCGCTCGGCGAAGCCGTCGATGAGCCGGTCGGTCAGCTCCTGCACGCGCGGAGCGAACTCCGCCACCCGGCGCGGCGTGAACGCCTTCGACACGAGCCGGCGCAGCCGGGTGTGGTCCGGCGGGTCGATGTTGAGCAGATGCGTCATCAGCTCGGCCTTGCGCTCGCCCGGAATGCCGGTCTTGCCCTTGGCGTGCGCCGGCTCGTCGTGGTGCGCGGGGTTCTTCGACAGCCGCTGGTCCGCCAGCGCCTGCCGGGCGTCGGCGTACCGGGTCACCAGCCAGGCCTCGACCCCGCTGGGCAGCTTCGCGCGGTGCACGGGCGCGTGCTCGCGCAGCCAGGCGTACGCCGGGTACGGGTCGGTGGCGAACTCCCAGGTGAAGAGCTCGGGGCCGGGCGGGACGGAAGACGGGGTGGCACTCACTCCCCGACCGTACAAGGGGACGGGCGGGCGCTCACGCCGGGCCGGCGCTACGCGGCCGGGCTCCTCCTCCGAGCCGCGCCCGGAGCCCCTCCGCGTGCCGGCCCGCCCGGGGCACGCGGGCGCTCCGCCGCGTGAGGTGACATGTCCGTACGCGATCCGCATATGCGGTGACGCTGCGTGGCTTAGATTCACCGCGTGGATGCCGAGTTGCTCAGAAACACGTTCGCGGTCGTCGAGAGACGGGCCGAGCACGCGGCCACGTTCTTCTACTCCCACCTCTTCTGGCACAACCCGGGCGTCCGCGAGCTGTTCCCGCAGGAGATGGGCGCCCAGCGGGACCGGCTCTTCGCCGCGCTCACCCATGTGGTGACCCACCTGGAGGATCCCGGGCTCGCCGGCTACCTCGGGCGGCTGGGCCGCGACCACCGCAAGTTCCTGGCCACACCCGCGCTCTACAGCGCGGTCGGGACCAGCCTGCTCGCCGCCTTCGCGCACGCCGCCGGCGCCGCCTGGACCGTGGAGGCGGAGAAGGCGTGGGCCGAGGCGTACGGGCGGGTCGCCGACCTGATGGCGGCCGGGGCCGAGGAGGCCGCGGCGGCGGGCCTCCCCGCCTGGTGGGACGCCGACGTCGTCCGCCACGAACGCCACGGCGAGGACCTGACCCTGCTGACCCTGCGGCCCCGGCAGCCCTACCCGTACCTCGCCGGGCAGTACGTGAGCGTCAGCTCGCTGCACGTCCCCCGGATCTGGCGCACGTACTCCCTCGCCAACGCGCCGCGGGCCGACGGCACACTCGACCTCCACGTCAGCCGGATCGAGGGCGGGCTGATGAGCACCGCGCTCACCGACCGCCTGCGGGTGGGCGAGACGCTGCGGCTCAGCAGCCCGGGTGGCGCGGTCACCGCCCGCACCCCGCCCGGCAAACCGCGCACCTACATCGCCGGCGGCACCGGCTGGGCGACGGTCCGGGCGCTGCTCGAAGAGGCCGCGCAGGACGAACCACGGCTGGAGGGGCGCCTGTTCGTGGTGGCCCGCGCCAAGGAGTACCTGTACGGGCGGGCCGACGCCGAGCGGCTCCGCGAGGCGATACCCGGCCTGCACGTCACCTACATCACCGCGGCCCCGTGCCGCCCCCGCGACCAGGCCACCGAGCGGCTCGTCCAGGCACTGCGGGCCTGCGTCAACTGGCCCGCCCACGACGTCTACCTCGCCGGCCCGCCGGCCTTCCTCACCGAGGTCGCCGAGGAGCTGGCGGAGCTGGGCACCGACCCGGACCGGGTCTTCCACGACCGCCTGCCGGCCGTGAGCCCCTCCACCACCCGTCCCGGCAGCCGCGCCGAGTGGCTGATCGAGCCGCCGCAGGTCCACTGGCACGACCCCGAGGCCCGCCGGCCCTGAGGCCCGGGTCAGCCCCGGGAGCCGTCCTCACGCCCGCCCGCCCCGGGGGAACGCCGTCCTCTTCCGTCCCGCCCCCGCCGGTCGGGCGCTACGCCGTCTCCACGCCCTCCGCCGCGCGGATGGCGTCGCGGTAGAGCCGGCCCGCCGCCCGCAGCGCGGCCTCCGGGTCCACCCCGGCGGCCTCCGCCCGTACGGCCAGGGCGAGCAGTTCGTAGCCGATGCCGTCGCCCGAGGGCGGCGCCACGCCGAGCCCGGCGGTCCGCACGCGGCTCGCGAGCTTCGCCGCGAGGGCGAGCCCCGGCTGACCGAGCGGCACCCCGTCGGTGACGGACTCCCGCTGCTTCTCGACGGCCTTCGTCCGCAGCCAGTGCTCCTTGACCTCTTCCGGCGTCGTCGCCGTCGCGTCCCCGAAGACGTGCGGGTGGCGGTGGATCAGCTTCTCCACGATCGTCCCGGCCACGTCGTCCACCGAGAACGGCTCCTCCGCGTCCTCCTGGGCGATCCGTGCGTGGAACACGACCTGGAGCAGCACGTCGCCCAGCTCCTCGCGGAGCGCCTCCCGGTCGCCGTCCTCGATGGCCTCGACGAGCTCGTACGCCTCCTCGATGCCGTACTTCGCGAGGCCCTGGTGGGTCTGCCGCGAGGACCAGGGGCACTCGCGCCGGATCCGGTCCATGACCTGGACGAGGTCGAGCAGCCGGGCCCCCGGCAGGTCGTACGAGCCGGGCAGCAGCTCCAGGTCGGGCATGACGGCCCGGCCCGAGCCGGCCATCCGCGCGAGCCCGTCGGTCAGCGCCCGGTCCCCCTCGCCCGACGGCAGCACGACGACCGTCCGGCCACCCGCGCAGGCCTCGACGAGCTCCGGCGCGGAGGGTGTGAGGAGCTCGACGGCGACCCCGGCCTCCCGCAGGTACGGCAGCTGCGGGTGGTCGGCGTCGCCGCACAGCACCCGGTCCGCCCCGTGCAGCGTCTGCCAGGCCGGCCAGGACAGCAGGCCCGGAGCCACCCGGTGGCTGGCGGTGAGCAGGACGATGCGGCCGGCGGTCTCGGTGCCGGGAGCGCCGGGGGTGTCGGTGCCGGAGGTGTCGGTGTTCACCCCTCGACCCTACGTCGTCGGGGAAGGGCCCCTCAGGCGCCCGCCGCCGGGGCCTTGCTGATCTGGCGCACCCACGGCGCGGAGTAGGCGGCGAGGGTGATCTTGTCGTTGTCCCAGCTGCCGTAGCGCGGGTTCACGTCGATCCGCAGGTCCTTGGAGGCCCGGCTGAAGGCCTCCGTGAGCTTCTTCTGGCCCTCGGGGGTGTCGGTGGCGCCCAGCTTCTCGGCGATCTTGTTCATGAGCACGGCCCGGCGGGCGACGTCGTCGATCCGGCCGGGCGCCACGCCCCGCTGCTGGAGCAGCACGGCCGCCATCTGCTCCTCGCCGCCGCTCTGGCGGGCGAACTCGCCGCGGGCCTGCTGGATCTCCCCGCGGCTCGCGGTGACCCCGTTGTCCTCGGCGACCTTGTCGACCACCCGGTCGAAGATCATGTCGTGCAGTTTCTGCCGGCTGAGGTCGCCGGTCTCCCGGATGAGGGTCGCGGCCTGCGGCGAGGCCTGCTGCGCGGCGCGCACGTCCTCGACCTGGGCCTGGAGGCTGGACACCTCGATCCGCCGGCCGCCGACGACGGCCGCCGCTCCCGGGTGGGCGTCACTGCCACAGGCGGTGAGCAGCGGGGCCGCGGCGAGGAACGCGGCGGCGGAGACGGAGAGCGCAGTGCGGCGGTGCAAAGGAGCCTCCCGGCGTGGGTCGTGCGTCAGTGGGACGACCGTGCGGTGATCGATGTTAGGCAGTCGCCGTGGCCCGGGCCACTACTTGGAGGCGACTGTTTCGGTCAACGACTCACGTGTTCGGGTGGTGTCGGGTCCCAGCATGATCGTCCGGGAGAGCACGAAGGTGACGGGGATCGCGGCGGCCGCGGCGATCAGCGGCGCGAAGGTGCTGTCCACGCCGAGCAGGTCGACGAGGACGTAGACGCCGGCGGTGGTGATGACGAAGTTCGCCGCGTTGGTCAGCGGGAAGAGCAGGAACTTCCGCCAGGTCGGGCGGGTGCGGTAGGTGAAGTACGAGGTGAGGAAGAACGAGCCCACCATGGACAGCGCGAAGGCCAGGACGTGCGCGGCGAGGTACGGCAGCCGGAGCCCCAGGAGCAGGTAGAGCCCGTAGTACGTACCGGTGTTGACGGCGCCGACCAGGCCGAAGCGCACCACCTGCCAGGCCACGGCGGATCGGGTCATCGCCGGAGGAGCTCCTCGTCGTGTGCGGCGGCGTCGCGGCGCTGTCCGGGGACGGTCGCGTTGGTGGCCTGCACCAGGTAGTGCGGGCGCCGCTTCACCTCGTAGTAGATGCGGCCGACGTACTCGCCGACCAGTCCGAGCATCACCATCTGGACCCCGGCGAGGGCCGTGACCGTCACGAGCAGGGTGACATAGCCGGGTGTGTCCACGCCGTTCACCAGGGCGACACCGACGATCCAGGCGGCGTAGGCGAAAGCCACCGCGACGAGCGCCATTCCGAGATAGACGGCGGCGCGCAGGGGCTTGTTGTTGAAGGAGAGAAGGCCGTCGAGACCGTAGTTGAGCAGCTTTCCGAACGTCCATGTGGAACGCCCCTGCTCACGCACCACGTTCTCGTACGCGAAAGTCGTCGTCCGGAATCCGACCCAGGCGAAGAGGCCCTTGGAGAAGCGGTTGTATTCGGTCAGTTCCAGAACCGAGTCGACGGTCCGGCGGGAGAGGAGCCGGAAGTCGCCGACGCCGTCGACCAGCTCGACGTCCACGAGCCGGTTGATCGCCCAGTAGTACGCGCGGGCCGTCACCGTGCGGGTGACCCGGTCGCCGGTGCGGGTGCGCCGGGCGATGACCTGGTCGTATCCCTCCGCGTGCAGCGCCACCATGCGGTGCACGAGCTCCGGCGGGTGCTGGAGGTCGGCGTCCATGATGACGACGGCGTCGCCCAGCGCGTGCCGGAGGCCGGCCAGCATGGCGGCCTCCTTGCCGAAGTTGCGGCTGAAGGAGACGTAGCGCGCCCGGGGATCGGCATCGGCGATCCCCTGCAGGAGGGGCAGCGTTCGGTCACGGCTTCCGTCGTCCACGTAGACGATCTCGAATTCTCCCTCGAAACGGGAGAGTTCCTTCGTCACATGGTCGTGGAAGCGACCGATGATCTCTTCTTCGTTGAAGCACGGGACCACGATCGAGAGCAGCACGCACGACACGACAACCGGTGCGGATGTCCCCGTCGGATTCCACCGGTGACCATCAGACGACCATTGAATGAACTGCCCGGCCCGGGGGCGGATTTCGGCATTGTCACTGCCATATTCGTTCCACGATGAAGATCCGGAAGATCGGGAAGAACGGGTGGGCGGCGGCCGGTGCGGGCCGCCCGCCGGCGCTGGCCGGGATGCTCACCGTCCTCGCCGTGTGCGCGGGCGACGCCGTCGCCGACACGTTTCCCTTCGGCTCGCACCGGCGCAGCGTCAATGACCTGGGCAACGAGTACCTGCCCTTCCACGCGCGCCTGTGGGACCTGCTGCACGGCCGGGCCGACGGCGGGCTGCTGCTGAACTGGCAGTCGGGCTGGGGCACCAGCTTCCTGCCCGACCTGGGCACCTATCTGAGCAGCCCCTTCGCCCCGCTCGTGGCCCTCGCCCCGCGCGCGGACCTGGCGTACGCGCTCTACGCGGTCACCCTCCTGAAGATGGCGGCCGCGGCCGCCGCGATGGCGTTCACGCTGACGCGGATGCGGCCGGGCGTGTGGTGGGGTGCGGGGCTGCTCGGCGCGGCGTACGGGCTGTGCGGCTGGGCGGTCCTGGAGGCCGTCTACAACCCGATGTGGATGGACGGCCTCATCGCCTTCCCGCTGCTCTGCCTGGTGGGCGTGTGGGTACGGGAGGGGCGCCGCCCGCTGCTCGGGCCGCTGGTCGTCGCCGTGTGCTGGACCGCCAACTTCTACACCGCGTACATGGCGACGCTGGGCGCCGCACTCGTGCTGCTGGTGACGGCCCCGCGGTGGCGGGTGCTGCTCCGGGGCGCGCTGACGGTCCTCGTCGGCGTGGGCCTGGCCGCTCCGGTGCTGCTACCCGTCCTCCTCGGCACCCGGCAGGCGTTCCCGGGGGTCGTGCGCGACTTCACGGCGGCGGACGGCGCGGACCTGGCGGCCCGGCTGATGCCCGCCACATACGGCTTCTCCACCCCGGCCCTGTTCGTCTTCACCGCGGTCCCGGTGCTCGCGGCCTCGCTGCTCTTCCGCCGCCGGTGGCTGTGGCCGGCCGTGGTGGCGGGCGTCGCGCTCTCCCTCCAGTGGGGCCCGACCCATCTGGTGTGGCACTGCTTCGCGACGCCCAACGGCAGCCCGTACCGGCAGACCTTCGTCCTGACCGGCGTGCTCGTCCTCGCGGCCTGGGCGGCGATCGCCGACGGTCTGCCGGACCGGCGCTCCCTGCTGGGCGGCGCGGCGGTGGTCGGGCTGCCGGCCCTCGCCGCGCTCGGCAGCGCCGAGGCGACGCCCTGGGGCTGGGGTCTGTTCGCGGCGGGCCTCGCCGTCGTGGTCGTGGCCCCGTCCGTACGGCGCGGGCGGCCGGCCGCCCTGCTCCTGGCCGCGGTCCTGGTGGCCCAGGCCTCGGCGACGACCGCCTGGGGCGACAAGGAACGCCTCGCCCGGCTGGACGACTACCCCGCGTGGAGCGCGGCCGACACCCGCCGGACCGCCGCGCTCGCCGGGGCCGACGGCTGGCCCGCCTACCGCACGGACTCCGGCCGCACCCAGAGGACCGGCAACGAGCCGATGATGCTCGGCACCCAGGGCGGCTCCTACTACAGCAGCCTCACTCCCGACGTCCTGACCCGCACCATGGCCGCGCTCGGCGTCGGCTGGACCTCGCGCGGGCGCAATCTCCAGAGCCTGGACAACCCCGTCACCGACGCCCTCTTCGCCGTCGGCGCGCGCTGGCGCGACGGCGCGGTGGTCCGTACCGGCCCAGCCCTGCCGCTCGTGACGCTGCGCCCGCCGGGCCCGGCCCCCGTCTACGGCCGCTCCCCCTTCCGCAACCAGGAACTCCTCCTGGGCGCCCGGGTGTACGAGCCTCCGGCGGCGGACGGCGCCTGCCGGGTCGGCACCGAGGTCTTCCTCTCGGCCCCCGACGTCACCGGCCGGGCCCGGCTGGGCGACCGCACGGTGAGGCTGCGGGGGCAGCTGCCGAAGTGGCGCGCCACGGTCACCTCCCTGGGCGTCCAGAAGGTGCCGGGCCTGCGCCCGGAGGTCCCGGCGGGGGCGGAGCTCGCCTGCCTGGACCACACCCGGCTGCGGGCCGCCGTGGCCGCCCTGCGGGCCACGGCCCCGGCGTCGGTCGCGGTGACGGACACCGGTTTCCGCGCCACTCTGCGCCCCCGCGGCCCCGGCACGCTCGTCCTCTCCTCCCCCGCCATCGCGGGCTGGCGCTGCGACGGGCGCGCGGCGGCCTCGTACGGCGGTCTGGTGGCGGCCCCGGTGACGGCCGGTCAGCGCGAGGTCGAGTGCGCCTTCCGGCCGCCGGGGCTCCGGGCGGGCCTCGGGGCGGGCGCGGCGGCGCTGCTCGTGCTCGTGGCGTGGCCGGCGCTGCTCCGGTGGCGCCGCCGGCCGGGCGCCCCGGAAGGCCGGCCGCCCCCGGACGGCACCGCCGGTGCCGAGCCGCTCGTCCCGGCGGCGCGGACGTAGCGTTCACCCCCCTCCATTGCAATGGAAGGGGGGTGCGCCACCCCTCGGGCGTTGCGTTAGATTCCCATCCGACGCAACGATTTGTGCCACCTGAACTGCGACTATGGTCAGTTGACGCAACAAGCTTGTTGCCCATCCCTCGAACGCAACGTAGCGTTTCCCATGTCAGAAACGACGGGCCGCACGGGCCCGCGCTGCACACCGAGGAGAAGCATCATGCTGAAGTTCGCCACCGCCGCCCCCGTCACCGCCGTCGTCGAGATCCCCGCAGGGCGCGTCCGCCTCCACGCCGCCGACCGCTCCGACACCACCGTCGAGGTCCTGCCCGCCGACCCCGCCAAGAGCCGCGACGCCAAGGCCGCCGAACGCATCGCGGTCACCTTCGCCGACGGCGTCCTGCGCATCGAGAGCCCCGCGGCGGAGAACCGGATCCTGGGCGACACCGGCTCCGTCGAGGTCGTCGTCGAACTGCCCGCCGGCTCCCGCGTCGAGGGCAGGGCCGCCGCGGCCGAACTGCGCACCGAGGGGCGCCTCGGCGACGTCACCTTCGAGGGCGCCTACCGCCGGATCGCCCTCGACGAGACCGCGAGCCTCCGCCTCACCGCCACCGACGGCGACGTGGAGGTCGGCCGGCTGGACGGCCCCGCGGAGATCAGCACCCAGCGCGGCGCCATCCGGATCGCCGAGGCCGTCCGCGGCACGCTCGTCCTGAGCACGCAGTCCGGTGACATCACGGTCGGCGCCGCCGCCGGCGTCTCGGCCACCCTCGACGCAGGCACCGCCTACGGCCGGGTCGGCAACGCCCTCCGCAACGACGGCGCCCCCGCGCTCGACATCCGCGCGACGACCTCCAACGGCGACATCACCGCCCGCAGCCTGTGACCCGCGCTGCGACGCCGCTCCCCCGCCGCGGCCGGACGTGACGCGGGTCACGTCCGGCCGTGTCACAGCCCGGCGGGCCGTCTCGTCCCAGGGTTGAAGCCGCTCGGCAAGGCGCCGGCGACAACACAGGAAACGGAAGAGGAGCCCCTCATGGAACCGCGTCTCAACATCTTCGGCAGCCCGGTCTCCGCCAAGCTCGTCAAGCACCTCGTGGCGGCGGGCAGGGTCGTCGAGGAGGCCGGGGTGCCGCTGTCCACCCAGGAGCTGGTGAAGATCCGCGCCAGCCAGATCAACGGCTGCGCCGGCTGCCTGGACATGCACACCAAGGAGGCCGTCGCGGCCGGTGAGACCGCCGTCCGGCTCGCGCTGGTGGCCGCCTGGCGCGAGGCCAAGGTCTTCACCGAGCCCGAGCGCGCGGCCCTCGCGCTGGCCGAGCACGGCACCCGCCTCGCCGACGGCTACGGCGTCCCGGACGAGGTCTGGGAGAACGCGACCAAGCACTACGACGACGACCAGCTCCTCGCCCTCACCTCGCTGATCGCCCTGATCAACGCCTTCAACCGCCTGAACGTCATGCTCCAGGTGCCGGCGGGCGACTACGTGGCGGGCCAGGCGGCCGCGATGCACGCCTGAACGCCCACCACCCCGCTCACCCCCCGTGCTCCTCCGCGAGATGCCGCCGGAGGAGCACGTTCGCGTCGGTCTCCGCCCTCCCGTCGTACCGCGACCGCGCCTCCCGCCGCCGCGCGGCGAGCCCGTCACAGTCCGCACACCCGGCTGCGGATACGGGCGGCACCGGGACCTTCGAGGCCACCGCCTGGTCCGCGTTCGTGGAAGGCGTCAAGGCCGTCGGCCGACGGCAGGGAACACCGGTCGGATTCTGCCGGAACCCGGCATGGTCGTGAGTCCGTCGGTTCTCCGACCATGGGGGGGCATTCCGAGTCGCGAGAACGGGTCTCTTTCATGGCATGGGCAGGGGGATCGGGCATGGTCGTGAGTCCGCGGGAAGCGCAGAGCCAGGCATGATCGAACTGAGCTTCCGGGCGAGGGAGCGCCTCCGTCCGCAGAAGTCGCTCGTGGTGCTGGCAGTCGTCGCCGTGAGCGTCGAGGGGGTCGCCGCGTTCGTCCAACTCCGTCCGCCGGCGTTCTCCTTGCTGACGGGCGGGATCATCGCTCTCGTCGTGCCGGTGATCCTCCTGTCGCTGCGGAGCTGGAGCCGGGTCGGAGCCGACGGCATCACCATCTGCTGGGGCCTCGGACGAGGCCGCACCTACCCCTGGCGCGAGATCCGGTGGATCGACGTGCGCGAGACCAAGGGCACGTACGGGTCGACCTACGCGGTCCGCATGTTCGTGGAGGGCGGCCGACGTCGTTCGCTGCCCGGGCTCTACCGCAGCGACACGTATCCCGCCCCCGACTTCGAGGAACAGTTCCAGCAGGTCGTCGCGTGGTGGGAGCTGAGCACGGACCAGGCCGCACGCATCCGACCTTCGAGGCAGGTCCGGGACCTGCTGACTCCCACCGTGCTCGGCCTCGTCGTCGTACCCGCCGTCATCCTCCTCGCGGTGGGTTTCGTCGTCGTGCTCTTCTCGCCGCATTAGGCGAGGCCCGCCGCGCCCGGACGGCGGTCCCCGTACGGCGGATCCGGTGCACGATCCCGGAGCCGGCCGACCAGATCCGCAACCGCAAGCGCCTCGGATCCTCCGGTGGCCGCCCGCCGGCTTTCGACCGGCAGGACTACAAGGCGCGTCACGCGGTGGAGTGCGGGATCAGCCGCCTCAAGCAGCACCGGGCTGTTGCGACCAGATACGACAAGCTCGCCGTGCGTTTCGGGGCGGCCGTTCACGTCGCGGCGATCAACCAGTGGGTGTGAACCCCGGCCGTCGGGCCGTGTCATCCCGGCCACCGGGTACGAGCAGCAGCCATGAAAGCGCGAGGCTAGGCGGCGCTCGCCGTGCGGGTGCGGCAGGGGCGGCACCGGCCCGGTTCCGGCGCCCGGAACGCGTGGTCGCAGTCCTCGCACGTCTGGAAGGGGTCCGGGGCCGCGGGTCGGGCCGGAAGGGGCGGCGGGAGCAGCTCCGTCAGGCGGTGGGCGAGCAGGCCGGCCGGGTGTCTCAGGCCGTCGGGCAGGCACGCGGTGAGGGTGCGGCGTACGGCGTCGGGAGTGCAGCCGCGGGCGAACCACGCGTCCACGTGGGGCGCGAGGCGGTGGACGTCCCGCGCGGAGAGCACCAGGCGCGGTTCGGCGGCGCGTAAGCCGAGGAGCAGTTCGGCGGCGGGGCCCGTGGGCGGCGGCGCCGGGGCGGCGTTCGCCCGGAACGGGCGCACCGACCTCGGGCGCGGCGCCGCCTCCCCCGCGCGCCCCCGCAGGGGCGCGGGGGCACCACCGCCCGACGGCGGTACGGGGTCGGGGTCGGGTTCCGGCTCCGGCTCCGGCTCCGGCTCCGGCTCAAGTTGCCGGGCGGGAGCGCTGTCGGGGTCCGTGTCCCTCTCCGGGGCCGTGTCCGGGTCCCGGTCCACGCAGGGGTCCGGCTGCGGGTCATGCTCCGCCCACGGGTACGGGTCCATGTCCACGGCCAGGTCCGGCTCCGGCGCAGGCTCCGGCTCCGGCTCCGGCTCCGGCTGCCGGACCAGGGCGCGCTCCCACTGGAGTTCCGGGCCCTGCCACAGGTCCACGCCCTGCCACGGGTCCGGCTCCGGCCACGGCTCCGGCGCCAGGGGCGGAGCAGGAGCCGGGCCCGGCTCCGGCGCAGGCTCCGGCTCGGACGGCCTGGCCGCCCACCGCGCGTCCGGGTGGTTGTAGGACCTCGTACAGGTGATCACCTGGCCGTTGGGGAGCCGTACCCTCGTGCGGTCCAGGTAGCCGAACTCCTCGATCTCCCGGAGGGCGGCGGCGATGCGGACCTCGCCCTCGGGGCACGTGGCGGCGAGGGCGCGGATGGAGACGTCGGCCCCCTCGGGGAGCGACTGGATGTAGGACGAGAGGCCCCTGGCGACGAGCGACATGCGCCGGTTCTGGAGCAGGCCGTTGTCAATGACCGAGAAGTCGCGGGTCTGCCTGATTTTCGCGTGAGTGACACCGGATCGGGTGGCAGTCCCGGGAGTCGCGGGCACGGCGTGACGGCGCCCGCTAGGGTGTGGGGTATCCATCAGGGAAGGTCTGTCTTCCTCGTTGGTCAGGCCCTCGATCGGGATCGCTAGTCCCGGCCGGGGGCCGATTCGTTTGTCGGGTCGCCGCGAGCATATGCCAGGCAACAGGGCGCGAATCCAGCCCAGTTGGGTCAATTCCCTCATGTGGGTGACGGTCGCACACGTGTTGCCGCCGGGGAGGCTGGAGGGGGGGGTGGGTTCTTTCCCCCGGTACTTGTTCTTTGGATCGCCCGACACACCGGACCGCGCTCGTCCACGATCCGGCCCTCCTCCCGCCGGGGGCCACCGGATCCCGGCCGATCACGCCCCGGGCGCCGGGCGGAGGCCTACAGGCGGTCCCCGACTCCGGCCGGTGCGGGGGGATGGATCCCTCCGCCGTCCTTGAGGTCCTGCTCGCAGGTCCGCCGCCCGTAGGAGAGGTCGTTGGGGAGCAGGAGCACTCCCGCGACCCGCGCGGGCTGTGCGACGGAGAGCCAGCCGTCGCCCGTGAGAGCGCCCCGCGGTCCGAACGCCTCGGACGAGGCCAGCGTCTGGCACATCAGCGCCACGCGCTCCTCGTCGACCGCGCAGACGTCCACCGCGGGGGCGGAGCTTCCGTCGGAGCCGTCGAAGCGGTACCGGAAGTGGACCTGGTCCCCCTGGGCGGGCACCTGCGGGTGGGGCTCCAGGCTCCAGCCGGCGACCTCTGCGGTGACGCCGGTCGGCCGCCCGGACGGGTCGACGACACGTACTCGGACGCCCGCCTCACCGCGCTCCGCCGTGGTGTCGGTGCAGCCCCAGGAGGCGGAGCAGCCGGACAGGGCAAGGATCACCAGGGCAGACGCGGCACCGGCCAACACCCGTATGGATAACACGCGGACGACCTCCTGAGGAGCAGGGAGCCGAGAAGTCTAGCCAGGCGTCGGGCACCCGGAGACGCGGGGCCGTGCCGCGAGGACCTCCGGACCGCCCCCGGACACACGGAAAGGGGCCGGCCCCAGCGGGCCGGCCCCTCCCCCGTATGCGGGCGGGTTACTTCGCCGCGACCTCTTGGACGCAGAGAACGAACTTGTCCGGGCCGTACTGCTGAGCCAGGGCCGTGTACTTGGTCTCGTCGCACTTGTCCAGGTCGAAGGTGCCTTCGTGCAGCTGAGCGACCTTGAAGAGCTTCGCCTTGCCCGAGGAGCAGTCCGCGGTGTCGACCTTCGGGGCACTGTCCGGGCCGGTGATGGTGAGGCAGTCGCCGACCTCGGCGTGAACCGGGGTCTTGCCCGCCAGGAAGTCGAATCCGAAGCCCACACCGAACTTGACCACGGCGACGACCGCGACCAGCACGAGGAGGAGCAGTACGCCGCCGAGCTTCTTCATGAAGCCGCCCTGCTTCTGGGGCTCGGGGGCCGGCGCCGGGGCACCAGGGGTGGCGGCGAAGGGGTCGGCGTGCTGCTGCGGAGGCGTGGCCATGCGGGAATCCTTGCGCGACGTGGACATGATCGAACGCGCACGTTACACAGGACACATCAGCACATTCCGGACTCACGTGTTCCATTGGCTATTCCGGTACGGACTCGTGATCCTGCCGACCCGTCAGAACCCGCGCCCCATCTGCCGCTGACGCTCCACGGCCCGCCGCAAATCACCCGCAAGCGGGTGGTACGGGCCGTATTCCCGCTCCACGTCGAAGAGGAGCGCGCTCAATTCGCCCTGTCCCGCCGCATGGTCCCCCCGTGCCAGCAGCAACAGGCCGATCCGGTGGCGGATGTCGAAGAAGCGGGACCGGCGGTCCGGGTCCGCGCCGCCCTGCGCGTAGTACGGCAGGAGCGCGCGGTACTCGGTGAGCGCGGCCGCCGGGTCGCCCAGCTGCTCCAGGCACAGCGCCACGTCGTAGCGGAACTGCAGGGTCTGCGGGTCGGCCGGGCCCGCCTCCGCCGCCCGGTCCTCGGCGAGGCGGCGCAGCTCCGGCAGGGCGCGGCGGTACTGGCCGTCGTCCAGCAGCGTCGTCGCGTACTGCTTGCGCAGGATGCGGACGACCGGCGAGTGCTCGCCGTGCTCGGCGGCGGCGGCCGGGAGGATGCCGCCGAGGATGTCCACGGCCTGGGTGATCGAGCCCTCGGCGAGCAGCCGCTTCACCTCGTCGACGGCCGCCGCCACGTCCGGCTTCGCCGGCGCGTACGCCGGCGGAGGGGGCGCCGCGACGACCTGCACCGCCCGGTCGGGCCAGGGCGCGTGCGGGCGGCGGAACGAACGCGTCGGGTCGAGCGGTCCCGAGGGGCCCGGCGCGCCGCGCGGCGGCAGGAGCGGCAGCAGCGCCTCGTACACCTCCTGCGCGCCCGACGGGCGCGCCTGCGGGTCCTTCGCGAGCAGCCGCAGCACGAGCGCTTCGAGGGCCTCGGGCACCTCGGGGCGCAGCCGGCGGACCGGGACGGGCGGCTCGTACAGATGCCGGTGCAGCACGCCGAGCGCCGTGGAGCCCGCGAACGGCACGTTCCCGCTGAGGAGTTCGTGCAGCAGCACGCCCAGCGCGTACAGGTCCGTGTACGGGCCGACGGCGCCGCCCATGGCCTGCTCGGGCGCCATGTACGCGGGGGTGCCGATGGGCGAACCGGTGTGGGTGAGGCGGGTGGTGTCGGTGTCGGTGTCGAGGACGGACGCGATGCCCAGGTCGAGCACGGTGACGGTGCCGTCGGGGCGGACCATCACGTTGCGCGGCTTGAGGTCCCGGTGCACGATCGGCACCGCGTGCACGGCCGCGAGCACGGCGCACAGCTGGGCGGCGACGGACACCGCCCACGCCCACGGGTACGGGTCCTGCTCGGCCAGGTGGTCGGCGAGGTCGGCGCCCTCCACGTACTGCATGACCAGATACAGCTCGTCGCCGTCGCTGCCCGCGTCGTGGACGGTGACGAGGCCGGGGTGGTCGACCTGCGCGGTCACCCGGCACTCGCGCACGAAGCGGCGCCTGAGCTCCTCCGCGGCCGTGGCCGGTCCGCTGATGGTGGCGGGGCTGAGCAGCTTGACGGCCACCCTCCGGTCGAGCCGGCCGTCGTAGGCGGTCCAGACCTGGCCCATGCCGCCCTGCCCGATGAGCGTGGAGAGCTCGTAACGACCGCCGATGACACGGCCGTTCACTGCCCGCCTTCCCGCGGGTCCTTGCGGAGCAGGTGGCTGAGTTCGTCGAGCTCGGCGCGGACCTGGTCGATGCGGGGACTGGCCACCGGCGGCTGCTGCGGCGCGACCTGCCGCGGCTGGGGCTGGGGCTGGGGCTGCGGCTGCGGCTGCGGCTGCGGCGGGTAGCCGTAGGCGGGCTGCTGCGGCACCGTCGGCGCGTACGGGTTGTACGGCGGAGACGCCTGCCCGCGGATCGCCGTGCGGTCGTGACGGATGTCCACCACCAGGAAGTACGCCGTGAAGGCGGCCGCGTTCACCAGGACGAGCCCCACGGCCCAGTCGGCCTGGGTCGTCTCCGGGTCGTCCGGCATCAGGACGATGCCGGCGATCACGACCGCCACGGAGACGGCGAGCAGGATCCAGTCGGCCACCCGGCGGGTCAGCAGACCGATGCGCAGCGCCGTCACCCAGGTCAGGAGCCCGCAGCTGAGCAGCGGGAGCACCGCGAAGACCACCCTCAGCACGATGACGTTCGCCGGGACGCCGCGCGGCGGTGGCGTGGGCTGGGGGTAGCCGTGGCCGTACATTGCTGCTCCCGGATCGGTCCTGTGACGGTTCTGTCGGGGATGAGCGTATACACCGACCGCGACAGTCACCTCAGGCTTCTCCGGACCGAGACCTTCAGGGCTCCACGGTGCCGTCCGCCAGGCCGTCGTACATCCCCTGCACCAGCTGCTCGCCGAGCCGCCCCGCGAGGCGGAGCGCCTCCTCGAACTCCGCCAGGGCGCGGAACCGGGCACCGTAGCGCCGCTGTTCGGCGAGCGGCAGCCGCGGCAGCTGGAGGCGGCGGACGTCGAGCCGGGTCGCGGTGGAGGCGTACGAGCTGGCCTGGCGCTTGTTGGCGGTGGCGCGCAGGAACCCGGCCAGGAACCAGGGGTCGAGGGCCGCCGGGTCCGGGCGCAGCAGATGCACGTTCCGGCCGAGGGCGGCGCCCGCCGTCGCCGCGTCGACGACCCGCGCGACCGCGCCGCCGCCGAGGACCGGGACGACCACGTCGCCGGCGGCGAGCAGCACCGGCGGCTCGGCCGGAGCGCCGGCCGGGGCCTCCGGAAGCGTGCCGGAGGGCGCCTGGCCGGCCAGCACGTCGGTGTCGGTGAGGACGGCGACCGGGCCGGAGCCGGGGTGGGCGCCCGCCGTGCCCGTACCGCCGGCGCGCAGCGTGAGGGCGCCGGCCCGGGCCAGTTCGCCGACGGTCGTCGCCGGCCAGCGCACGGTGCCGGGGACGGCGCCGGTGTCGGCGGCGGGCGGCGGGGTCAGCTCGCGGGTGCGGCGCAGGGTCTCCGTGAGACGCGTGCGCACCCCGGCCAGCTGCGCGGCGCCCTCGGCGGCGGCGGGCGGCGGAAGGTGCCGGGCGGGGGCCAGGTCCACGTCGTCGTCGAGCAGTTCGACGACCGGCACGGCCCTGCTCCCACCGGGCGTCTCGTCGATCGCGCCGTCCCGGTCGAAGGCCCGCCAGGCGGCCAGGACGGCACTCTCGACGGCCGGCCAGTCGAGCCGGTCGCGGCCGCCGCCGGTCACCGCCACGGTCTCGGGCGCCGTGTCGACGAGCAGCAGTTCGGCCGGCGGGCGTTCGCCGGGGACGGGCCTGCGCAGCACCCACAGGTGCAGCGGGATGCCGTACGGGGGCGCCGCGCCGGCCGGCAGGGCGACGACGGCCCGCAGGGCGCCGCGGCGCAGCAGGTCGGCGCGGATGCGGCGGCCGGAGCGGCGGGAGACGGCGGCGGGCGGCATGAGGAGGACGGCGGTGCCGCCGGGGCGCAGCCGGGCGAGGCAGTGCTGCACCCAGGCCAGCTCGGACTCCGTGCGGGCGGGGAAGCCGTACTCCCAGCGCGGGTCGTAGGCGAGTTCGTCGTGGCCCCAGTTGCGCTCGTTGAACGGCGGGTGGCACAGCACGGCGTCGGCGGCGAGGGCCGGGAAGGCGTCGGCGCGCAGGCTGTCGCCGGACAGGACGCGGACGTCGACGGCGGCGTCGGTGCCGAGCGCGAGACGCAGGGCGGTGAGCGCGGCGAGGTCGGGGTCGGTGTCCTGTCCGTAGAGGGCGGTGGGGGTGTCCCCGGGCGCTGCCGCGCGCAGGAGGGAGCCGGTGCCGCAGGCCGGGTCGAGGACGGTGGCCGCGGGTCCCGCCAGGGCGGCCATGAGGGCGGCGGGGCCGGGCGGGGTGAGCGTGTACTGGCGCGGGTTGGCGTCGAGGTGCCGGCCCAGCAGGAAGTCGAAGGCCTCGCGGGGGCTCGTCCCGGCCGCGAGCTCGGCGACCCCGCGCAGCAGCGGGACGGAGGGGCCGAGTGCCCGGGCGGTGGGCGTGCGGACGGCCCGCTCCGCGCCGAAGCGCTCCGTCAGCGTCTCCTCCAGGGGCACCGGCAGCAGCTCGGCGAGCCGGTCGTCGGGCGCGCCCGCGAGCGCGGGCCAGGCCGCCGCCCGGTCCCGTACGAGGAGGAGGACGCCGCCCGCGTGGGCGAGGGCGGTGGCGGCGCCGGCGGGATGGCCGGCGACCTGCTGCCAGACCCGCTCCGCGAGCGGGACCTCGGCGAGCTTGCCCTGGTCGCGCAACCAGGCCTCGACCTCGGCGAGGGCGAAGGACGGGCTGGTCTCGGTGCCGCCGACCGGCTTGGGGAAGTCGGCGTGCCGGCGGCGCCAGTTGCTCACGGCCGCCCGGCCGACCCCCGCGAGACGGGCGATGCCCGCGGCGGTCACCTCAGCTGCGCTGTCGGGCACCTGCCCCAACTCCCTCATTGCCGTGTGTGTGCCGCAGATCTTACTGACGAACGCCACCGTCACCGCTTCACAGCGTGAGCCGACCCATCACACGTGAACCATGTTGACTCGGTTCACACTCTCTGTTGTCATTGACCCATCGCGACGGACGGACTGACCGTCCGGGAGGACACACGCATGTCGTGGACCTCGCGACTCCCGGGCGCCCGTGCCCTCCCGCCGCATCCCCGCGACCCCGTCCCGCCCCGTCCCGTCCCGTCCCGCCCCCGTCCGTCCCGCCCCGTCCCGCCCCGTCCCGCGCACCCCGTACGCCCGACCCCCCTCGGAGAACCCACCATGCCCGCCACCGCCCGCCTCCGCCGCGCCGCTCTCGCCGCGTCCCTCTGCTCCGCCGTCGCGCTCGGCGCGACCGCCTGCGGTCCCTTCTCCGGCGGCACGAACGACGCCGCCGCACCCGCCGGCCCCTTCGGCGGCCTGAGCGGGCCCCAGATCCTCGACAAGGCGGTCGACACGACGAAGACGGCCACGTCGCTCCACCTGGCCATCGACGTCAGGACCACCGACGGGCCGATGAAGTCCTCCGTGTCGACGGATCTTCAGGGGCAGTGCACGGGGACGATGGCGATCGGCGCGACGGGCACGGCCGAGCTGGTCCGCCCGGCCGACAAGGCCGTCTACCTCCGCTTCGACGAGGCGCTCCTGAAGGAGCAGGTGAAGGGCGAGTCGCCGGACGTCCAGAAGGCCGTGCTCAAGGAGCTCAAGGGCCGCTGGATGAAGACGGACGCCAAGGACCCGGACGCCAAGGACATGCTCGACCTCTGCGACCTGAAGGCGCTGCTCGCCGACTTCGAGCAGACGAGCAGGGGCACGGTGCAGGGCGAGGAGACCACGCTCGACGGCCGCAGGGCGCTGGTGCTGCGGCAGACGCTGGGCGGCGAGAAGAGCACGTTCTACGTGGCCACGGAGGGCAAGCCGTATCTGCTGAAGGTCGTCACGACCGGCGGCAGGGAGCCCGGCACGATCGCCCTGTCCGACTTCGACAGGCCGGTCGTGGCGAAGGCTCCGGCGAAGAAGGACGTCGTGGACGAGAAGAGCCTCGGCTGACGGTCCGGCCCGTCCGTACGGGGGACGGACGGGCCGGCCGGCATCCGACAGGGCGAAAGGCGTGAAGGCCTCCGGAGGGGGGTGGCCTTCACGCCTTCTCGCGTGTCGGGGCGGAGCGGGGCCGGGCTCAGACGGCGTGGCGGACCCAGACGTTCGGCTCGACGTAGACCGCGTAGCCCCGGGAGGCCTCGCAGTGCACCGGCACCAGGGCGCCCTCGACCTCGACGGGGCCGTCGGCGTCGAAGGGCAGGCGGGTCCACGCGCGCCACTGCTCGACGGACCCGCTCACCGTCATCGACGCCGGGGCGACCTTCTCCACGACGCCGCCCGCCCGCACGTGGACGCGCAGCCACGGGTCGTGCGGCAGGCCGTCCGCCTCGCGGGTGCGGAACGCGTACTCGTGGATGGAGGACGCGGCCTCCAGGTGCTTGCCGTTGGGACGCACCGGGGCGACCAGCTCGGCGAAGCCGAGGCGCCGGGTGTTGGCGCGCATCGCGGCCAGCATGCGGTGCGAGACGCCGTTGCCGAGCGCGCTCGTCGCGACGGTGATCTCGATCGCGCTGACGGTGTCCGGCGTGCGGCCGTGCCGGAGGTCGGAGAACGCCCAGAGCAGGATCTGGTCCCAGCCGGTGGCCGGCAGCTCGCCGCGGCCGGCGGCCCGGAGCTGGAAGGGCACGCTGAAGCCGCGGGCGACGACGGCGCCACCGGAGGCCCCCTCGGCGTTCCCGTCGGTGGCGACGAGGACGTACTCCGGGAACTCGGCGACGATGCGGCCCATGTTGGCCCAGCCGACCGGGTCGTACATCATGAACTCCGGCCAGAGGTCCTTCATGTTCCACATCTGCCCCTCGAGTTCGGGGCGTTCGGCGAGAGTCGTGATGTGCAGGTCCATGAGGGGGAGGCTAACGGGCGCCCGAGGGGGCGGCGTAACGGTTTTCCCGGGGCCGGGGCCGGGGCCGGGGTGAGGGCCAGGGCCGGGGCCAGGGCCGGGATCAGGGCCGGGGCCGGGGGCGCCGCGCCAGGGGCGCCTCAGATCCGGCCGATCCCCAGCGTGTTCTCGCTCGGCAGCAGCCCCGAGCCGATGATCGCCAGCCACGGGCCGCCGAGCAGGTCGGCGAGCCGGGCCGTGGCCTCCGGGCCGAGGGCGGCCCAGGGGGCGGCGGCGAGCTCGTCGGTGCGGAGTTCGACCTCGCCGCGCAGGGCGCGGCCGGCCTCGGTGGCGGTGCCGTCGGGGTGCACGAGGCCGCGGGCGGCGAGGCGCTCACGGGCGGCGGACCACTCGCCCTCGGTCCAGCCGCGGCCGGCGAAGACGGCCTCGGCCGCGGCGCCGACCGCGGCGAAGGAGACCAGGGACTCGACGGGGTCGAGCCCCGCGGCGAGGAGGGCGACGAGGTGCCCGTCGCCGCGGTGCTCCCGCAGGATCGTGGCAGCCTGCCAGAGGGCCAGGTGCGGCACCTCGGACCAGGGCAGCTCGGCGTGGGCGGCGGCCAGCGGGCGCCCGCCGGTCGCGGCGGCCCCGGCGGCCCGCCGGGCGAGGGCGGCGGCCTCGGCGAGTCCGGGGCTCGCGAGGACCTCGTCGCCGAGGAGCGTCCGGTAGACGCGGTCGGCGGCGCGGAGCCGGGCGGCGAGCACGTCGGCGGGGTCGGCGACGGCCCAGGCGGCGGGGACGTACCGGGCGACCTTGGCGGGGCTGAAGGTGTAGAAGGCGGAGGCGACCCGCTCGACGCCCACGGGCCCGAGGGCGGCGGCGCGCCACGCGAAGTAGCTCGGCCAGCGCTCCCCGACGTCGTAGCCGAGGGCGGCGGCCTCGTCGAAGGCCTCGGGGGCGTAGTAGGTGACGGAGTGCAGGGGTTCGAGCAGGTGCCACATCTGGCGCACGCGGCCGGGCTCCACGGTCAGGGTCTCCACGGTCATGACTGCCTCCCTGGGTTCCTCGGGTCCACGGGCCCGCGGCCCGCTCCCCTCGGTCTCGCACAGCTCATCTTGTCATTGCCTAGATTGCTCTCACGACCCGAACTTGTCAATGCCTAGATTCCGCGTACGCTGCTGCCATGACCAGTGGCACCAGCCGGCGCACCTACCACCACGGCGACCTGCGCCAGGCCGTCCTCTCCGCGGCCCTCGACGTCATCGCGACCGACGGACCGGGCGCCCTGAGCCTGCGCGACCTCGCCCGCCGCGCGGGCGTCTCGCACGCGGCCCCCGCGCACCACTTCAAGGACCGCACCGGGCTGCTCACGGCGATCGCCGCCCAGGGCTACGACCTGCTCGCCGAGGCCCTCGCCGGCGCCCCCGACCTGCGCGAGCGCGGCGTGCGCTACGTACGCTTCGCCGCCGCTCACCCGGCGCACTTCCAGGTGATGTTCCAGCCGAACCTCCACCACCCCGACGACCCCGACCTGATCGCCGCCAGGGAACGCGCCTCCGCCGAACTCCGCGCGGGCGTCACCGGTCTCGCGGCCGGCACCGCCGACCCGCGCGCCGCGGGCATCGCCGCCTGGTCCCTGGCGCACGGCTTCGCGACCCTGCTGCTCACCCACAACCTGGACGACCCGCTGGCCGGCCGGGACCCGGGCGAGGCCTTCCGCGCGCTCGCGGCCCTGACGTTCGGCTGACGCCTCGCCAACTCCCCCCGCCAACTCCCCTGCCGAGAGCGGGAATAGTTGAAGCAGACACGACCTTGATCCCCGTCGTACGCACTGACGACAACGGGGAAGCGACCAGCGACATGACCACCGGTACCAGCACCCTCCGGCGAGCGGGCATCGCCCTGCTCGCCACCCTGACCCTCGCCACCGTCCCGGCCACCGCCGCCACGGCCGACAGCGCGCCCGCGGCCGGCGCCGCGACCGCCGCCGGCACCTGGCACGGCGCGTGGGCCGCGTCGCCACAGGCGCCCACCGCCCCCTTCGGCCCCAACTGGGCGCCGGAGGGCTTCGCCGACCAGACCGTCCGCCAGATCGTGCGGGTCACCGCGGGCGGCACCCGGGCACGCGTCGAACTGACCAACCGCTACGGCACGACCCCGCTGCGCGTGACGGGCGCGACGGTCGCCCGCACCGCCGGGGGCGGTGCGGTGGTGCCCGGTTCGGTCCGCGCGCTCACCTTCGGCGGCCGCGGCGCGGTCACCGTGCCGGCCGGCGGCACCCTGCTCAGCGACGGCGTGCCGTTCCGCACCGCGGCGCTCGAGTCGGTCACCGTGACCCTCTACCTCGCCGCCCCGACCGGCCCGGCCACCTTCCACCACATGGCCTCCGCCACCAGCTACCGGGCGGCGGGCGACCACCGGGCCGACGCCTCGGGCGCCGCGTTCACGGAGACCAGCGGCTCCTGGTACTACCTGTCCGGCGTCGAGGTCTCCGGCGGCCCCCGGACCGCCCGCCGGGACGGCATCGTCGCCTTCGGCGACTCCATCACCGACGGCGTCGGCTCCACCGCCGACGCCGACAACCGCTACCCCGACGAGCTCGCCGAGCGCCTCGCCGCCACCGGCCGCCCGCGCGCGGTCCTCAACCACGGCATCGGCGGCAACCAGGTCACCAACGACACCACCTGGGCGGGCGAGGCGGGCGTCGTGCGCTTCCGCAAGGACGTGCTGACGGAGAAGGGCGTCGGGACGGTGATCCTCCTGGAGGGCATCAACGACATCGGCGGCAGCGGCCCCGCCTTCCCCGGCGGTCCCACCCCCGAGGTCTCCGTGAACCGGCTCGTCGAGGGCCACCGCAGCCTCATCCGCCAGGCCCACGCCCACGGCCTGAAGGTCGTCGGCGCGACCCTCACGCCGATCAAGGGCTCCTTCTACGACACCCCGGAGAACGAGGCCAAGCGGGAGGCCTTCAACGCGTGGGTCCGCACCTCGGGCGCGTACGACGCCGTGGTCGACCTCGACCGCGCGGTCGCGGACCCGGCCGACCCCGACCGCATCCTCCCGGCCTACGACTCCGGCGACCACCTCCACCCGGGCGACGCGGGCTACCGGGCGATGGCCGAGGCCCTCGACCTCGACGAGCTCTAGCCGACGGCCACCCCCACGACCAAGGCGCCGGGCCCGGACGCGCGGGGCGCCGGACCCACGACCCGGGCACGCGGGTACGGCGCCCGAACCCGGCCGCGGGGGTGCGGCCCTCGTTCCGCGGGAGCCCGGGGGCCGGGCCGAAACGGAACGGAACGGAACGGGATCGGCACCCGGGGGCCGTAGCGGAACGGGATCGGCACCGAGACCCGGGGGCCGTAGCGGGACGCGACCGACACCGGCACCCGGGGGCCGTAGCCGAACGGGACCGGCACCGGCACCCGGGGGCCGTAGCCGAACGGGACCGGCACCGGGAGCCGGTGCGGCGCCCCCACCGCGCCCCCGGGCACGGATCCGGCCCGGCGCCGGAACCGCGCCGACGAACCGGCACCCGTCACCGGGGGACGCCTCCCCCTACCCGTCCCCCGGCGGCGGACAGCCGGGGGACGCCTCCGTGTACCCGTCCCCCGGCGGCGGGCGGCCGCAGGCGGGCGGCGGATCAGGACCCGAGGATCTCCGCCAGGAACTCGCCCGTCCACGCCAGCAGTTCGCGGCCCACCACCGGCTTGCCGCCGATCTTCCCCGCCGTCGGACGGGGCACCAGGATCTGGTGGACGGCCGGCTTGATGACCGAGCGCGGGTGGAGGCGCTTCAGGCGCAGCTCCTGGGACTCGCGCAACTCCACCGGCGCGAAGCGGATGTTGGGGCCCTGGAGGACGATCTCCCCGACGCCGCAGGCGCGGGCCAGCATCCGCAGGCCGGCCACCAGGAGGAGGTTCTCGACCGGTTCGGGCAGCTTGCCGTAGCGGTCCGTGAGCTCCTCGCGCACCGCCTTGACGTCCTCCTCCGAGTTCGCGGAGGCGATGGCGCGGTAGGCCTGGAGGCGCAGCCGCTCGCCGGGCGCGTAGTCGTGGGGGACGTGCGCGTCGACCGGAAGCTCGATCTTGACCTCCAGCGGCGGCTCCTCCTCCACGCCGCCCTCCAGGGAGGCCCGGTAGTCCGCGACGGCCTCGCCGACCATGCGGACGTAGAGGTCGAAGCCGACGCCCGCGATGTGACCGGACTGCTCGCCGCCGAGCAGATTGCCCGCCCCGCGGATCTCCAGGTCCTTCATCGCCACGTACATGCCCGCGCCCATCTCGGTGTGCTGGGCGATCGTCGCGAGCCGCTCGTGCGCCGTCTCCGTCAGCGGCTTCTCCGGCGGGTAGAGGAAGTACGCGTATCCCCGCTCGCGGCCACGGCCCACCCGGCCGCGCAGCTGGTGGAGCTGCGAGAGGCCGAAGTTGTCGCCGCGCTCCACGATCAGGGTGTTCGCGTTGGAGATGTCGATGCCCGACTCGACGATCGTCGTGGAGACCAGCACGTCGAACTTCTTCTCCCAGAAGTCCACGACGACCTGTTCGAGCGCCGACTCCGACATCTGGCCGTGGGCCGTCGCGATGCGCGCCTCGGGGACGATCTCGCGCAGCCGCGCCGCCGCCCGGTCGATGGACTCGACACGGTTGTGGATGTAGAAGACCTGGCCCTCGCGCAGCAGTTCGCGGCGGATGGCCGCGCCGATCTGCTTCTCCTCGTACGGGCCGACGAAGGTGAGGACCGGGTGCCGCTCCTCCGGCGGCGTGGTGATCGTCGACATCTCGCGGATGCCGGTGACCGCCATCTCCAGGGTCCGCGGGATCGGGGTGGCGGACATCGTCAGGACGTCGACGTTGGCGCGCAGCTTCTTCAGCTGCTCCTTGTGCTCGACGCCGAACCGCTGCTCCTCGTCGACGATGACCAGGCCCAGGTCCTTGAACTTCGTCTCGGACGAGAACAGGCGGTGGGTGCCGATGACGACGTCGACCGCGCCGTCCTTCAGGCCCTCCAGCGTCGCCTTCGCCTCGGTGTCCGTCTGGAAACGGGACAGGGCGCGGACGTTCACCGGGAACTGGCCGTAGCGCTCGGAGAACGTACCGAAGTGCTGCTGCACCAGCAGCGTCGTCGGCACCAGGACGGCGACCTGCTTGCCGTCCTGGACGGCCTTGAAGGCCGCCCGGACCGCGATCTCGGTCTTGCCGTAGCCGACGTCGCCGCAGATCAGGCGGTCCATGGGGACCGTCTTCTCCATGTCCTCCTTCACCTCGGCGATCGTCGACAGCTGGTCGGGCGTCTCCGCGTACGGGAAGGCGTCCTCCAGCTCCCGCTGCCAGGGGGTGTCGGGGCCGAAGGCGTGGCCGGGGGCCGCCATCCGGGCGCTGTACAGCTTGATCAGGTCGGCGGCGATCTCCTTGACCGCCTTCTTCGCGCGCGCCTTCGTCTTCGTCCAGTCGGCGCCGCCCAGCCGGTGCAGGGTCGGGGCCTCGCCGCCCACGTACTTGGTGACCTGCTCCAGCTGGTCGGTCGGGATGTAGAGCCGGTCACCGGGCTGGCCGCGCTTGGCGGGGGCGTACTCGACGAGCAGGTACTCGCGGGTGGCGCCCTGCACGGTGCGCTGCACCATCTCGATGTAGCGGCCGACCCCGTGCTGCTCGTGGACGATGTAGTCGCCGGCCTCCAGGGTCAGCGGGTCGATCGTCTTGCGGCGCTTGGCCGGCATCCGCTGGCCGTCCTTGCCGGCGGCCTTCTGGCCCGACAGGTCGGTCTCGGTGAGCACCGCGAGCTTCAGCGCCGGCTCGACGAAGCCGTACTCGATCGCGCCGCAGGCCACGTGCACGACCGACGGGGAGATCTCCGTCAGATCGGCGTCCAGACGGGCCGCGATGCCCTCGCCGCCGAGGACCTCGACGGTGCGGGAAGCCGGGCCGTGCGCCTCCGTCACGAACACCGTGCGCCAGCCGTCGGCCAGCCAGCCCTTGGTGTCGGCGAGGGCGCGGGCGGTGTCGCCGCGATACGACTCCGGTGCGTGCATGCCCAGCTTGAGCGTGTCGCCCGCCGCGTCGTCGGCGAAGCTCTCCGTCACCGACTCGTCGGCGGCGAACGGCGACACCGACCACCACATCATGCCGAGCTCGCGCGCCCGGTCCCGTACGTCCGCGATCCCCCACAGGGAGGCCGCGCCGACGTCGATCGGTGCCACGCCGCCGCCGGCGGTGGCGGCCCAGGAGGCCTGCAGGAACTCCTGGCTCGTCGCCACCAGGTCGGCGGCCCGGGTCCGGACCCGCTCCGGGTCGCAGACCACGGCCATCGAGCCCTTCGGCAGGACGTCGAGAAGCAGTTCCATGTCGTCGACGAGCACCGGCGCGAGGGACTCCATGCCCTCGACCGCGATGCCCTCGGCGATCTTGTCGAGGAGTTCGCCGAGCTCCGGGTGCCGCTCGGCGAGGGCGGCGGCCCGTGCCCGCACCTGGTCGGTCAGCAGCAGCTCGCGGCAGGGCGGCGCCCACAGCCCGTGCTCGGCGACCTCCAGGGACCGCTGGTCGGCGACCTTGAAGTAGCGGATCTCCTCGACGTCGTCGCCCCAGAACTCGATCCGGAGCGGGTGCTCCTCGGTGGGCGGGAAGACGTCGAGGATGCCGCCGCGGACGGCGAACTCGCCGCGCTTCTCGACGAGCTCGACCCGGGAGTACGCGGCGGCCGCGAGACCGGCCACGACCTCCCCCAGGTCGGCCGTCTGTCCACTGCGCAGGGCCACCGGCTCCAGGTCCCCGAGGCCCTTGACCTGCGGCTGGAGCACGGAGCGGATGGGTGCGACGACGACGCTGACGGGCCCGGCCGCGGGGTCGTCGTCCCGCGGGTGCGCGAGTCGTCTGAGGACGGCGAGGCGCCGGCCGACGGTGTCGGAGCGCGGCGAGAGGCGCTCGTGCGGGAGCGTCTCCCACGACGGGTACTCGACGACCCTGTCGGGGTCGAGGAGCGAGCGCAGGGCGGCGGCCAGGTCCTCGGCCTCGCGTCCGGTGGCGGTGACGGCGAGCACCGTGCGCCTCGTCTCCCGGGCCAGGGCCGCCACGGCGAAGGGGCGGGCCGCCGGGGGGCCGACGAGGTCGACGTGGTGGCGATGGCCGTCCGTGGCGGCCTTGACCGCCTCGGTGAGTGCGGCGTCCTTGACGACGACGTCCAGCAGACCGTGCAGGCTCATGAAGGGGTCCATCCCGGCGAAGGTGGGCAACGCGAACGGCCCGACACGTCTCACGGGCCGGGGCTTCCAGCCTACGACGACGCGGTGACAGCCACCCTTTCGCGGGACCGCCGCGACGCCACCCCGACCGTACGGTTCCGCACCTGAGTGCCGCGTTGCCCCGCACCGAGGCTCGCGCTCCGTTCGGCTCCCTCGTGCGCCGGACCGCCCACGCCCGCCGTTCCTGCCGGACGACCCCGACGGGCTGCGCCAGGTCATCACGGCCACCGGCCTCCTCGCCCACGACCCGCGCCCCGCAGGGACCTGCGCGTACGGCTCGTGGGACCTCGGACGTATGCACGGGGGGCGGTGCCGCGTCATCTACGAGATCACCGAGGCCGCCGTCACGGTCATGGTGATCCCCCTCGGCCGCGTCCTGTGACAACGGGCCGGGCCCGGCGGATCGCTCCGCCGGGCCCCGCCCGTCCCCCGTGCACGCGGCGCGTACTAGTCCGTCGCGATCGCGTTCAGGACGTTCATGCGGCCCGCCCTGAAGGCCGGGATCAGGGCCGCGAAGAGGCCCACGAAGGCCGATCCGGCGAAGACCGCGACGATCGTCGGCCAGGGGATCTCCAGGACGCCCAGGCCCTCCAGGGCGAGGAGCTTCTGGGCGGCGGTGCCCCAGCCCAGGCCCAGGCCGAGGCCGAGGAGGGCGCCGAAGAGGGCGATGACGACGGACTCCAGGCGGATCATGCGGCGCAGCTGCCGGCGCGAGAGGCCGATGGCGCGCATGAGGCCGATCTCGCGGGTCCGCTCGACGACCGAGAGGGCGAGGGTGTTCACGACGCCCAGGATCGCGACGACGATCGCGAGGGCGAGCAGCCCGTAGACGATGTTCAGGAGCTGGCCGACCTGGTCCTTCAGGTCCTGCTTGTAGTCGGCCTGGTCGGCGACCTTGTACTGCGGGTACGGCTTCAGGGCGTCCTTGAGGGCCTGGTAGGCCGCGGTCTCCTGGCCGTCCTTCGCCGTGGCGAAGACGATCATGCTCCGGGGCATCTTCTCCACCGGCAGGGAGCGCTCGGCCGTCGTGATGTTCGTGTACATCACGCCCTTGTCGATGTTGTTCGCGTCGGAGGTGATCGCCGCGACCCGCAGCGTGGCGGGCCGGCCGCCCTGGAAGGCGACGGTGAGGCGGTCGCCGACCTTGACGCGGTGCTCGGCCGCGTAGTCGCTGCCGACCGACATGGCCCCGGGCCCGTAGGCGTCCGGCAGGGAGCCCGCCGTGGTGTCGCGGCGCACGTCCTTCGCGTAGGAGGGGTCGGCGGCGACCAGACCGGTCTTCCCGGCCTTGCC
Source organism: Streptomyces sp. NPDC048018 (assembly GCF_043202995.1). Classification (NCBI taxonomy): domain Bacteria; kingdom Bacillati; phylum Actinomycetota; class Actinomycetes; order Kitasatosporales; family Streptomycetaceae; genus Streptomyces; species Streptomyces sp. NPDC048018. The sequence goes on from NZ_JBIDBK010000009.1 coordinate 78,301, forward strand.
GTGCGGGTCGGTGACGGTGGCCTCGACCCACTTGTACTCGGTGACGTGGTCCAGGCCCGCGGCCTTCTCGATCGCGGCCTGGGCCTGCGGCACGACCGGCTGTCCGTTGGTGGACCGCACGATGAAGTCGGCACCGACCGACCGGTCGAGTTCCTCGGTCGCCGAGGCGACCATCGAGGAGCCGACCACCGACAGGCAGGCGACCAGCGCGAGGCCGATCATCAGGGCGGCGCCGGTGGCGCCCGTACGGCGCGGGTTGCGCAGCGCGTTGCGCTCGGCCATCCGGCCGACGGGGCCGAAGACCCGCAGGACCACGAGGCCGAGGACCCGGACGACCGCCCCGGCGAGCAGCGGGCCGACGACGACGAAGCCGAGGAGGCTGAGGACGACGCCGAGACCGAGCCACAGCGAGCCCGCGCCGGCCTCGTCGGCCCGGGTCGCGGTCCACAGCGCGCCGGCGCCGGCCGCGGTCAGCAGCAGGCCGACGGCGCCGCGCACGAGGCCGGCCTTGGCGTCGGCGGGGGTGCCGGCGTCGCGCAGGGCGGCCATCGGGGAGACCTTGCCGGCCCGCCGGGCGGGCACGAAGGCGGCGACGACGGTGACGACGACACCGAGGACGAGGCCGACGACGGGGGTGGTCCAGCGGACGGTGAGGTCCCCCGTGGACAGCTGCATGCCGGCCGACGCCATGATCTTCATCAGGCCGACGGCGAGACCGACACCGGCCGCGACCCCGGCGACCGAGCCGACGACGCCGAGCAGCAGCGCCTCGACGAGGACGGAGCGGTTGATCTGGCGGCGGCTCGACCCGATGGCCCGCATGAGGCCGATCTCGCGGGTGCGCTGGGCGACCAGCATGGAGAAGGTGTTGACGATGAGGAAGATGCCGACGAGGAAGGCGATGCCGGCGAAGCCCAGCATGGCGTACTTCATGACGTCCAGGAATCCGGCGACGTCCTCGCGGCCGGCGTCGGCGGCCTCGGCGGCGGTCTGCAGCTTGTAGCCGGGGCCGATCTCCGCGGCGATGCCCGCCTTCAGCGTGTCGTCGGCGACACCGGATGCGGCGTCGACGTTGACGTGGGTGAACAGGCCTTCCCGGCCGAGGAGTTCACGCTGGGCGGTGGCGGTGTCGAAGTAGACGAGGGTGGCGCCGGGGTTCGTGACCTTGAAGTCCACGATGCCGGAGATCCTGGCGGTGAAGTCGCCGGTGACGGCGATGGTGCGCAGCTCGTCACCGATCTTCAGATGGTGCTTCTCTGCGGTGCCGCCGTCGACCATGACCTCGGTGGGACCGCGCGGCTCGTGACCGGAGGCGATCTCCATCGAACGCAGCTCGGTGGCAGCCCAGTTGGCGGCGATGGTGGGCGCGCCGGAGGTGGGTCCGACGTTCTCGTCCCGCGCGTCGACGACCGTGACGCTCATGGACAGGACCTGCCCCTGGGCGGCCTTGACGCCGTCGACGCCCTTGACCTGGTCGACGAGCGCGGCGGGCAGCGTCTCCGGGCGCCCGTTCTGCGGGATGTCGTCGTCCTCGGTGGCGCCCTTGGGGCTGATGGTGACGTCGGAGGCGGTGGAGGCGAAGAGCTTGTCGAAGGTGGTGTTCATGGTGTCGCTGAACACCAGGGTGCCGCTGACGAAGGCGACGGAGAGCAGGACGGCCACGGCGGACAGCGCCATGCGGCCCTTGTGCGCGAAGAAGTTGCGCAGGGAGGTCTTCAGGACGGTCATGACGTCCGCCCCCGTGCGTCGAAGTCCTTCATGCGGTCGAGGACCTGGTCGGCGGTCGGCGCGTGCATCTCGTCGACGATCCGGCCGTCGGCGAGGTAGAGGACGCGGTCGGCGTAGGACGCGGCGACGGGGTCGTGCGTGACCATGACGATGGTCTGCCCGAGCTCGTCGACGGACTGGCGCAGGAAGCCGAGGACTTCGGCGCCGGCGCGGGAGTCGAGGTTTCCGGTCGGCTCGTCACCGAAGATGATCTCGGGGCGGGCGGCGAGCGCGCGGGCCACGGCGACGCGCTGCTGCTGGCCGCCGGACAGCTGGGTGGGCCGGTGCCCGAGGCGCTCGCCGAGGCCGACGGTCTCGACGACCCGCTGCAGCCAGGCGGCGTCCGGCTTGCGGCCGGCGATGTCCATGGGCAGCGTGATGTTCTCCAGCGCGTTGAGCGTGGGGAGCAGGTTGAAGGCCTGGAAGATGAACCCGATGCGGTCGCGCCGGAGCCGGGTGAGCTTCTTGTCCTTCAGACCGGTGATCTCGGTCTCGTCGAGGAAGATCTGGCCGCCGCTGACGGTGTCGAGCCCCGCGAGGCAGTGCATGAGCGTGGACTTGCCGGAGCCGGACGGCCCCATGATGGCGGTGAAGCGCCCGCGGGCGATGTCCACGTCGACGTGGTCGAGCGCGACGACCCGGGTCTCCCCGGAGCCGTACGCCTTGACGACCTGCCGCGCCCGTGCGGCAACGGCCGTTCGCTCTCCCGTACCCCCGTGCCTGGGGATGGTCACAGCCGAAGTCACGGTATGTCTCCTATGGATGAGAGGGAGGGTGGCGTCCTGGTTCCGGTACGCGGTGCGGTGGCGCATTCGAGTCTCGCCGTAGGGCGGGGGGCTCGGCACTGGTGCCAGGCGCACTCTTCACCCTGGGGTTATCCGTAAGACCACGGTAAGGACGGCCGGTCCCCGTCTCGTCCTCCGTCGGGACGAGCGGTCCCTGGACCGTATGAGGGAGGGCCCCCTAGGGGTTCCTCCACCCCGGGGACGGGTGAGAGGCTGCCCCGGGCGCACTTAGATGTACGAAGCATCCGTCATGGCGTGGGGCGGGGAGAGGGGCCGGCGGTGTCCGAGGCGACCACGGGACGGGCGGCCGCGCCGCCCACGGCGGACGTCACGCGACGCGGGCCGGTCGTCGCCGCGCTGATGCTGGGCATGGCCCTGGCCGCGCTCGACGGCACGATCGTCTCCACCGCCGTCCCGCAGATCGTCGGCGACCTCGGCGGACTGTCGGTCTTCTCCTGGCTGTTCTCGGGCTATCTGCTCGCCGTCACCGTGACCCTGCCGGTGTACGGAAAGCTCAGTGACACCTTCGGCCGCAAGCCCGTCCTGCTCGCGGGCATCATCCTCTTCCTCGCCGGCTCGGTGCTGTGCGCCTCGGCCTGGGACATGGCCTCGCTCATCGCCTTCCGCGTGGTGCAGGGACTCGGCGGCGGCGCCCTCCAGGGCACCGTCCAGACGATCGCCGCCGACCTCTACCCCCTGAAGGAACGCCCCCGCATCCAGGCCCGCCTCTCCTCGGTCTGGGCCACCTCCGCCGTCGCGGGCCCGGCAGCGGGCGGCCTGCTCGCCGGCTACGCGGACTGGCGCTGGATCTTCCTGGTCAACCTCCCGGTGGGAGCGGCCGCCCTGTGGCTGATCGCGCGCTATCTGGTCGAACCCGGCGCGGGGACGGCGGGGCGAGCGGGGACGGCGGGGCGAGCGGGGACGGCGGGGGACGGGGGCGGCGCCGTAGCGGAGCGGACCGATGCGCCACGGGGCGGGGCGGGCGCCGTACCGGACTCGACCGAAGCGTCCCGGGGCGGGGCCGGCGCTCCGCCGGACCCGGACGGCGCCGGGGCGCCGAAGTACCGGCGGGTCTCGGTCGACTGGGCGGGGGCTCTCGGGGTGTTCGCGTCCGGAGCCCTCCTCCTGACCGCACTCGTGCAGGGCGGCGTCGCCTGGCCCTGGCTCTCGGCGCCGTCGCTCGGCCTGTTCGGCGGGGCGGCGCTGCTCGCCGGTGTCACCGTCCTCATCGAACGGCGGGCAGCCGAGCCGATCATCCCCGGCTGGGTGTGGCGCCGCCGCACCATCGCCGCCGTCAACCTGGCGCTCGGCGCGCTCGGTCTGCTCATGGTCGCGCCGACCGTCTTCCTGCCCACGTACGCCCAGGCCGTCCTCGGCCTCGGCCCGATCGCGGCCGGTTTCGTGCTCTCCGCGATGACCCTGAGCTGGCCGGTCACGGCCGCTCTCTCCAACCGGGTCTACACCCGCATCGGCTTCCGGCAGACGGCGGTGCTCGGCATGGGCCTCGCGCTCCTGGTCCTGCTGGCGTTCCCGCTGCTGCCGTTCCCGGGCGAACCGTGGCAGCCCGCCCTGCTGATGCTGCTGCTCGGCGGGGCGCTGGGCTTCTTCCAGCTGCCGCTGATCGTCGGCGTCCAGTCGACCGTCCCGTACGAGGAGCGCGGCACGACGACAGCGTCGGTGCTGTTCGTCCGTCAGGTCGGCCAGAGCGTCGGCGCCGCGCTGTTCGGCGCGATCGCCAACGGTGTGCTGGCCGCGCGGGTCGGCGACGGCCGGGGCGACCTGGACGGGCTGGTGCGCTCCCTGGAGACACCGGGCGCCCTGACCGGACCGGCCGCCGACCACCTGCGGCGCGCGGTCGATGCGGCCGTCGACTACGTCTACCTGGGCGCGGCCGGCGCCGCCGCCCTCGCCCTCGTCGTCCTCCTCACGATCGCCCCGCGCCGCTTCCCGGTCCTCAAGGAACTGAACGGCCCTCAGGACCAGGAGGAGGAACGGACCGCCGACGCCACGAGCTGAGCGACGCCGCACGGCCGGCGGCAGCCCACGCCGCCCGGCCGGCGGCCGGAGCGCACCCCGGACGGGGGGAAGGCGGAGCCCCCGCGCGGCTCGGGCGCCTCGCGGCCCACGCCGCACGGCCGGCGGCGGGGCGCGACCCGGGCGGGCGGTCTCGGGGCGTACGCGGGCGCACCACGGGCGGCCGGCAGGCACGTTCGGGCGGCCCGGTCGGGCGGCCCGGCCGGACGGCCCCGGGGCGGCGGCGGGTGGCCCAGGCGTCCTGGCCTAGGCGTCCGGGCCGGTGGGGTTCCCCGGGTCCCCGGGGGTGCCGGGGGTACCGGGTTCCGGGGTCCGCTCCGGCTCCTCCGGGCCTCCGGAAGGGTCCTCCCCCGCGGCGGGTGCCGGGGGCTGGGGGTCCTGGCCCGTCACGCGGCCGGTGAGGGCGGCGAGGGAGGAACGGATGTGCTCCATGTGGGAGTGGATCTCGTCCCGGGCCTCGTCGTGCTCGCGGCGCACCCGGTCCGTCTCGCGTTCGATCCGCTCCTGCGTGAGGCGGGCCTCGGCGAGCAGCCCGGCCGCCCTGGCCTCCGCGTCCTCCTGGCCGTGCCGGGCCGTCTCCTCGGTCCGCGCCAGGGCCCGCCGGGCCTCCGCGAGCCGGGCCTCGGCCGCCGCGATCTGCTCCTGATGGCGGGCGTCCAGTGCGGCCTCCGCGGTGGCCGCCGCGCGTTCGGCCTCGTCCCGGGCCGTCCGCTGCTCCTCCCGCTGCCCGTCGAGAAGCGCCGCCCCGCGCCGCTCGGTCTCCTCCTGGTACGCGCGCGCCGCCTCGGTGACGCCTTCCGCGTCGCGGCGCGCGATCGTGGCGATCTCCTCGGCGCGCGCCGTGGCCTCCGCCAGGACGCTGCGGGCCGACGCGTCCGCCGCCGACCGCACGCCCTCCGCGTACGCCCGGGCCGCCTCCCCCGCCTCGCGGCCCGCCTCGCCGGCGGCCTCCGTCAGGGCCTGCGCCTCCGCCTCGGCGGCGCGGACAAGCCGGTCGTCCTCCTGCTCGGCCAGCGCGAGGATCTTCTGCGCGGCCTCACCCAGGGACTCGTAGCGCTGCGGGGCGAGCCCGGCGACCGCCTCGCGCAGCCGGGCCGCCTCGGTCTCGCTCTCCGCGGCGAGGGCCTCCAGACGGGCCGCCCGTTGCCACGCCGCGTCGCGCTCCGCGGTGAGCGCCGCGAGATGCCGGTCGACCTGCTCGGGGCGGTATCCGCGCCCGCGCCCGACGGAGAAACTCATCCCTGACGCCCCTTCGTATCCTTATGTCCTCAAACATCAAGGATGCGCCATGCGAACAGACAAAAGGCGCCCGATGTGAACACACATCGAGCGCCTTTGGTCACATCGTGCTGATGGAGCGAGCCCTTCCGGCTACAGCAGACCGTCCCACATCTGCTCCAGCAGCACCGACCACCAGTTCTCCGGCGAGGACAGCGCGGCCGGGTCCAGCATCGCCAACTGCGCCTGGAAATCAGCCGTCCAACGCCCCGCCTGCTCCGGGTTCAGCCCGAACCGCAGCCGCCACATGCGCCCGAGCAGCGCCAGAGAGCGCACGAACTCCGGCAGCCCGGTGTTCACGAACTGCGGCGGCACCGACTGCCCGCCCGGACCCGCCTCCACCGGCACGGCCACGATGTTCGCCGTCCCGTACTGCACACAGATCGCCCGGCCGAAGTCCGAACCCAGCACCAGGTACGAACTCGCGTCCGGCGCCGGCTGCACCTGCCGCTGCCCCGCGAGCTCCGCCAGCGTCGGCACCACCGGCATCGCCGGCTGCGCCCAGAAGAACGGCCCGAAGTCCGCCGGCAGACCCGCCCACATCAGCGTGACCGCCACCAGTTCCGGCACACCCTGCCGGGACACCGCGCGCTGGTCGAAGCGCAGGATGCCCGGCCCGAAGGCCCCGGCCAGCTCCTGCGCCACCCCGTCCGGCGGCAGCGGCGGCGCCGGCTGCACCTGCGGCAGCGGCGCCCGCACCGGCGCCGGCCGCGCCGGGCCGTCCGCCACCTGGTGCAACTCGCCCTGGTGCGTCAGCAGTTGACGCATCCCCTGCTGACGGCCCGCGTGATCCCGCCCGTACGGCGCGATGTTGGTGATCCGCGCCTGCGGCCAGGTCTCCCGGATCATCCGCGCGCAGTAACCGCCCGGCAGCTCACAGGACTCCAGCTCCGTGTGCAGCTCCAGCACCTGCTGCGGCGGCACGTTCATCGCGCGCAGCTCGTGCAGGATCTGCCACTCGGGGTGCGGGGTGCCCGGCGCCGAGCGGCGGATGAGCTGCTGCTCCGAACCGTCGGGCGCGCGGTAACGCAGCACGGCCTGATAGCCGGGACCGACCGTCGGCAGCCCCGTCGGCTGCGGCTGCGGATACCCGTACGCGGGCGCCTGCCCCGGTACGGGCGCGGGCACCGGCCCCGGCGGCGGGGGCGGCCCGGCCGGACCGGGCTGCGCCAGCATCGTCGCCGCGTGCGCCACACCGGCCGGCGGCGTACCGCCACCCGGCACGCCCGGCGGCGGAGGCGGGGGCGGCGGGGCCCCCGGACCGCCCTGGCCCGGGTGCGCGAGCATCGTCGCGGCGTGCGCCACACCACCGGCCGGCGTACCCCCACCGGGCACACCCGGCGGAGGCGGAGGCGGCAGCGGAGTGCCCGGCCCGCCCTGACTCGGATGCGCCAGCATCGTCGCGGCGTGCGCCACACCACCGGCCGGCGTACCCCCACCGGGCACACCCGGCGGAGGCGGAGGCGGCAGCGGAGTGCCCGGCCCGCCCTGACTCGGATGCGCCAGCATCGTCGCGGCCTGGTGCACGGCCGGCGGAGGCGTCGCCGACGGGGGCGCCGGGGGGCCGGGCGGTGTGGGCGCGGGCGGCGCCGGAGGACCGGGCGGCGCCGGCGGCCCGTCGGGCAGCTGCGACACCAGCTGGGTCCGCACATAGCCCCCGGCGGGCGGCGGCGTGGCCGCCTTGCTCGTCGCGGCATCGGCGATGTCACCCGCCGACGCCGGCACGCCCGGCGGCGGAGGCGTCGGCTGCGAACCGCCCCGCCCGAACGTCCCGTCGTTGTTCAGCCGCGGCGCGATGGCGGTCGCGGGCAGCGCGCTCCCGCCCTTCATCAGCGCGGTGGGCGCGTCCGCCCCCACCGACGGCGGCGGCGTGTCCTCGTCGTCCGCACCCGAGAGCGGCGGCGCGAACACGGTCGCCGGCAGCGGCACGGCACCGTCGGCCCCGCCGACACTCGCGTTCGCGTCCGCCCAGGGACTCTGCGCCGGAACACCGTCGTCGGCGGTGGGCTCGTAGGCCGGGGGCGGGGTCGGGTCCGAGGCCGGAGCGGAGGACGGCGTCGCCTCACCGGACGGCGCCGCGGGAGCCGCCGGGGTGGCAGGAGTCGCCGGGGTCGCCGGGGTCGAGGGGACGGCGAAGTCCACGGAGCCGGACGCCGGCGGAACGGCACCCGGGGCAGACACCCCGGCCGAGCCCTCCGCCACACCGGACGCACCGGCCCCCTCGGCGGCCGAGGCGTCGGAGGCCTCGGAGGCCTCGGAGGCGGAGGCGTCGGAGGCCGCCGAGACGCCCGAAGCCTCGGAGGCACCGGAAGCCGCACCCGCAGAAGCGGACGCGTCAGCCGACCCGGACCCGCCCGACACCCCGGAACCGGCACCATCCGCCGCCCCCGGAACACCCGCGTCCGCGAGCGCCGGCGGCGCCGACACCCCCTCCTGCGACGCCGACGCCGACGCCTGCGACGCGTTCGACTCCACCGGCGGAAGACCGATCTTGTCCGCCGCCTCCTGCAACCACTCCGGCGGACTCAACAGGAACGACGTCTGATTCAGATCGACCCGGGCCGCCTGCGCCGGAACCGCCGCAGCCGGCTCGGCGGCAGCCCCGTACTCCTCCTCGTAACGGCGGATCACCTCACCCACCGGCAACCCCGGCCACAACGTCGCCTCACCGCTGTCCCGGGCGATGACCAGACGCAGCCGGTCCCCGTCCGGGGTCGGCGCCTCCTCCCGGTCCTCCGCCCACACCACGAACCCGAGCCCGAACTCCCGCACCCGCACCTCACGGTGCAGATACGCCGGCACATCGCCGTTGATCCACTCCTCGGCGCGCTCCTGCGCCTGCGCGAACGTCACCACAGCCAGATCACTCCCCTACCGGGACCACGGGCACGGCACGCGCGAAGCCGCCGTCCACCATCAGGTTCGCCACCGTCTCCAGCTCCGGCGGACTGCCCGCCAGACGCTGCAGGAACTCGTCGAAGTCCCCACCGCACGGCAGCAGCAACCGCTCCACCCGCTCGCCGACCGTCCAGCCCGCCGCCACCTCGCCGCCGTCCCGCGCGTCGTCGTACGCGCAGAACCACACCGACCCGACCGCCGCGCCCCGCACCTTCACCGCGAGAAGACCACCCTGCACGAACGCCACCCCGAGGTAGTCCTTCGTCAGGTGGTCCCGCAGACACTTGTTCACATAGACGAGGTCGTTGACCCCCGCCTCCTCACGCAGCGTGAAGAACGGCTGGTCCACCAGCAGCCCCAGCTCCGCGTCCAGCGCCGTGCCCACCGGAGCGGCACCACCCGCCGCCTTCAGGAAGGAACGGTACGCACCCGGCAGGCGGTACCCCAGATCCTCCTCCACACCCTGCACCTGCTGCTCCGACACCGACACCACACGCTTCGGCAACCCGAAGTGCACCGGCCGGGTCTCCTGCAGCGGCCGCGTACCCCGCTTCGACGCATCCACCGAACGCGCCGTCGCCACCCCGCCGTGATGCCGCAGCAGCGCCTTCACCTCGACCGGAACCAGCTCCAGACGCCGCGAATGCGCCACGTGATGCCACGTCCAGCCATGCGGCGTCGCCACCGGCGGAATCGTGTCCCACAACTCGTGCCCCGTCGCGGCCAGCGCCGCGTTCGCCGACACGTAGTCCGTCAGACGCAGTTCGTCGACGCCGAAACCCTCCGGCGGATCGGCGATCTCCGCCGCCGCCCGCGCGTACGGAGAGAAATCCGGGTAGCCGCGCTCGTCCACCCGCACCCCTCGGGGATGACGGGAGGCCCGGACCGGATCCGGGAAGTGCACGACCTGACCGGCGTACGCCGCGTTCGGCGGCGCGGTGTCCTGGCCGAGCCGACCTGTCGTCATGGCGGTTGCCCCCTGAGTGGCTGCTGGCTGCTTCTGCCTGTGGCTTCTACTGGCTGCTGGTCCGCACAGCCTATGCGCTGCCACAAGCCCCCGACCCGGCCCGCCCCGGCCGACCCCCGCCACCCCGCCCCCCGTCACCAACTGTCACGACGGCATGACAACAACGCCATGGTTCCGACACACCGAAAGCACGTTTCCGCGCCCCAGCTTCCCCATCGGGCACCGCGTTTGGCAGGCTGTTCACGCAACTCGGGGGATTGCAGGAGGGGAAGAGCCGCACCATGCACGCAAGCACCACACCAGCACCAACGCCCACGCAGGGTGACCCACGCCTCACCTGGGGCAGTGCCGCCGACACCCACCGCGCCCCCTTACTGCGCCACCGCCGCGACGGCATCCTGCCCACCGTCGGCGCGGCCCTCTCCGTCCGCGGCGAGACACTCACCTGCACCGCCGCCCGCGGCGACCTGCCACCCACCCTCCACCCACTCGTCCAGGACTTCCTCGACACCCTCACCAGCGGCCAGCGCGAACGCTTCACCGGACGCTGCCCCGAAGCCATCCTGCTCTCCCGGCACCTCACCGCCGCCGAGAACGCCCGCTCCAAACGCGCCCAGCGCAAACCCCTCACCCACAGCGAGGCCCGCCGCTCCCTGAAACAGGCCAAACTCACCGCACGCCGCATCCGCGAGGACGGAGACCCGCTCCACGGCAGCTACGCCGCACCCTGCCGCTCCTGCACCGCCATGCTCGCGCACTTCGGAGTCCGCACCGTCGACCCCACCGCCGCCACCCAGAACGGCTGAACCACCCATGCCCGACCTGAACAGCACCCGCTTCCCGGTCAACGTCGACGCCGCCCTCCGCGAGGCCGGCTGGCAACCCGGCCGCTGGGACATACAGCTCGCCGAACACTGGGCCGACCTCCTGCGCGCACACGTCTCACCCGCCGGACACCGCCACAGCGTCTTCCCCGCCGTCGTCGAAGCCTGGGCGGAATTCGGCGGCCTGCACGTCACCGCCCCCGGCCACGGACGCCAGATAGCACCCGCGACCCTCCGCTTCGACCCCCTCGCCGGCCTCCACCTCGCCCGCACCCTCGGCGACCTCGGCCGCGCCCTCGACACCGAACTCGCCCCCCTCGGAGAAGAAGGCGAAGAAGACGCCCAACGCGCCGTCCTCGCCATGGACGCCGAAGGCCGCGTCTACAGCATCGACCACACCGGCGACTGGTTCCTCGGCCCCGACATCGACACCGCCCTCGCCACCCTGATCACCGGCACCCAACCGACCCGACTCGTCGCCCAGGCCTGACCACACCCGCGGCTACGAGACCGACACCACCGGCAGCACCGCACTCACCCGGAAACCCCCCGCGTCCGTCGGACCCGACACGAACACCCCGCCCAACCGCGTCACCCGCTCCCGCATCCCCACCAGCCCGTTCCCCCCGCTCGGCAGATGCGCATCCGCGGCCGCCGCGTCCGACGGACCGTTCTCCACCTGCATCGCGACCTCCGCCTCACGATGCGCCAGACGGACCACCACCCTGGCACCCGCCGCATGCTTGTGGACGTTCGTCAACGCCTCCTGAACCACCCGGTACGCCGTCCGCTCCACATCGGCCCCGTACGCCCGGACCTCACCCACGACCACGAAATCCACCACCGCACCCGCCTCACGCGACTGCTCCACCAGAGCCTCCAGCGCCCCCAGACAAGGCCCACCCTCCTCGGCCCCGCCCTCCGCCGCCGCCTCCGCCGCAGCCGCAGCCGCCCGGCCCACCGCCGCCAACGGCACCACGGACGACTCCGCCACACCCACCGCACCCACCGACGGAGCCGCAGGAGACACCTCCTCCCGCAACACCCCCAACATCTCCCGCAACTCCGTCAACGCCTGCCGGCCCATGTCACCCACCAGCGCCGCGTTCCGCACCGCCTTCTGCGGATCCTTCAACGCCACCGCCTGCAACGCCGCCGCATGCACCACCATCAACGACACCCGGTGCGCCACCACGTCGTGCATCTCCCGCGCGATCCGCCGCCGCTCCTCCTGCCGCGCCCACTGCGCCCGCTGCTCCGCCCGGTCCGCCAGCAACGACAGCTCCTGCTCCAGACTGTCCGCCCGCTCCCGCAACGACTCCATCAGCCGACGACGCGCCCCTATGTAGAGGCCGAACAGCAACGGCGGGGCATTGAGCCCCAAGGTCATGAAGAGCGACACGACCGGCACGTACCAGCCGCTCGGATCGAAGTCCGGCTGCCCCGCGTCCGCCTGCGCGACGTCCTGCCGCAGACCCACCACCGTCACGACGTACACGGCGACCGTCGACATACCGGCCAGCGCGGCCGTGAACCGCCGGGGCACCTCGGACGCGGCCAGCGAGTACAGGCCCACGATCCCCATCAGGAAGCCCATCTCGGCCGGCGTGACGGCGATCGACACCAGCACGACCGTGATCGGCCAACGCCGCCGGACCAGCAGCACGGACCCCACCGCCAGCCCGAACAGCACCCCCACCGGCACCGGAACCGACGCCTTCCCGGCGAAACCGATCCCTTCCAGCCCGCACTCCAGCGCGGACACGACGGCCAGCGTCACATCCAGCACCACACTGCGCCGTCTTCCCCACCACCACCAGGTACGCGGCGCCCCCTCGCCCTGGTCTGCCCCCGTTGCGGTCATGCCCTCCACCCTACGGGCGAGCACCACCGATTTTCCCGCCCCTCCAGGGCCCCCGACGCCGCCCGTCAACCGGCGCGGACGGCAGTCGCTCGAACTGTTGAATCGACAGCGTTTTCGACACGGACGTCCGGATTCCGAACGAGGGTGTTCGCATGACCCGCAAGACACCGGAGACCAGCCGGTACGCCGACTTCGACGGCCTGCGCGCGCAGGCCGTCGCCTTACGCCGCGAAGGCCTCAGCCTCCGTCAGATCCGCGACCGCCTGAAGATCTACAACAACGACCTCCTCCACCGCCTCGTCGAGGGCGAGCCGGCCCCGGAGTGGACGAAGCGCCCCCGCGCCAAGGACGACCTCCGCGCCCGCGCCCGTGAGCTGCGCCTGGAGGGAATGACCTACGACCGGATCCAGGCCGAGCTGGGCTGCTCGAAGAGCTCGATCTCCCTGTGGGTCCGCGACCTGCCCAAGCCGGAGCGGCGCGATCCGTCAGAGCAGGCCAGGCTCGCCTCCCGGAAGCGCTGGGAGCACGAATCGGCCGTACGCGACGCACGGCGGCGGCACACCAAGCAGGCCGCCGCCGACGAGGTCGGGGCGCTGTCGGAGCGGGAACTCCTGATTGCGGGCACGGCGCTCTACTGGGCGGAGGGCGCCAAGGACAAGCCGTACTCCCGCCGGGAGGACGTCCAGTTCGTGAACAGCGATCCAGGCGTCATCCGGCTCTTCCTGGCCTGGCTGCGACTCCTGCGGATCGAGCCGGAGCGCCTGGCGTTCCGCGTCATGATCCACGCGACGGCGGACGTCGAAGGGGCTCGGCACTACTGGGCCGATCTCGTCGGCGTCGCTCCGAGCGCCTTCCAGAAGACCACGATCAAGACGCACAACCCGAAGACGGTCCGGAAGAACGTCGGCCCCGCCTATCGGGGGTGTCTCGTCATCCGCGTCTCCCAAGGCGCCGAGCTTTACCGTCGCATCGAGGGCTGGTGGTGCGGCATAGTAGGTGCCGTCGATTCGATCAGCACGACCTAATGTCCGATTTGGTCGACTTTGCTATCCCCTGTGGTGTAATCGGCAGCACTGGGACCTTTGGAGTCCTATGTCCGGGTTCGAGTCCTGGCAGGGGAGCCGAGTGGCGAAGGGTCCCGACCTCTCAGGTCGGGACCCTTACTCATGGCCCGCCCGGCACCCCCCGGTATCCTTCGGAAGTCCACCACCCGAAGCCGAAGGGCATTCCCGTGAGCGCCAACCGCCCGGCAGCCGTCGTCGTCCTCGCAGCGGGTGAGGGCACCCGCATGAAGTCGAAGACCCCCAAGGTCCTGCACGAGATCGCCGGACGTTCGCTCGTCGGGCACGTCGTGTCCGCCGCTCGCGAGCTGGAGCCCGAGGACCTGGTCGTGGTCGTGGGGCATGCGCGGGAGCAGGTGAAGGGTCACCTCGACGCGCATTACGCGGGGACGCGGACCGCGGTGCAGGAGGAGCAGAACGGGACCGGGCACGCGGTGCGGATGGCGTTGCGTGAGCTGGGCCGGGCGCCGGAGGGGACCGTGGTCGTGGTGTGCGGCGACACTCCGCTGCTGTCCGGGGAGACGCTGAGGGCGCTGGCCGACACGCATGTGGGTGACGGGAACGCGGTGACGGTGCTGACGGCCGAGGTGCCGGATGCGACCGGTTACGGGCGGATCGTGCGCGACGCGTCGGGTGCGGTGACGGCGATCGTGGAGCACAAGGACGCGTCGGACGCGCAGCGGGCGATCAGGGAGATCAACTCCGGGGTGTTCGCGTTCGACGGGGTGCTGCTGGCGGATGCGCTGGGCAAGCTGCGGACGGACAACAGCCAGGGTGAGGAGTACCTCACCGATGTGCTGTCGATTCTTCGCGAGGCGGGGCACCGGGTGGGTGCGTCGGTGGCGGTGGATCACCGGGAGATCCTGGGGATCAACAACCGGGTGCAGTTGGCGGAGGCTCGTGCGCTGTTGAACGAGCGGCTGCTGGAGCGGGCGATGCTCGCGGGTGTGACGGTGGTGGATCCGGCGTCGACGTTCGTGGATGTGACGGTGACGTTCGAGCCGGATGTGACGGTGTTGCCGAACACGTTGCTGCTGGGTGCCACGCATCTGGGTGAGGACGCGGTCGTGGGGCCGAATTGTCGCCTTGCGGACACGACGGTGGGGCGTGGGGCGCGGGTGGACAACACGGTGGCGGATTCGGCCGTGGTGGGCGAGGGCGCTTCGGTGGGGCCGTACGCGTATCTGCGTCCGGGGACGCGTCTGGGTGCGAAGGCCAAGGCGGGTACGTATGTGGAGATGAAGAACGCGCGGATCGGTGAGGGTACGAAGGTCCCCCATCTGTCGTATGTGGGTGATGCGACGATCGGTGATCACACGAACATCGGTGCGGCGAGTGTCTTCGTGAACTACGACGGTGAGGCGAAGCACCACACGACGGTGGGTTCGCATTGCAAGACGGGTTCGGACAACATGTTTGTGGCTCCCGTCACCATCGGGGACGGTGCCTATACGGCTGCGGGGTCCGTCATCACGAAGGATGTGCCGGCGGGTGCTCTGGCCGTCGCCCGTGGCCAGCAGCGGAATATCGAGGGTTGGGTGGCTCGTAAGCGGCCGGGTAGTGCCGCGGCGCAGGCTGCTCAGACGGCGTCCGGGAAGGCTGCTGTCGAAGACTGACCGGAAACGGGTGCGTCGAACTCGGCGTACCGTGATACGTGCACACAAATTCGGCTGGCTCGCACGCGCGCACGGGAGCGCGGGATTCGCGGCCAGAGAAACCGTCGAGGAGACAGTGCTGTGACCGGGATCAAGACGACCGGCGAGAAGAAGCTCATGCTCTTCTCCGGCCGCGCCCACCCCGAGCTGGCCGAGGAGGTCGCGCACCAGCTGGGCGTCGGGATCGTTCCGACCAAGGCGTTCGACTTCGCCAACGGTGAGATCTACGTTCGGTTCCAGGAGTCCGCTCGTGGCGCGGACTGCTTCCTGATCCAGAGCCACACGGCTCCGATCAACAAGTGGATCATGGAGCAGTTGATCATGCTCGATGCTCTGAAGCGGGCGTCGGCCCGGAGCATCACCGTGATCATTCCGTCGTACGGCTATGCCCGTCAGGACAAGAAGCACCGTGGCCGTGAGCCGATCTCGGCGCGTCTGGTCGCGGATCTGCTGAAGACGGCGGGTGCGGACCGGATTCTGACCGTGGATCTGCACACGGACCAGATCCAGGGCTTCTTCGACGGTCCGGTGGACCATCTGTCGGCGCTGCCGGTGCTGGCGGACTACGTGGGTGCGAAGGTCGACCGTTCGAAGCTGACGATCGTGTCTCCGGACGCGGGTCGGGTGCGGGTGGCGGACCGCTGGTGCGACCGTCTGGACGCGCCGCTGGCGATCGTGCACAAGCGTCGTGACAAGGACGTCGCCAATCAGGTGACGGTCCACGAGGTCGTCGGTGACGTGAAGGGCCGTGTGTGTGTCCTGGTGGACGACATGGTCGACACGGCGGGCACGATCTGCGCGGCTGCGGACGCGTTGTTCGCGCACGGTGCGGAGGACGTGATCGTGACGGCGACGCACGGCATCCTGTCGGGTCCGGCCGCGGACCGGCTGAAGAACTCGAAGGTGAGCGAGTTCGTGTTCACGGACACGCTGCCGGACCCGAGCTCGCTGGAGCTCGACAAGATCACGGTGCTGTCGATCGCGCCGACGATCGCGCGTGCGGTGCGTGAGGTGTTCGAGGACGGTTCGGTGACGAGCCTGTTCGAGGAGCACTGAGCCCGGGCCCGTGTGCCGGTGGGGTGGGGCCGTTTCCCTTCGGGGAGGCGGCCCTCCTTCGTGTCTGGCGGCCGTTCCCCGTGTCTTGCCGGGTCCTCTTCCCCGTGATCTGCCGGGCTCTCCTCCCCGTGTCCGGCCGGGCTCTCCTCCCCGTGATCTGCCGGGCCCTCCCCCGTGTCCTGCGGGGGTGGGGCGGCGGGGCGGACTGATCCATTTGGGCGGGCCGGAGAGGTCCGGCTAGACTGTCGTGGTTGCTCGGCGAGGGAGGCCGTGCCCGTGTGCTGGACGCACCGGGTGCCGGCGGTCCGTTATCGACGCGCTCTTCGTAGCAGGCCCACGCCAGTCGGGGCCGGGTGACAGTCGCCATCGTCACCACATACGAGGAGTGCACATGTCCGAGGTCAAGCTCACCGCGTCGATCCGTACCGAGTTCGGCAAGGGTGCCGCCCGCAAGATCCGCCGTGACGCGCAGATCCCCGCCGTGCTCTACGGCCACGGCACGGACCCGGTCCACCTGACCCTCCCGGGCCACGACACCGCCATGGCGCTGCGTACCCCGAACGTCCTGCTGGCGCTGGAGATCGAGGGCAAGGGCTCCGAGCTCGCCATCCCGAAGGCCGCCCAGCGTGACCCGCTGAAGGGCTTCCTGGAGCACGTCGACCTGATCCTGGTCAAGCGTGGCGAGAAGGTCACCGTCGAGGTTCCGGTCGTCGCCGAGGGCGAGCTGGCCGCCGGTGGCAACCTGCTCGAGCACGTTCTGAACACCCTTTCGGTCGAGGCCGAGGCCACCCACCTGCCGGAGTCCGTGACGGTCTCCGTCGAGGGCCTGGAGGCCGGTGCCTCCGTCCTGGCGCAGGACATCTCCCTGCCGAAGGGCATCACCCTGGTGACCGAGGCCGACGCCGTCGTCCTGCAGGTCCTGGCCGCGCAGGCCGAGGAGCCGGCCGCCGAGGGCGAGACCGAGGCCGCCGAGGGCGCCGAGGCCTGAGCCGTAGGCTCTGCCTGACGTGACGGGGTGACGGGCCCACGGGCCCGTCACCCCGTTTCTTTCTGTCCTGAGCACGTGTGGAGACGAGGAGACGAGACGCAGATGACGGACGAGGCGAACGCCCCCTGGCTGATCGTCGGCCTCGGCAATCCGGGTCCGGAGTACGCGGGCAACCGGCACAACGTGGGGTTCATGGTGGCGGATCTGCTGGCCGAGCGGATGGGCGGCAGGTTCAAGCGGGCGCAGAAGGCGCAGGCGCAGGTGGTGGAGGGCCGTCTGGGTGCGCCGGGGCCGGCGAACCGGCGGGTGGTGCTGGCGAAGCCGATGTCGTACATGAATCTGTCGGGCGGGCCGGTGACGGCGTTGCGTGACTTCTACAAGGTGCCGACGGCGCATGTGGTGGCGGTCCATGACGAGCTGGACATCGACTACGGGGTGCTGCGGCTGAAGGTGGGGGGCGGCGACAACGGGCACAACGGTCTGAAGTCGATGACGAAGGCGATGGGTGCGGAGTACCACCGGCTGCGGTTCGGTATCGGGCGTCCGCCGGGGCGGATGCAGGTGGCGGATTTCGTGCTGAAGGACTTCTCGTCGTCGGAGCGCAAGGAGCTCGACTATTTCGTGGACCGGGCGGCGGACGCGGTGGAGTGTCTGGTGACGGAGGGCCTGGAGCGGGCGCAGTCGGCGTACAACTCCTAGTGCGACTCCTGGCGGGTCTGCCGTACGACTGTACGATCGCGGGTCATGACGCACGTCCGTAACGCCGCCGTGGCCCTGGTCGTCCTGCTGCTTCTCGTCGGGGGCGCCTGGTCGTCCTGGGAGACGGCGCAGCATGTTCTGTTGTCGAAGGGGCGTGAGCACGGCACGTTGACGGTGACCGGCTGCAACGAGGAGACGTGCAGCGGCCGTTATACGCCGGATTCGGCGGGCTCGGGGCACCGCACGCTGACGATCGGGCATTCGGTGGCGGCGGAGAAGGGCGAGACGCTGCCGGTGGTGGTGAAGCCGGGTACGGAGGAGGCGGTCCGTACGGGCTGGGGCGGTGGGCTGCACGCGTGGCTTCCGCTGGGCGGTGCGCTGCTGCTGGCGGCGCCGCTGGTGGGTGGCGGGCTGCGGTGGGTGCGGACGGCGTGGGGGTTCGCGGCGGCGGGGGCGGCGGTTCTGCTGGGTGCGTTCTTCGCGCTTTGACGATTTCGGACAGTGTGGCGTGATCCCGCCGAATCGTTATCGTCCCTTGGCTTAGGGGCGACTTGGGGCGGCGGATAGGCTGCCACCGCCATCCCCCACGGCATCCCTCATCCCACAGTTGGACGACAATGCGACGTTCTCTCATATCCGCCGGCGCGCTCGTCGCGGCCGTTGCGGGCTCTCTCGCGCTGGCGCCGGCGGCTTCCGCCACGGATGGCCCGCACACTCTTCCGCTGCACCAGGCCAAGGACCTCCCCCTGACCGCCGCCGGGTGGACGGGCGAGAAGGAAAAGGTCTGTGGTGACATCCCGGCGGGCCAGGACGGCTGGCACTTCGTCCTGCCCGGCAGCGGCAAGGGTGACAGCGCCGTGTTCACCAAGCTGACCGTGACCTTCGAGCCCGGCGGCACGCAGGTCGTGACGGACTTCGGTCCGCCGTCCGACAAGCACGCCTATGTCGGCTCCGCGCCCGGCGCCAAGCTGGTCTCCGCCGAGGCCGAGGTCTCCGCCGAGGTCAGGCAGGGCTGGTTCAACCTCTCGCACACCTGCCCCGCGAGCAGCACCCCCACGCCCACCGGCACGCCGTCCGGCACCCCCTCGGGCACCCCGAGCGGGACCCCGAGCGGCACGCCCAGCGGGACCCCGTCCGGCACGCCGTCCGGCACGCCGTCGGGCACCCCGAGCGGGTCGGTCTCCCCCACCGCCTCGGCCTCGGAGAGCTCCGCGGCGGGGCAGCCCACGCCGAGCGCGTCCCCGTCCGCCGAGGGCGGCCTGGCCGAGACCGGTTCGAGCGCCCCCGTCGGCATCCTGGCGGCCGTGGCCGTCGCGCTCGCGGGTGCCGGTGCCTTCCTGGTGATGCGCCGCCGCAAGGCCCAGCAGCACTGACGCAGCGCCTGAACGACGACGGTGCCCCCGCCGGAGCCTGGCTCCGGCGGGGGCACCGTCGTTCGCGCGGAAGGCGTGCACGATCCGCGCGGAGGGGGATCAGCCGGTGTTGCGCAGCCCCGCCGCGACGCCGTTCACCGTGAGCAGCAGCGCGCGGGAGAGCAGCGGGTCGGCCTCCTCGCCGCGTTCGGCGGCGGCCCGCTGACGGTGCAGCAGGGCGACCTGGAGGTAGGAGATCGGGTCCAGGTAGGCGTCGCGGATGGCGAAGGTCTGCTGGAGCGCCGGGTTGGAGTCGAGCAGCTCCTGGCCGCCGGTCACCTTCAGGACCTCCTGGACCGTGAGCCGGTGCTCGGCCTCGATGGTCTCGAAGACGTGCTTGAGCTCGTCGGGCACGAGGGTGTCGACGTAGTGGCGGGCGATCCGCAGGTCGGTCTTGGCCAGTGTCATCTCGACGTTGGAGAGGAAGTTGCGGAAGAAGCCCCAGCGCTCGTACATCTCGCCGAGGACGGCGTCGAGGCCGGCTTCGCGCAGTGCCTTGAGGCCGGAGCCGACGCCGAACCAGCCGGGGACGATCTGGCGGGACTGGGTCCAGCCGAACACCCACGGGATGGCGCGCAGGCCGTCGAGCCCGGCGCCGGAGTCGGGGCGGCGCGAGGGGCGCGAGCCCAGGTGCAGGTCGGCGAGCTGGTCGACCGGCGTGGAGGCGAAGAAGTACGCGGGCAGGTCGGGGTCCTCGACCAGGCGCCGGTAGGCGGAGTGGGCGGCGTCGGAGACGGTGTCCATGGCGGCGTCCCAGCGGGCGAGGGCCTCGTCGGACTGGCGGGGCGCGGTGTGCAGGGCGGAGGCCTGCAGGGTGGCCGCGACGGTCAGTTCGAGGTTCTCCCGGGCCAGGGACGGGATCAGGTACTTGTCGGAGATGACCTCGCCCTGCTCGGTCACCTTGATCTCGCCCTCCAGGGTGCCCCAGGGCTGGGCGAGGATCGCGTCGTGCGAGGGGCCGCCGCCGCGGCCGACGGTGCCGCCGCGGCCGTGGAAGAGGCGCAGGCGGACGCCGTAGCGGTGGGCGACGTCGCGGAGCCGGCGCTGGGCACGGTGGATCTCCCACTGGGAGGTGGTGATGCCGCCGAACTTCGAGGAGTCGGAGTAGCCGAGCATGACCTCCTGGACGTCGCCGCGGAGCGAGACGAGGCGCCGGTAGGAGGGGTCGGCCAGCATGTCGTTGAGGATGACGTCGGCGGCCCTGAGCTCGTCGGTGGTCTCCAGGAGCGGCACGATGCCGATCTCGGCCCAGCCGGCGTGCAGGTCGAGGAGGCCGGCCTCGCGGGCGAGGACGGTGGCGGCGAAGACGTCGTCGGCGCCCTGGCACATCGAGATGATGTACGACTCGATGACCTCGGGTCCGAAGACCTTCAGGGCCCGCTTGACGGTCCGGAAGACGCCGAGGGTCTTCTGGCCGGCGGCGTCCAGCGGGGCGGGGGTCGGCGCGAGCGGGCGGCGGGAGCGGAGTTCCTTGGCGAGGAGCTTCTGCCGGTAGTCGCGCGGCATGTCGGCGTAGCGCCAGGACTCCTCGCCGAGCCGGTCGAAGAGCTGGCCGAGGGCGTGGTGGTGGGCGTCGGCGTGTTCGCGGACGTCCATGGTGGCGAGCTGGAGGCCGAAGGCGGCGAGGGTGCGGATGGTGCGGTCCATCCGGCCGTCGGCGAAGAGGCCGCCGCGGTGCTCGCGGAGCGAGGTCTGGATCAGGGTGAGGTCGCGCAGCAGTTCGGCGGTGCCGAGGTAGTCGCGTCCGTCCTGGTGCGGGGTGCCCTTGGCGAGGCGCTCGCGGGTGTTGAGGAGCTTCTGCCGGACGCAGGTGACCTTGAGCCGGTAGGGCTCCTCGGCGTTGAGGCGCTTGTAGCGGGGGCTGATCTCGGGGAGCCGCTCCAGGTCGGCCTGGAGGGACTCCAGGAGTTCCTCGGTGGCGCCGGCGTAGCGGATGGAGTTGGAGAGCAGTCCGCGCAGGTAGTCGACGACTTCGAGGGCGTCGGTGATGCCGTGCTCGTGCTGGAGGATCAGGACGTCCCAGGTGACCTGCGGGGTGACGTTGGGGTTGCCGTCGCGGTCGCCGCCGATCCAGGTGCCGAAGGTGAGCGGGCGGGTGCCGGCGGGCAGCTCGTAGCCGACCCGCTCCAGCTCGGCGGCGAGGTCCTCCAGGACGTCGCCGACGGCGTTGCCGTGCAGCTCGTCGAGGTAGTAGATGGCGTTGCGGGCCTCGTCGGCCGGCTCGGGCCGGACGACGCGCAGTTCGTCGGTCTGCCAGATGAGGTCGATGTTCTCGGCGAGCCGCAGGTCGTGGCGGCGCCGGTCGGCCTCGATGACCGGGGTCTCCAGGAGGACGGCGATCCGGCGGAGCTTGTTGAGCACCGAGCGGCGCGCGGCCTCGGTCGGGTGGGCGGTGAAGACCGGCCGTACGTTGAGGTTCTTGATCGTCTCGCGGACGTGGGCGGGGTCGCCGTCCTTGAGCATGTCGGCGGTGCGGGCGAGGAGACCGCCTTCGGCGGCCCGCCTCTCGCGCATCTCGCGGCCTCGGTGCACCTGTTCGGTGACGTTGGCGAGGTGGAAGTAGGTGGAGAACGCTCGTACCAGCCGGCCGGCGGTCTCGAGTTCGACTCCGCGCAGCAGCTCGGCGGCGGCCTCGCCGTCCTCACGGGTGAGGTGGCGGACCTTCTCGACGAGTTCCAGGAGCTCCGGGCCCTCCTGGCGGACGAGGGTCTCGCCGAGGAGATCGCCCAGTCGGCGGATGTCGGAACGCAGCTCGGCGCTGGCGGTGGAGGTCTGGTCGGCACTGCTCACAGGTGCGGCTCCTTGCAGTGTTTGAGCACGTCTGGAGGGGTACTGCAGGCTTGCGGACCGCGCTGTCCGACGCACCCAGGATAGGTGTCCGTCTTTCCGGCACGGCGAACGCCCCGCCTTTGGCGCTCTTGCCGCGGGCGGCGGCGCTGCCATACTTACGTCGCCGTAGGTTACGGGACCGTAGCCACGGCCTTCTTCCGTACGCGCCCCCATCCCTCACCCCCCAGGGGAGATCCATGACCACAAGCCCCCAGGTCACCTCGGAGTCCGAGGTGCTCGCCACCGCCCAGGCCCTTCCCTCCGCCACGCTGGGCGGGGACGACAAGCGTTCGATCGAGCAGATCACGCTGCTGATGTTCATCACGGTGCCCTTCCTCGCGCTGGTCGCGGCGGTGCCGCTGGCCTGGGGGTGGGGGGTGAGCTGGCTCGATCTGGGGCTGATGACGGCGATGTACTTCATCGGCTGCCACGGCATCACGATCGGCTTCCACCGTTACTTCACGCACGGTTCCTTCAAGGCGAGGCGTCCGCTGCGGATCGCGCTGGCGGTGATGGGCTCGCTGGCCGTGGAGGGGCCGGTGGTGCGCTGGGTGGCGGACCACCGCAGGCACCACAAGTTCTCCGACGCGGAGGGCGACCCGCATTCGCCGTGGCGGTTCGGCGAGACGGTCCCGGCCCTGCTGAAGGGCCTGTGGTGGGCGCACATCGGCTGGATGTTCGACGAGGAGCAGACGCCGCAGCACAAGTACGCGCCGGACCTGATCAAGGACCCGGCGATCCGGGCGGTCTCCCGGCAGTTCGTGCTGTGGACGGTGGTGTCGCTGGCGATCCCGCCGGTGGTCGGCGGTCTGGTGACGATGTCGTGGTGGGGCGCGTTCACGGCCTTCTTCTGGGGCTCGCTGGTGCGGGTGGCCCTGCTGCACCACGTCACGTGGTCGATCAACTCGATCTGTCACGCGGTCGGCAAGCGCCCCTTCAGGTCGCGGGACCGTTCGGGCAACGTGTGGTGGCTCGCGGTGCTGTCCTGCGGCGAGTCCTGGCACAACCTGCACCATGCGGACCCGACCTCGGCCCGGCACGGTGTCCTTCGGGGCCAGGTCGACTCCAGCGCGCGGCTGATCCGCTGGTTCGAGCAGTTGGGCTGGGCGTACGACGTCCGCTGGCCGGCGCAGGAGCGGATCGACGCCCGGCGCCAGGACGCGGCCGCCGACGCGGCATGATGGAGGATGTGGCGATCGACGGCAGTTCCCCGAGCACGAGCGAGCAGAAGCCCCGGCGTGGCCGTCGGGTGAGGATGACGGGCGCGGAGCGCCGTGAACAGCTCCTCGACATCGGTCGCACGCTCTTCGCGGAGAAGGGTTTCGAGGGCACCTCGGTCGAGGAGATCGCGGCGAAGGCAGGGGTCTCCAAGCCGGTGGTGTACGAGCACTTCGGCGGCAAGGAGGGCCTGTACGCGGTCGTGGTGGACCGGGAGATGCGTCAGCTGCTGGACATGGTCACCGGGGCGCTGACCGCGGGCCACCCGCGGGAGCTGCTGGAGCAGGCGGCGTTCGCGCTTCTCGACTACATCGAGCGCTACACCGACGGTTTCCGCATCCTGGTGCGCGACTCGCCGGTCGCGCAGTCCACGGGCACCTTCGCGTCGCTGATCAGCGACATCGCCACGCAGGTGGAGGACATCCTGGGTCTGGAGTTCAAGGCCCGCGGCTTCGACCCGAAGCTGGCGCCGCTGTACGCGCAGGCGCTGGTGGGCAGCGTGGCGCTGACGGGCCAGTGGTGGCTGGACGTGCGCAAGCCGAAGAAGGCCGAGGTGGCGGCACATCTGGTGAACCTGGCCTGGCACGGCCTGGACGGTCTGGAGCAGAAGCCCCGGCTGATAGGGCACCGCAAGAGCTGAGACCCACCCCGGGGGCGGGGCGCCGCACGGCGCCCCGCCCCCGGATCATTCCCAGGGCTCCAGGAACGCCGGCCGGTCGCGGCCCGGATGCCCGGAGCCGGGGCGCCGGGGGCCCGGCGGTTCGTCGGCCCGGCCCCCGGCGGTCCCTCGTCTTTCCAGGCGGGCGGCGTAGTCGGCGGCCCGGTGGACGCGCCGTCCCGGGTGCGCCTTTCCGGCGCCCCCGAGGTCGCCCTCCGCTCCCAGGGGGAGCCGTGCGGCTCCGGCGGCGGGGCGGCGGCCGCAGCGCGCGGCGCGCACGGGTTCGGGGACCCCGGTCCCGCCCGCGTGGTGGTCGCGGGTCAGCGGCTCGCTCCCGGCGGCGGGCTGCACGTGGTCGACGGCTCGTAACATCACAGGCCCTTCGTGGCGACGGCGAAGATCCGGCGGAACGGGAACGCGGTGCCGTGCGGCCCCGGCGGGTAGAACTCGCGCAGCCGTTCCCGGTACTGGTCGAGGAAGGCCTCGGTGGCCGCCCGGTCGTCCCTCAGGGCGGTGAGCACGGGCCGCAGCGCGGTGCCCTTGACCCACTCCAGGACCGGGTCCTCCCCCACGAGCATCTGGTGGTACGTGGTCTCCCAGACGTCGGTCTCGCAGCCGAGGTCGGAGAGCCGCTGCAGGTAGTCGGCCGGGCCCAGGATGTGCACGAAGCGGCGCCCCTGGTCCCCGATCCGGTCGCGCCACTCGGGGCTCTCGCACAGCTCCCCGAGCAGGGCGTGGCTGGGCGAGGTGAAGTTGCCGGGCACCTGGAAGGCGAACGTGCCGCCGGGCCGCAGTCCGTCGATCCAGAGCGCGAAGGACTCCGGGTGGTTGGGCACCCACTGGAGGGCCGCGTTGGAGACGATCAGGTCGTAGGGCTCGTCCGGGGTCCAGTGGGCCGCGTCGGCCGGCCGGAAGTCGAGCCAGCCGCCGCCCGCGGTGGTGCCGGCCCAGTCCTTCTCCGCGCGCTCCAGCATCTCGGGAGACAGGTCGAAGCCGGTGATGTGGGCGTCGGGCCACCGGTCGGCGAGGAGCGCGGTGACGTTGCCGGGCCCGCAGCCGAGATCGGCGACCCGGGCGGGACGCGCCTGGTTCGGCAGCTGCGGTATTCGGGCGAGCAGGTCGAGGAACGGGCGCGTGCGGTGCCCGGAGTGGTGCAGGTACTGCTGTGGGTCCCACGTGGGTGCGGCAGAGTCCACGGAATGCATGTTCGAAGCCCCCTTGCTGGAACGAGTTGCCGAAGCGGAACGGAGTTCCGGCCCGGTCCCTTCCCCATAGTCAAGAAGACTATATCTCGATATCGAGATACTTGACATCGAGAATCTCAAATACAAGAGACTTTATGTCAACAGACCCTCTACACTGATCGTCATGGAGGACGAGGTCGACCGGCTGGTCGCTGCATGGCGCCGAGAGCGCCCGGACCTCGACGTGGAACCGCTCGAGGTGCTCAGCCGTGTCTCACGCCTGGCCCGGCACCTGGACCGCGCCCGTCGACTCGCCTTCTCCGAGCACCAGCTGGAGCCCTGGGAGTTCGACGTCCTCACCTCGCTCCGGCGCGCCGGAGCGCCCTACCAGCTGTCCCCCGGACAGCTGCTCACCCAGACCCTGGTCACCTCGGGCACCATGACCAACCGCATCGACCGGCTCGCGAAGAAGGGCCTCGTCGAACGCCTCCCGGACCCCAGCGACCGCCGCGGGGTCCTCGTCCGGCTCACCCCCGAGGGCCGCGACCGCGCCGACCAGGCCCTGGCCGGACTGCTCGCCCAGGAGCGGGCGATCCTGGCCCGCCTGTCGCACACCCAGCGCGGCGAGCTGGCGGCCCTGCTACGCCGGCTGACCGCCCCGTTCGACAACATCCCCGGCTAGCGCGGGACCGGGCTCGTCGGCCGGCCCGACCCCGGCCCGGCGCGCGAGCGCGACCGCCGCCAGGGTGGAGTGCACGCCGAGCTTCCCGAGGACGTTCTGCATGTGCGTGCGGACGGTGTGCGGCGACAGGAACAGACGCTCGGCGACGGCCTTGCGGCCGAGGCCCGCCACCATGCAGCGCAGCACCTCCCGCTCGCGCGGCGTCAGCGACTCGACGAGCTGCTCGCTCTCCGTACGGTGCCGGCGCGCCTCGGTCAGCTCCCGCAGGACCCCCGTCAGCAGGGCCGGCGGCAGATGCGTCTCGTCCCGCAGGACGCCCCGCACCACCGCGAGCAGCCGCTGCAGCGAGCAGTCCTTGGCCACCCACCCCCAGGCCCCGGCCTGCAGGGCGAGCGCCGCCCGGCGGGCGTCGTCCTTCTCCGCCAGCACCACGGCCCGCACCCCGGGCCGCCCCGAGCGCACCTCGCCCACCAGCTCGACGCCGTCGGCGCCGCCCAGGTCGGAGTCGATCAGCATCACGTCGAACCGGCGGCCCTCGGCCGCGGCCCGGTCCAGACAGCGCAGAGCGGCCGGACCGCTTCCCGCGGCGGCCACGTCGACGTCGGGCTCCGCCGCCAGGGCAGCGGCGAGCGACTCGGCGAAGACACGGTGGTCGTCGACCACCAGAACCCGGATGCGGGCCACGGACACCCCCAAGTGATCGAGGAACGGGCCGGTGCGGGCACGACGCCGGGGACGGGTCCGTCGGCCGCACGGCCGCCGCCGTGCCATGACAGTCACCCGCCCAGGTCGCCGTACCCGACGGCACTCGATACCCCTGAATCAGCACCGGCCCCCACCGGCGCTGCGCACCAGAGTACGGGCGCCGCCACAGCCGGGAGGCGAAAACGCCGAAGTCGCCGGGCGCGGCGTCAGATCAGCCGGCGCGCCCCCGCCGACGGCACCGCCGGGAAGACGGCCGGCGCGGCGAACCCGGCGCCGGCGAAGGCCTTCTCCACCGCCGCCGTGACCGCCCCGGCCCGGTCCGCCTCGACGAGCACCACGGCGGAGCCGCCGAAGCCGCCCCCGGTCATCCGGGCCCCCAGGGCGCCGGCGGACACCGCGGTCGCGACGACCAGGTCCAACTCCGCGCAGGAGACCCGGAGATCGTCCCGCAGCGAGGCGTGCCCCTCGGTCAGCAGGGCGCCGACCGCGCGCGGGTCCCCCGCGTCGAGGAGCGCGACGGTCCGCTCCACCCGGTCGTCGTCGGAGACGACGTGCCGCACATAGCGACGAACCGTTTCGTCGCTCAAACGCGCGAGGGCGTCGTCGAGTTGCGCGGCCGGAACGTCGCGCAGCGCGCGCACGCCGAGCGCCCGCGCACCCGCCTCACACCCGGCGCGCCGCTCCGCGTACGCGCCGTCGCCGAGCTCGTGCTTGACCCGGGTGTCGACGACGAGCAGGGAGAGGCCCTCGGCCGCGAGGTCGAACGGCACCTGCCGGCAGGCGAGGTCACGCGTGTCCAGGAAGAGCGCGTGCCCCTCGACCGCGCACGCGGACGCCATCTGGTCCATGACCCCGCACGGCACCCCCACGAAGGCGTTCTCGGCCCGCTGGGCCACCAGGGCGAGCTCGGAGCGGGAGAGCCCGAGCCCGAACAGGTCGTTCAGGGCGAGGGCGACGACGACCTCCAGGGCGGCGGAGGACGAGAGCCCGGCCCCCGTCGGCACCGTGGACGCCAGGTGCACGTCGGCGCCCGTCACCGCGTGCCCGGCCGCCCGCAGCGCCCACACCACCCCGGCCGGGTAGGCGGCCCAGCCGCCCCCCGCGCCGGGCTCCAGGGCGGCGGCGTCGAGCTGGACGACGCCGCCCCGGGCATCGGCGGAATGCAGCCGCACCACTCCGTCGTCCCGGCGGGACACGGCGGCCACGGCCGTGTGGGGCAGGGCGAGCGGCAGCACGAAACCCTCGTTGAAATCGGTGTACTCACCGATCAGGTTGACCCGCCCGGGAGCGGCCCAGGCCCCTTCGGGGGCCGCCCCGTACAGTTCGCCGAACCCGTCCGCCACGCCCGCCCCGACACCGGTCATCCCTCTTCCCGCTCCTTCTTCCGTGCGAACGCCCACGCGTCCTCGACGATGGCCGCCAGGTCCGGGCGGGACGGAGTCCAGCCGAGCCGCTCGCGCGCGGCGTCGGCGGAGGCGACGAGCACGGCCGGGTCCCCGGCACGGCGCGCGGCCATGACCTCGGGCACCGGGTGGCCGGTCACCTTGCGGACGGTCTCGACGACCTCCCGCACGGAGAAGCCGTTGCCGTTGCCCAGGTTGCAGATCAGGTGCTCGCCCGCGGTCATCGCGTCGAGCGCGCGCAGGTGGGCCTCGGCGAGGTCGGCGACGTGGATGTAGTCGCGCACACAGGTGCCGTCGGGCGTCGGATAGTCGTCGCCGTAGACGTTGATGGCGTCGCGCCGGCCGAGCGCGACCTGCAGCACCAGCGGGATGAGGTGCGACTCGGGGTCGTGTCGCTCGCCGCACTCCCCGTAGGCGCCGGCCACGTTGAAGTAGCGCAGCGAGACCGCGGCGAGGCCGTGCGCGGCGCACTCGCCGGAGATCATGTGGTCGACCGCGAGCTTGGTGGCGCCGTAGGGGTTGGTCGGGGCGGTCGGCGCGGACTCGGTGATCGGCACGCTCTCCGGCTCGCCGTAGGTGGCGGCGGTCGACGAGAAGACGAGCTTGCGCACGCCGGCCTCGCGCATGGCCGCGACGAGCGCCATGGTGCCACCGACGTTGTTGTCCCAGTACTTCTCGGGCTTGGCGACGGACTCGCCGACCTGCGAGAAGGCGGCGAAGTGCAGCACACCGTCGTACGAGGCGTCGAGCCACCGCGCGGCGTCCTGGATGCGTCCCTCGACGAAGGCGGCCCCGGCGGGGACCCCCTCGCGGAATCCGGTGGAGAGGTCGTCGAGGACGGTGACCTCGTGCCCCGCTTCCAGGAGGTGGGCCGCGACCGTGCTGCCCACATAGCCGGCCCCACCCGTCACCAGGTACTTACTCAACTGCTTGCCACCTCTCGGAGTCTGTCGGCCGCGGACTCCGGCGACACGTCGTTCATGAACGCGCCCATGCCGGATTCGGTGCC
Organism: Streptomyces sp. NPDC048018; assembly: GCF_043202995.1. Taxonomy (NCBI): domain Bacteria; kingdom Bacillati; phylum Actinomycetota; class Actinomycetes; order Kitasatosporales; family Streptomycetaceae; genus Streptomyces; species Streptomyces sp. NPDC048018. Next base: position 107,277 of record NZ_JBIDBK010000009.1, read on the forward strand.
CGCGAGGTACTTCAGCTTGCCAGAGGCCCGGCGGACGGTGAAAAGCTCCAGGTGCAGCGCGAACTCCTCGCGCGCGGGGTGGGCGACCGGCGCCTGGTGCCAGGCGGCGATGTACGGCGTGGGCGGCAGGCCGGTCCCGAAGAGGCGGTCGAAGCGGCGCAGGAGCTCCAGGTAGACGCGCGGGAACTCGTCGCGCGCGGCCGCGTCGAGCCCGGTGAGCGCCGTCGTGCGCCGGTTCGGGTAGAGGTGCACCTCGTACGGCCAGCGGGCGGCGAAGGGCACGAACGCGGTCCAGTGCTCCCCGGCGATCACCACCCGCTCGGCGCCCCGCTCCCGCTCCAGGACGTCGTCGAAGAGGTTGCGGCCGGTGCGGGCGCGGTGCGCGGCGGCGTTGCGCAGCATGGTGGCGGTGCGGGGCGTGGTGAAGGGGAAGGCGTAGATCTGCCCGTGGGGGTGGCCGAGGGTGACGCCGATCTCGGCGCCCCGGTTCTCGAAGCAGTAGACCTGCTCGACGCCGGGGCGGGCGGAGAGTTCGGCGGTGCGGTCGGTCCAGGCGGCGAGGACCAGGGCGGCCCGCTCCTCTCCCAGGTCGGCGAAGGACGCCTGGTGGTCGGAGGTGAAGCAGACGACCTCGCAGCGCCCGTTGGCGCCGGACAGCGAGGGGAAGCGGTTCTCGAAGACGACGACCTCGTAGGCGTCGGCTGGGATCTCGCTCTGCCAGGTCTCGCCGGAGGGACACAGCGGGCAGGTGTCGGCCGGCGGGTGGAAGGTGCGCCCCTGCCGGTGCGAGGCGATGGCGACGTCCTCGCCGAGGAGGGGGTCGTGGCGGATCTCGGAGGCGGCGGTGACGGGTTCGAGGGACCGTCGGTCGACGGCGTCGCGGACACGGTCCGGGTGCGCGTCGAAGTAGAGGAGCTCACGCCCGTCGGCGAGGCGGGTGACGGTCTTCTTCACGTTCACGCGGGCAGCCTCCAGCAGCCTCCATCAAACATAACCACTCATAAAAAAGCACAATCAAACATCCATGGCAACACTTGTCCCGGCCACGCCCCCGTAAGAACCACACCGGCCCGCCCCGCCCCGCCCGGGCACGCCGGTCCGCCCCGGGCCGCCGCCGCGCGGAGACCACCCGGCGGCCGCCGCCGCGCGGGACCGCCCGGCCGGCACGGGGGAACCGGCACCACGGACGGCCACCCCGTACGAGCCCCGGACCGGCGCAACCCGCCCCCTCTACGCCCGCTGGACGGGCACGCGGTCGAGAAGTCCCGTACGGGCCGCCAGCGCCGCCGCCTCCAGGCGCGAGCCGACCCCCAGCTTCATCAGCACCCGCTGCACGTGCGTGCGCGCCGTGCTCGGCGCGATCGCCATCCCCGCGGCGATCAGCCGGGTGCCCTCCCCCTCCGCCACCCGGACCAGGACCTCCGCCTCCCGCGGCGTCAGCAGCCGCAGCAGCCGCTGCGCCTCGTCGTCCGGCTGGGCCGCCGGGTTCAGCAGTTCGGCGAAGGCGCTCTGGATGAGCTGCGGCGCGACCGCCGCCTCGCCCGCCCGCGCCTTCACGAGCGCGCGCTCCACCCCCTCGATCCGCTCGTCGTGCCGGACGTACCCGGAGGCACCGGCCGCGAAGGCCGCCGCGATACCGCGCGGCGAGGGCACCGGCCCCAGCACCACGACCGCCACCTGCGGCCGCTCCCGCTTGATCCGCACGACCGGGTCGAAGGTGCCCGGCTCGGCGGGCGCCGAGGTACCGAGCAGACAGACCTCCGGTGCGCGGCTCACCACCAGCTCCGCGGCCCCGGCCACCGGCGCGGCCGCGGCGAGCACCCGGTGCCCGCGCAGCTTCAGCGCCGAGGCCAGCGCCTCCGCGTGCAGTCGGTGGTCGTCGACCACCATGAGCCGAACGCCCATCGATCCTCCCCCATCCCCTTGCGCGGGCCGGCCGTCCCCGGCCACCCTGCTGCCCGGCAAGCTACACACTCCCCCGCCCCGCTTTGCCCCAATCGCGGCGACCGGTCCCGTCCGGAACACACGGAAGGGGCCCCTCCGTGAGCGGAGGGGCCCCTTCCAGGGCTCTCGGGGAGCCGGCCGCGACGTCAGCCGGCCGTCGAGAAGGCCACGGCCAGGTACTTCTTGTCGTACAGGGAGGTGCTGGCCTTGGTCTTGCTGATGAGCGTGTCCGCGATGAACAGGCGCCCGCCGCCGTAGCGGAACTCGGCGCCGATCGAGCTGAAGCTCGTCTCGGCGGTCCGGGTCGCCTTGTCCGACGGGTTCTCCATGAGCAGCGTCGGCTTCATCGTGCCGCCGTCGATGGAGACGACCTGCCCGCCCTTGTCGTAGGGCGGCCACTTGTACGCGATGAGGTTGCCGCCGTCCATGCGCAGCGGGAGCAGGGTGTAGCGGTCGCCCGCGTCCGTCTTCTCCGGCACCATCCGCCCGTCGGCGAGGTCGAAGGCGACGATCTCGTTGGTCTCGTCGCCGTACTCGCCGGTGCTGCCCTCGTGCTCCTCGGTCGGCAGGTAGAGCCGTCCGTTGCCGACGAGGACCTGGGTGCAGCCCTCGACCCTGGTGGAGCGGCAGCGCGGCGCGTAGCGCTTGGAGTCCGCCGTGATCTTCGCCTTCAGCTTCCCGGTCTTCTCGTCGATGGAGAAGAAGTCCGAGACGCCGCTGCCGTCGTCGGCGGCGTCGTTGACGTCCGCCGCCACGACCAGCGGCTTGGTGGACACGACCGCCGCGAAGTCGACGCCCTTGGGCATCCTGTACTGCGAGACCGGCTGACCGCTCAGCGGGTTCAGGGTCTGGACGGTGACCGTCGGGTCGTCGTACGAGCCGCACTTGCGGACCGCGACGAGGCCGCCCTCGCCGCCGCCGTACCCCAGGTCCTCGCAGTCCCCGGCGTTGGCCTGCGGCTTCCAGCGCGGGTTGCCGTTGGCCAGGTCGAAGGCCGCGCCGCCGTCGAGGCCGCCGGCCGCGACGGTCTGGCCGTGCAGGGTGACCTCCGAGAAGGACACCTTCTTGTCGCCGGCGGTGCCGCCGGTGATCGAGGTCTGCCACACCAGCTTGCCGGTGCCGAGGTCGAGCAGGCCGACCTCGGTGCACGGCTGGAAGAAGCGCGGCGCGACCCGCTTGGTGGCCTCGAAGAGGATCGGCACCTTGAAGTCGGCCGTCATGTGGCGCGAGGCGCCGCAGACCTGGCCGGTCAGCGGCAGGGTCCACAGGGGCGAGCCCTTGTCCAGGTCGTAGCCGACCACCGAGTTGACGCCCGTCTTCACGTACGCCTTGTCGGTGATCCACGAACCGGATACGTCGGTGACGTCCGGCACGGTCGGCAGCGGCAGCTGGAAGGCCGCCTTGGCGTTGGTGTCGGCCGGAACCTTCTCCTTGCCGCCCCCGCCGAGACCGCCCGCACCGCCGTCCTTGCCGCCGCTGGTGGCGCCGGAGCTGCCCTTCGCGTTCGGCTCCTCGTCACCGCCGCCCGAGTTGGCGTACCAGAGGCCGCCGCCGACGAGCAGCACGACGGCCACGGCCGCCGCGATGACGATCTGCAGCTGGGCGGACAGCTTCCTGCCGCCGGGTGCACCGGGCCCGGGCTGCTGCGGCACCTGCGGGTACTGCGGCTGCGTCGGGTAGCCGTACGGCGGCTGGACCGGCTGCTGCGGCTGCGTCGGGTAGCCGTACTGCGGGGGCTGCTCCTGCTGCGGCTGCGTCGGGTAGCCGTAGGGCGGCTGGGCCGGCGGCTGCTCCTGCTGCGGGTATCCGTACGGCTGCTGCTGGGGCTGCTGCGGATAGCCGTACGGCGGCTGGGCCGGCGGCTGCTGCGGCGGGGGCGTCGGCGCGCCGAACCCGCCCGGCGGGGGGTCCTGCGGCGCGCCGAAACCGCCCGGGGGCGGCCCCGGGGGCTGGTTGGGCGGTGGCGGCTGCGTCATGACGTGGGTTCCTCGGGGGGTTCGGTGGACGGACGGGACGGGCGGGGCGTCACTTGCCGTAGGCCATCATCGTCTTGGTCTCCTTCTCCGCCTTGTCGTTGGAGGCGGAGACCCGGCCGGCCGCGATCACGAACGTGCCGTTGGAGTAGGCGTAACCGGCGCTGTAGAAGGAGCTCTCCAGGTCGGTGACCGCCGCCTGGTGCTGCAGGAGCACCTTCGGGGCGCCGCCCGCGGGGGCGATGGTCGCGACCGCGCCGCCCGTGTCGTAGCGGGGCTCGATGTAGACCAGCACCTCGGAGCCCTCCATGCGCAGCGGCTTCATCTGCTGCTCACCGGGCGCCTTGGAACGCCACTTGGCCTTGCCGGTGTTGAGGTCGAAGGCGACGACCTCGTTGGGCGTGCCGTACTGGGTGTCGGTCGCCATGTAGAAGGTGTTCTGGTCGGCGGCGACCCCGGTGCAGCCCTGGAGGTTCTTGCCGAAGACGACGAAGGAGCCGCCGCAGCGCGGGGCGAACTTGTCCTTGCCGCCCTGGATCTGCGAGCGCTCCTTGCCGGCGGCCGTGAGCGAGAAGATCGCCCACTTCTTCTCCTCGCGCTGCGTCGCGGAGACGACCAGCGGGTCGACCGAGTAGATCCGGTCCACCTCCCAGTTGGTCTGCAGCTTGAAGGTCCACTTGGGCTTGCCGGTGTTCGGGTCGACCTCGCTGACCGCGTGCGACTCCTTGCTCACGTCGCCCGAGGGGCACTTGGAGGCGGCGATCAGCTTGCTGCCGCCCGCGTAGGCGTAGGGCTTGCAGCCGCTGGTGGGCGAGGTGAAGAGCTGCCTGCCGTCGGCCACCGAGAAGCCGTACGCGGAGCTGGAGCCGGACGCCGTCACCGTGTTGCCGCTGATGGCGAGCGTGTTGTCGGAGAAGGCGAAGAGGCCGGTCGGCTTGGGGATGGACTTCTTCCAGCCCGCCTTGCCGGTCTTGAGGTCGACCTGCTGCATCTCCAGGCACTTGGCCTTGTCGCCCGCGGTGTCCTTGTAGGCGAAGACCATGAGGCCGTCCGCGTTCGGGGCCGGCGGGGCGGCGCACAGCTCGTAGGGAACGTCGATGTGCCACTTGGCGGAGCCGTCGGCGAGGCTGTAGCCGTCGATGCCCTTGTACATGGCCTTGACGACCGTGTCGCCGACGATCCACGGGCCGTACACGTCGGCGCCGTTCCTGGGCAGGTCGGTGTTGTTGGCGAGCAGCCAGTTGATCTTCGCCTCGCCGCTCTTGCGGCCGGCGTTGAGGTCCTCGGGACCGCCCTCGTCGCCGTCGCCCTTGCCGTCGCCCTTGTCGACGGACTCGGTCGGCTTCGGACCGGTGGGGGCGGAGCTGGTCGGCTGGGCGACCGGGTCCTTCTCGTCACCGCTGCCGAGGACGGCCCAGGTGCCGCCGCCGATCACGAGCAGCGCGGCGGCGACCGCGGCGACGACGAGGCCGGGCTTGCCCTTGAAGGGGTTCTTGCCGCCGCCCGTGGGGGGCGGCGGCTGCATCGCCGTCGGGTAACCGCCGTAAGGGTTCTGCTGACCGTACGGACCGGGCTGCTGGCCGTACTGCCCCGGCTGCTGGCCGTAGGGTCCGGGCTGCTGGGCGTACGGGCCGGGCGCCTGCTGCGGATAGCCGTACGGGCCCGGCTGCTGCGGGGCCTGCTGCGGATAGCCGTAGGGACCGGGCTGGGCCGGCGGGGCGGCCTGCGGCGGCTGCTGCGGGGCGGCCTGCGGCGGCGCCTGGGGCGGGACCGGAGGGGCCTGGGGCGGCACGGGCGGGGCCTGCGGCGGCACCGGCGGGACGTTCTGACCCGCGTTCGGGTTCGGGTCCGGAGCACCGAAGCCCCCCGGCGGCTGGTTGCTGGGCGGCTGGGTCATCAGCGCTTCCCCCTTGATGTGAGCGGGTTTTCTTTCTACCACCCACGGCATGGCGAAAAAGCGACCGGTCCCTCCCTTGTACCCAAGGGAGAACCGGCCCGTGATGCCCTCGTTATGCGTCCTCTACGACATCTCTACGCGTCCTCGGCCAGTTCCAGCCACCGCATCTCCAACTCCTCGCGTTCACCGGCGAGTCCCCTGAGCTCCGCGTCCAGCTTCGCGACCTTCTCGAAGTCCGTGGCGTTGTCGGCGATCTGGGCGTGCAGCCTGGCCTCCTTCTCGGAGAGCTTGTCGAGCTGTCGCTCGACCTTCTGCAGTTCCTTCTTCGCGGCGCGCGCGTCGGCGGCGGACTTCTCCCTGACCGGGGCGGCCGCGGTCGCGGGCATCGCCTCGGCGATCATCCTCTGCCGCCGCTCCAGGTACTCGTCGATGCCGCGCGGCAGCATGCGCAGGGTCTTGTCGCCGAGCAGCGCCAGGGTGCGGTCGGTGGTGCGCTCGATGAAGAAGCGGTCGTGGGAGATGACGACCATCGAGCCGGGCCAGCCGTCGAGCAGGTCCTCCAGCTGGGTGAGGGTCTCGATGTCGAGGTCGTTGGTGGGCTCGTCGAGGAAGAGCACGTTGGGCTCGTCCATGAGCAGGCGCAGGAGCTGCAGACGGCGGCGCTCGCCACCGGACAGGTCACCGACCGGCGTCCACTGCTTCTCCTTGGAGAAGCCGAACTGCTCGCAGAGCTGTCCGGCCGTCATCTCGCGGCCCTTGCCGAGGTCGACCCGGTCACGGATCTGCTGCACGGCCTCCAGGACGCGCAGTTCGGCGGGGAGCTCGGTGACGTCCTGGGAGAGGTAGGCGAGCCGCACGGTCTTGCCGACGACGATCCGCCCGGCGGCGGGCTGCGTCTCCCCCTCGGAGAAGGCGGCGTCGGCGAGGGCGCGCAGCAGCGAGGTCTTGCCGGCGCCGTTGACGCCGACCAGGCCGACGCGGTCGCCCGGACCGAGCTGCCAGGTGAGGTGCTTGAGCAGTTCCTTGGGCCCGGCGGTGACGGACACGTCCTCCAGGTCGAAGACCGTCTTGCCGAGCCGGGCGTTGGCGAACTTCATCAGCTCGCTGGTGTCGCGGGGCTCCGGCACGTCCGCGATGAGCGCGTTGGCGGCCTCGATGCGGAAGCGCGGCTTGGACGTCCGGGCCGGGGCGCCGCGGCGCAGCCAGGCGAGCTCCTTGCGGACCAGGTTCTGCCGCTTGACCTCTTCGGTGGCGGCGATCCGCTCGCGCTCGGCGCGGGCGAAGACGTAGTCGGAGTAGCCGCCCTCGTACTCGTAGACGGAGCCGCGCTGCACGTCCCACATGCGGGTGCAGACCTGGTCGAGGAACCAGCGGTCGTGGGTGACGCAGACGAGCGCGGAGCGCCGGTTCTGCAGGTGCTGGGCGAGCCAGGCGATGCCCTCGACGTCGAGGTGGTTGGTGGGCTCGTCGAGGACGATCAGGTCCTGGTCCTCGATGAGCAGCTTGGCGAGCGCGATGCGCCGCCGCTCGCCGCCGGAGAGCGGGCCGATCACGGTGTCGAGGCCGTTCTCGAAGCCGGGCAGGTCGAGGCCGCCGAAGAGCCCGGTGAGCACGTCGCGGATCTTGGCGCTGCCGGCCCACTCGTGGTCGGCCATGACGCCGATGACCTCGTGCCGGACGGTGGCCTTCGGGTCGAGCGAGTCGTGCTGGGTGAGCACGCCGAGCCGCAGGCCGCCGCTGTGCGTGATGCGCCCGGTGTCGGCCTCCTCCAGCTTGGCGAGCATGCGGACGAGGGTGGTCTTGCCGTCGCCGTTCCGGCCGACGACGCCGATCCGGTCCCCTTCGGAGACGCCGAGCGAGACCCCGTCGAGCAGCGCGCGGGTGCCGTACACCTTGCTGACGGACTCGACATTGACCAGGTTGACGGCCATTTCACTCCTGTACGGGGCTCTGCGCGATCGACGTCCCAGGGTACGTCGCCCGGGAGGCCGGGCCGTCCGGGCGAGCAGGCCGGGGGCCGGGGTCCGGGCCGGGGGCCGGGGGCCGGGCCGGGGGCCGGGGGCCGGGCCGGGGGCCGGGGGCCGGGCCGGGGGCCGGGGGCCGGGCCGGGGGCCGGGGGCCGGGCCGGGGGCCGGGGCCGGGGGCCGGTGCCGTGGGCGTCGCCCCCGCGGCCCGGGGAGGGAGCGGGTCGGCACCGGGGCCGCGGCGTCCGCCTTCCGCGTCTCGGCGAGCCCCCTGGCGACCGGGCGCCGCCCTCCCGCCTCCGGAGCTGCGGCCCGGGGGAGGGAGCGGGTCGGCACCGGGGCCGCGGCGTCCGGCCGCGCCTTCGGCCGGGGCCGCGGGCCCCTCCCGGCGGCGTCGGGGGCCCGCCTCCGGGCCCGGGGCTCAGGCCCGGCCCGCCCGCTCCACGAGGAACCAGCCCGCGAGGGCCGTCGCGACCGCGGCCGGGGCGGTCACCCGGACCGCGATCAGGGTCGCGGTGTGCCCCTCCAGGAGGCCGCCGAAGCCGGTCATCGACAGCCCGAGGACACCGAGCAGGGCGAGCGTGATGCCGAGCGCGGCGAGCGGCCCGCCGGTGTCGCTCGCCGGGACGGCCGGCACCGGTTGCTCGAAGCGGCGGAAGACGCCGACCAGCACCGCGGTGAGAGCGGCCGCGGCGGCGATGCGCAGCGGGACCTGGGCCCACCAGGCGCCCGTCGCGGGCTCCGGGAGCCGCACGCCGAGGGCGAGCAGCGCCCCGTACACACCGAGCATCGCCGTCAGGTGCCACAGGAACGCGGTCATCGCGATCCCGTTCGCGGCGACGACCCCGCGCCACACCCGCGCCCGGGCGGTGAACCGCGCGCCGGGGCCCTTCAGGAGCTCGACCGCGCCGACCAGCCACAGGCCGTGACAGAGCAGGGCCAGCGTCGGCGGGGCCATGTTCGAGACCCGCTCCCCGGGCATGCCGACCATGGACAGCGGATACGGCCCGAGGGCCACCAGCAGCGCCGCGCCGGCGAGACCCGCGCCGGCGAGGACGGCCGGGCGGCGGATCATGCCGTCGGCGCGCAGGAAGCCGAGCTGGTGGACCGCCAGCCAGACGAGGGCGAAGTTCAGGAACTCGACGTAGGGCACCCCGGCGGCGAAGCGCAGCACGTCCACCAGGACCGCGCCCGTCACCAGCCCGCCGAACGCGCCCCACCCGTACCGCCCGTGGAGCCTGAGCAGCGGCGGGGTGAGGGCCACCATCGCCAGGTAGATCCCGATGAACCACAGCGGCTGGGTGACCAGCCGCAGCGCGACCCCGGTCAGTCCGCCGTCGGCACCCAGCAGTTGGACGGTGAGCGCGAGCGCGCCCCACACCCCGACGAAGACCATGGTGGGCCGCAGCAGGCGCTGGAGCCGGGCCCGCAGGAACGCCGCGTACTGCGGGCGGGAGCGGTGCGCGAGGGCGTGCGAGAAGCCGCCGACGAAGAAGAAGACCGGCATGACCTGCAGCGCCCAGGTCAGGACCTGGAGTCCGGGCACGACGGCGAGGAGGTTCCCGACCCCGCCGTCGGCCGTGACGGCCGCCATCAGCCAGTGTCCGAGCACGACGACCGCGAGCGAGGCGACCCGCAGCAGGTCGACGTAGCGGTCCCGGGTCGCCGGTGTCGCGGCAGCGAGGTCACGCGCGCTGATTCCCATACGGGCACGGTGCCGGTCCGCCCACGGCCGCCGGCAGCGCTCGGATACTCACCTCGCGCCTGAGTACGGCCCGCGGGCGGGCGTCCGCGCGGGCACCGGTCCGTGCCCGCGGCCGCGCCGGGGGTGCGGATGGCGGCCCCGGTGCGCCCGCGCGGGCGACCCCGCGGCCCCGGCTGCCGGGATGCCCGGCCTTCGGTCCCGCATCGTCGACTCGTACCGCACCCCCCACGAGGAGAGTCCATGCCCCGTCTCCCCCGCCTGGCCGCCGCCGTCGCGGCCGGCGCCGCCTTCACCGTGCTCGCCACGGGAACCGCGGTGTCCGCCGGCGACCCCACCGTGTCGGACCCGCGCGTCGTCGCCCACTTCGACTTCGCCGCCGGCCGGACGCCCGAGAACATCGCGCTCGAACCCGACGGTTCGGCCGACCTCACCTTCGCCTACGCCCACCAGGTCGCCCGCGTCGACGGGAACGGCACCACCCGGATCCTCGCCACCCTGCCCGCCGTGGCGAACCCGCGGACGCCCAACATCGGCGCCGCCATCGCCACCGGCATCGCCCGCGCCCACGACGGCACCCTCTACGTCGCCTACGCCACCGGCACGGCCGAGACCGGCATCTGGCGCGTCTCCCCCGGCGGTGAGCCCGAGCAGATCGCTCAGCTGCCGGCCGACGGGCTGCCCAACGGCATCGCGCTCGACGAGAAGTGCGACCGGATCTACGTCGCCGACTCGGTGCGCGGTGTGGTGTGGAGCGTGCCGCTCGCCACCGGGGTCCCCGCCGTCTGGGCCTCCGGGGCGGCACTGGAGCCGACCGCGGAGCTCCCCTTCGGCGCCAACGGCCTCAAGGTGCACAACGGGGCCGTCTGGGTGTCCAACACGGGACAGGGGACGCTGCTGCGGATCCCGGTCGGCCGGCACGACGGGGCCGCCGGGCCGGCCGAGACCAGGGCGACCGGGCTCACCATCGACGACTTCGCCTTCACCGGGCACGGTGACACGGTCCTCGCCGCCCTGGTGCTGGAGAACAAGCTGGAGCTGGTCCGCCCGGACGGCAGCCACCGGACCGTCCTCACGGCGGCGGACGGGCTCGACAACCCGACCTCGGTGGCCGTGCACGCCAAGCAGGTCCAGGTGCCGAGCGCGGCCTACTTCACCCCGTCGGCCCCGGACCCGAACCTGCTGCTCGCCCGGATCTCCAAGAACAAGGACTGACGGGATCCGGCCGGGCGACCCGGGCGGGTCTCAGAGGATCGTCGCCCCGGCCGCCGGGGAGGTCGCCACCCGCGCCGTCCGGCAGGTGCCGGAGGCGGTCAGGGCCGCCGCGACCACCTCGGCGGCCTCGGCGTCCTTCACCAGGAACGCGGTCGTCGGCCCCGAACCGGAGACGAGGGAGGCCAGCGCACCGGCCTCGGTGCCCGCCGCGAGGGTCGCGGCCAGCGAGGGCCGCAGGGACAGCGCGGCCGGCTGGAGGTCATTGGCGAGGGCGCCGGCGAGCGCGGTGGCGTCGCCGGTGCGCAGGGCGTCGAGCAGGGCGGGCGAGGCGACCGGCTCGGGCACGTCCAGACCCTCGTTGAGGCGGTCGAACTCGCCGTAGACCGCCGGGGTCGACAGACCGCCGTCGGCCACCGCGAACACCCAGTGGAAGGCGCCGCCGACCGGCAGCCCGGTCAGCCGCTCGCCGCGCCCGACGCCGAGGGCGGCGCCGCCGACCAGGCTGAAGGGCACGTCGCTGCCCAGCTCGGCACAGATCTCCAGGAGTTCGGCGCGCGAGGAGTTCAGCCCCCACAGCGCGTCGCAGGCGAGCAGGGCGCCCGCCCCGTCGGCGCTGCCGCCGGCCATGCCGCCGGCGACCGGGATGTCCTTGGCGATGTGCAGGTGCACGTCGGGGGCGATGCCGTGCCGGGCGGCGAGCAGTTCGGCGGCCCGCGCGGCCAGGTTGGTGCGGTCGAGGGGCACCTTGTCGGCGTCGGGCCCCTCGCAGGTGACGGTCAGCCCTGCGGCGGGGGTCGCGGTGACCTCGTCGTGGAGCGAGACGGCGAGGAAGACGTTGGCCAGGTCGTGGAAGCCGTCGGGCCGGGCGCCGCCGACCGCGAGCTGCACGTTGACCTTGGCGGGGACGCGTACGGTCACGCTCACTGCGCGACCTCCGGCTTGTTCTCGGCGATCCGCGCGAACTCCTCCACCGTCAGCGCCTCGCCGCGGGCCTGCGGCGAGATCCCGGCGGCCACCAGGGCCGCCTCCGCCGCCGCGGGCGAGCCCGCCCAGGTGGCGAGGGCGGCGCGCAGGGTCTTGCGGCGCTGGGCGAAGGCCGCGTCGACGACCGCGAAGACCTGGTCCTTGCTCGCGGTGGTCCGCAGCGGCTCGGTGCGGCGGACGAGGGACACGAGCCCGGAGTCGACGTTGGGCGCGGGCCAGAAGACGTTGCGGCCGATGGAGCCGGCCCGCTTGACCTGCGCGTACCAGTTGGCCTTCACCGAGGGCACGCCGTAGACCTTGTTGCCCGGCCCGGCGGCGAGCCGGTCGGCGACCTCGGCCTGCACCATGACGAGGGTCCGCTCGATGCTCGGGAAGCGGTCCAGCATGTGCAGCAGCACCGGCACGGCGACGTTGTACGGCAGGTTCGCCACGAGCGCCGTGGGCGGCGGGCCGGGGAGCTCCTGGACGTGCATGGCGTCGGAGTGGACCAGCGCGAAGCGGTCCTTCCTCCGCGGCATGCGCGCGGCGACGGTCGAGGGCAGCGCCGCGGCGAGGACGTCGTCGATCTCGACGGCCGTCACACGGTCCGCGGCCTCCAGGAGCGCGAGGGTGAGGGAGCCGAGCCCGGGGCCCACCTCCACCACCACGTCGTCGGGGCGCACCTCGGCCGTGCGGACGATCCGCCGCACGGTGTTGGCGTCGATGACGAAGTTCTGGCCCTTCTGCTTCGTGGGGCGGACGCCGAGGGCGGCGGCCAGCTCACGGATGTCGGCGGGGCCGAGGAGGGCGTCGGGGCTGTCGGGGCCGGTGGTGGTGCTCACCGGTACAGCCTACGGGGCGCCCGTACGCCCGGCCTACGCCTCACCGGTGCAGCCGGCCGCCGCAGTGGGGCCACGGGCTCGCCCCGCGCGCCACGTAGAGCTTCTTCGCCCGGAAGGTCTGCTCCGCGGCGGGCGCGTTCTGGGCGACGCCGCTGCCGCCGAGGGCGCGCCAGGTGCCGGGGTCGAACTGGTAGAGCCCGCCGTAGGTGCCCGAGGGGTCGACGGCGTCCGGGCGGCCGCCCGACTCGCAGGCGGCGAGCGCGCCCCAGTTCAGGCCGTCGGCGCCGGCGACCGAGCGGGGCAGGGGGCGGGTGCCGACCCGGACCTTCTGCGGCACGGGCTCGCGGACGGTCTCCTCGCCGACCCGGCGCGGCCGCTGCCGGACGCCGTTGACGGTGCGCAGGGTGTACGTGACCCGGCGGACGCCCGGCACGCCGCGCTGCTCGACCAGCTCGGTGCCGGCGAAGAGCTCCGGGTCGCGGGTCCGCTCGACGGCGAAGGGCACGGGCTCCTCGCGGATCTCCCGGGTGCCGGTGATCCGCAGGATCGTGACCGTCTGGCCGTCGCGCGGGAAGGAGTCGAGCGGCACGGAGGTGGTGTCCTGGCCCGCGAGGGTGAGGCCGGCCTGCCGCAGGGCCTCGCGGACGGTGGCCGCGTTCGTGCGGACGGCCAGCTCGCGCCCGTCGGCCAGGAAGGTGAGGGCCCGCTCGGTGCGGACGTCGAGGGCGAGGCCCTGCCGGGAGATGGGCGCCGAACGGGAGGCCGACAGGTAGGCGCCCTCGGCGCGCACGCCGAGCTGGCGCAGGGCCCCGTCGACGGTGCGGGCCGTGGTCCACACCTGGCGGCGGCGGCCGTCGAGGGTGAGGGAGACGGGCCGGCCGTAGCGGACGACGACCTCGTCGCCGGTGGCGAGGCCGGTGTCGGGCGCGGGGGCGACGAGGTCGTGCTCGCCGACCGCCAGGCCCTCGTCGGCGAGGAGTTCGCCGATGTCGTCGGCGAAGGTGTGCAGGGTGCGCGGGACGCCGTCGACGGACAGCCGGACGGTCTTGTCGTCGACGACGAAGGCGCTGGTGCCGCCGGCGAGGAAGGCGACGACGAGGGCCTGCGGGACGATCCGCCGCAGCCCCTCGGCCGCGGACGGGCTCGCCTTGCGGCGCCGGGCGGCCCGGCGAGCCCCGGATCGGTGCGAAGTGCTCACGAGGCCGGGACCCTAGCCCCGCGCGGAGTCACTCTCCACGACGACCCGGCTACCCGGCGTAACCGTTATGGATCAGTAATCGAAGGCCCGGGCCGTGTTGACGGCGATGGCCCCGGCGAGCTCCTGCTCCGTGGTCCCGCGGACCGCGGCCATCGCCCGGACGGTGACCGGGATCAGGTACGGGGCGTTGGGGCGGCCGCGGTAGGGCGCGGGGGTGAGGAAGGGGGCGTCGGTCTCGACGAGGACGAGTTCCAGCGGGGCGACGGCGAGGGCGTCGCGCAGCGGCTGGGCGTTCTTGAAGGTGACGTTGCCGGCGAAGGACATGTAGTAGCCCTTGGCGGCGCAGATCTCGGCCATCGCGGCGTCGCCGGAGTAGCAGTGGAAGACGGTCCGCTCCGGCGCGCCCTCCTCGTCGAGGATCCGCAGGACGTCGGCGTGGGCCTCGCGGTCGTGGATGACGAGGGCCTTGCCGTGCCGCTTGGCGATCTCGATGTGGGCGCGGAAGGAACGCTCCTGCGCGGCCATGCCCTCGGGACCGGTCCGGAAGTGGTCGAGGCCGGTCTCGCCGACGGCGCGGACGTACGGCAGGCCGGCCAGCCGGTCGATCTCGGCGAGGGCGTCGTCGAGCGCGCCGTCACCGCCCGCGTCCCGGGCGCCCTGGCGGGACCAGCCGTCGGGGTCGCCGAGGACGATCCGGGGCGCCTCGTTGGGGTGCAGGGCCACGGCCGCGTGCACGTTGTCGTGGCGGGCGGCGGTCTCGGCGGCCCACTGCGAGCCCTTGATGTCGCAGCCGACCTGGACGACCGTCGTCACACCGACCGCGGCGGCCTTGGTGAGGGCCTCCTCGACGGTGCCGGACTGCATGTCGAGATGGGTGTGCGAATCGGCGACCTCGACGAGCAGGGGCTCGGGCAGCGGCGGCGGGGCGTCCTTGGAACTCATGGCCCCGATCGTACGAGGGCCATGAGCCCCACCGCCAAGCCTCACCCGCTGCCGGGGAGGCGGCTCACCTGCGGTTGCGGAAAGGATGCAGGAGGTCGGAGAGGTGCCAGTGGTGGGGTACCGGCGGGGCCTCCTCGCCGCCCGCCGCGGCGTCCTCGGTCAGTTCCTGGCCGATGGGTCCGGCGATGGACACCGGCCTGGTCGCCCTGGCCCCGCGACTGTGCCGCTCGGTCGCGGCCACCGTGTCCAGCACCGAGGACACCTGCCCGGCGCGCATGATCCGCACGACGTGGCTGCTGCAGTTCATGCAGGTGGGCCGGGACAGCGGGGACGGCACCCGGGCACCGTCGGCCTTGTAGACGACGTACTCGTGGCCGTGGGGGTCCACGTGGTGCTCTATGTCGTACGCCTGCTCCCAGCCGTAACCGCATCTCATACAGGCAAAGGCGTACGCCTCGTGTGCGACGGGCGTCCCGGTGCCGGTGATCTCACTCATTCCAGCTCCTCTCCACTGAACCAGTGGACGCCTTTTCCGGCCGGAACGCATCAGCTCCGGAAGAACCATGGACGCTCTTTGGCGCTTCCTTGCCCAAAAGGCCTTCGAGCAGGCCCGTCACCGGGTTCCGCTTTGCCTTTCAGATTAGTCCTTTACCGTTTCCGGGGCCTGGGGCCGCCGCATTCTTTGCCGCCACGACGGCATCGAACACCTCGCGCTTGGGAAGCCCGGCCTCGGCGGCGACCGCGGCGATGGCCTCCTTGCGCCGCTCCCCCGCCTCCTCGCGCACCCGCACCCTGCGCACCAGCTCCTCGGCGTCGAGCTCGGCGGGCCCGGTCTCGGGCGCCCCCTCGACGACGACCGTGATCTCACCGCGGACGCCCTCGGCGGCCCAGGCGGCGAGCTCGCCCAGCGGGCCGCGCTTGACCTCCTCGTACGTCTTGGTCAGCTCGCGGCAGACGGCGGCCCGGCGCTCGGCGCCGAAGACCTCGGCCATCGCGGCGAGGGTGTCGTCGAGCCGGTGCGGGGCCTCGAAGTAGACGAGGGTGCGCCGCTCGCCCCCGACCTCGCGGAGCCGGGCGAGCCGCTCGCCCGCCTTGCGGGGCAGGAAGCCCTCGAAGCAGAAGCGGTCGACGGGCAGCCCGGACAGGGCCAGCGCGGTGAGCACGGCGGACGGGCCGGGCACGGCGGTGACCTTGACGTCCTGCTCGACGGCGGCGGCGACCAGGCGGTAGCCGGGGTCGGAGACGGACGGCATGCCGGCGTCGGTGACCAGCAGCACCCGCGCCCCGCCGACGAGCGCCTCGACCAGTTCGGGGGTGCGGGCGGACTCGTTGCCCTCGAAGTACGACACCACCCGGCCCCGGGTGTGCACCCCGAGCGCGCGGGTCAGTCCGCGCAGCCTTCGGGTGTCCTCGGCGGCCACGATGTCCGCGTTCTCCAGTTCGGTGGCGAGCCGGGGCGGGGCGTCCGCGATGTCACCGATGGGGGTCCCTGCGAGTACCAGCGTTCCTGTCACACGGGTCATCCTCCCAGCCCGGACAGGCGACGCGCACAGGCGCGTTCCCTACGATGGCGCGGTGACCAGTACCGCACCCGAGGCCCTGGAGGGTCAGCACCCCGTGGCAGAGCCCTCTTCGTGGCAGCAGCGGCTGCGGCAATTCGGCTACCGCCCGGCCGCCACGAGCTCCCCGCCCCCCGGACTGCGGGAGCGGCTCGTCCCCCCGTACACCCGCCCCTCGCCACGCCTGTGGTCGCTTTTCGGGGTCTCCCCGGCCGCGGCCCACCGGCTGTGGCGGCTCGCCGCGTGGGGCGGGCCGCTGCTCGTGGCCCTGGTCGCCGGCCTGCTGCGGTTCTGGAACCTGGGCAGGCCGCATGCGGTGATATTCGACGAGACGTACTACGCCAAGGACTCGTGGGCCCTGATCAACCAGGGCTACGAGGGGGCGTGGCCGAAGGACATCGACAAGACGATCCTCACCGACCCGGGCTCGGTGCTGGTCCCGACGGACCCGGGCTACGTGGTCCACCCGCCGGTCGGCAAGTGGGTCATCGGCCTCGGCGAGAAGATCTTCGGCTTCGAGCCCTTCGGCTGGCGCTTCATGGTGGCGCTGCTCGGCACCCTGTCGGTGCTGATGCTGTGCCGGATCGGCCGCCGGCTGTTCCGCTCGACCTTCCTGGGCTGCCTGGCCGGGCTGCTGCTCGCGGTGGACGGCCTGCACTTCGTGATGAGCCGGACGGCGCTGCTCGACCAGGTGCTGATGTTCTTCGTGCTCGCCGCGTTCGGCTGCCTGGTGGTGGACCGGGACCGGGCGCGGGCGCGTCTCGCGGCGGCGCTTCCGGTGGGCGAGGACAGGATCCTGCGCCCGGACGCGTCGGTCGCGGAGAAGCTGCGGCTCGGCCCGCGTCCGTGGCGGCTCGCGGCCGGAGTGATGCTGGGCCTGGCGGCCGGCACCAAGTGGAACGGGCTCTACATCATGGCCGCGTTCGGCCTGATGACCGTCCTGTGGGACCTGGGCGCCCGGCGCACGGCCGGCGCGTTCCGCCCGTACGCGGCGGTGGCCCGGCGCGACCTGGTCCCGGCCTTCGTCTCCACGGTCCCGCTCGCGATCGCGACCTACCTGGTCTCCTGGTCCGGCTGGATCTTCACCGACAAGGGCTACTTCCGCCACTGGGCCGCCGAGCAGGACAAGATCGGCGGCGGCGGGACCTGGGGCTGGCTGCCCGAGTGGCTGCGCAGCCTGTGGCACTACGAGAGCGAGGTCTACAAGTTCCACGTGGGCCTGAGCTCGCCGCACACCTACGAGTCCAACCCGTGGAGCTGGCTGGTCCTCGGCCGCCCGGTCTCCTACTTCTACGAGTCCCCCGCGCCCGGCACGGCCGGCTGCCCCGCCGACGCCAAGGAGAAGTGCGCCCAGGAGGTCCTGGCCCTCGGCACCCCGCTCCTGTGGTGGGCCGCCTGCTTCGCCATCCTCTACGTCCTGTGGCGCTGGGCCTTCCGCCGCGACTGGCGCGCCGGAGCGATCGCCTGCGGCATCCTGGCCGGCTGGGCGCCGTGGCTCCTCTATCAGGAACGCACCATTTTCCTTTTCTACGCCGTGGTGTTCGTCCCGTTCCTGTGTCTCGCGGTGGCCATGATGATCGGGGCGATGGTGGGACCCGCGGGCTCCTCGGAAAGGCGCCGTACTTTCGGGGCGGTGGGCGCGGGAGTGCTCGTTCTCCTCATCGTCTGGAATTTCATCTATTTCTGGCCCCTGTACACCGGGACGTCCATTCCCCTGGACCAGTGGCGGAACAGGATGTGGCTGGACACCTGGGTCTAGCGGGGCGAGGGCACCGGGAAGGGCGCGACCGGCGGTCGCGCCCTTCTGCGCGTCCCGGCGTCCGCGGCGGGCGCCCTCGGAAGGGCCCGGTGGCCGGCTCGGCGTCCGGAGGGAGGGCCGGGGTGACCGGCCGGGGACGGCAAACCGGCGGTCCGGTCGCTTTCCGGTAACGACCGTAGCTCCTGTCACTCCTGCGCCCTAGGCTGCCGAGAGGGCCACACCTGGGGAGGGAGGCGCAGTCATGCGCAGTGGAGCCAAGGTCGCGATCGTCGGCGGGGTGTTCGTCGTCGTGGCGAGCGGGGTCGGGTACGGGGGATACAACCTCTGGAACGGGGTCACGGGGGGTTCGGGCGCCACCGCGGCGTCCGGGTCCGGGGACCGGAAGACCGGGCCCGTCACCGACGAGGAGGTGACGGCGACCGCGAAGGACTTCCTCGCGGCCTGGGCCGGCGGAGAGGCGGAGACGGCCGCACAGTTGACGAACAATCCGGTCTCCGCCGGGTCCGCGCTGCTGGGTTTCCGGGCGGAGGCCGCGGTCTCCGCGGCCACCATCACGCCGGGACCGGCGAGCGGTGCGACGGTGCCGTTCACGGTGAAGGCGACCGTCACGGACGCCGGGGTCTCCAAGCCCTGGACGTACACCTCGCGGCTCACCGTGGTGCGCGGAGTCACCACCGGACGCCCGCTGGTCGACTGGAAGCCGGCCGTGCTGCATCCGAAGCTGACGCCGGGCTCCTCGCTCCGCACCGGCTACGCGAAGTCCGGCGACATCGAGGCCGTCGACCGCAAGGGGCGGGTGCTGACGGCGGAGAAGTACCCGTCGCTCGGGCCGGTGCTGGCCCAGCTGCGCGAGCGCTACGGCGCCAAGGCCGGCGGCAGGCCGGGCGTGGAGCTCGTCGTCGAGGCCGGTGCCCCGGGCGTGCCGGACACGACGCTGCTGACCCTCACCAAGGGGGAGGAGGGGAAGCTGGAGACGACGATCGACGCCGACGTGCAGGCGGCGGCCGAACGGGCCGTGAAGCAGTACGGCTCCGCCTCCGTCGTCGCGGTCCAGCCGTCGACCGGCGCGGTGCGGGCGGTCGCCAACAGCCCGGCGAACGGCTTCAACGCGGCCTTCGAGGGCAAGAAGATGCCCGGCTCCACGATGAAGATCGTCACGGCCGCGCTGCTCCTGGAGAAGGGCCTGGTCAAGGCGGACCAGGTCGCCGAGTGCCCGCCGACCGCCATGTACCAGGGCCGGACGATCGGGAACCTGAAGGGCTTCTCGCTGGACGGCGCCCCGTTCGCAAAGAGTTTCGCCCGCTCCTGCAACACCGCCTTCATCAAGAAGATCGACAACGTCGGCGACGACTCCGCGCTCGGCAAGGAGGCCAGGGAGGTCTTCGGCATCGGCCTCGAATGGAAGACCGGCATCCGGTCCGTCGACGGCTCCGTCCCCGAGGCGACGGGCGGCGGCGCCGCGGAGCAGTACATCGGCCAGGGCACCGTCCAGATGAATCCGCTCAACATGGCCTCGATCACCGCCACCGCCAAGGACGGGCGCTTCAGGCAGCCGTATCTGGTCGCCCGGAGCCTGGACGACCGCGAGTTCGCCACGGCCGAGCGGAAGCTGCCGGCCTCGGCGGCCCGGCAGCTGCGCGACATGATGCGGCTCACGGCGACGGCCGGCTACGGCACCGCGTCCGGCGTGATGTCCTCGGTCGGTGGCGACAAGGGCGCGAAGACCGGATCGGCGGAGGTCGGCGGACAGGCCACGTCGGACTCCTGGTTCACGGCGTTCTCGGACGACCTCGCGGCGGCCGCGTTCGTCGAGGGCGGCGGGCACGGCGTGGACGCGGCCGGCCCGCTGGTGGCGCGGGTGCTGAACGCGGACTAGCGGATCGGGCCGGACCGGGCCGGCGGACCGTGACGGGTCGCCCCGGCCGGTCCACGTCCCGGAAGCAGGTCGCGTGGCCCGTACACGGACCGCTAGCGTGCGGTGACATGACGACCTCGCACGCTGACGCCCACCCCCGGTTCGCCGCCGCCCTCAAGGAGCTGGACCTCGACGTCGAGGTCCGGCGCTTCCCCGACGAGACCCGGACCGCGCAGCAGGCGGCCGAGGCCGTCGGCTGCGCGGTGTCGCAGATCGTGAAGTCGCTGGTCTTCGCGGCGGACGGGGTGCCGGTGCTCGTCCTGATGGACGGCTCCTCGCGGGTGGACGTGGAGCGGGTACGGGAGGAGCTGGGCGCGGCGGAGGTCACCCGCGCCGACGCGCGGCTGGTCCGGGAGACGACGGGGTACGCGATCGGCGGCGTCCCGCCGTTCGGGCACCTCACCCGCACCCGGGTGCTCGCCGACCGCGGACTGCTCGACCACGAGGTGGTGTGGGCGGCGGCCGGCACCCCGCACAGCGTGTTCGCCCTCGCCCCGGGGACGCTGATCGCCCGCGCGGGCGGCGCGCTCGTGGACGTCCGGGAGCGTACGGCGTGACGCCGCTGGTCGTCGTGGCGGTGCTGACGGCCGCCGTGACCCATGCGAGCTGGAACGCGATCGCCGCGGGGATCGGGGACAAGCTGCTCTCCTTCACCCTCATATCCGGCGGCGGCGCGCTCCTCGGCCTCGTCGGCGTGTGCGTCACCCCGCTGCCGGCGGCGGGCGCGTGGCCCTGTCTGGTCGTGTCGGCCGTGCTGCACGTCGCCTACTACGGGCTGCTGATGAAGTCGTTCGACCTCGGGGACTTCGGCCAGATGTACCCGATCGCCCGGGGCACCGCGCCGCTGGTGGTCACCCTGCTGGCCGCCGTGTTCGTCGGCGAGGTCCCGGACGCCGGCCAGCTGGCCGGCGTGGCCGTCGCCTGCGCCGGTCTCACCGGCCTCGCCCTCTGGGGCATCCGCGGCAAGGGCACCCGCCCGCACTGGCCGGCTCTGCTGGCGGCGGGCGCGACGGGCCTGTCGATCGCCGCGTACACGGTCGTCGACGGCATGGGCGTCCGGGCCGCACAGACCCCGCTCGGCTACATCGCCTGGCTGATGCTCCTGGAGGGCCTGGTCATCCCGGCGTACGCGCTGGCCCGCCGCCGCTCCGGACTGGTCGCCGAGCTCCGCCCGTACGCGGCCCGCGGCCTGCTCGGCGCGGCGATGTCCGTCGCCGCCTACGCCCTCGTCCTGTGGGCCCAGACGAAGGCGCCATTGGCCCCGATCGCCGCGCTCCGCGAGTCCTCGATCATCGTCGGCGCCGCGATCGGCGCGCTGCTCTTCAAGGAGCGCTTCGGCGGGCCGCGGGTGGCGGCGGCGGGTCTGATGGTCGTGGGGATCGGGCTGATGCTGTACGCGAGTTGAGGGCGGCGCCCGGCAAAGCCGGGCACTCGACCGGAATCCCGACTCCGCATCCCAAACTCGACGACAAGAGCGATCTCACCCCCCTATGGTCCTGATCAAGATCGCGCACACACCTACGAGGGAGATCCGAGAATGATCAGGACGCGCACCCTGGGTTCCGCCCTGGCCGCCGTCGCGCTGACGGCCGGCACGCTGGTCGGCTCCGCCACCACCGCCTCCGCCGTCGACGCCCCGACGCCCGAGTTCCACGTGAAGAACGTCAACAGCAACAAGTGCCTCCTCGTCCAGGGCCCGGACGACGGCAACCCCGCCGTGCAGTACGACTGCGGCTACTGGGCCGACCAGAAGTGGGTCCTCGACGAGACCTACCTGGAGACGAAGGGCACCTACCGCCTGAGAAACGTCAACAGCGGCAAGTGCCTCCTCGTCCGCGGCCCGGAGAACGGCAATCCCGGCGAGCAGTACACGTGCGGCCCCTGGGCCGACCAGCTGTGGCAGAAGGTCCTCACCGACGACCCGGACGTCTACAAGCTGAAGAACCTCAACAGCGGCAAGTGCCTGGTCGTGCAGGGCCTCGACAACGGCAGCCGGGTCTTCCAGTACGACTGCGAGGACTACCGCGACCAGATGTGGCGCCTCGTCTGACGGAGCCCGCGGACCGGCGGCGACGGGGCCTGCTCCCGGACACGCACCCCGGACTCGCGCCCCGCGGCTCTCGACCGCGGCTCACAGGGCGGCCCGCACCGCCCGGATCAGTGCCTGGGCGCGCGGGTCGGCCGTGACCGTCTTGCGCATCCCGTTGGTGACGTAGCCGAAGGCGATGCCCGACTCGGGGTCGGCGAAGCCGAGCGAACCGCCGCGTCCGGGGTGCCCGAAGGAGCCGGGGCCGAGGAGCGGTGAGGCCGGTCCGTGCAGCATGTGGCCCAGGCCGAAGCGGGTGTTGACCACCAGGACCCGGTCCGGGCCCGCCGATTCCTCGGTGCGGGCCAGGGTCAGGGTCGCCGGGGCGAAGAGGCGGGGGCCGCCGTCGACCGCGCCGAGCGTGGCCGCGTAGAAGCGGGCCAGGGCCCGGGCGGTGGCGACGCCCGCCGAACCGGGCAGTTCGGCGGCCCGGTAGACCGGGTCGTTCTCGTCGGGCTGCGGCTCGATCACGGCGAACGCGCGGCGGGTCAGGGACTCCGGGTCCTGGTACGCCGCGGTCACCGCGGGCTTGGGGCGCAGTCGCAGCATCCCGCTGTCGGCCGGCTCCCGCTCCTCCACCGGGCCGAGGCGGCCGACCCGGTGGGCCTCCTCCCCGGGCAGGCCGATCCACAGGTCGAGGCCCAGCGGCCGGGCTATCTCCTCGGCGACCCAGCGGCCGATCGTGCGGCCGGTGACCCGCTGGACCAGGCCGGAGAGCAGCCAGCTGTAGGTGTGGGCGTGGTAGCCGTGTGCCGTGCCCGGCTCCCACACGGGGGTCTGGGCGGCGATCGCGGCCGTCGCCGTCGGCAGGTCCGCCGCCTCGGCGAGGGTGAGCGGGCGGTCGAGCACCGGGACGCCCGCCCGGTGGGCGAGCAGTTGGCGTACGGTCACCCGGTCCTTGCCCGCCGCCTTGAACTCCGGCCAGTACGTGCCGACCGGCGCGTCCAGGTCCAGCTGGCCGCGCTGGTGGAGCAGGAGCGGGACGGCGGCCGCCACTCCCTTGGTGGCCGAGCGGACGACCTGGGCGGTGTCCACGGCCCAGGGCTGCTCGCCCCGGACGTCCTTCGTGCCCGCCCACAGGTCCACGACCTTGGTGCCGTCCCGGTAGACCGCGACCGCGGCGCCGCGCTCGCCGCGCCCCTCGAAGTTGCGCAGGAACGCGTCCCTGACCGGCTCGAAACCCGCCGCCACCGTGCCCCGGACGTCCACCTGACCCACGCTTCCTCTCCTACGACCGATCCCCATGGTGCAACGGACGGGAGGGCCCGCGGATTCCGGGGTGCGTCAGGCCACGGAGCGCGGCGGGAAGCGTCAGGTCACGGAGCTCGGCACGAAGCCGTACGGGAGTTCCAGGCGGTGCCGGGCCATCAGCTCCTCGTCGGTCAGGATGTCGGCGGTGCGCCCGTCCGCGGCGATCACACCCTCGCTGAGGATCACCGCGCGCGGGCAGAGCTCCAGCGCGTACGGCAGGTCGTGGGTGACCATGAGGACGGTGACGTCCAGGGAGCGCAGGATGTCGGCGAGCTCGCGGCGCGAGGCCGGGTCGAGGTTGGAGGAGGGCTCGTCGAGGACGAGGATCTCGGGCTCCATCGCGAGGACGGTCGCCACGGCCACCCGGCGCCGCTGCCCGAAGGACAGGTGGTGCGGCGGGCGGTCGGCGAACTCCTCCATGCCGACCCGGGCGAGGGCCTTGCGGACCACGGCCTCCAGCTCGGCGCCCCGCAGGCCGGCCGCCGCCGGGCCGAAGGCCACGTCCTCGCGGACGGTCGGCATGAAGAGCTGGTCGTCGGGGTCCTGGAAGACGATGCCGACCCGGCGCCTGATCTCGGCCAGGTGCCGCTTCTCCACCGGCAGCCCGGCGACGGTGACGCCGCCGGCGCCGCCGGTGAGGATCCCGTTGAGGTGCAGGACGAGCGTGGTCTTGCCGGCGCCGTTCGGGCCGAGCAGGGCGACCCGTTCGCCGCGCCCGACGGTCAGGTTCACGCCGAAGAGGGCCTGGTGCCCGTCCGGGTACGCGTACGCGAGGCCGCGGACGTCCAGTGAGGGGTGCTCGGTCACAGGGTCCATCCCAGGAGGCAGACGATCAGGGCGGCGGCGGGCAGGGCGGCGGCGTGGCGCCACTGCGCCGGGGTGGCGGTCGCCTCGTCGATGACCGGCATCGCCCCGGTGTACCCGCGGCTGACCATGGCGAGGTGCACGCGTTCCCCCCGCTCGTACGAGCGGATGAAGAGCGCGCCGGCGGACTTGGCGAGGACGCCCCAGTGGCGGATGCCGCTCGCCTCGAAGCCCCGCGAGCGGCGTGCGATCGACATCCGCCGCATCTCGTCGGTGATGACGTCGCCGTAACGGATCATGAAGGAGGCGATCTGGACGAGCATCGGCGGCAGCTTCAGCCGCTGCAGGCCGAGGAGCAGGGCGCGCAGTTCGGTGGTGGCGGCGAGGAGGACGGAGGCGGCGACGCCGAGGGTGCCCTTGGCGAGGACGTTCCACGCGCCCCAGAGCCCGGGGACGGAGAGCGGGACGCCGAGGACCTGCGTCTGCTCGCCCGGCACCACGAAGGGCATGAGCAGCGCGAACGCCACGAACGGGATCTCGATGAGCAGCCGCCCGAGCACGAACCGGGCGGGCACCCGGGCCGCCGCCGCGACGCCGGCGAGCAGCAGCGCGTAGAGACCGAACGCCCACATCGCCTCGCGGGGCGTGGCGACCACCACGACGACGAAGGCGAAGACGGCGGCGAGCTTGGTGTGCGGGGGCAGCGCGTGGACCGGCGAGTGCCCGTGCCGGTAGAGCTTGTGCGCGTGCCCGGCGCCCATCAGGCCTCCAGCGCGGAGGCGACGCCCCTGCGGCGGCGGACCACCCAGAAGGCACCCGTGCCGACGGCGAGGGTCGCGCCGACGCCGATGACGCCGGCCAGACCGCCGGAGAGACGCGCGTCGGAGACGTCCTTGACGCCGTAGTCGGCGAGCGGGGAGCCGGCGGCCGCGTGCGGCTGGACCTTGCTGTCGATGCCCTTGTCGGCGGCGACCTTCTCCAGGCCGTCGGGGCTGGCGGAGGCGTAGAAGGAGACGAAGCCGGCGAGGACGAGGGCCGTGACGACACCGCCGATCCACAGCTTCCGCGGCGACCGGGCCGCGGCCGGCACGGCCGCGGGGGCGGCGTCGACCAGTGCGCCGTCCACGCGCAGCTTGAGCGGCGCGGTCAGGCCGCGCGCGCCGTACACGAGGTCGGGGCGGACGGCGATCACGGCGCCGACCGTGAGCATGGTGATGACGGCCTCGCCGATGCCGATGAGGACGTGGACGCCGACCATCGCCGTGAGGACCTTGGCGAGGGGCACGTCGGTGGTGCCGCCGATCGCGTAGATCGCGGTGAAGGCGGTGGCCGCGGCCGGCACGGACACGAGCGCGGCGACGAGGGAGGCGGCGGTCACCGAGCGGCGGGTGCGCGGCAGCAGGAGGACCAGGCCGCGGAAGAGCGCGTAGGCGACGACCACCGTGACGACGCCCATGACCGTGATGTTCACACCGAGCGCGGTGAGGCCGCCGTCGGCGAACAGGACACCCTGCATGAGCAGGACGACGGCGATGCACAGGACGCCGGTGTAGGGCCCGACGAGGATCGCCGCGAGCGCGCCGCCCAGCAGGTGTCCGCTGGTGCCGGCGGCGACGGGGAAGTTGAGCATCTGTACGGCGAAGATGAAGGCCGCGACGAGGCCGGCCAGCGGGGCCGTCCGCTCGTCGAGTTCCTTGCGTGCTCCGCGCAGGCTCACGGCGACGGCGCCGGCGGCGACGACACCGGCTGCGGCCGATACGGGGGCGTTGATGAATCCGTCGGGTACATGCACGTCCGAATGATAGAGCGCTCCTGCGAATGGTTTGCAAGAGCGCCCTGAGGTCAGAAGCAGA
Source organism: Streptomyces sp. NPDC048018 (assembly GCF_043202995.1). Lineage (NCBI taxonomy): Bacteria > Bacillati > Actinomycetota > Actinomycetes > Kitasatosporales > Streptomycetaceae > Streptomyces > Streptomyces sp. NPDC048018. The sequence continues at coordinate 133,144 of NZ_JBIDBK010000009.1, forward strand.
TTGAGGGATCGCGCCTCGCCCGGGCGCGCGCCCGGAAATAGTGGGACATTAAGGACTAATGGTACGAACGAGTGTGAGGAGTCGCCCGATGCCCCGCGCCGCCGATGACCATGGAGTCGAGGACCACGCCAAGGGCCGGATCATCAGCGACGCCCCGCTCTCGCGACCCGTTCCGGTGGCCCTCCGCTTCGACCCCGCCTTCGAACCCGCGACCGTCCGCTTCGTCTTCCCCGGCGACATCGAATGGTCCTTCCCCCGCGCCCTGCTGGAGACCGGACTGCGCGCCCCCGCCCGGCGCGGGGACGTCGGCGTCTGGCCCTGCGGACGGGTGCAGACCGTGGTGGAGTTCCACACCGCCGACGGTGTCGCGGTGGTCCAGTTCGACACGACCCCCCTGCTCCGCTTCCTCCAACACACCTACGCCGCCCGCGCGCCGATGAAGGCACGCTGACGGCGTACGCGTCGCGTCGGCTCCCCGTCCCCACAGGTCCCGGCGCGGTCCGGGGCCGTCGCCCGCTCGTGCGGCGGCCCCGGAGATCTCGGAGGGTCAGACGGAGACCAGCTCCCGGTCCTCGTCACGGCCCCTGCCCCGGGAGTCGTGCGCGGCCAGGCCCTCGCCCTCGACGTCCACGTTGGGCAGCACCCGTCCCAGCCACTTCGGCAGCCACCAGGCCTTGTGCCCGAGGAGCGCGAGCACGGCCGGGACGATCGCCATGCGGACGACGAAGGCGTCGAAGAGGACGGCGACGGCGAGGCCGAAGCCGATCATCTTCACCATCTGCTCGCTGGAGCCGATGAAGCCCGAGAAGACCGCGATCATGATCACCGCGGCGGCGGTGACCACCCTGGCGCCGTGCCGGAAGCCCGTGACGATCGCCTCGCCGGGGCGCGCCCCGTGGACGTACGCCTCACGCATCCGCGTGACCAGGAAGACCTCGTAGTCCATCGCGAGGCCGAAGACGACGCCGACCATGAAGATCGGCATCATCGACATGATCGGGCCGGTCTGCTCGACGCCGAACAGGCTGCCCAGCCAGCCCCACTGGAAGACCGCGACGACCGCGCCGAGGGCGGCGACCACGGAGAGCAGGAAGCCGAGGGCCGCCTTCAGCGGGACCAGGACCGAGCGGAAGACCACCATGAGGAGCAGGAAGGCGAGTCCGACGACCAGCGCCAGGTAGGGCAGCAGCGCGTCGTTCATCTTCTGCGAGAAGTCGATGTTCATCGCGGTGGCGCCGGTGACCAGGACGTCGTCGCCGGTGGCGCCGCGGATGTCGTGCACCAGGTTCTCGGTGGCCACGGAGGACGGACGGTCCTTCGGGACCACCGTGATCATCGCGGTGTCGCCGGCCTTGTTGGGGGTCGGCGGGGTGACGGCGGCCCAGCCCTCCAGGCCCTTGATCGTGGAGACGGTCTTGTCGGCGGCGGTCTTGTCGCCGTCGACGACCACGAGCAGCGGGCCGTTGAAGCCGGGGCCGAAGCCGTCGGAGAGCAGGTCGTAGGCGCGGCGCTCGGTGGCCGAGGCGGGCTTCACGCCGTCGTCCGGCAGGCCCATCTCCAGGGAGGCGGCCGGCACGGCGATGGCGCCGAGGCCGAGCACGCCGACGAGGAGCACCATCAGCGGGCGGCGGATGACGAAGCGGGCCCAGCGGGTGCCGGCGTTCGGCTTCTCCTTCTTCGGGCCGGCGTCCTGCGCGGCGGCGTCCTGCGGGTCCGCGTCCTGCGCGGCGGCCTTGCGCTGCTTGCGGCCGACGACCCGGTCGCCGGCGAAGCCGAGCAGCGCGGGGATGAGGGTGAGCGCGATGAGGACCGCGATCACGACCGTGCCGGCCGCGGCGAAGCCCATCTTGGTGAGCATCGGGATGTTGACGACGGCCAGGCCCACCAGGGCGATGACCACGGTCAGACCGGCGAAGACCACGGCGGAGCCGGCGGTGCCGGCCGCGCGCCCGGCGGCCTCCTCCTTCTCGCGGCCCTCGGCGAGCTCCGCGCGGTAGCGGGAGACGATGAAGAGGGCGTAGTCGATGCCGACCGCGAGGCCGATCATCATCGCGAGGGTGGAGGTGGTGGAGCCGAGGTCGAGGACGCTCGCGAGCGCGGTGATGGTCGAGACGCCGATGCCGACGCCGATGATCGCGGTGAGCAGCGGCAGTCCGGCGGCGACGAGCGAACCGAAGGTGATGACGAGCACGACGCCCGCGATGATCACGCCGACGATCTCGCCGGCACCGGTCTCCGGCATGCTCTGGAGCGCGTCACCGCCGATCTCCACGGTGAGCCCCTGTCCTTGCGCCGCCTGGCCGGTCTCCTTGAGCGCGTCGCGGCTGGCGTCGGTGAGCTCCATCGCGTTGACCTTGTACGCGACGGACACGTAAGCGGTCGAGCCGTCCCGGGAGATCGCCTGCGCCTGGTACGGGTCGGTGACCTGGGCGATCTGCTCGGAGCCGGACTTGAGGGCGGCGACCGTCTTCTCGACCTTGGCCTTGTTGGCCGGGTCCTTCATGGTCTGGCCGGCCGGGGCCTTGAAGACCACCCGGGCGGTGGCGCCGTCGGCGCTGCCGCCGGGGAAGCGCTGTTCGAGCAGGTCGAAGGCGCGCTGTGCCTCGGTGCCGGGAATGGAGAAGGAGCTGGAGGTCGCGGCGGGCGCGGTGGCGGCCCCGACGCCGGCGAGCGCGAGGAGCGCCACCCAGATCAGGGCGACGAGCCGTCGGCGCCGGAAGGCGGAACGGCCGAGCTTGTACAGGAACGTGGCCACGGGGGCTTACTCCCATTGGTGAGTGGGACAGGGCATGGGGAGCCGGCCCGACGGCGTGAGCGGTGCGACGTCAGGAACTGCGGGGTACGGCAGGGTGGGTCGGGTGGTCAGACGCCGAGTGAGGGGAGCACGACGGCGTCGACGTAGGCACTGAGGAACTCCTGGTCCACCGGCCGATCGTCGATCAGCGGGCGGGCGATGAACGCTCCGATCAGCATGTGGGGCACGAGCGTGAGCGCCGGGTTGCCGGCGTCGATCTCGCCCCTCCGCACGGCTCGGTCCAGCACCTCGCGAAGGCCGGTCATCTCGGGTTCGATGAGCAGCTCGCGCAGCGCCTCGAGCAGTTCGGGGTTGTTGTGCACGGCATGGGCGAGGCCCCGCATCAGCGCGGAGTCCTTCTCCATCTGGCAGTCGTCGGTCCGTTCCAGCACGGCCTGGAAGTCGCCGCGCAGGCTGCCGGTGTCGACCTCGCCGATCGAGACCGGCTTGTTGTGACGCAGGGCCTTGGCGACGAGTTCGGGCTTGCTCCCCCACTGGCGGTAGAGGGTGGCCTTGCTCGACCGGGTGCGGGCGGCGACGGCGTCCATGGTGAGGGCGTCGTAGCCGACCTCGCGCAGCAGGTCGAGCACGGCTTCGTACAGCTCGGCCTCCCGTTCCGGGGTGAGCCTGCTGCGAGCCATGTCCGGCCTCCTGTTCCGACGATCGACACGAACGAAACGGTTTCGTACACCACGACGATACCCGCGACCCAAGCGAAACGAAACCGTTTCGTACGTGTCCTGGGACACAGCCCCTCCGGAACCTCCACAGGATGGGACTGGCGTACGAGTTGCCGCACCCCCTCCGCGCGGAAAGCATGAGGAGGTGAGTGACGTCGCGTATCTCCGCTTCCCGCACCTCCACGGCGAACTGCTCTGCTTCGCGGCCGAGGACGACCTCTGGGTCTCCCCCCTCGTCCCCGAGGGCCACCGCCCCGGCCGGGCCTGGCGGATCACCGCCGACCGGACCCGGGTCGGCCACCCGCGCTTCTCCCCCGACGGACGCCAGATCGCCTACACGAGCTGGCGCAGCCTCGACCCGGAGATCCATCTCGCGCCGGTGGACGGCGGCCCCTCCCGGCGGCTCACCTACTGGGGCTCCACCGACACCCGGGTCTGCGGCTGGTCGCCGCCCGGCGAGGACGGCGGGTCCGACATCCTCGCCGTCTCCTCGCACGGCCAGCCCTTCTCGTACTTCTCCTGGGCGTACACCGTGCCCACCGACGGCTCCCCCGGCGGCCGGATGCCCTGGGGCCCGGTCTCCCACATCGCCGTCGCCGACCTCGACGAGGACACCTCCCCGGCCGAGAGCTCCGCGGGACACCGCCGCACCCTGCTGCTCACCGGCACACCCCCGCACGAGCCGGCCTCCTGGAAGCGCTACCGGGGCGGGGCCATGGGCCGGCTGTGGCTGCACGGCGAACAGCTGCTCCCGGACCTCGACGGGCACCTCGACGCCCCGATGTTCGTCGCCGCGCCCGCCGAGGAGGGCGGCGGCACCCGGATCGCCTTCCTCTCCGACCACGAGGGCATCGGCAACCTCTACTCCTGCCGGCCCGACGGCTCCGACCTGCGCCGCCACACCGACCACGACGACTTCTACGCCCGCAACGCCTCCAGCGACGGGCAGCGGGTGGTCTACCAGTGCGCGGGCGAACTGTGGATCGTCGACCGGCTGACCGCCGACGCCCGGCCGCGCCGCCTCGACGTCCGGCTCGGCGGCCCCCGCACCGGCCGGCGCCCGTACCACGTGCCCGCCGCCCACCACGTGGACGCCCTGTCCGTCGACGAGACCGGCCGGGCCAGCGCCGTCTCGGTGCGTGGCAGCCTCTACTGGCTCACCCACCGCGACGGCCCCGCCCGGACCATCGCCGACACCCCCGGCGTACGGGTCCGGCTGCCCGAGATGCTGGGCAGCAGCGGCCAGGTCGCCTACGTCACCGACGCCGAGGGCGATGACGCCATCGAGGTCGCCTCGCTCCCGCGGGCCAGCGGCGACCGCCCTCCGCGCCGGCTCGCCTCCGGGGAACTCGGCCGGGTCGAGGAGATGGTCTCCGACCCCGACGGCGAACGGCTCGCCATCGCCTCCAGCGACGGACGGCTGCTCCTCCTGACCGTCGACGCACCCGAGGACTCCACGACCGAGCCCGGCGGCGACGAGGTCACCGAGCTGATCAGTTCGGTGAACGGCCCCGTCCGCGACCTCGCCTTCTCCCCCGACGGGGCCTGGCTGACCTGGTCCCATCCGGGCATCGGGCGTTCCCTGCGCTCCATCAAGATGGCCCGCATCGCCGGCCCCGGCGCCGGGGTGGTCGTCGACGTCACCAACGGGCGCTTCGAGGACGAGAACCCGGTCTTCACCCGCGACGGGCGCTATCTCGCCTTCCTCTCCTGGCGGGGCTTCGACCCCGTCTACGACGTGCACACCGGCGACCTGTCCTTCCCGCTGGGCTGCCGCCCCTACCTCGTTCCGCTCTCCTCCGCGACCCCCTCCCCCTTCGCGCTCCTCCCCGACGGCCGGCCCGCGGCCGGCGGCATGGACCCGGCCGAGGAGATCGGGGCCGGGGGCGACGGCACGGTGACCGTGGAGATCGAGGGACTCGCCGACCGGGTCACCCCGTTCCCCGTGACCGCCTCGAAGTACTCCGCCCTCCAGCCCGTCTCCGGCGGCGGCCTGGTCTGGCTGCGCTGGCCCATCTCCGGCGCCCTGGGCGAGACCTTCGCCAATCCGTCCGATCCCTCCCCCCGCCCCACGCTGGAGCACTTCAACATCACCAAGGCCCGCAAGACCGAACTCGTGGACCATCTCGACTGGTTCGCCGTGAGCGGCGACGGCACCCGGCTCGTCGTGGTCGACGAGGGCGAGCTGCGGGCCGCCCCCGCCACCGAGTCCGGCGACAGCGACTCCACCGTCTATCTGGACCTGCGGCGGATCGTGCACGAGGTCGACCCGGCCGCCGAGTGGCGGCAGGCCTTCGACGAGGCCGGCCGGATCGTCCGCGCCTACTTCTGGGAACCCGGCATGGGCGGCGTCGACTGGACCGCCGTGCTCGACCAGTACCGCCCGCTCGTCGAACGGGTCGCCTCCCCGGACGAGTTCGCCGACCTGCTGCGCGAGGTCATGGGCGAGCTCGGCACCTCCCACGCCTATGTCACCCCCGCCCGGCGCAACGAGGGCCCGTCCCACTACCAGCGCGCCCAGGGCCTGCTCGGCGCCAACCTCGTCCCCCGCGAAGACGGCTGGGTGGTCAAGCGGATCCTGCCCGGCGACTCCTCCGACTCCAAGGCCCGCTCGCCCCTCGCCGGCAACGGCATCCGGGAGGGCGCGGTCCTCACCCACGTCGACGGCCGGCCCGTCGACCCGGTCGCCGGCCCCTATCCCCTCCTCTCCGGCACCGGGGGCACCACCGTCGAACTCACCTTCACCCCCGCCGGGGGAGAGGGCCGGGCCCGCCGGATCGCCGTCGTCCCCCTCGTCGACGAACGCCCGCTGCGCTACCAGGACTGGGTGACCAAGCGGCGCGCCGTGGTCCACGAGGTCAGCGGCGGGCGCTGCGGCTACCTCCACATCCCCGACATGGGCGGCTCCGGCTGGGCCCAGTTCAACCGCGACCTGCGGATGGAGGTCTCCCGGCCGGCCCTCATCGTGGACGTCCGCGGCAACGCCGGCGGCCACATCAGCGAACTGGTCATAGAGAAACTGACCCGCAAGATCCTGGGCTGGGACCTCACCCGCAACGCCCAGCCCGTCTCCTACGCCACCAACGCGCCCCGCGGGCCGATCGTGGCACTCGCCGACGAGGCGACCTCCTCCGACGGCGACATGATCACCGCCGCCTTCAAGCTGCTCCGGCTCGGCCCCGTCGTCGGCCAGCGCACCTGGGGAGGAGTCGTCGGCATGACCGGACGCCACCGGCTCGGCGACGGCACCCAGATCACCGTCCCGATGAACGCGGCCTGGTTCCCCGAGTACGGCTGGTCCATCGAGAACCACGGGGTGGCGCCGGACCTCGCGATCCTGCGCACCCCGCTCGACTGGGCCGAGGGCCGCCACGCACAGCTCGACGACGCCGTACACGTGGCCCTCGCGCTCCTGGACGAGAACCCGCCCGCGAGCCCGCCCGGCTACGAGGCGGTGCCGGACCGCTCCCGGCCCAAACTGCCGCCGAGGTCCAGCTCGTAGGCGATCCCGGGCACCCCGCCCAGCGTCACGCTCCCGACCGCACCGAAGCCGACCCGGGCGAGCACCGCCCGGGACGGCCCGTTGTCGAGGGTCGTGGCGGCGGTCAGCCGGCTCAGCCCGTACTCCTCCCGGGCCCTGACGCACAACTCCCGTATCGCCGTGGTCGCCACGCCGCGTCCGGCGGCCTTCTCGGCCACGCGGTAGCCGAGTTCGGCGCTGCCGTCGGCCACGTCGACCAGATTGAACCGGCCGACGATCTCCCCGTCGCCCGGCGCCACCAGCACGTGGAAGAGGATCGAGCCGGTCTCCTGCTCGTCCAGCAGCTCCTGGTGCCGGGCCGGGAACTCCTCGAAATACGCGTCCCCGCGGTCGGGCACGGACGCGGCGAAGTAGGCCCGGTTCTCCCGCTCGAAGGCGAGCAGGGCGGGCGCGTGGTCGGATCGCAGTCGTTCGAGGACGAGCGCGGCGGTCATGTCGCTTGCGTCGGTTACGGACATGGGGATCACGGTACGTAACTTCGCGATTCCGTGCGGGGGGTTATCCACAGCCGCCGGTTGTCCACAGGAACATGCGCGAAGGCGCACCCGGCGTCCCGGGTGCGCCTTCCTCACAGGACGGCGTCAGGCGTCGTAGTCCGCGTCGAGGCGGTCCTGCGACTCGTCCGTGCGCTCCCGCGGCTGCTGCGAACGGCCCTTGGCCTGCGAGGCGCGCTCGGACGCCTCCTGCTTCGCGTTGCCCATCGGCCGCTTCGCGCGCTCGGAGAGCTCCTGCGCCTTGTCCTGGAACTGGTCCTTGATGCCCATGAAAGTCACTCCTAGACGGGTGAGAGGGGAACGGGGCGTTGGTCGCCCCTGGGCCTCGACCAGATTGACACGCCAGGACACTCCGCGCATTTCGACCGAATACGGACTGTTACGACGGCCGGGCCGAGTCCGTGCGGGCGTGCTCGTCCGCCGCACCGCCCGCACCCACAAGCCCCTTCGGGACGGACGCCAGCCGCGGTTCGAAGCGCTGCATCTCGCGCCGGCCGACGGTCGCGATGATCCCCGGCAGGTAGCCGCGGCTCGACTGCATTCCGCGCAGCCACCACTGGGCGTACACATGGGCCGAGCGGCGCTCGATGCCGGCGACGATCCGGTCGACGGCCGGGCCGAGCGGGTAGGTGCGGTTCGACGGCCACGGCAGCCGGGAGCGCAGCTCGCGCATCACGTCGTCCTGGTCGGCGCCCCGCACCATGTCGGTGTCGGTCCAGGACAGGTAGCCGACGCCGACCCTGACGCCCTTGTAGGCGACCTCGGCCCGCAGGCTGTGCGCGAAGGCCTCCACACCGGACTTGGAGGCGCAGTACGCGGTCATCATCGGCGCCGGGGTCATCGCGGCCAGCGAGGCGATCTGCAGGAAGTAGCCGCGGGACTCCATGAGGACGGGCAGGAACGCCCGGGCGGTCACCGCGCCGCCGATCAGGTTGACCTCGATGACCCGCCGCCAGGCGACCGGATCGGAGTCGACGAACGGACCGCCTGCCGCCACACCGGCGTTGGCGACCACGGTGTCGACCTTGCCGAACCGCTCCTTCACCTCGGCCGCGACCTTCGCCATGGCCTCGTGGTCGGTGACGTCCGCGTGCCACCAGTCGGCCTCGGTGTGGAGCCGGCCCGCGACCTCCTTGAGGAGTTCGGGCTCCAGGCCGACGAGCGCGATCCTCGCGCCGCGGGCGGAGAGTTTGCGCGCGAGGAGTTCACCGACGCCGCGGGCCCCTCCGGTGACGACCGCCACCTGTCCTTCCAGGCTCACCCTGCTCATGCCTCTGCCTCCTCCTTCACGGCCTGCTCCGTCACACCCAGGTACGTGAGCGTCAGTTCGCGGATCTGTGCGGTGACGGCCTCGGGGGCCTCCACCGGCGTCATGTGGCCCATGCCGGCCAGTTCGACCAGGCCCGTGCAGTGCGGCAGGGCGGCCGCCATGGCGCGGGCGTGGACCGGCGGGGTGAGCCGGTCGGCGGTGCCCACGAGCACCGCGACGGGCAGCCGCAGCTCCCGCAGCTCCGCCTCCAGGTCGAGGCCCGCGAGGACCTGCGACCAGCCGTACCGCGCGCCGCGCGGGCAGGCGTGGACGATCCGCGCGCAGGCGTCGACCCGGTCGGCCGCGGACCCCGGTCCCATCGTCGCGTACCTGAGGATCTTCTTCGAGACGGGACTGACCGGCCCGAGCGGCGCCTTCGAGCCGAGGACGGAGCGGGTCAGCCGGGTCCGCAGCCCGCCCGGCCCCAGCGGGACGACGAGGGCCTCGGCGGTGAGCCGCGCGGGCCCGGTCGAGCAGAGCAGCGCGGCGGCGGCGTGCTGCCGCAGGGCCGGACGCCGGGCCGCGGCCATGAGGGTCATGCCGCCCATGGAGTGCCCGGCCAGGACGGCCCGCTCGCCGGGGCCGAGGGTGGCCGCGAGCACGGCCTCCAGATCGTCGGCGAGGGCCTCGGTGGAGTAGCCCTTGCCGTCGGCGGCCGGGACGGGGGAGCCGCCGTGGCCGCGCTGGTCGTAGGCGATGACCTTGTGGTCGGCCGCGAGGTCCCGTATCTGCGCGTCCCAGAAGCGGGTGGAGCAGGTCCAGCCGTGGGCGAGGACGACGGCGGGGGCGTCGGCCCGGCCGTGCACCTCGACATGGAGACGGGAGCCGTCGGCGGAGGTCACGGTCTGCGGGTTCACTGCGCGGCCTCCTTCTTGCGGGTGGTGCGGCGGCCGGCCGGGGCCTTCGCGGGCGCCCGCAGCACCTCGTACTCGGAGAGGTCGACGGACCGCGTCTCGCGCCGGAACTCGCCGGTGGTGCCCGGCCACAGGGTGGTGTTGCGGCCGTTGGCGTCGAGGTACCAGCTCTCGCAGCCGCCCGCCTGCCACACGGTCCGCTCCATCCGGGCCTGCACCTGGCGGTTCCAGGCGCCCACGGCGGAGGGCCGGGCGGCGAGGGCGGCGCGGCCGCCGAGCACGTCGAGCTGGCGCAGGTAGTCGGCCATGTAGTTCAGCTGGGACTCGATCATGAGGATCATCGAGGAGTTCCCCAGGCCCGTGTTGGGGCCGATGATCGTCATCCAGTTGGGGAAGCCGGCGGCGGTGGCGCCGCGCAGCGCCTCCATGCCGCCCTTCCAGTGGTCGGCGAGCGAGCGGCCGTCGGCGCCGACGACTCGCGAGGCGATCGGCATGTCGGTGACGTGGAAGCCGGTGCCGAAGATGATCGCGTCGACCTCGGTCTCGGTCCCGTCGGCGGCGACGAGGACGTTCCCGCGGACCTCCTTCAGGCCGGAGGCGACCACGTCCACGTTGGGCTGGGCGAGTGCCGGGTAGTAGGCGTTCGACAGCAGGATGCGCTTGCAGCCGAGGCGGTACGAGGGGGTCAGCCTGGCCCGCAGCTCCGGGTCCTTGATCGAGCGGGCGATGTTCGCCTTGGCGAGCCGCTCGACCAGGCCGAGCTCGTTGGGCCGCTTGGTGAAGGCGCTGACCTGGAGCTCGCGGATGCCCCACAGGAGGCCCCGGCGGGCGGTCGCGGTGAACGGCAGCCGCCGGTGCAGCCAGCGCTCGGGGCCGCTGATGGCCCGGTCCACGCGCGGCATGACCCACGGGGGCGTGCGCTGGAAGAGGGTGAGCCTCCGGACCTTCGGCTGGACGGCCGGAACGATCTGGATGGCGGAGGCGCCGGTGCCGACCATGGCGACGCGCTTGCCGGTGAGGTCGTAGTCGTGGTCCCAGCGGGCGGAGTGGAAGACCTTGCCGGTGAAGTCGGCGAGCCCCGGGATGTCGGGGATCTTCGGGTCGGACAGCGGCCCGGTGGCGGAGACGACGACGTCGGCGGAGAAGGAGCCGCGGCTCGTCTCGATCTCCCAGCGCAGCTCGTCCTCGTCCCAGGCCATCTTCATGACCTCGTGCCCCAGGCGCAGGTGCGGGCGGATCCCGAAGGTGTCGGTGACGTGCTCCAGGTACGCGCGGATGTGGCGCTGCCCGGAGAAGGTGCGCGGCCAGTCGGGATTGGGCGCGAAGGAGAAGGAGTAGAGGTGGGAGGGGACGTCGCAGGCACAGCCGGGGTAGCTGTTGTCCCGCCAGGTGCCGCCGACGGCGTCGGCCCGCTCCAGGACGACGAAGTCGGTGATCCCCTCACGGCGCAGCCGGACGGCGGCCCCGAGTCCGCCGAATCCCGATCCGATCACCGCCACCCGTACGTGCTCGTGCTTCGCCATGCCGCCTCCCGTGCGCCCGGCCATGATTACGCCAGCGATCACTGGCACAGTCGGACTGTAGAGCAGCGGCATACCGAGCGGTAGGGGTTGGACCGGGGAAAGTTACCGGCGGTACAACATAGGCTGGCGGGCGTGGCAGAACGAACGGGAGAGCAGGCGGACACGGCGGCACCCACGGGGACCGCGGGCACCGGAGGGACGGCGCGGCCCGGGGGCCGGGACAGAGCCCCGCACGAGTACCGCATGGCCGACCTGGCCGCCGCCGCCGGCATCACCGTCCGCACCCTGCGCTTCTACCGGGAGCGCGGACTGATACCGCCGCCCCGCCGCGAGGGCCGGATCGCCTGGTACGACGAGCGGCACCTGGCCCGGCTGCGCACCATCGCCGCCCTGCTCGAACGCGGCCACACCCTCAACGGCATCGCCGACCTCACCACCGCCTTCGAGTCCGGCCGCGACGTCGGCGAGGTCCTCGAACTCGGCACCCCGACCGAGGAGGAGCCGGTCCGGCTGACCCCGGAGGAGCTCGCCGACACCTTCGCCGGCGAGGTCACCCCCGAGAACCTGGCCGCCGCCCTCGACCTCGGCTATCTCGCCACGGACGGCGAGGACATCGTCCACGTCAGCCGCCGCCTGCTCGACGTCTCGTCCGCCCTCGTCCGCGAGGGCGTCCCGCTGGCCGCCGTCCTGGAGGCGGGCGGCCGGGTCCGCGAGCACGCGGAGGCGCTCGCGGAGCTCTTCACGGAACTCCTGGGCACGTACACGGAGGAGAAGGACCTCCAGCGCCTGCGGCCGCTGGCGAAGAGCGTCGTGGAGGCCGAGCTGTCCCTGGCCCTGGACCGCCGGATGCGCCCCTGAGCCCCGGCCGGCGACGCGGCTAGAGCTGGTAGACGGCCGTCACCGGCGCGTGGTCGCTCCACCGCTCGGCGTGCGTGGCGGCCCGCTCGACGTAGGCCTTGACGGCCTTGCCCGCGAGTCCGGGGGTGGCGATCTGGTAGTCGATCCGCCAGCCGCTGTCGTTGTCGAAGGCGCGGCCGCGGTAGGACCACCAGGAGTAGGGGCCGTCCTGGTCGGGATGGAGGGCGCGGACGACGTCCACGTACCCGCCGTCGCCCTCCGCGAGGACCCGGGTCAGCCACTCCCGCTCCTCGGGGAGGAAGCCGGCGTTCTTCTGGTTGGCCTTCCAGTTCTTCAGGTCGGCCTCGCGGTGGGCGATGTTCCAGTCGCCGCAGACGACGACCTCGCGGCCGTCGGCGGCGGCGCGCTCCTTGAGCTCCTTCAGGTACGGCAGGAAGGCGTCCATGAAGCGGACCTTCTCGTCCTGCCGTTCGGTGCCGACCTCACCCGAGGGCAGGTAGAGGCTGGCGACGGTGACGCCGGGCAGGTCGGCCTCGACATACCGGCCGCTGCCGTCGAACTCCTCCGACCCGAAGCCGACGCGTACGGCGTCGGGCTCGCGCCGCGTGTAGAGCGAGACCCCGGCGCGCCCCTTGGCGGCGGCGGGCGCGTGGGCGGTGAACCAGCCCTCGGGGGCCCGCACCTCGGCGGGCAGCTGCGCCTCCTCGGCGCGCACCTCCTGGAGGCAGACCACATCGGCGGAGGTCCCGGCCAGCCACGCGACGAAGCCCTTCTTGGCGGCGGCTCGGAGACCATTGACATTCACGGACGTCACAGTGAGCATCCCGGGAGAATACCGACACCCGACGCCCGCATACATGTACGATGCTGCGCATGGATATTCGCCCCACTCCCTTCGATCACCCTGACGCGGTCAAGCTGAACGACGCCGTGCAGCTGGAGTACGCCGTGCGCTACGCGGACGACGACGGTGACGGTGAGGGCGATCTCACTCCGCTCGACCCGTCGATGTTCGCCCCGCCGCAGGGCCTCTACCTGATCGCGTACGACCCCGGGGGCTTCCCGGTCGCCACCGGCGGCTGGCGCACCCAGGAGGCGAACGACGAGGGCTACGCCGACGGCGACGCCGAGCTGAAGCGCATGTACGTGGTTCCCGAGGCGCGCGGCCTGGGCCTCGCCCGCCGCATCCTCGCCGCCCTGGAGGCCGACGCCCGGGCCGCCGGCCGGACGCGCATGGTCCTGGAGACGGGTACGGCCCAGCCCGAGGCCATCGCCCTCTACACCACCAGCGGCTACGAGCCGTGCGCCAAGTTCGGCTACTACCGGGAGTACCCGAACAGCCGCTGCTACGCGAAGGCGCTCGGGACCGTCTGAGGTCCCACGGGGGGCGGCCCGCCGCCCGCCCCAGAATGGCTGTGACACGCCCCTGACAAAGCTCGGGGGCTCTGTCACGCTGCCCGGGCACGTCGATCCGCACCGTTCTCATCCCCCACCTGCCTCGGCAGAAGGAGACATGCGTGAGACGCCATCGCTTCGCCCCGGCCGTCCTGCTGTCCGTCGGCGCCCTCGTCGCCGGCGGACTCGCCTCGACGGGGGCGGCCCAGGCCGCCGACACCACCGGCCACTCGTTCACGACGGCACAGCAGGACCGGACGGCCGCCTTCTGGACGCCGGACCGGATGCGCTCGGCCACCCCGCTGGACCTCACGGCGGACCCCGGCTCCGTGCGCCGGGTCCCGCACGCGGCCGCCCCGACGACCATCGCCCCGACGGCGGCCGGCACCACGGCCGCGTCCCCCGCCGCGTTCCCGCAGGCGGGCGGCGCGTGGACCGGCGGCGGCGCGGTCGTGAAGACCTCCGGCCGGGTCTTCTTCACCTTCCAGGGCCGCACGGCCTCCTGCTCCGGCAACGCGGTCACCAGCCAGAACGCCAGCACGGTGATCACCGCCGGGCACTGCGTGAAGTACCAGGGCGCCTGGCACACCGACTGGGTCTTCGTCCCCGCCTACGCCGACGGCAACGCGCCCTACGGGCAGTGGACGGCCGCCAGGACCCTCACCACCCCGCAGTGGGAGGCGAGCGAGGACATCAACTACGACGTCGGCGCGGCCGTCGTCGCCCCGCTGAACGGCCGGACCCTCACGTCGGTCACCGGCGCCCAGGGCATCCGGTTCAACGGCGGCTACAACAAGCCGATGTACGCCTTCGGCTTCCCGGCCGCCGCTCCGTACGACGGCAAGAAGCTGACCTACTGCGCCGGCAACACGTCCAAGGACTTCCTGCTCTCCCAGGACCACTCGCTCGCCTGCAACATGACCGGCGGCTCCAGCGGCGGCCCCTGGTTCGCCTCCTTCGACGAGAGCACCGGCACCGGCTTCCAGGCCTCGGTGAACAGCTTCGGCTACAACTTCCTGCCGAACCGCATGTTCGGCCCGTACTTCGGCACGGACGTCCAGAACCTCTACAACAAGGCCCAGGCCTCCTGACGTTCGCACCAGAGGAAGAGACCCGGGGACGGGCCCGGAACCGAGCCCGGAAACAAGCGAAGGACCCCGCCCGATCTTGCGATCGGACGGGGCCCTTCGTGTCTGTGGACCTGTGGGGATTTGAACCCCAGACCCCCTCGATGCGAACGAGGTGCGCTACCAGACTGCGCCACAGGCCCTTGCGACGTGTGAAACATTAGCATCCCCACGGGCGATGTTGGAAATCCGCTCCCCCGCAGGTCAGCCGGGGACCGTCGCGGGCCCCCGGCGAGGGGTCACTCGTTGGCCGCCCGCGGTCGGTCGTCGTCCGCGTACTGGTCGAAGAGCGGGGTCCGGCCGTGGTCGCGGCGGGGGCGCGGCTGGGCCGTGCGCTGGCGGGGAGCCGGGGCGGGAGCCGGAGTCGGGTCGGCCGCCGTGGAGGAGCGGGCCGAGCTCCAGGTCTCCGGATCCGTGATGTCGACCCCGCCCGAGGCGCGCGGGGCGACCGGGGCGGTGACGTACGTGGGGAGCGGGACCGGGACCGGCTCCCAGCTGTCGCCGCGGGCCGGACCCCGCTCGCGCTGCTGGTCCACCCACTCCGCGTGGTCCGTCTGCTCCACCAGCGCGCGGCGGTCCGCCTCCTGCGGGGAGACGGACTGGGCCGGCGCCGGGGGCTGGGCGGGCTCCGGCTCGGGCGTCGGGGCCGGACGGCGGCTCTCGCGCAGCCGGGCCGCGGCGGCCTCCGCGCTGCGCCGGTCCATCACGTAGACGAAGCGCCGGCGCTCCTGGGCGCGCAGGTAGACGATGTACGCGCTCAGGAGCACGGCCGGGACGGCCGGGGCCCACAGGAACGCGAGGCCGCCGACGGCCGCCACGACCGCACCGAAGGTGAAGGCCAGGAAGAGGAGCACCGTGGTGCGCCGGCGCCGGGCCAGGGCCTTGCCTCTGCGGGCCCGCTCGGCCGCCGCGCTGGGCGTGCGCCGGGCGGGTCCGGGGGCGGGGGCCTGGGCGGGGGCCTGGGGCTTCGGGGCCGGTTCCGGCATCTCCAGACGGGCTTCCGTCCTGGCCGCGGGCGCGCTGAAGGCCCGGACGTCGACCGAGCTCAGATGCTCTGTCTCCGCGTCCGGGTCCACGTCGGGCGCCGCTTCCTCCGCCGCACGATCCCGGTCCCGCAGCTCCTTGGCGTAACGGCGCTCCATGCCCGCCCGTCCGGACAGCAGCCGGATGGCGGTGCTGAAGCGTTCCGTCGGACGGGCCTCGTTCAGCTCGTCCTGCCTGCGGAGCCACATCGGCACCAAGTAGGCGGCCCAGGCCCCGACGATGACTGCGTAGATGAGGCCGCTGCTGCTCACGCCTCACACGGTAGAGGGGTTCGGGTGAGGGCATCGGCCAATTGGCCCGGTGTGTCGCACGATCTGGCTGATATCACTGAACTTTTTTGTGATTGTTCAGATCGATTGACGGTCAACTGGCGATGTAATTCGAACACTTATGGGAATTAGTGGGGTTGGCGACGGGCCTGGTGCCAGCGGCGCAGCAGTCCCTCCGGCACTTCCTCCACCGTCAGCGCGAAGACCAGATGGTCACGCCAGGCGCCGTCGATGTGGAGGTAACGGGGCCTCAGCCCCTCCTCCCTGAATCCCAATTTCTCGACGACCCGCCGCGAGGGACCGTTCTCCGGGCGAATGCAGACTTCCATCCGGTGCAGCCCGACCGTGCGGAAACAGTGGTCCACGGCCAGCGCGACCGCCGTCGGCATGACACCGCGGCCGGCCACCTCGCTGTCCACCCAGTAGCCCACATGGCCCGAGCACATCGAGCCCCAGGCGATCCCCGCCACCGTCAACTGCCCGACCAGACGCCCCTGGTACTCGATCACGAACGGCAGCATCCGGCCCGCGTTCGCCTCCGCCCGCAGATGGCGCACCATCTGACGGTACGTGGGACGCTGCGCCACCGGGCCGACCGGGCCGGGCGGCGGGACGGTCGCCTCCCACGGGCGCAGCCAGTCGCGGTTGCGCCGGTTCACCTCGCGCCAGGCCCGCTGGTCGCGCATCTTTATCGGGCGGAGCAGCACGTCGCCGTCCACCAGGACCACGGGCCAGGAGGGGATCATGACTCCGGGCCCGCTTCCGACGCCGCTCTCGGGTGGTCGCCGCCGCGGATCTGGTCCACGGCGTGGACCAGCAGCGGCTCCAGCACCGCGAGCCCGTCGCGCACCCCACCCGTCGAACCGGGCAGATTCACGATCAGCGTGCCCCCGGCCACCCCGGCCAGGCCCCGCGAGAGCGCCGCGGTCGGCACCTTCTCCCGGCCGTACGCGCGGATCGCCTCCGGGATGCCCGGGATCTCCACGTCGAGGACGCGCCGGGTGACCTCGGGGGTCTCGTCGGTCGGCGAGATGCCCGTACCGCCGGTGGTGAGGACGACGTCGTAGCCCGCCGCGACCCCGGCACGCAGCGCCGCCTCGACCGGCGCGCCGTCCGGGACGACCTGCGGGCCGTCCACGGCGAAGCCCATGCGGCGCAGCCCCTCCGCGATCAGTGGGCCGCCCTTGTCCTC
Organism: Streptomyces sp. NPDC048018; assembly: GCF_043202995.1. Lineage (NCBI taxonomy): Bacteria > Bacillati > Actinomycetota > Actinomycetes > Kitasatosporales > Streptomycetaceae > Streptomyces > Streptomyces sp. NPDC048018. Next base: position 150,224 of record NZ_JBIDBK010000009.1, read on the forward strand.
GTAGACGCCGGCCGCCGCCCGGTTGGAGGCGGTGACCACGAGGGCGGAGTACGGGGCGGTGAGGGCGCCGCCGACCGCGCCGTCGAGCGCCGCCGGGGCGTGAGCCTCGTGCTCGTGCGCTCCGGCCACCCGGCCCGCGCGGGTCATGAGGCGCTCCGCGTCCAGTGGCCGGACTTGCCGCCGGTCTTCTCCTCCACCCGTACGTCGGAGATGACCGCGCCCTTGTCGACCGCCTTGACCATGTCGACGACGGTCAGGGCCGCCACCGACACCGCCGTCAGGGCCTCCATCTCCACGCCCGTACGGTCCGTGGTCCGCACCGTCGCCAGGATCTCGACGGCGTCGTCGGCGACCGCCAGGTCCAGCGTGACGCCCGAGACGGCCAGCGGGTGGCAGAGCGGGATCAGCTCCGGGGTCTTCTTGGCGCCCATGATCCCGGCGATCCGGGCCGTGGCCAGCGCGTCGCCCTTCGGCACGCCCTCACCACGGAGCAGCTCGATCACGCGCGGCGAGACGAGGACGCGGCCGCTGGCACGGGCGGTGCGGGCCGTGACGTCCTTCGCGGAGACGTCGACCATGCGGGCCGCCCCCGCCTCGTCGATGTGGGTGAGGCCTTGCTGCGTGCTCATGGCGGTGACACTCCCGGTCGCTGTGTGGGACGACACGGTACCCCCACCATGCACCCCTCAGCCGAGGAGGACCACTTCGAGTTCCGTGCCGGGTTCCACCGCCGTGGCCTCCTCCGGTACGACGAGGAGGGCGTCCGCGTGGGCGAGCGCCGCGATCAGGTGGGAGCCCGCGCCGCCCACCGGGGTGGCGGTGCCCGACGCGGCGTCGTAGGTGCCGCGCAGGAACTGGCGGCGGCCCGCAGGCGAGGACAGTGCGCGGTCCGACGTCAGCACGGCGCGGACGGTGGGGCGCTGCGCGTCGGGCCGGTCGCGCAGGCCCATGAGGGCGCGGATCGCGGGGCGTACGAACAGCTCGAAGGAGACGTACGAGGAGACCGGGTTGCCCGGCAGGGCGAGCAGCGGGGTGTGGTCGGGGCCGATCATGCCGAAGCCCTGCGGCTTGCCCGGCTGCATCGCCAACTTGCGGAAGTCGACCTCGCCGTCCGCCGTCAGCGCCTCCTTCACCACGTCGTACGCCCCGACGCTGACCCCGCCCGTGGTGACGATCAGGTCGGCCCTGATCAGCTGGTCCTCGATGGCGGCGCGCAGCGACTCGGCGTCGTCGGCGACGGCGCCGACGCGGTAGGCAAGGGCGCCGGCCTCGCGTGCGGCGGCGGCCAGCGCGAAGCTGTTGGAGTCGTAGATCTGTCCCTCGGCCAAGGGCTCGCCGGGCTGGGTCAGTTCGCTGCCGGTGGAGATCACGACCACCCGCGGACGGGGGCGCACCCGCACGGTGCCCCGGCCGATCGCCGCGAGCAGGCCGATCTGCGGCGCCCCGAGGACGGTCCCCGCGGCGAGCGCCAGCTCGCCCGCGGTGACGTCGCTGCCCCGGGCCCGGACATGGGCGCGGGCCTCGGCGGGACGGTGGACGCGGACCTCACCCGCGGCGCCCTCCGGAGCGGCCGCCGCGGGGCGCATGGCGCCCGCCGCACCCCCGCCCGTGCCGCCGTCGGTCCACTCGACCGGGACGACGGCCTCGGCACCGGGCGGCAGCGGGGCGCCCGTCATGATCCGGGCGGCCTCGCCCGGGCCGACCTCGGGCAGGCCGCCGGCGCCCGCGGCGACGTCGCCGATCACGGTCAGGACGGCGGGGAACTCCGCGCTCGCCCCGGCCACGTCGGCGACCCGCACCGCGTACCCGTCCATGGAGCTGTTGTCGAAGGGCGGCAGCGCGACCGGCACCGTGACGTCCTCGACGAGCACGCACCCCTGGGCGTCGAGCAGCTGCAGCTCGATGGGCTCGAGCGGGGCGACCGTGGCCAGGATGTCGTCGAGGTGCTCGTCGACGGACCACAGGCCGCGGGCCGGGCCCGCGCAGGGGTCACCGGAGGAGTCGCCCGCGGGGTCGCGGTCCGACGGTGCCGTGCTGCTGCTCAAGGTGCTACATCTCCTCGCTGACGTAACTGCGGAGCCAGGTCCGGAAGTCCGGTCCCAGGTCTTCACGTTCGCACGCCAGTCTGACAATGGCACGCAGATAGTCGCCACGGTCGCCGGTGTCGTAGCGGCGGCCCTTGAAGACGACGCCGTGGACGGGTCCGCCGACCCGTTCGTCCTGGACGAGTTTCTGCAGGGCGTCGGTCAGCTGGATCTCCCCGCCGCGGCCCGGCGCGGTCTCCCGCAGTATCGCGAAGACGGCGGGGTCCAGGACGTAGCGGCCGATGATCGCGAGGTTGCTCGGGGCCTCCGCCGGCTCCGGCTTCTCCACCAGGTCCGTCACCTTCACCACGTCCGACTCGTCCGTCGGGCCGACGGCCGCGCAGCCGTAGAGGTGGATCTGGGAGGCCTCGACCTCCATGAGCGCGATGACGCTGCCGCCGAAGCGCTCGCGCACCTCGACCATGCGGGCGAGCAGCGGGTCGCGCGGGTCGATCAGGTCGTCGCCGAGGAGCACCGCGAAGGGCTGCTCGCCCACGTGCGGGGCGGCGCAGAGCACGGCGTGGCCGAGACCGCGGGGGGCACCCTGGCGGACGTAGTGCATGGTGGCCAGGTCGTTGGACTCCTGGACCTTGGCGAGCCGTTCGTCGTCGCCCTTGCGGGTGAGCGCCTCCTCCAGCTCGTAGTTCCGGTCGAAGTGGTCCTCGAGCGGGCGCTTGTTGCGGCCGGTGATCATCAGGACGTCGGAGAGCCCGGCCGCGACGGCCTCCTCCACGACGTACTGGATCGCCGGTTTGTCCACGACCGGCAGCATCTCCTTGGGCGTCGCCTTGGTGGCCGGCAGGAACCGGGTGCCGAGGCCCGCGGCCGGGATGACAGCCTTCGTGAGGGACGACGTCTGAGTCATGCGGAGCACCCTAGCCGTTCGGTATGGGAGGAATATGAGAGATGGAGGAGATGCAGGAGATACGGAGAGATGCAGAGAGAAACCACGCATCGGCCGCGCTTTCCCGGCCCTCGTACCGCTACCGCCCGATACCAGAGGAATACCAGCCGCTTTGAGCACCGAACCCCGTGAGGAACCGACCGAGAAGGCCCTCTTGCGCCGGGCCCTGCTGACCGCCCGCGCGGCGCTGACCCCGCAGGACATCGCGGACACGGCCGGCCTGTTGGCGGAGCACGCCCTGGAGCTGTCCGAGCTGGCGGAGGCCGGCACCGTCGCCGCATACGTCTCGGTGGGGCGCGAACCCGGCACCCGGGCTCTCCTGGACGCGCTGCGCGAGCAGGGCGTACGGGTTCTGCTGCCGGTCCTGCTGCCCGACAACGACCTGGACTGGGCTGCTTACGAGGGCGCCGGGCGGCTCGCGAAGGCGGGCCGGGGGCTGCTCGAACCGGTCGGCGAGCGCCTCGGTCCCGAGGCGGTGTGCGCGGCGGACGCGGTGCTGCTCCCGGGCCTCGCGGTGGACGCGCGGGGCATGCGGCTCGGACGGGGCGGCGGCTCGTACGACCGCGTCCTGGCCCGGCTCGTACGGGCGGCGGCGGATCCGGCGCTGGTGGTGCTCCTCTACGCGAACGAGGTGGTCGCGCGGGTCCCGGAGGAACCGCACGACCACCCCGTGCACGCGGTGGTGACCCCGGAGGGGGTCCGGCGCTTCGGGCGCTGAGGAGCCGTCTGCTCCCGCCCGTCCGAGCGCCGGGGAGCGCTACGGCTCCAGCTTGAGCGTGTCCCTGGTGCCGGCCTCGACCGCAGCCTGGCCGTAGGACCAGTCGAGCAGCTCGCCCTTCGCCCACTTCTCGGTCTGGTCGGTGTAGTGGCTGCTGAAGGCGTGGCCGGAGGCGCCGGTGAGGTTGATCCAGCGGGACCGGTCCCAGTCGCCGACGTTGACGACCATCCGCATCGACGGCACCCAGATCACGTCGTAGCCGCCGGCCGCGTTCCAGCCGGTCGCGTCGACCGCGGCCTCGCCACCGCCCAGGTTCCACGGGCCGCGGTTGAGCATCGACTGCACGAACGCGGGGCCGGCGGTGCCGAGCGTCTGGTTCTTCAGGGTCAGCTGGTGCAGCCGGCCCCAGCTCCAGGTGGAGACGTCCTTGCCGAGCTTGGCGGTCAGCTCCCAGCGGGCGTCCCTCATGGCCTGGGCGAGCAGCTGGTCACGGGTCTCGGTGGGGGCGTCGAGCCGGTCGCCCGGCGTCTTCCACCACTCGTTCTTCTCCTGCTTGAGCAGCGGGCGGACCACCTCGTACCAGCGGTCGCCGCCGTCCGGCTGCGCCGTGTCGGCGTCCCGCTCGCCGCACTCGCGGACCAGCCTGTTCTGCTCGTCGACCGGGCCGGTGGTGTCGGCGACGCGCACGTTGATGCACTCGCCCTCGACACGCAGTTCCTTGGGCAGCTTGTCGCCGAAGGCGAGCTTGAGGACGTTGCGCCAGACCGCGTTGAAGTACGCGGCGGCGGCCGAGTCCGGCTCCTGGGTGTAGTCCCAGCCCTCGAGCAGCTTCTGCGCCTCGCGCACCTGCGGGTCGGAGATGTCGATCTTCAGCAGCAGCGGGTTGAGCAGGGTCGCGATCTCGCTGCGGTTGTCCGTCTGCATCGTCTGCATGTCGTCCGACGAGATCTTGCCGCCGTCCTTGATCTTCGACTCGATCAGGTCGTTGATCCGCTGGCTGCGGGAGCCGTAGCCCCAGTCCCGGGTGAGGAGGTAGGGGTACTTCTTCTCGTCGACGACGGCCTGGTTGGCCGTGACGATGTAGCCGCGGGCCGGGTCGTACTCGTAGGGCAGCTCGTCGAAGGGGATGTATCCCTTCCAGTCGTACGAGGAGTCCCAGCCGGGCACGGGCAGGGTGCCGTCGTAGGTCTTGGCCTTGGTGCGGACCGGGATCTTGCCGGGGGCCTGGTAGCCGATGTGGCCCTGGGTGTCGGCGTAGATCAGATTCTGGGACGGGACCTCGAAGTCCTTGGCCGCGGCCCGGAAGCTCGGGAAGTCCTTGGCGCGGTTGAGCTCGAAGACGGCGTCCATGGACTTGCCGGGCTGCAGCGCGGTCCAGCGCAGGGCCACGCCGTAGCCGGTGCCTCGGTCGGGGGCGGCGTTGCCGACGGGTGCGGTCTTGCCGACCTTCTCCAGCTCGGTGGAGCGGTCCGAGACGAGCGGGCCGTGCTCGGTGGAGCGGATGGTGATCGTGCGGTCCCCGTCGCCGGCGACCTTGATGACCTCGTCGCGGACGAGGAACGGCTTGGTCTTGCCGTCCACGAGGTAGCCGTCGGTGCCGATCTTCTCCAGGTAGAGGTCGGTGACGTCGGCGCCGAGGTTGGTGAAGCCCCAGGCGACCGAGTCGTTGTGGCCGATGATCACGCCGGGGGTGCCGGAGAAGGTGTAGCCGGCGACGTCGTAGCGGCAGGTCGCCGAGACGGAGCGGCAGTGCAGGCCCATCTGGTACCAGAGGGACGGCAGCATCGGCGCGAGGTGCGGGTCGTTGGCGAGCAGCGGCTTGCCGGAGGTCGTGTAGTCGCCCGAGACGACCCAGGAGTTCGAGCCGATGCCGTTGCCGTTGGGGCCGAGGAGGGCCGGGATCTCGTCGAGGCTGTCGGAGAGCGCGGCGAGCTGGGACTGGATGCCCTGGGAGCCGCTGTCCCCGCCGGTGCCGCCGTCGTCGTTCTTGGCCTCGGCCTTGGGGTCGAACTTGCCGGTGATCTTGTCGACGGCGCCCTTGTCGACGATCGGCTGGTGCAGCTCGTATGGGTACCCCGGGTAGAGGTCCTTGATCTGCTGCGGCTTGAGCCGGCTCGTCATGAGCGAGCGGTCGATCTCGTCCTGCATGTTGCCGCGCAGGTCCCAGGCCATGGCCTTGAGCCAGGCCACCGAGTCCACCGGGGTCCACGGCTCGATGCTGTACTCGTTGCTGAAGGCGAGGGCGGCGTACTCCACGGAGACGTCGGACGGGTCCCGGCCCTTGAGATAGGCGTTGACGCCCGAGGCGTAGGCCTGGAGATTCTTCTTCGTCTCCGGCGACAGGACCTTGTCGTACTCCTGCTGCGCGACCCGACGCCAGCCCAGCGTGCGCAGGAACGCGTCGGTGTCGACCTGGCTCTTGCCGAACATCTCGGACAGACGGCCGGCCGTCACGTGACGGCGGACGTCCATCTCGTAGAAGCGGTCCTGCGCCTGGACGTAGCCCTGGGCGCGGAACAGGTCCGCCTCGTTGTCGGCGTAGATCTGCGGAACGCCGTAGGCGTCGCGCTTCACCTCGACCGGGGCGGAGAGTCCGTCGATCCGAATCGTGCCGCTGGTCTGCGGGAACGAGCCCCGGACGGTGCTGACGCCCCAGTACGCGCCGTACCCGACACCCGCGACCAGAGCGAGGACCAGGACGAGAACGATCAGGCGGGCACGCCGCCCCTTCTTCTTGGCGGGGGGCGCGGTCGTGTTGGAGGGCATCGCTGTCCTTCGAGGGGCAGGGTGGTCCTGGAGTACGGGTGCAACCTTAGGCGCAGCGCCTGGAGGCACTGGACGCGGTGTCAGGAAGAGCACCGTACCTATACGTACTGACGTACGAAGAGACACCAAGGAGACGTCAAGAACGCGTTAAAGATTAGGTAAGGTAACGAAGTACCGGCAGCGGAGGAACGATCTGCCTGCACGTGAGGGAAGGAACGGCCACTGACTGTCCACCAGCTCAACGAACTCCTGCTCATCTGCTCGCTCGTACTGCTCATCGCTGTCGCGGCGGTGCGGATCTCGTCCCGGAGCGGGCTCCCCAGCCTGCTGCTGTACCTCGGGATCGGGGTCGCCATCGGGCAGGACGGCATCGGCAACGTCGCCTTCGACAACGCCGAACTGACCCAGGTGATCGGCTACGCCGCACTTGTGGTGATCCTGGCCGAGGGCGGCCTGGGCACCAAGTGGAAGGAGATCAAACCCGCGTTGCCCGCAGCGGTCGTCCTGTCGACCGTCGGCGTCGCGGTGAGCGTGGGCATCACGGCCTCGGCCGCGCACTACCTCGTCGGCCTGGAATGGCGCCAGGCCCTCATCATCGGCGCCGTCGTCTCCTCCACCGACGCCGCCGCCGTCTTCTCCGTGCTGCGCAAGGTCCCGCTGCCCTCCCGGGTCACCGGCATCCTGGAAGCCGAGTCCGGATTCAACGACGCCCCCGTCGTCATCCTCGTCGTCGCCTTCTCCGCCGTCGGACAGGCCGACTCCTGGTACTTCCTCGTCGGCGAGATCGCACTGGAGCTCACGATCGGCGCCGCGGTCGGCCTCGCCGTCGGCATCATCGGCGCCTACGGGCTGCGCCATGTCGCCCTGCCCGCCTCCGGCCTCTACCCGATCGCCGTCATGGCCATCGCCGTCGCCGCCTACGCCGCCGGCGCCATGGCGCACGGCTCGGGCTTCCTCGCCGTCTACCTGGCCTCGATGGTGCTCGGCAACGCCAAGCTGCCCCACGCCCCCGCCAACCGGGGCTTCGCCGAGGGGCTCGGCTGGATCGCCCAGATCGGCATGTTCGTGCTGCTCGGCCTGCTCGTCACCCCGCACGAGCTGGTCCGCGACTTCTGGCCGGCGATCGTCATCGGCCTGGTCCTCACCGTGGTCGCGCGCCCCATGGAGGTCTTCGCCAGCCTCCTTCCCTTCCGCATCCCCTGGCGGGAACAGGCCCTGCTGTCCTGGGCCGGCCTGCGCGGAGCCGTCCCGATCATCCTCGCCACGATCCCCATGGTCTCGGGGATCCAGGGCAGCGAGCGGGTCTTCAACATCGTCTTCGTGCTCGTCGTCGTCTACACCCTGATCCAGGGCCCCACCCTCCCCTGGCTGGCCCGGGCCCTGGAACTCCGGGACTCGGCCGAGGCCGCCGACCTGGGCGTCGAGTCGGCCCCGCTCGAGCGGCTGCGCGGCCACCTGCTGTCCGTGGCGATCCCCGAGGGCTCGAAGATGCACGGCGTCGAGGTCGCCGAGCTCCGGCTCCCCGCCGGCGCCGCCGTCACCCTGGTGGTCCGGGAGGACAGGAGCTTCGTCCCCGGCCCCGCCACCGTGCTGCGCCGCGGCGACGAACTACTCGTCGTCGCCACCGACCCGGTACGGGACGCCGCCGAGCGCCGGCTGCGGGCCGTCGGCCAGGGCGGAAAGCTGGCCGGCTGGCTGGGCACCGGCGGCTCCACCGCCGTCGGCGCGGTGGAACCGCACCGGAGACCCCCTCGAAAGCCGTTCCGGCGAACGTCCGGTTAATCCCAGGCATTAATTCGGACCGGAGGGCGTTTTCCCAGGCGGGAAGACGCCCTTCCCTGTACCATGAAGGCACACTTGATCGAACCAACTCTGCCTGACGCAGAGCTGGCGCGACCGTATGGCGGCCGAGGCGCCCTCCGCAGTGGAGCCCGGTATCTACCGCAGTTCCGCGCAAGAGGACAGCTCTCGGCGAAACCCGCACCACCGTGCTCGGGCGCGCTACCAGGCGGCAGAAAGGCAAGGACCGTGGCGTCCACGGTCGTCAACGAGAAGCGGCCCGGTTACGGACAGCTGCTGCGCACCCCGGGTGCTCTCTCCTTCCTGCTCCCGGGCTTCGCCGCCCGGCAGCCCTTCGCGATGCTCACCATCGGCATCGTCCTGCTCGTCCAGCACACCAGCGGCTCCTACGGCAGCGCCGGTGCCGTAGCCGCCGTCACCGGCGTCTCCATGGCGCTCTTCGCCCCGCAGAGCGGCAAACTCGCCGACCGCTTCGGCCAGCGGGCCGTCCTCGTTCCCGGCGTGCTCATCCACACCGCCTCCGTCTCCCTTCTCGTCGCGCTCGCGCTGGCCGGCGCCCCGCTGTGGGCACTGTTCCTCGCGGCCATCCCCTCGGGCGCCTCGGTGCCTCAGGTCGGACCGATGGTCCGGGCCCGCTGGGCGGCCAAGCTGGACGGCACCCCTCTGATGCCGACCGCCGCCGCCTTCGAGTCGGTGACGGACGAGTTCACCTTCGTCGTCGGCCCGGTCCTCGCCACCGCCCTGTGCACCGGCGTCCACCCCGCAGCCGGCCTGATCGCCGAGGCCGCGCTCACCCTGTTCGGTGGCCTGTTCTTCGCAGCCCAGCACCGCACCCAGCCGGCCCACGGCCTGGCCGCCGCGGCGGCCCAAGCAGACGGCGAACCGCACCGCTCGGCCCTGTCCATCCCCGGTGTCCGCGTCCTCGCCATCGCCTTCCTCGGCATCGGCTCGGTCTTCGGCGGCATGCAGGTCTCCCTGACCGCCTTCTCCGAGGAGATCGGCAACCCCGGCGCCAACGGCCTGCTGTACGGCATCTTCGCCGCCGGCAACATGCTCGCCGGCATCGCCATGGGCGCCATCGCCTGGAAGACCGGCCCGCGCCGCCGCCTGTTCCTCGGCTACGCCGGTCTGACCGTCGCCGCCTCCCTCCTGTGGTCCACCCACTCGGTCGTCCTGCTCGGCGCCCTCGGCCTGATCGTGGGGCTGTGCATCGCCCCGGCCCTGATCACCGGCTACACGATCGTCGAGACCCTGGTCCCGGCGTCCTCCCGCACCGAGGCCTTCACCTGGCTGACCGGCGCCGTGGCGCTGGGCCAGGCCGCGGCCGTCACGGTCGCCGGCCGGCTGGCCGACGCCCATGGCTCCAGCACCGGGTTCCTGGTGCCGATGGCGGGCACGGCGCTCGCTCTCGTCACCCTGGTCGCCCTGCGTTCGCGACTCCGGCCCCACGTGTCGAGCCGGGTCGCGGCACGTGGTATCGGTCACCGAGTCCCCGTGCCGGTGGACTGAACCCGCGGAATACGTCACTATGGATCGTCGTTAGCACTCGATGAGTGTGAGTGCCAGGAGGAAGTCAAAGTGCCGACCTACCAGTACCAGTGCACCGAGTGCGGCGAGGGCCTCGAGGCGGTGCAGAAGTTCACGGATGACGCCCTGACCGAGTGCCCGAGCTGCGAGGGACGCCTGAAGAAGGTGTTCTCCGCGGTCGGCATCGTTTTCAAGGGCTCCGGTTTCTACCGGAACGACAGCCGTGGTTCGTCGTCCAGCAGCTCCCCGGCCTCGTCCAAGGCCTCCTCGTCCACGACGCCTTCGTCGTCTTCGTCGTCGTCCTCCTCCTCGGCGTCTTCCACGTCGTCGAGCACGACCTCGACCTCGACCTCGTCGAGCTCCACCTCGGCGGCCTGACCCAGGCGCCGCTGCACGTACCTGACGAATGCCTTACCGATCCGTTCGGTGAGGCATTCGGCGTTTCACAGCGCGGCTAGGGTGACGCTCATGGCGACCCAGACGACTGACGTGTTCGCGGACATCGGTGTGATCGGCGGCTCCGGGTTCTACTCCTTCCTGGACGATGTGACCGAGGTGTCGGTCGACACCCCGTACGGCAGCCCCAGCGACTCACTCTTCCTGGGCGAGATGGCCGGCCGGCGGGTCGCCTTCCTGCCCCGGCACGGCCGCGGCCACCACGTGCCGCCGCACCGGATCACCTACCGCGCCAACCTCTGGGCCCTTCGCTCGGTGGGGGTGCGCCAGGTCCTCGGGCCGTGTGCGGTGGGCGGACTGCGCGAGGAGTACGGCCCCGGCACCCTCGTCGTGCCCGACCAGCTGGTCGACCGGACGAAGTCCCGCGCGCAGACCTTCTTCGACGGTGAACCGCTGCCGGAGGCCTGGGGCGGGGCCGTACCGAACGTGGTCCACGTGACCTTCGCCGACCCCTACTGCCCGGACGGGCGCCGGGTGGCCGTGAAGGCCGCCCGGGGGCAGGGCTGGGAGCCGGTCGACGGCGGCACGATGGTCGTCATCGAAGGCCCCCGCTTCTCGACGCGCGCCGAGTCGCGCTGGCATGCGGCCGCGGGCTGGTCGGTCGTCGGCATGACCGGCCATCCCGAGGCCGTCCTCGCCCGGGAACTGGGACTCTGCTACACCTCCCTCGCACTGGTGACGGATCTGGACGCGGGCGCGGAGACGGGGGACGGCGTCTCCCACACCGAGGTCCTGCGGGTGTTCGGCGAGAACGTCGGCCGGCTGCGCGACGTGCTCTTCGACGCGGTGAGCGCGCTCCCCGCGACGGTCGACCGGGACTGCCTGTGCACCCAGGCCCATGCGGGATGGGATCTGGGCATCGACCTGCCCTGAGCGGCGCGAGCGGGGGTGAGGCGCGGACCGCGACGCGAGGACCGATCTGCCTCAAGCCTCCTCGCCCCGCCCCGCGGCGACAATCGCTCGCGGGAGTGAGGAAGTTGTCCACAAGCGCCGGGTTGTCCACAGGCCCGAGCAGGATCGCGGCTCGTGCGGGACGGTGAGTGCGGTTCGCCGGAGGGTCCGGCGAACCGTCCGACTCACGACAGGCGGTTGCGCGATGCACACGGACTCCTGCCTCCCTCACACCCGCACCTCGGTGCCCCCGCCGTGCGGCGTGCCGCACTTCGACCCGCTGCGCGTGCGCGGCGGGAAGGCACGGCTGCGACGGGCCCTGCGCCGCAGGCGGCGGGCGCCCGCCGCGGTCCTCGCGATGACCGCCGCCGCGCTCGCGGCGACCGGAGCCGCCGGAGCGGACGACCCGGTCCCGCAGCCACCCCCGCAGGTCCGGGGGCATCACGCGCCGGCGCCGGCGCCGCTCGTGTCCGCTCCGGTGCGGATCGCCGACGCGGCGACGGTCCGGCTGCTGCGCCCCGGCGACCGGGTGGACGTGATCGCCGCGCCCAACTCCGGTCTGGGCGGCGGCGGTGAGGCCCGGGTGGTCGCCTCGGGCGCCCGAGTGGACGAAGTGCCGCGTCCGGGTGAGACTCGTTCGGACGGTGGGGCCCTGGTCGTCCTGTCCGTACCGCGGTCGACGGCGACGGCGCTCGCCGGTGCGGGCATCACGTCACAACTGGCGGTTACGCTGTGCTGATTCGCACTGACGGTCTGTCAAGTAACCGTCCCGTGTGTACGGATTGGACGCCTCTGCGCCGAGCGCGGCGTAATGGCTCCGCACACAGGAGCACACGCGACGAAAGGCACCTTGGTGGCCGAGAAGAAGGAAAGCTTGCTGGGAGGCTTCAAGGCCTTCCTGATGCGTGGCAACGTGATCGACCTGGCGGTGGCCGTCGTCATCGGCGCCGCGTTCACCAACATCGTGAACTCGGTGGTCAAGGGCATCATCAACCCGCTCGTGGGAGCCTTCGGCACCAAGGACCTGGAGGGCTACTCGTCCTGCCTGCAGGCCCCGTGCCGGGTGGTCGACGGCGAGATGCAGGGCATCCAGATCCAGTGGGGTCTGGTGCTCAGCGCCGTCCTCAGCTTCGTGATCACGGCGGCCGTCGTCTACTTCCTCATGGTCCTGCCGATGGCGAAGATCCTCGCGAAGCGCGCCGCGCACGAGAAGGCGAAGGAAGGCGTCCAGGAGACGCTGGAGGTCAGCGAGCTGGAGGTGCTCAAGGAGATCCGCGACCACCTGGTCTCGCAGCGCGGTCCCGTGAACAACACCGGCGTGACCTCGCAGACCGGAAGCGGCACGGGGGCGCACTCCACCTCCTGACCGACGGCTCGCGTCGGTGTCAGAGGTGGTGCGGCGGCTTCTCGTCGAGGAAGCGCGCAAGGTCGGCGGCGCTGTCGCCGCCGGTGGGAGGCCGCTCGCCCCATCCACGGTCCGTATCGTCCGCGGACTGCCGGTCCAGCGGATCGTCGAAGATCAGTGCCGGCCTGGGTTGGGGGTTGGGGGGTGTGTCGGACTGCTTCGCTGCGCGCGGTCCGTGGGCGGGGGCGGTGCTCATGTATTCAGGTTACGCCGGAAGCACCGCCGTGTTCCCCTCTGATCTGCGGAATTCCGCTCACCGGTCCTTCGGGTCGAGCAGCCAGAGGCCGAGGACGACGAGGAACGACAGGACCAGGAAGCCCGCTCCCCACCAGGCGGTCCCGGTGTCGCCGGACATCCACTCGTCGACGACGACCGTCAGCCCCCACAGCTGGCCGATGACCACGGTGAGAGCGAGAGCCAGGCGGGCGGAGAGCTTCGAGGAGCGCTCGGGCTCCTGGTCGGTGCCGGCGCCCGGGCCCGGACCGGTGTGGCGGACCCGGGGATCGCCGTAGCCGCTGGTGGGGCGGATCTGGGGGTAGCGCTCGTGGACCGGGCGGTTGAGCCGGGGCTGGGCGCTGCCGGGGGTGTAGACGGCCGGGGACGGCACGTCCCGGGGGGATCCGCCCTGGTGGCCGGGGGCGGCCGGGTCCTTGGGGAACGGGGTGTCGGTCATGTCCTGCGGCTCCTCTCCAGGGCGCCGCGGGCGGAGGCATCCGGACAGCCGAGGCGTTCGGCGAGGCCGGGGCGCTCCTGGCCGAGCTGGCGGCACAGGCCTTCCTGGGTGCTCTCCCCGGAGCGGGTGGTGCCCACGGCCCAGACGCTGCCGTCGTCGTCCTCGACGAGGATCACCTTCGGCAGGGCGCGGGGCGGCGGGCCCGCGGTGACCTCCCCGGTGCGGGCGTCGAAGACTCCCTCGTGGCAGGGGCAGTAGAGCTCGCCCTCGCTCCCCCGGTCCTTGCGCCAGAGCACCGCACAGGCGAGGTGGGTGCAGACGGCGGAGTAGCCGGCGAGGGTGCCGTCCTGAAGGCGGACGGCGACGGCGCGGTCCTCCTCGTCGGGATAGCGGAAGGCGACGGAGTCGCCGGGAAGGATCCGGTCGGCGATCCGCTTGGGTTCGAGGGCACCGTCGCTGTCACCGTGCCGGTGCAGGATCCCGGACGCGACGCCGATGCCGCCGACCGCCAGGCCGCCGGAGACGGTGGCGACGATCCGCAGGTAGTCGCGGCGGGTGGTGAGGGAGTCGGCGGAGATGCGGTCACGGAGGGCCACCTGGGCCGCGTCGGCGGGGTCGGCGTCCGTGGGATGCGCGTCCGTGGGGTCGGAGCCGTGGCCGGGGGGCTGTTCGGTGAGGCTCATCGGACATCCACTCCGTTGACTTCGACGATGGGCAGGCCGCCGGGGACCGGCCACTGGACCTTGTCGGCGGGGACGACCATCGCCACGCCGGTGGAGACGGTGGTGGACCCGAAGGTGAAGGAGTCGGCGACCTCGACGCCGGGGCGTTCGGCGCGGAGCTCGTCCAGGGTCCCGTAGAAGAGGGCGCCGGTGGGGCAGACGGTGGCGCACATGGGGGCGAGACCGTAGGCGGTGCGGTCGTAGCAGAGGTTGCACTTCATCTGCAGTTTCGCCTGGAGGTCGATCTTCGGGACGCCGAAGGGGCAGGCGTTGACGCAGTTGGCGCAGCCGATGCAGCGGGTGGTGTCGGCCTGCTGCACCACGCCGTCCGCGGTCACCAGGATCGCGTCGGCCGGGCATACCTCGGCGCAGGGGGCGACGGGGTCCTCGCAGTGCATGCAGACGGTGGGAAGGGAGGCGACGGAGTGCCCCTCGTCGGGGTAGTCGAGGTGGATCATCGACTTGCCGCGGTGCGAGTCGCATTCGCGGCAGGCGGAGACGCAGGCCTGGCAGCCGATGCAGCGGCCCGGGTCGATGAAGATCGTGCGGCCCATCATGACGCCGTCAGCTCCTCTCCGAGGTGCCACGGCCCTGCGGGGACGTGGGGGGAAGGGGGTCGTCGCGGGAGATCTGGGTGGCCGGGTAGGCGACGTGGCCGGGGGCGGTGGGCGGTGCCGGCACCTCGTCGATGCGCTCCGCGGCCTCGATGCGGGCGGCGCAGACCTTGTACTCGGGGATCTTGGACCGGGGGTCGAGGGCGTCGATGGTCAGCGCGTTGGCGGCGGTGGGGACGGGCCAGTGGTACGGGACGAAGACGGTGTCGGGGCGGATCGCCTCGGTGACCAGGGCGGGGAAGACCTCGCTGCCGCGCCGGGTGACCACGCGGACCGGGTCGCCGTTGCGGAAGCCGTGAGACGGGTGGACCTCGACCCAGGGACGCGGGGTCTGCTCGACGAGGGCGCCCAGGCGGCGGGTCTGGTTGCCGGAGAGGAAGTGGGCGACGGTGCGTCCGGTGGTGAGTGAGAGGGGGTACTCCTCGCTGTACGGGTCCATGGGCGGATGCCATTCGACGACCTGCATATGGATCTTGCCGTCGGGGTGGTAGCTCCGGCCGTCCTCGAAGAGGCGGGGCGTGCCGGGATGGTCGGTGGTGGGGCAGGGCCAGGCGATGCCGCCGGTCTCCTCGAGCCGCTCGTAGGTGATGCCGTAGTAGTCGTTGACGGTGCCGGCCGAGGCGATGCGGAGCTCCTCGAAGACGGAGCGGGAATCCGGGAAGGCGAACTTGTCGCCGGCCCCGAGCCGCTTGGCGAGCTCGCAGATGACCCAGGTGTCGGTGCGGACGCCGGCGGGCGGTTCCTGGGCCTTGTTGTGCTTGACGACCCGGGCCTCGGCGTTGGCCATGACGCCCTCGTCCTCGGCCCAGACGGTGACAGGGAAGACGACGTGGGCGTTGGCGGCGGTCTCGGAGAGGAAGAAGTCGAATTGGGCGTGGAACTCGGTGGCGTCGTAGCCCTCCTTCACCGTGGCGTAGTGCGGGAGGGAGACGAAGGGGTTGTTGCAGATGCCGATGAGGCCGCGGATCTCCCGGCGCTGCATCTGCCAGACCATCTCCATCATGGAGGTGCCGGCCGGTGGGAGTTCGGACTCCTCGATGCCCCAGATCTCACAGATCTGACGGCGGTGTTCGGGGTTGGAGATGGAGCGCCCGCCGGGCAGCAGGTCGGACTTCTGGCCGTGTTCGCGTCCGCCCTGGCCGTTGCCCTGGCCGGTGATGGTGCCGTAGCCGGCGCCGGGGCGGCCGATGTTCCCGGTGGCGACGCACAGGTTGATGATCGTCAGGCAGTTCTCGACTCCCTGGGAGTGGTGCTCGACGCCGCGGGCGTGCCATGCCATGGCCCTGCCCGCGCCGGCGAACATGCGGGCGACCTGGACGATCTGCTCCTCGGGGACGCCGCAGATCTGGGCGGAGCGGGCGGGCGGGTACGCCTCGACGGTCTTCTTCACCTCCTCCCAGCCGGTGGTGTGGGCGGCGAGGTAGGCCTCGTCGGTGAGGCCCTCGGCGACGACGACGTGGAGGACGGCGCTGAAGAAGGCGGAGTCCGTGCCGGGCTTGAGAGCGACGTGGATGTCGGCGGTGCGGGCGATGGCCGTCTCGCGCGGGTCGACCACGATGAGGGTGGCGCCGCGGTCCCTGGCTCCCCACAGGTACTGGGTCATGACGGGGAAGCACTCGCCGACGTTGGAGCCGGCGATGAGGAGGCAGTCCGTGAGGAGGATGTCGGAGAAGGGGTTGCCCGCCCGGTCGATGCCGAAGGCGAGCTTGTTGGCCCCGGCGGCGGACACCATGCAGAGCCGGCCGTTGTAGTCGACGTGCCGGGTCCTGAGGGCGACGCGGGCGAACTTGCCGACGAGGTAGGTCTTCTCGGAGTAGAGGCTGGCGCCGCCGAGCAGACCGAAGGCGTCGTTGCCGTACTCGGTCTGGATGCGGCGGATCTCGGAGACGGTGAAGTCGAGGGCCTCCTCCCAGCTCGCCTCGCGGAAGGGCTCGTCGCGGTTGCGGCGGAGCAGCGGGCTGGTGAGCCGGTCGGGGTGGTTGACCTGCTGGTAGGCGTTGATGCCCTTGGGGCAGAGCCGCATGCGGTTGATGTCGTGGTTGCGGGGTTCGACGCCGAAGACCTTGCCGCCGCGGTCGACGCGCAGATACATGCCGCACTGCACTCCGCAGAAGCAGCAGTGGGTGGGGACGAGGGTCTCGCCGTTCTGGTCGGCGTGCCAGCGGTCGGCGGGGATGCCGCCGGCGTCGCGGAAGTTGCGGGTGCCGGGCGGCGCGACGGAGGGGTCAAGGGGCAGGGGAGCGGGCAGTGGCGAGGTCACTTGAAGCCCTTCTTGACGTGGCTGAGGTAGGCGGTGCCCCGCAGGACGCGTTTGCAGCGCGGGCAGTACTCGGCCCATTCGTCGAAGCCGAGCCTCAGGTCGCGCATGGTGCCCTGGAGGTTCTCGACGTAGGAGGCGCTGTCGATGGGCTGCCCGCAGCGGCGGCAGGCGAGGAGGCCGGAGCCGTCGCCGTCGCCGTCGGGCTGCCCGGCACGGCGGCGGGCGGTGTACTTGAACAGCTGCATGCCGACGGCGGCGGGCCGCTGCACGATGTGGAAGAACTTCCCGAACGGGATGTAGATGAGGGTGAAGACCACCGACACCATGTGCAGGATCGCCAGGAACTCGTAGCCGCCGCCGTGCAGGAAGATCGAGGAGAAGGTGAGCAGCAGACCGGTGACGGAGATGACGACGAGGGCCAGCAGCGGCACCAGGTCGTAGGCGAAGCGCTGTCCGGTGACGGCTCCGCGGTCCTTCATCCGGCGCCACAGGAAGTAGGCGGCGCCGGGGATGACGAGCACGGCGGCGATGTCCAGGCCGTGGAACATGAGCCAGCCGACGACGTTCAGCGAGTCGAAGCCGAGGACCTTGAAGCCCCAGATCCGCATCTCGTAGCCGGGTCCCGAGCCCGTCGACGAGGTGAAGGTGAACCAGCCCCAGGTCAGCGGGAAGGTGATGAGCGCGGCGAGGACGCAGCCCCAGAAGATCAGCTGGTGGGCGGCCCAGCGGGCGTGCGAGCGGGCGCCGAGGAACTTCTGGAAGCCGAGGTACGTGGCGATCATCCGGGGCAGGGCGGTGGGCGCCCTGCGGAAGTTCTCGACGGAGAAGAAGGCGCGCCAGCCCTGCTGGAACAGACGCCGGGCGCCCGGGGCGGAGACCCACACGGTGTAGCGGTAGGCGACGCCGAAGGCGAGGAAGACGGTCGCCACCGCGTAGGGAAGGAGGGCCGAGTCGAAGTCGCGCAGCAGTCGGCTGCCGAGGACGATCGCGAGGATCAGCAGAAGGGAGACGCCGGTCCCGGCGACGGAGGCACGTCGGCGCACCTGGGCGGGGCTCTGAGGGGGCCGTTCGGTGGGGACGGGCGGGGGGTCGGCGGTGGCCTGCTGGGGCTCGGCGGAGGCCTGCGGTGGCTCGATCACGCCGCCACTTTAGGTAGTTTTTTACCCTATTCGCCCGTTATATGGCACGGAGGGGTGAGTGTCTCCTGCCAGGGCGCGGGCGGCTGCGGATGCTCAGGACGGCACCGGCGCTCGGCGGGCCCGCCGGACTCGGACGGCGTAGCGGCCGCCGGCGCGGAAGGTCTCCTGGGCCGCGGGCGCGGAAGGTCTCGCGGGCCGCCACCTGCTCCGGGGTGGGGGACGGTGTGCCATGGAGGGTGCGCGGCCTGGCGCGGGCTCCCCCCTTCGCTTCGCCGAGCTTGTGGAAGGGGAGGACATCGTCCTCGCTGCTTCCTCCGTGGCATTCCGCCTGATCGGTCCCATGGGGTGGCATCGGTCACCGGTGGACCGCCGAAGGCCCCCCAGCCCGGGGACGGGGGAAGGCCCCGCCGGGGCAGGGCCTTCTCCGGAGTCCGACGGGGCCGGTCAGCTCGGCGCCTCGGCGCCGTTGCGGGCGTAGAACCACCAGGTCACGACCATACAGCTGACGTAGAAGCCGACGAATCCCCACATCGCGCTGGTCACGGCCACCGAGGCGAAGAGGGCCGGGATGAAGAAGAAGCCGTAGGCCGCGACGCCCGAGGTGAAGCCCGTGACGGCACCGGACTCCATCTCCGCCTGCTTCAGCGCCCGGGCGTACTCGGGGGTGCCTTCCGTCAGCCCCTTCAGGTGGGTGCCGCGGAAGATGACCGGGATCTGCCGGAAGGTCGAGCCGTTGCCGATGCCGGAGAAGAGGAACGCCGCGAGGAAGCAGAGGAAGAAGCCGTAGAAGGAGCCGCCGTCCCCGCCCGAAGGCAGGAAGGCGATCACGCCCAGGAGGGAGACCGCCATGCCCGCGAAGGACAGGATCGTCACCCGCGCGCCGCCCCACTTGTCGGCGATCCAGCCGCCCGCCCACCGGGCGAGGGCGCCGACCGCCGGCCCCATCCAGGCGTAGGTGGCCATCGAGTAGTCCGGGAACGTGGTCTTGATCAGCATGGGCAGGGCCGCGGCGAAGCCGATGAAGGAGCCGAAGGTGCCGACGTACAGCCAGGTCATCAGCCAGTTGTGCTTGCGCTTGAAAATGATCTTCTGGCGGCTGAACGGGGTGGAGGCGACCTTCAGGTCGTTCTGGCCGAACCAGGCGACGGCGGCCAGCACCAGCAGCACCGGGACCCAGATGAAGGCCGCGTTCTGCAGGTGGACCGGCGTGCCGTCGGCCTTGTGCTGGGCGGAGCCGATCGCGATCGTCGACCAGGTGATGACGATGGGGGTCAGCAGCTGGACGGCCGAGACGCCCAGGTTGCCCAGACCGCCGTTGATGCCGGTCGCGTTGCCCTTCCCGGCCTTCGGGAAGAAGAAGCCGATGTTGGCCAGGGAGGAGGCGAAGTTGGCGCCGCCGATACCGCAGAGGGCGGCGATGGCGACCATCACGCCGTACGGGGTCGACGGGTCCTGAACGGCGATGCCGAGCCAGATCAGCGGCACGATCAGCACGAGCGTCGACAGGGCGGTGAAGCGGCGCTGCCCGATCATCGGGCCGAGGAAGGTGTAGAGGATCCGGGCGGTACCGCCGGTCAGACCGGGGACGGCCGTCAGCCAGAACAGCTGGGACGTGGAGAACCCGAAGCCGACGTCCTTCAGGCTGGTCGCGGTGACCGACCACACCTGCCACACGACGAACGCCACGAGCAGCGCCGGCACCGCGATCCACAGATTGCGGGCGGCGACCCTCTGCCCGACGGACTTCCAGAAGAGCTCGTTCTCCGGCTCCCAGTCCGTGATCGGCTTCCCGGGCCTGTACTGCTCCATGTCGTACGAGGCGGATGCCGGCCCGCTCGTCGTTCTGCTGTCCTGGGCTACGGAACTCATGGCGCTTCCCTGACGTTTCGAGGGGTTCCTTGCTCTTCCAGGCTGCGTCGCGCCCGAGGGGCGGGTGAGAGGCGATGGTCGTCGGCACGGGCGGGCCTAGGTCCCGTCGGACACGGGACGTTGCGCCGTCGGCACCGCGCCCACGCCGTCGGCACCGCGCCGGGCCGCCGGAGCCGCGCCCCTGCCGCCGGCACCGCGCCGCCGGCACCGCCCCCGCGACGGCGGGCGCCGCCTGGGGTCCGTCGTGCCCGGGCGCAGGATGGAGGCGGGGCCGGCACGGCTCCCGAAAGGACCTGGGCGGGGAGGACCTGCGGCCCTGCGGGACGGGACCTGTGGCGGGTCGGCGCGGCGACCGGACGGACGTAGCGTGAGGTCCGAGGGGACCGTGGCGGCGCACGACACCGCCGCCGCGGCCCCGGACGGGGGCTCGCCCGGTGGCCTCGGCGCGGTGGGCGCCGCGGCCGGTCCGTGGGGAGCGGCCCGTGGTGTCGTGGCTGTCGCCCCACCCGCTGATCTGGTGTTCTGTGGGCATGACGCAACCCTTCCTCCCCCTGACCGCTCGTTCCCGTGACGAGGCGCACCGGGCAGCCACACCGCTCGAGTTGTTCTTCGACCTCTGTTTCGTCGTCGCGGTCGCGCAGGCCGGGGCCGAGCTCGTGCACGCCGTGGCGGAGGGACATGCCGGGTCCGGGATCCTGAACTACGCGATGGTCTTCTGGGCCATCTGGTGGGCGTGGATGAACTTCACGTGGTTCGCCTCGGCGTACGACAACGACGACGTGCTCTACCGCGTGGTCACGCTCGTCCAGATCGCCGGTGTGCTGATCCTCGCCGCCGGGGTCTCGCGCGCCTTCGAGGACCACGACTTCCTGGTCGTCTTCATCGGCTACGTCGTCATGCGGCTCGCCCTGTCCTCCCAGTGGCTGCGGGCCGCGCACCACGCGACCGACGCCGCCGAGCGGACGATGTGCCGGCGGTACGCGGGCGGGGTGATCGCCTGCCAGATCGGATGGGTGGCACTGCTGTTGGTGCCGGAGGACGCCCGGCCGTGGGTCTTCCTCGTGATGGCACTGGCCGAGATGGCCGTACCCGTCTACGCCGAGAAGGACGTCACCACGCAGTGGCATCCGCACCACATCGCCGAGCGCTACGGCCTGTTCACCATCATCGTGCTCGGCGAGTCGATCGCGGCGGCGACGGTCGCCGTGAAGTCGGGCGTCACCGAGAACGACGCCCTCGGCGAGGTGCTGCCGATCGCCGCCGGCGGGCTCCTGATCGTCTTCGCCGCCTGGTGGATCTACTTCGTCGTGCCCGCGCACGACCGGCTCGTCTCGAACCGCCAGGGCTTCCTCTGGGGCTACGGCCACTACCTGATCTTCGCCTCGGCCGCCGCGATCGGCGCCGGCATCGAGATCTCCGTCGAGCAGGCGGTCGGCAAGGCGCACCTGTCCACGCTCGCCGCGTCGTCCGCCGTGACCATCCCCACCGCCGTGTTCCTGCTGTGCGTGTGGCTCCTGCACGCCCGGTACTTCAAGGTCGGCATCGCCCAGCAGGCCGTGCTGCCGGTGTCGTCCCTGGCCATCCTCATGTGCACCTTCGCCGGGCACTGGGCGGTCCTCGCGGCCGGTCTCGTGGCCGCCGCGACCGTGGCGGTCGGCGTGACGCTCACGGCCACCAACCCGGCCACGCGCGGTACCGGCTGAGACACGGGCTTCCGGCCGAGGGAGCCCACGGACGCTCCCGCGAAGTCCCCTGCCGTTCCCACGAGGTGCGCGGCCGCTCCCCGGGGGGCCGCGGCCGCTCCCTCCGGGGTGGCCGGAGGTCGCCGCGACCTTCCGAGCGCTGCCTTGAACGGCCGGGAACGGCCGCCGCGAACGGCCGGGCCCGGCCGCCGGGAACGGACGCGAGCCGCCGGAAGCTGCCGGGGCCGTCGCTCCGTGCTGCCAGAATTCGTCGCATGATCTTCCGGCTCCTCGGTCCGCTCACCGTCGCCGACGCCCCCGCCGCCGGCGGCCCTCGCGCCCGGGCCCTGCTGGCACTGCTCCTGCTCGACGCCGGACGGACCGTCGGCGCCGAGCGGATCGTCGACGGTCTGTACGGGGACGAGCCCCCGGCGGGCGCGGCGAACGCCCTCCAGTCGCAGGTCTCGCGGCTGCGCCGGGTGCTGCCGGCCGGAGTGGGCGTGGAGCACTCCCCCGCCGGTTACCGGCTGACCGGCGCCGGCCCCGACGAGGTCGACGCCCTCCGCTTCGAACGGCTCGCGCGGGAGGGCGCCCGGGCCGGGGCGGCCGGGGACCCCGCCGGGGCCGAGGGGTTGCTGCGCGAGGCGCTCGCGCTGTGGCGGGGGCCCGCGCTCGCGGACGTACGGGACGCCCCGTACGCGCGCGGACAGGCGGCCCGGCTCGACGCGCTGCGGATCGACGCCCTGGAGGAGTGGGCGGCGGCGCGGCTCGCCTCGGGCGGGGATCCGGTGCCGCTCGTCCGGGAGTTGGCCGAGGCGACGACGGCGCATCCGCTGCGCGAACGGCTGCGGGCGCTCCAGATACGGGCGCTGGCCGGTGCCGGGCGGCAGGCCGAGGCGCTCGCGGTGTACGAGGAGGTGCGCGGGGCGCTCGCCGACGAGCTCGGCGCGGACCCGGCGCACGAACTGGCTGAGGCGCACCTGGCGGTGTTACGCGGGGAGCCGTCCGGGGCTGCCGCGGTCCGTCCGGCGCCCGTGGCCGGTTCCCGGCCCGTACGTCCGCCGGTGCCGCTGACCGGCTTCGTCGGCCGGGAGGGCGAACGGGAGCGGCTCGCCGCTCTGTTGACTGCGGCACGCCTGGTGACCCTGGTCGGCCCGGGCGGCGCGGGCAAGACACGGCTCGCGGTGGAGGCGGTCGCGGACGGGGCCGTCTTCGTGGACCTGGGGTCGGTGGGCCCCGGCGAGGTGGCCGGGGCGTTCGCCCGGGCCCTCGGGGTGCGGGACGCGGCACCGGACCGCCTCGTCCAGGCCCTCGCGGACCGTCCGGTGCTGCTTGTGGCCGACAACTGCGAGCACGTGGTGACGGAGGCGGCCGTGCTCGTACGGGAGTTGCTGGCGGGGTGCCCGCAGCTGCGGGTGCTCGCCACCAGCCGGGAGGCGCTCGGCATCACGGGTGAGTCGCTGCTGCCGCTGGCCGCCTTGGCGCCGCGGGCGGCGGAGGAGCTGTTCGTACGGCGCGGGGCCGCGGCCCGGCCCGGATTCACGGGCCACGCGCGCGTGGCGGAGATCTGCGCGGCCCTCGACGGGCTGCCGCTGGCCCTGGAACTGGCGGCCGCGCGGCTGCGCACGCTCACCGCGGACGAGCTGGCCGACCGCCTCGGCGACCGCTTCCGGCTGCTGTCCCGCGGGGACCGCACGGCGCCCGAGCGGCACCGGACGCTCGCCGCCGTCGTGGAGTGGAGCTGGGAACTGCTGACCGAGGAGGAACGCACCCTGGCGGCCCGCTTGTCGGTCTTCCGCGGCGGCGCGACGCCGGAGTCCGTGGCCCGGGTGTGCGGGCTCGACCCCGGGGACGCGGAGGACCTGCTCGTCTCGCTGACGGAGAAGTCCCTGGTGGAGCGCCTGCCGGCGGGGACGGAGAGGGCGGCGGGAACAGCGACCGGGGGGACGCCGGCCATCAGGACGTCCGCCATGGGGACGTCGGCCCTGGGGACGCCGGCCATCAGGACGTCGGCCATGGGGACGACGCCCGTGAGGAGGCCGACCGTGACACCGGCGACGGCGGGAGCCGGGGCGGCGGGGCCGGAGGCCGGCGGGGCGGCGGCACCAGGCGCGACCCCGGTCGACGGGGCGGTACGGGAGGCGCGGGAGCGGGAGGTCGCGGCGGACGGGCCGGGCGTGCGCGGCGCCGACGGCCCGGGCGTAGGCGACGGGCGGTACCGGATGCTGGAGACCGTCCGTGCCTACGCGGCCGGCCGGCTGCCCGCCGCCGACCCCGCGCACGCGGCCCATACCGCCCACTACCTCGGCCTCGCCCGGGCCGCCGACCCGGAGTTGCGCGGCGCTGCCCAGTCGGTCTGGCTGGCCCGGCTCGACGCCGAGGAGCCGAACCTGCGTGCCGCCCTGCGTCGCGCCGCCCCGGAGGACGGGCTGCGGCTCGTGGCGGCGCTCACTCCGTACTGGTGGCTGCGCGGACTGCGCGGGCAGGTCGCGGGGCTCGCGGCGGAGCTGCTGGACGCGGTCGAGCGGGCGGGCCTGGCCGGCGTACGGCACCTCGGCGAGGAGTACGCGCTGTGCGTGCTGGCCGCCGGGGCACGGGACGAGGAGCGGATCGCGCGCGCCCGGACGCTGCTGACCGGGCGTACGGAGCCGCTGCGGCAGCCCTTCACCGCCTTCCTGTGGGCCACGGCGGTCGGCCCCGAGGCACGGCTCCCCGTTCCCGACGACACCTGGTCGCGCGCCCTCGACCTGGTCGGCCAGGGGCATCTGGCGCTCGCGCGCGACGACGCGGCGACGGCGCGGGAGCACCTCACCAAGGCCCTGACGGCGTTCCGGGCGCTCGGGGAGCGCTGGGGGACGGCGACCGCCCTGGAGGGCCTCGCCGCCCTGTCGGACGATCCGCTGCCGCTGTTCGCCGAGGCCCTCGCCCTCTTCGAGTCGCTGGGCGTGGCCGAGGACATCGTCGACCTTCTCGGACGCCGGGCGGCCGTCCGGACGGCCGCGGGCGACGCGGACGCGGCCGCCGCCGACCTCGCCCGCGCGCGCGAGGTGGCACGCCGGGCGGGGCTGCCGGACCCGGTGGACTCGCCGGCGTCGACGGAGCCGGTGGACCCGGCGAACCCGGCGGACCTGCTGGACCGGGCGACCCCGGTGGACCCGGCAGACTCGGCGAACCCGGCGGTCTGACCGGCACCCCCGTCCCCGTCGCGGCCCGTCCGCGCCCGCAGGCGCCCTCCGCCAGCCCCCGTCCACGCCCGCAGGCGCCCTCAGCCAGCCCGCCAGCCCCCGTCAGCGCCCGTCAGCGTGCGGTGCGCGGGCGGTCAGCGGCTCCGGCCACTGTTCCTCCTGTCGAGGCGATCGCCCGGCAAGAACGCAGGACCCCGGACCACGGATCCTGCCCCGTCAAGGAGCGCCGCACCATGCAGACCACGACCTCCACCACCCCCGGCACCCCCGGCGCCGCCGCCCGCACGGCGCTGGTCACCGGCTCCTCCCGCGGCATCGGCCGGGCCGTCGCCCTCCGGCTCGCCCGGGACGGGCACGTCGTGGCCGTCCATTACGGCTCCGACGCCGTCGCCGCCCAGCAGACCGTCGACCTGATCCACACGAGCGGCGGCCGGGCCTTCGCCGTCGGCGCGGACCTCGGCACGCACGAGGGTGTCCTCGCCCTCGTCGAGGGCCTGCGGGCCGGGCTCGTCGCCCGCACCGGGGACGCCGGGCTCGACGTCCTCGTCAACAACGCGGCCGTCACCTCCTCCGGCGGGCACCTCCAGGACGAGACGGTCGAGCAGTTCGACCGGCTCTTCGCGGTCAACGTCCGCGCTCCGTACTTCCTCGTCCAGCAGCTCCTCCCGGTCCTGCGCGACGGCGGCAGCATCGTCAACATCGGCTCCGCCGTCACCCGCATCTCGCTCTCCGACGAGCTGGCGTACGCGATGACGAAGGGCGCGATGGAGACCTTCACGCGCACCCTCGCCAATGTCGTCGGCGCGCGCCGGATCAACGTGAACACCGTGGCCCCCGGCCCCACGCAGACCGCCGCCCTGACGGCCGCCATGGCCGCCGTGCCGCAGCTGGAGGAGATGCTGATCGCGGGGCAGGCGCTGCCGTGGGTGGGGCAGCCCGAGGACATCGCCGGCCCGGTCGCCTTTCTCGCCTCGCCGGACGGGCGCTGGATCACCGGCACGGTGGTCGACGCCTCCGGCGGCACGTACCTGGGCCCGAAGCGCTGACTCCCGGATGCGCGGTTCCGGGCCGGCCCCACGCTCCCGGCCTCCGCGCGCGCCCTGGCTCGCCCTGCCCGGGCAGCCGTATCCGTGCTACGCAGGAGGGGTGCCCGAAGAAGAGAACGACGCAGCCCGGCGCCCCCTGACCTCGCGTGAGGCGTCTCCCTCCGGCGTACCCCCGCACGACGCCCTCACCGATGTGGCCGGCCTTCGGGTCGGGCACGCGCGGGTGCCGGGGCCCGGGGCGCTGTCCGGCACGACGGTGGTGCTCGCCCCGGAGGGCGGGGCGGTGGCCGCCGTCGACGTACGGGGCGGGGGGCCGGGCACGCGCGAGACGGACGCGCTCGATCCGCGCAATCTGGTCCAGCGGATCGACGCCGTGGTCCTGACCGGCGGCAGTGCGTACGGGCTCGACGCGGCGGCCGGGGTGATGGCCTGGCTGGAGGAGCAGCGCCGCGGGGTGCGGGTCGGCCCGGATCCGGCGCACGTGGTGCCGGTCGTGCCGGCCGCCTGTGTCTTCGACCTGGGCAGGGGCGGCGACTTCACGGCCCGCCCGGACGCCGCGACGGGCCGGGCCGCGGTGGAGGCGGCGGCCGCGAGCGGTCTCCACGCGCGCGTGGAGACGGGTGCGGTGGGCGCGGGCACGGGTGCGGTGGTCGGCGGGCTGAAGGGCGGGGTGGGGACGGCGAGCACGGTCCTGGAGTCGGGGATCACGGTCGCCGCGCTGGTGGTGGTGAACGCGGTCGGTTCGGCGGTCGATCCGGAGACGGGCGTGCCGTACGGCGCCTTCTTCACGCCCGGCGTACGCCCCTCCTATCCCGAGCGGGCGGTGCACGAGGCCGCGCTGCGGCGGCTCGCGGACGCCCGGGCGAAGGCGGCCCCGCCCCCTCTGAACACCACGCTCGCGGTGGTGGCGACGGATGCCGCGCTGACCCGCGCGCAGGCGCAGAAGCTCGCCGGCACGGCGCACGACGGCATCGCGCGCGCCGTCCGTCCGGTGCATCTCCTCAACGACGGCGACACCGTCTTCGCCCTCGCGACGGGGGCGCGCGAACTGCCCGCCGCGCCGGGCCCGCTCGCCCTCAACGAGGTCCTCGCGGCGGGCGCGGACACCGTCACACGGGCCATCGTCCAGGCCGTTCTCGCACCGTCCGCCGGGGCCTCGGGGCCGGGCGGGGACTTCCCCGCGTACCGGGAGCTGTACGGGGAGGCGTCCGACGGCTAGCTCTGGCCACGGACTGCCGGTATACCAAGGGGAGTTGACGGATGCGCACAGGGGGCGCGGGAACTCCGTACGCGCCCCCGTTCGTTTTCCCGAACGCCGGACACGATGTCAGACCCAGGGACTACGTTTAGCAAGCAGCAAGTGACATGCGGCGACGGCCTGGAGACCCCCTTGAACGATCCGCTGGATCATGCTCACGATCCGTACGAGACGACCGAGACCCACCTTGAGCGACTCCTCGGCCGGGCGCTCAACTCCTTCGATCTGCCCGACTCCGCGATCGAGCGCCTGGAGACGGCGCTGGCCCACTCGAGCACCCTGTACTCCTCGCACCACAGCGCGTCGCTGCACCGCACCACCTACCGCCACACCTATCTGCTCCCGGACGGCACGGCGGTCAGCCTGTGGGAGCTGGTGCACAACTCCGGCCGGGGCGGCACCGACCAGCACGAGCTGTACGTGGAGGAGTCCGAGGCCCGGCTCGCCGCGTCCCGGCTGCCGGCCGGTCCCTCGCTCGGCCGGCCGGTGGAACGCGCCGACGGCTCCCCGTCCGAGGACGAGGAGCTGGAGCTGCTGAGCACGCTGCTCGCCCGCCCGATACCGGCGCAGCCCCGGATGTACGTGCCGGACAACTCGGCGGACCACGCCCGCCGGGTGCTGCGCCGCGCGGAGAACGCGGACCGGCCGGGCGAGGCCACCGCCCGGCGGCTGCGGCTCGCGTTCGCGCACCACATCACGCAGGCGTTCGGGCGCCGGTGCACCGCGGAGGGCGGCCGGGACGCCGGCTTCACGCTCTACGAGCACCAGTTCCTGCTCCTCGACGGCAGCGAGCTGAGCCTGTGGGAGGTCGAGCACACGGCGACCCCGGACGGCCGCCACATGTGCGAGGTGTACGAGGACGAGCACGCCGCCCGCGGGGCGATGGAGTCCCGTTCCCGGGTGCGCTGAAACCGGCCCGGCGAGCGGGAGGGGCCCCGGCCCCGGGATCGCGTCCCGGGGCCGGGGCCCTTCGCCAGGCGTGCGCCGTCCGGCGGGTGCTCAGGAGGCGGCCAGCGCCGGCTCCTTCTCGACGGCGGCCGGCTCCGCGTCCGCGCCACCCTCCAGGTGCTGCTTCGGCTTCGCCGGCAGGGCGAACATCACGAGGAAGATGCCGGCGAGGACGACCGCCGCCCAGGCGAGGGAGTTCTGGAAGGCGTCCGTGAAGGCCGCCGTGTTCGCCGCCGCCGAGGTGATCGGCTGCCGGTCGTCCACGATGCCGAAGAAGACCACCGAGACCAGACCGAGGCCGAGCGCGTTGCCCATCTGCCCGGTGGTGTTGATCAGACCGGAGGCCGAACCGGCGTGCTCGCGCGGCACGTCCGACAGCACCGCGTCCGTCAGCGGGGCCACGATCAGGCCCATGCCCAGGCCCATCACGACCAGGGGCAGGATCATCTGCCAGGGGGCGATGTCCGCGCCGTAGCGGCCGGCCACCAGGAAGTAGAGGAGGATGCCCGCCGCCATCGTCAGGGCGCCCGCCTGGAGCACCTTGCGGCCGAAGCGCGGCACCAGCTGCTGCACCGACAGGCCCGCCGCCGTGGAGACCGCGATCGAGAACGGCACACCGGTCAGACCGGCCTTCAGGGGGGTCCAGCCGAGGCCGATCTGCATGTAGAGCGTCCACACCAGGAAGAAGATGCCCATCACGACGCCGAAGGTCAGCTGCACCGCGATGCCAGTAGGCGAAACACCCTGACACCTACCGGTAGCGGGCCGAACCCGCAGGTCACTAGGGGTCTCGATGGCAACGGCCACCCTGACGCGCAACGCACGTACACCTTCGGTCCCTACCGGAGACATGAACACACCCACTCAAGGCGGGGTCTGCGCGTGCCACGGACGACCGTGGGTTGATCTGCTGCTCCGTAAGTCGAAAGTGGTCCGTGAGGGCGAGCGTGCCCTCTCCATCCGGGCGCAGGAAGAGCGGGGCCGAGCGTGGGCGGATGAGCACGGGTACTGCGTTCGTAAGGTCTGGAAAGAGAATTTGTCGGCGTGGAGCGACGTGCGGCGCCCCAAGTACGACGCAGCCATGTCCGCAGTGCTGAACGGTGAGGTACCCGCGCTGTGGTGCTATGCGCTCGACCGGTTCAGCCGGAAGGGCGCTGAATCGGTGGTGCCGATCCTCGGCAAAGCCCGCGTGATCTTCGATTACGAACGGCTCGACTCGATGGACGAGCGAGACCGCCGATGGATCATCGACCGTGCCGAGAACGCCCGCGAATACTCGCAGCGCTTGAGCCACAACGTGACCACCACCAAGGGGCGTCAGCGCAACGAAGGACGGTGGCTCGGCCGCGCACCGTTCGGCCTCACGGCGCACCCTGACACGCGCCGCTTGAGCCCCGACCACACGCCGTACACGTGTCTTGTCAGCACCCGCGAGGAAGTCACCCCGTGGCAAGTCGTTGAGTGCATTTTCAACGCGGTAGCGGCCGGAACCGCTGCCCGTGCGCTTGCACGGATGTTCAATCGCATTGGGCTCCGCACGATCACGGGCGCCCAGTGGCGTGCCCCGCAGATTCTCAAGATCTTGCACCACCCCGTGTACGAGGGTTGGTTGACGGTCGCAGTCGGGGCGGCCGAGACCGCTACGCGCTACGTGGACGCGAACGGGTCCCCTGTCCACTGCGTGGAACCGAGCACGCTGCCCGAGATGATCCCCTCGGCCCTCGCAAGCAAGGCACGTCGCGTTCTCGCTGGTGCAGAGTGGACAAAGCCCAAGCCGAAAGACGGGCTCCCCGTACACGCTCTCTCCGGAAAGCTCATATGCGCGGGCTGCAACGGCGCGATGACGAAGAGCGGACGGGGCTACCGCTGCGATCTAACGGCAGAGGGCGGGGTCTGTGCGGCACCTACGTACGTGATGCAAAAGGCCCTTGAAGCCTACGTAGTCGATCTGTGGTCGACCCGGCTGCACGCGTCAGACGACGACGACCCCTTGTTGATCGCTGTTGCCGAGCGCTGGCAACAGCTACAGCGACCGACAGAGACGGCAGAGGTCAAGGAAGCACGGGCCGAGCTGAAAGCCGCAGCGGACCGGCTCGACAAGTTCCACGCCGACGACCGAGCGGGGTTCTACTCGGGCCGGTCCGCTAAGTACCGCATCCCTACAAAGATCGCTGCGGAAAAGCGGCTCGACGCTGCCGAAGACAAGGTCAAGGAACTGACGGGCGGGGACCGTGTAGACATCACGTTCCTTATCGAGGGGAAGGCAGCGGAGACGTGGGAGGCAGCCGCCCCGCAGCTTCGGCGGGATCTGCTGGGACTGGCGATAGACCGCGTGATCGTGTCCAAGTCCCCGGGGAAGGGGAAGCGGTTCGTGGGCGACGAGCGCGTGACCGTCGTGTGGGCCACCCCGGAAGGGGCCGAGCCCGACGCGGACGAGTTCGAGCAAGCCGCGTAAGCCCCGTGTAGGCCCAAGAGAGCCCCGGTCGGTTCCTGTGACTGCCGGGGCTTTCTGCTGCCCGCAGCGGGGCACCCGTGGCCCCGGATAGGCTCGGTGTGCCCCGTGCCGACATGGAGTGTGCGGGGTAGGGGCGCGCATCTAGGACCAGTCCGAGAATGCAGTACACCCGCCCCGCTGACCGGCCCCAGTAGTCCACGTGACCGCCGGGGCTGTCGGCTGTCCGTCGCGGGTTCGGTCGTCCTCGCCGGCGCGCTCGGGCGGGGCCGCCCCACAGCGGGGCGAGGAGGTGTTGAGAGTGACGACTTTCGACACTTTTTAGAACGCATAGAAAAAATACAGAGAAAGAGAAACCGGGGTCTCTGTCGTCACCACCGACACCGCTCGGCACCCTCGGGACACCTTCGGTCCCTACTACTGGGGCACCAGGGAGGGACCGAGCAACCCCGACCGTCCACCGCACGAAGCGGCGAGGACGCGGGACACCTTCGGTCCCTACTACTGGGGCAAGAGAGAGCGGGACTACCGCGCACCCACCCCGAGGGGGAATCCGGCGGACCGAGTGCCCGCTCTCTCGCAGCTCTGCCCGTGCACCACGCACCCCGCCGTTACGGGGGTGGCCGCAGGGGTCGTGAGGCAGAGCGCGGGGACCGCACCGCCCATGAGTAACCGCCCCTTGACCGGGGGCGCCGAAAGGGGTCGTAAGCGCGTGCGGTCCCCACCATGTCCGGACCGGCCCCGCCGGCGAGGACGACCAAGCCCACTGACCCAACGGCAGAGGTGCGCGGTACCGGCCCGGCACGTCCGGGATATCGGCCGCAGAGGTCCCCGGTTCAAGTCCGGGGGTGGGCACTCAGCACCACCAGCCCGCCTAGCCCAATGGCAAGAGGCGTCGCGCTTAGACCGCGAAGGTTCCCGGTTCGAGTCCGGGGGCGGGCACGCAGAGAACGACGACCAGGCCGACAACATCGAGGGGGCGCCATGCGCTGTATCGACTGCACGGAGCCGGCGACGCATCGCCGACGCTGCGAGCGGCACCACACGGAGTACGAGCGGCGCCCGAGCGTTCGGAACCGTCGTGCTCGGAGCCGACGACGAGCGGAGCGGAACAACGCTGCCGCACGGCTTCGCCGGGTCATCGCGCGGAAGGGCCGGGCGTGGTGTGACTGGTGCCGCGAGGATTTCGCGGTGGTGGACGTGGACGTGGACCACGTGCGGCCCCTCGCCCTCGGCGGGGAAGACGTGGACTCGAACGTCCAAGTCCTATGCCGTGGATGCCACGCGTTGAAGACCCGGACCGAGTTCGGGGGTGCGCGTGCTGTGGCTTAGCGAGGAATACGACCACGGCCCCGAGGACGCGGACCGGCTTGCCGCTGTGGCTGCTGCTCTCGCCGCTGCACCGCCCCGCAACGTACTGGTCTTCACTACTGCCCCCGTGGCCGAGGGCACGTCCCCTGCGGGCGCTGGTGCCCATGCCCCGTAGACCACGCCCCCCGTGCTCGGTACCCGGGTGCCCCGAGCTGACGGCCCGTGGTGGCCGCTGTGCCGAGCACCAGCGCGAGGCCGAGCGGTTGCGTGGTTCCTCGGCAGAGCGGGGCTACAGCACACGGTGGCAGCGGATTCGTAAGGCGTACCTGTACCGAAACCCGTGGTGCCTGCTGTGCGGTCGTGCTGCGACTGTCGCGGACCACTTCCCGGAGTCGCGTCGCTCGCTGGTCGCACGTGGCGTGTCCGATCCGGACGCGTTCTCTCGTCTGCGTCCGCTGTGCACGTCGTGCCACAACCGCGAGACAGCCAAGCACCAGCCTGGCGGATGGGCAGCCGAGCGCGTCCAGCCTCGCCGCTGGTGACGCCGACCAGGGGGGTACTCCCCTCCCTCCCGCCAAAAGATCGGCAGGGAGGCAAAAAACTCGCGTGGCTCATTGGGCCGTTTCGGTGGAGGTGACTTCCCATGGCTGTTCCCGGGCAAAAGCCCAAACCCCATATCCAGGCAGTCAGGGAAGGGACTTACCGCCCTGACCGCAATTCCGAGGGCGCTCGGTTCGCCCCGCTGTCCCCTGTCGAGCCGGATTGGTCCGAGCTACTACCCGGGGACGACCCGGAAGGCGTACGCGGCAAAGCGGCAGACGTGTGGGCGCGGACGATTCCCGCCCTGGTGCACTCAGCCGGCCTTACCGACGCACAGCGAGAGACAGCCATTGAGTATTGCGTCACGGTCGCCCGACTCTGGCAGGCCGAGCGCGAACTATCCCGTTCCGGCCTGGTGGTCGAGACGGAGCGCGGGAATGTAAAGAGCCCGTGGGTGACCATCGTCAATCAGTATCGCGCACACTTTCGCGCGCTGACTGGCGAGCTGGGGCTCAGCCCTGCGTCAGCCACGCGGATAACCCCGCCGGAAAGCGGGGGCGACGATGACGGGATCTTTGACTGACGGGCTGCCCGTCCCGTATGACGCGCTGCTAGAACTCGGGCTGTCCGAGGACGACATAGCCGACGCTGTGAAATCGCGTCCGCTCGTTCTCGCCCACCAGGCATCGCAGCGTGAGGGCGCCTATTTCGACGTGGCCACTGCGCGCCGAGCTATCGCGGCTATCGAGTCCATGAAGCACACGAAAGGCCGATGGGGCGGGACACCGCTCAAGCTCGCACCGTGGCAAAAGGTCTGGATCATCGCGCCCATCTTCGGGTGGCTGTGGCACGACCCCGAATTGGGGCGTCCGGTCCGAGTGGCCCGAACGGTATGGATCGAAGTACCGCGTAAGGCTGGGAAATCAACCCTGTCGTCCGGCATCGGCCTGGTGCTGCTGCTCGCCGATCGTGAAATCGGCGCCGAGGTTTACGCGGCAGCCGGCTCCCTGCCGCAGGCCGAGCGAGTCTTTGACGACGCTAAGCGAATGGCTCTGACAAGTCGCGCTATCCGGGGTCGCGTGGAAGTCCTGCGCGGTCTTATCCGCGTTCCGAGGACCGGCGGTGTCTTCCGGGCCCTTTCGAAAGTCGCCGAAACCGCGCACGGCTTGAATGTGAGCGGCGCAATCGTGGATGAGGTACACGTACATAAACGGCGTGACCTTATCGACGCTATCGAGACCGGCACCGGTGCACGCGATCAGCCGTTGGTCGTATTCATTACGACGGCGGACGAGGGCACCGAGGGCAGCATTTACGACGAGAAACACACGTACACCCGTCGTTGTGCGGATGGCGTGGTTTCGGACCCCGGTCACTACGGAGTGATTTGGGCTGCTGAGGAAGGCGACGACCCTTACACCGAGGAAACATGGCGTAAGGCGAATCCGGGGCTCGGCGTCTCTCCCTCGCTCGCCTACATGCGCCGCGAGGCTGCTAAGGCCAAGTCCACCCCTTCCTATTTCCCGACGTTCTGCCGGCTGTCGCTTAACCGCCGTATGCGCTCGTCCTCGCGGTGGCTGCCGCTCCCGGTGTGGGACGCGAACGCGGGTGCCGTGGACGACAAGTCGTTTCGGTTCCGGCGCGCATGGGGTGGGGTGGACCTCTCTGCGGTATCCGACCTTTCCGCGTGGGTGCTCGCTGTGGAGTCTCGAAAGCCCGGGGTTGAACTTGAACTCATATCCCGCTTTTGGCTGCCCGAGGAACGCGTAGACGAGCTGGAGGCACAGCTACAGGTCCCGTTGCGGCAGTGGGCCGCAGACGGATTGCTGACGCTCACCGAGGGCGACGCGATCGACTACGGCGCGATTGAGAAACAGATCATTGCCGACTGCCGCCGACTCGACGTCCAGCGCATCAGCTTTGACCGAATGTTCGCGGGTCAGCTTGTGCAGCGCATCGAACAGAAGACACGCGGGGTCGACGTGGTCCCGATTGCGCAAACCTACCTAGGCATGTCGCCCGGTTGTAAAGAGCTGGAGCGGCTGTTGCGCGAGGGCCGAATACATCACGGGGGAAACCCGGTGCTCCGCTGGAATGCGTCCGTTGTCGAGGTGTACCGGGACGGCAACGACAATGTTCGGCCCGTCAAGCCGGACCGTGGAAAGTCCAGCGCTCGAATTGACGGGATAGCCGCTGCGGTCATGGCGCTTGACGGCTACGTGCGACGACCGCTGAAAAAGGCTCGCGCTGCGAGTGCGTAGGAAAGGGGGGACATGGCAGAGACACCGCTACAGATGACGGAGCGGCTTTACGGCAAGCTACAGCGTCGCCGGCCGAACGCTGAAAAGTGGTCACGGGCGTACGAGGGTGACCGCCCGCTGTTGTTCGTGTCGCCGGAATTCAGCACGCAGACCGGCGGGCTCTTTGACGAGTTCTCCGATAACTGGTGCGCCGTGGTTCCAGACGCGACGGTTGAACGACTAATGCCGCTCGGCTTCCGACTGGAAGACGGGTCCATAGACAAGGATGCGGGTAAGGCGTGGCGCCGCTCGGAATGTGATGTAGAGATCGGCCTCGCCCTGCTGGAAGCACTGATCACGGGTCGCTCTTACGCACTGGTGTGGAACAACTCCAGTGGGGTTGAGATCACGTTTCAGCACGCATCCGGCGCGATAGTCGAGTACGTCCCCGGTCGTCGCCGGCTCCGTAAAGCGGGGCTGATGACGTGGAAGGACCATGACACCGAGTTCGCCACGCTGTTCACGCCGACCATGGTCTACCGGTGGCAGCGTCCGACCCGCGAGGGCGGAAGGTGGACCGGCCGTACTGCGGGGCTTTCCCGGGGCGAGCCGAGCCACATCCCGAATCCCCTCGGCGTGGTGCCGCTGGTCGAACTGCCGAACCGCTCACGGCTGCACGGAAAGCCACGGTCCGAGATTGCGACGGTCCTACCGCTACAGGACGCCGTAAACACGCTGTGGGCCCACCTGATGACCGCTTCGGACGGTCTCGCGCTACCCGCTCGGGCAGTGCTCGGGATGGATCGGCCCGTCCGGGAAATCCTGGACCCCGAGACCGGGGAAGTTGTCGGCGAGGAAGATCTACCACTCGACAAGTTCCGTTCGGACCGTCTGCTGTGGCTTGAGAAACAGGGCGCGCAGATCGCCGAGTTCTCCGCCGCCAATCTCGACAACTACTTGCGGGTTATCGCGGTGGCAGTCGAGCACATTGCAGCCCAAACCCGCACGCCCCCTTCGTACTTGGCAGGGAAGCTCGTCAACGTTTCGCCCGATGGCGTTGCGGCGAGCGAGGCGGGTCTAGTCGCAAAGGTCACCGAGCGGCAACGGTACTTCGGTTCGGCGCTCCGCGAGATCATGCGACTTGAAGCCCTCGCGCAGGGTGAGGCTCGGCGTGCGGAATCCCTCGCGCTCGGCTCCGTGGTGTGGAGAGACCCGCAGTTCAGATCTGACGCCCAATACTCCGATGCGCTGGTCAAGCTCAAGTCCATTGGCGTTCCGGATGAAGCTCTGTGGGAGCGAATCCCCGGGGTCACTCCGGACGAAATCGAGCGGTGGAAGACCATGCGTACGGATGCAGCGGGCGCGATCCTCGGCGGGGACATGTCCTCGCTGTTCGGGGTGAAGCCCGACCAGACCGAGGACGACGACCAGGCCGAGGAGGACGACGCGCCCGAGGGAGCCGCGTAGTGCCGAACCCGACCGATCTCGCGGCCGATCGGTACACCCAAGTGCAGAGCATTTCCGGGGCGGTTGTGGAAGCCGTGCAGGGGATTTGGCGCGACGTACCGGCAGACCGGATTCTGTCCGCGATGCAGGGGGAAGCGGGGCGGCAGATTCTCGCTGCGGTGACCGCAGGGCAGCTCTCTGCGGTGCAGGGTGCCCAACTGTTCGTCGGGGCTTCGATGGCTGCGCAGGGAGCTGTAGCGGCCCCCCTCGGCGTGCTCGAACCGTCCGCCCTGGTGGGTGTCGCTTCGGACGGGCGCCCGCTCGCCTCGCTGCTGCAACTGCCGTCCGTCACTACGGCTCAAGCCCTCGCAGCCGGCGAGAGCGCCGAAGTGGCGGCACTCCGTGGCCTGACGCAAATGGCCATGATGGCGAGCACGCAGGTAGCCGACGCGTCCCGTACGGCTACGTCCATCGGCATGGCAGCGCACCCGCGCTGTATCTCGTACGTCCGCGTGGTGCGGCTGCCCGCGTGCGCTCGGTGCATCATCCTGGCGGGTCGTCAGTATTCCTACTCGACCGGATTCAAGCGGCACCCTCGCTGCGACTGCGGAATGCAGCCGATGACGGATGCCGAGTGGAAACAGACCAAGTCACCCGAGGATCTGTTTCGGGAGATGAGCCCCGCCGAACAGCGGAAGCGGCTCGGGGCCGCAGGGGTCAAGGCACTGGAAGCGGGTGCGGACCTCGGCCAACTGATCAACGCACGGCGTGGGTTGGCGACTGCGGCGACCGGCCGAGGACCGATGAAAGTCACCATCGAGGGGACGACGAAACGCGGAATCGGCGGCAAAGCGCTGAACTCCGGTTTCGAGAAAGTCCCCGGCAAGCGCTACGAGCGCGCAAAGGAAGCCCGGCTAATGCCGGAAACCATCTTCAAACTTGCTGGCAATAACCGAGAGCACCAAATAGCGATGCTCCGGAAACACGGCTACATCACGTAAGAGGGGGACCCATGCCCAACGATCCGAACCCGAACCCCGCTCCGTCCGGTCCCGAGCCGAAGACCGGCGAGGGCGACCCGCAGCCGAGCGGCACCCCGCCCGAGGGCGCGAAGACGGGCGAGGGCGGCAACGAATCCGCCGCAGAGCTGTCCACCGAGCGCACTGCGCGAGCGGCTGCCGAGAAGCGAGCCGAGACCGCCGAAGCGGAAGCGGCGCGGCTCCGCCGGTCGAATGCGGCACAGAAGCCCGGAGACCTTGACGCGCTCCGCGACGAGATCCGGGGCGAGTTCACAGCACAGCTCGTCCGCGCCGAGCTGCGTGCGGCTGCTGCGGGCAAGCTGCGCGACCCGGCGGACGCTCTCGCCCTGGTGGATGTTGCTGCCCTGGTCGGCACCGGGGGCGATGTCGATACGGACGCGATCGGTAAGGCCGTGGCGGCACTGCTCAAGGCCAAGCCCTATCTCGCGGTCGAGACCGCCCCTGGCGCTTCCGCTCCGGCATGGGGCGACGTGGGCGCCGGTCAGCACGACACCGCCGAGCCCGAGCCGGCGACCCCGCTCGACCGTCTGCGTCGGGCCTACGCCGAGTAGCACCCGCACCCTTCACCACCTATTCCAGGGGACGCGTCTAAATGACGCCGTCCCCTTTTTCATGCCCAACATCAGGGGGAATTCAGCACATGGCACTTACCCTTCCCGAGGCCGCGAAGCTCTCGAACACCGATCTACAGCGCGGTGTCATCGAGACTTTCGTTCAGGAATCCAGCATCCTGGACCGGCTTCCGCTGCTTACCATCGAGGGCAATTCCTACGCCTACAACGAGGAAGGCACCCTTCCCGGCGTCCAGTTCCGTGCGGTGAATGAGGCGTACGCCGAGTCCACCGGCACCGTTAACCAGAAGTCCGAGAGTCTGGTGATCCTCGGTGGTGACGCCGACGTGGACAAGTTCATCGTTAAGACCCGTGGCAATCTGAACGATCAGCGCGCCGTCCAGACCCGCATGAAGATCAAGGCTGCCGCGTTCAAGTTCCAGGATTCGTTTTTCAATGGCGACGTGGCGACCGAGCCCAAGGGTTTCGATGGTCTGCGCAAGCGGCTGGTTGGCGCTCAGGTCATTTCTGCGGGCACCAACGGCGCTCCGATCGTGGGTACCGACGGCAAGGACTCGCACGCGTTCTTTGATCTGCTGGACTCGCTGATTGCTCAGGTCCCGGGCCTGACCGCGAGCAATGGCGCGCTGTACGCCAACCGGTCGGTTATCGCAAAGATCAAGTCCGCTGCCCGTCGAATCGGCGGTTACGAAATGGTCCGCGAGTCCCTGACCGGAAAGACCGTTCCGACGTACAACGGGATTCCCCTGCTCGACCCGGGCCAGACTGCCGCCGGTGCGGACATCCTTCCGCAGACGGAGACGCAGGGCACCGCAACGGACGCGTCTTCCATTTACGCAGTCCGCTTCGGTCAGGCCGAGGACGATCGCGCGGTGACCGGTCTCACCAACGGTGGAATTCAGGTGACCGACCTCGGCGAGCTGGAGTCCAAGCCGGCTTACCGCACGCGAATCGAGTTCTACACCGGACTCGCGGTCTTCGGTGGCCGTGGCGCTGCTCGCCTTAACGGCGTGCTCGCCAAGTAACGGAGGGGGACGGAATGCCACCGCGTAAGCGGGCAGCGTCCGCCCCTCGGATTCCGCACGCGGATTCGTGCGGCGCCCCGGAACGAGTCGAGAGCTTTCCCGTTCTCGATTCTTCCGGGGCCCCTCGGACCGTCTCGCGGTGTCTGGCGTGCGGCGCTCAGACAGTGAAGTGATCAAGGGAGGCACGCGTTATGGCACTTCCCGCACTGGCCACCGTGGACGAACTCGCCGCGTGGATGCAGCGCGAGCCGGCGGAGCTTCCCGAGGGCGCCGCCCTGGTGCTCGACACCGCAAGCGCGGTCGTCCGCAGCGAGGCCCGGCAAAGGTTCACCAGGGGGACAAGCACGGTCGCGCTCTCCCCTCGGGACCACGTGCTCAATCTCCCCCAACGGCCCGTCGTATCAGTTGAGTTGGTCCGGGCAGGGGGTCGAGCGCTGCGCCCGGATGAGTACCGGCTTTGGCGGGACGAGCTGTGGCTCTCCGCCGCGTACGGGTCCGTGGTCGTCACCTACACCCACGGGTACGCCAACGTGCCCGCAGACGTGCGCTCCATCGTGCTCACGCTCGCCGGCCGAGTGCTCACCAACCCCGCCGATCTGCGGCAAGAGTCGGTCGGCTCCGTGTCGGTGACCTACGCGGCCGAGACGATCGGCGCGAGCCTCGCCCCCATCGAGCGGGACCAGCTCGCCCGGTACCGCCCTCGCGCTGCCGTGGTGCAGCTCGGCAAGGGGCGGCCCTGGTGACGCTCCACTACACACAAACGGTCGTCGTCCTGCGTGCGCCGTTCGTCGTCGACCGGTACGGCAACACCACGTCGGAACGCGACTGGTCGAGCGCGACCAGGACGACCGTCCGCAGGGTGTCCGTCCAGCCCGACGTGTCCACAGAGGCCACCGGGGACCGGCCCGTGGTCGTCACCGGGTGGCGACTGGTGACACGCCGTGCCGTCGACATCGACCTACAGCCCGGGGACCGCGTCGTGGCGCTCGGCCGGCTGCTCGATGTCGACGGAGACGCGGCGCGCTGGACGGTCGCAGGGCGACACCACCACACCGAAGCTCGGCTGAAGGAGGTGACCGGATGAAGTTCCGCCCGAACAGGTCCGGGATCAACTCCCTGATGAAGACCCCCGACGTTGGAGCCGAGGTGCGTCGGGTCGCCGAACGCATCGCATCCTCCGCGAGTGCGGACGGGGGCGAGTTCCGCACCGACGCAGCTCTAGGCGCCCGCAGGTGGCGTGCTGCGGTGATCGGTGACTATCGGCGGCAGCGGGCAGCCGAGCGCACCCGCCGTGCGCTGCTGCGCGGGCTGGACGGTGCCGATTGAGCACCCGGCCCGCCGTTGTCATGCCGGACGCGGTGGCCGTGGTCACGGGCTATCTCCGCTCCGCTCTTGCGGCAGCCGGCGAACCGGTCCCGGTCGTGTCCCGCATCCCCTCTACCCGTCCCCCTCGGTTCGTCCGGGTGGAACGGGTCGGGGGCACGCGTCAGACGGTCGTGTCGGATCGGCCCCGACTCGACATCCACGCGTGGGCCGAGACCGAAGCGGCTGCCGCCGATCTTGCCGAGCTGGTCCGCGCCCTGGTCCACGTGATCGCTGGTGTGCGCGACGGAGTCACCGTTTACGGCACTCGGGAAGTCGGGGGCCCGATGTGGCTGCCCGACGACCAGACCAGCACCCCGCGCTATGCGTTCGCCGTGGAAATCCACATGCGCGGACGCGCTCTCGGCGACTAGTTCGCCGCTCTCCATTCTGAAATCTCTACGGGGGTACTCCCATGGCTCTTTCCGCTAATGCGGTTCGCGTAGCGGTCACAGGTGCCGCATACGTGGCACCGCCTAAGGCAACGCTGCCCACCGACTCGGAATCGACGTGGAACGCAGCGTTTACCGATATCGGCTGGATCTCGGACGACGGTATTACCGAGTCCAACTCGGCCGACGCTTCCGAGATCAAGGGTTGGCAGGGCGGGCAGACCGTCCGAAAGGTCATCAGCTCGTCCGAGATGACTTTCTCGTTTACCGCCATCGAGACCAGCAAGACGGTGCTTGAGCTTTACCACAAGGGCTCAAAGGTGGTCACGACTTCCGGCAAGAGCGTGCTCGCCGTAAAGGCTCCCGGTCCGGACCGGCGGACGTTCGGTTTCGACGTTATCGACGGTGACTCGCATATCCGCATCGTCATTCCGGACGGCGAGGTCACCGAGACCGGCGACATCACTTACAAGGGCGACGAAGCCATTGCGTACGAGCTGACGATTACGGCCTATCCCGGCCCTGACGGGACCGTAGCTCTCAAGTACAGCAATGACCCTGCCTGGTCTGCCGCCCCGCCCGCCTAACCCGCACCCAACGACTTTCTAGGTAGGAATCATGACGACCACTGCTTTTGACCTTGACGTATGGGTCAAG
Source organism: Streptomyces sp. NPDC048018 (assembly GCF_043202995.1). Lineage (NCBI taxonomy): Bacteria > Bacillati > Actinomycetota > Actinomycetes > Kitasatosporales > Streptomycetaceae > Streptomyces > Streptomyces sp. NPDC048018. The sequence goes on from NZ_JBIDBK010000009.1 coordinate 191,208, forward strand.
GAATCCCGTCGCGAGCCTTTCCGGTTCACCGTGGCCGGTCGCCTATTCGAGATGCCCTCGGCCGGCGAGCTGGATAAGTCCATCCTGCGACAGGTAAGCGTGGACAATCCGTCCGCGCAGGACATTGACACTCTGCTGCGTGCTGGTCTCGGCACTGAGTGGCCCAACTTCGATGAAATACCGCTCCCGCTCGGCGCCCTCGGTGAACTCTTCCGGCGCTGGCAGGCACACGAGGGTGTGCCGCTGGGGGAATCCTCGGCCTCTGCCGACTCCTGAGTGAGCACGGAGAGGCCATCGAGGCAGACCTAGCGCGCTACTACAGCACCGATATCCGAGACCTCTTCCGCCCGGACTCGGGGCTCACGTGGCGACGACTCCGGGCCCTGGTGACGCAGTTGCCCGAAGAGTCGGCCCTCGGCCGCTCACTCGCCGGCGAAGACGCCGGATGGACGCTGGAGACGCAGCTACTCGCAGCTCTGCACGACCGGCTAGCCGAAGCGAACTGGCAGCGCGGAAATGCCGGGGCAAAGTCGCCGAGTCGACGCCCAACGCCCCTTCCAAGACCCGGAGTTCGCCCCGATCGCATTGGCGGTACCGAGCGGGACCCGCGCGAGGTCGCGGCCTACCTCGCCCGGTGGCAGCCCGACTCGGGGGGTGAGAGCTAATGGCCGTGGAAGTCGGCATGGGGTACGTCAGCATCGTCCCCGAGGTCGAGGGCTTCGCCGCCGAGCTGCAACGACAAGTCACGGGCCCCGCAGAGAACGCGGGAACCGAGGGCGGGCAGGCAGCCGGCGAGGGCTTCACCGGGAAGATGGGTGGGGCTCTCAAGGCTGGTCTCGCCGCTGTGGGTGTGGCTGCTGCGGCTGTCCTCGCAAAGGGCTTCATGGATGCCCTGGACCAAACCCGCATCGACGGCCGAATACAGGCGACCCTAGGCAGCACACCCGCCGAAGCGAAGCGGTACGGCGAGGCTGCGGGACAGCTGTACGCCCACGGTGTCACGGAGTCCGTGGAAGACGCGGCAGCCGCAATCTCGGGCGTTATGCGCTCGGGCATCCTCCCGCCGGATGCGACCAACGCACAGATCGAAGAGATAACCGGCAAGGTTGCAAACCTGTCGGACGTTTTCGAATTGGACCTAGCCCAGACCAGCAACGCCGTTGGTCAGATTCTCAAGAATGGCTTGGCCAAGGACGGAAACGAAGCTCTCGACATCCTCACCGCTGGAATGCAGCGCATGGGGCCGAGGGCCGACGACATGGCCGACACTTTCAACGAGTACAGCACCAAGTTTCGGGATCTCGGCCTGTCCGCTGCGGACGCCATGGGGCTTATGTCTCAGGGGCTCCAAGCTGGTGCCCGCGATACCGATACCGTCGCCGACGCCCTAAAGGAATTTCAGATTAGGGCGACCGACGGCAGTAAGTCGAGCGCCGACGCCTACAAGGCTATCGGGCTCAGCGCCGAGGAAATGACCCGCAAGATTGCGGGTGGCGGTGCCGGAGCTAAAGAGGGCTTGCAGCAAGTCCTAGACGGCATCAAAGGCATTAAGGACCCTGCCGAACAGAACGCGGTAGCAGTCGGTCTATTCGGTACGAAGGCTGAGGATCTAGGCCGCGCCCTTTTCGCGATGGACCCGAAGACCGCCGTAAAGGCACTCGGGGACACTGCGGGCGCTGCCAACAATATGGGTGACGCGCTGCACAACAATGCGTCGGCGAAGATCGAGCAATTCAAGCGGACGCTAGAAGTCGGCGTATCCAACTTCATAGGTAACAACGTCCTGCCGCCACTGATTAGCTTTGCATCCACGGTCGGCAGCGTCCTAGGGCCCGCACTCAGCGCCGGTAAGGACTTCGTCTCGGGGTTCTTCACCGCTTTTTCCGGGTCAGCCGGCGGGGCTTCCATCACGGGTTTCGGGCAGGCTCTACTTACGGCCGGAACGACCCTTCGGGATGCGTTCCTTCCGGGATTGCAAGGGCTCGTAACGCTCGCCCAAACCACGCTGCTGCCTGCCCTAAAGGGGCTCGGGGACGTTCTCTTTAATCAGCTAGTCCCTGCCTTTATGACGCTCTACACCAACGTGGTGTCTGCCGTCGTTCCCATCCTGTCGTCCCTCGGAAAGATTCTGCTAGAGGTCATTTGGCCCGCGATCATGAGCGTCTATACGTCCGTGGTCGAGAATCTGCAACCGATTTTCGCATCCCTTTCCGCGTTTATATCCGAACGCGTGGCGCCTGCTGCCCAAATGATCGGGGACAAGCTGCGGGAGGTAGTCGACAAGGCGCGGCCACTTATCGAGGTCGTGACCTCGGTGGTCTCGTGGCTCGGGCGCCTCGCGGCGGACATCCTCGGGGCCGTCATTCCCGTGATAATCAATCTGGCCGGGCCCATCTTTTCGGGGCTCTTTTCTGCTCTCGGAACCGTGATCGGCTGGATTGGTGACGTTATCGGCTGGTTCTCCAGTCTGGCGACGGGTATCCGCGACGCCGGACGATGGGTGGCTGATTTCGCGTCCGCCGGAATACGAAAGTTCGGCGAGTTCGTAGAGTGGGTGAAGGGTCTCCCGAAGCGCATCCAAGATTCGCTCGGAGACTTTGGCCGGCTGCTGCTCGACAAGGGCGCCGACTTGGCTCGTGGTATCTGGGAAGGTCTCAGAGGCATGGGCGGTTGGCTGAAAGAAAAGTTGGTCGGGTGGGCAAAGAGTGCCATTCCCGGACCAATCGCGGACGCCCTCGGTATTCACTCACCCTCGCGTCTCATGAGGGATGAGATTGGTCGGTGGATTCCGCCTGGCGTCATCGAAGGTATCGATGCCGAGCAATCCACGCTTGACGCCCGTATCCGGTCCATGGTGACTGTGCCCCGAATCGACGGGCTAAGAGCGGCAGGACGTGTGCGGCCGGCGCGTGACACTGCGGGCCCTGGTGCCTGGTGGTGGGACGAACTCCGGCGCGTTCTCGCCGAGCGTGAGAACCAGCGGGAAATCGTGCTGCGGGTGGGGCCGCAGGAAATTGCTCGGGCCGTGGCAGCGGGCAACCGCCAAATAGCTAGGAGGTGATCACATGTGGATTGGGGCTCCCGGAAACCTCCGTCAGATAAAGGACGGAGCGACCAAGTTCGAGCGAAGCCCCGAGGTGAGCGTGAAGGAATTCCGGTCGCTTGCTGGTGGGGTCACGACGTGGGCCCCGTCCGCCATGCCACGCCGATACTCTCTCGAATGGGGGGCAATGGCACCGGGCGACGCAGCGCATATAGACGCGCTCGCTCGCCGGATTTCCTATGCGGGCCCGCTGGTAGTGCTGGACCCCCTCTCGGGAAATCTGCTGTCAGGGCGGCAGTCGCAAGGGCGAGGGGACTTCCGTCAATGGGAGTACAGCGCGTCAGAGGTGACCATGTACGCAAGTGGCTCGGCCCCTAGTTCGGTGGTCGCCAATGTGACCTCGGCCCCTTCAAATGGTGCCGCAATCGGCTGGAAGCATCCGACATGGGCCGGATTTCCGGTCCCCGGTGGCTCGGTCACGTGGTGGCCGTGGTCGTTCGGGTACTCCCATGCGGCAAAAGTCAGCGGTTTTGATTTGAAGTGGTACAACGCGAGTGGGTCTTGGCTCAGCACGACCACGCAGACCGACGCGACCCGGCCCATGGTTGCCACCGCACCGGCCGGGGCAGCATTCGTGGCGCCTTACGTCCGGATATCTGCGACAGGGTTTTACTCGCTCAGCTTGGCCGTGCTCTGTCTCGGGGATGCGGCTGCCTATCTGGTCTCTTCGGGTGTCTCGCTTCCGATGGGCGAGGGCTCTCCCGGGATGAGCATCACGGGGTACCGCCATGCCGCCACCCCTGGGGACGGGACGTGGCGGGATATCGGCCTGGATCTTGTGGAGGTGACGAGTGCGTCAGGCTAGCGCTGCGCTTACGGCTGCTCTCGGAGCCGGCGAGCGGTCTCCCGCCCATGTGGTGCGGCTCGGGGGCGAGGACATGTCGGACCGGGTACAGAGCTGGTCTCTAGACCGTGCGTACTCGACCGATCTCCCCGAAGCGGTGCGGGCTTTCTCCGGGTCGACGAGCGCCGAGCTTGCCGTGTCCGTGACGGGCCGCGCCGGTCATTCGGCACCGGGCACGCTCGGACCATGGGCGTCCCGGTACACGGGCGATGCTGCCCGCCCGGGACAGTCCGTCGTGGCCGGATGGGGCATCGCAGGTGAGCCCCTGGACGCGTTCCGGGGCACGGTCCGCAGCCGCTCGGCCGAGTCCGCTACGGACATCGTGTCCGTGACCGCGCTGGACGGGGCCGAGCGGCTACGGCAGCCGGCAAAGCTACCCCGCCCCTCATTTCCGCTGCGAACGATGGACCCCTATAAGGGGAATACGGCGTGGGCCGCTTCGTGCACATGGGTGGTGGACGAGCTGCTACGGAAAGCCGGTATCCATACCTGTCCGCCACCGCGACCAACCGCTATTTTGTACGCATCCATGCACGGCGGGGCTGCCCCATCCATCGGAGAGCTACGAACCCTTTCCGGTATCTGGAATTGGTGGGTGCAGGATAGGGCGCCTTTCGAGAGCTGCGCGGATGCTACTTACTACAGTTCACCGTCCGCGAATTATGGCCCTGTAGCGACTGCGGTAAACCGGGCGATCGGTGGCGGTCTCTGGCTGGAAGGGTGGGTCAACACCGAGGGCGGGTCCGACACCATGGACAAGACCATTCGGTATCGACTGGAGTACGACGTCACAAACGGCGGCGCCTCGGATCACCGCTTTCTCGGCCTAGAAATCAACTTCACTACAGGTGTGATCACCGCTAGCCACGGCACCAGCTACGACCCTGCCTTGAATCAGAAGGTGACTTGGACGCCCTCGTTTCTGACGGGCAATTCAGGGGTTCATCATTTCGGCTGGTGGGTCGAGTGGAGTTCAACGGGAGTTCCTACCGTGGCGCCCTACATTTCCCGCTCGTCTACTGCCTGGTGGTACGGGGCAAACGGTGTGCTCGGCGCCACACCGTCGCCCCCTGGCGACCTTTACGCGATCAATCTAGCGATGACTAATATTCGCGCCGAAGCGATGCAGGTTTCCAAGATTAAGACGCGCCCAGCCACGCACGCCGAGCGCACACTTGAAGGGACTTGGCTTAAAGGCGGAACGCTCGGAAAGCCGGGTTTCCAACTCGCTTCCATCCCGAAGGTTTCCGGAGACTCCTGGTCGGTGATCACCGAGATTGCCAAGAAGACACTATCCACGGTCGAGTTTGACCGGGACGGTTTTTTCCGAATGCAGGGGTATTCTCGGTGGGCTTCGACTCCGAGCACGCCGGCCGTGACCGTGTCCTCTGCGAGAGAGCTAGCTAGCCTCACCGTGTCAGAGGAAATCGACGCGTGTCGCAATGACGTGACAGTCAAATGGTCCAACTTCGGCGGGCACGACTACGAGTACTTGGGTGTGCGGGACGCGAATGTGATTACCATCCCTTCCGGCTTCACCACTATTCGATCCCTGCCGATCAGCGAGGATCGGTACGACTGCGACGCACCCTCGCTCAGTACCGATCTAGAAGGTATTGGGATTCTTGTGCTGCGGACGGGCGCGCTTGCCACCAGTCCGCTTGCCCGGGGCGTCGCGGAATGGGAGGTGCGGCGGGACGGTGGAGAAACACGCCTGTCCATTCTTAATCGCGGCCCTTCCACGATCTACTATCACGGGTCGGTGCTCGATGCTGACCGCGACGATTCGTCTACCAAAACCCCTGCCACTTCCATATCCGTGGCGCGCGACACCGCGAGTCAAGCGGCGTACGGGGTGCAGGCTTACGAACACGACGCGACCCCGTGGGTTCAGTTCCCCAATGACGCTTCGGCCCTGGCCGACGCGCTTCTAAAGGCTGCTGCCTTTCCCGCGCCTCTCCTGCAAAGCGTGGAAATCCTGCCCGACCCCCGCATTGATCTCGGCGACGTGGTGCGCGTGGTCGACAACACGGGTGCCGTACTGGACACCCTTGCGTGGGTTGTTGGTGTGCGTACTGAGGGGAGCGATGCCGCCGTGAAACAGACGCTCACGCTGCGGGGGGCGCAGACCAACGGGCCGCCTACAGACCAGGGGCTCTTTCCGGACCCACCCACACGGCCCGGAGCACCACCGCCGAGATAAGGGAGGGACATGGACGACCAGGAAGACCCGCTAGGCGTCCGCATCGGCGCGCGGGAGATCTACGACGAAGTGGTGGGGCTGCGCGAGGACGTGCGGTCTCTCGGCCAGGAGGGGGAGAGCGTGACGGAGACGCTGGAAGACCACGAAACCCGTATTCGCGGGCTCGAATCGGAGCGTGCAAAGTACACGCTGCCCGTCGCGCTGATTACAGCTGTGGCAACTGTCGTTGCCGCCGGTCTCGCCGTTGCCAAGCTCGGCGCTTAGACACCCACCAGCACCATTCCACGCCCCGTACCGGGCTTACCGGACGGGGCTTTTTCATGCCCAACACAGGGGGAATCGTGGCGAAGTTCAGCGGGGCGAAGTGGCGCCCCATTCCGATCAACTACACCGAGGGCGGACAGAGTTCGGTCCGGGGCCTGGTCGTACACATCATGGCGGGCACGCTCGGCGGGACCGATTCTTGGTTCCGGAATCCTGCGGCCCGATCCTCGTCTCACTTCGGGACGGGCAAGGGTGGCGAGCTTACGCAGTGGGTCGACACGACCGACCGGGCATGGGCACAGGCATACGGCAACCCCTCGTGGCTCAGCATCGAGAACGAGGGGAAGGGCGGAGACGCGCTCACGTCCGCGCAGATGGACCGGATTGCCGAGGTGTTCGCGTGGGTCCACAAGATCTACGGCGTACCGCTACAGGTCACCTCGGACCCGAACGGGCGCGGGCTCGGCTACCACGCCATGGGCGGGAAGCCGTGGGGCAATCACCCGAGCTGCCCGGGGCCGAAGATCATCGCGCAGCTTCCCGAGATCGTCGCTCGGGCTAAGCGGCTCGCCGGCTCGCCCCCGGACAAGCCGAAGCCCGTCTATGCGCCGTTCCCGGGCGCCGCGTACTTCCTTAAGGCACCCCGCTCGGCCCTGATCACTGCCATGGGTCGCCGGCTGGTGGCCGAGGGCTGCGGGCGCTACTCGTCCGGGCCCGGTCCGCAGTGGACCGAGAGCGACAGGAAGTCCTACGCGGCGTGGCAGCGCAAGAGGGGCTTTACCGGGGCCGACGCGGACGGGTGGCCCGGCAAGGCGACGTGGGACGCCCTGCGGGTCCCGAAGCCGTAGTGACACCGCGTGGGGCTGGTCCGTCCGGCGGAGACCAGCTCGGCCGCACATCCGCCGGATTCATCACTCACAGCAATAGGGGGACTCCCATGCAGTTCATCAGCAAGCACCCGGCCCGTATCTACGCCGTGGCGGTCGCCGCCCTCGCCCTGGTCGCCCACTACCGTCCCGAGCTGCCGAGCGCGCTCGTCCTCGGTCTAGTGGCTGCTGTCCTCGGTGTCGGTGAGGCTGTCCAGCGCACCGAGGACCGGAAGACCGCCACGGCCGGCGAGCCGACCGAGACTGAGCACCAGGCCGACGCCGAGCCGACCGCGTGACCTATAGGCACGTGGCGTTCATGGGCCGCGCGGGCTCCGGTAAGGACACGGCAGCCGCTCGGCTCATCAGCCGCTTTCAGTTCGTCCGGGTCGCGTTTGCGGACCCGCTGCGGGACCTCGCCCTGGCGCTGGACCCGATCGTTGCCAGCGAGCCGGCGGGGGGCAGCTCGGTGCCGCTGCGGCTGTCCGATGTGCTGCGCCGTGAGGGGTGGGACCGGGCGAAGCGGCGGCCCGAGGTGCGTCGAACACTGCAACGGCTCGGGCAGGGGGTCCGGGACCAGGACGACCGGTATTGGCTCCGGCTCGCCCTCTCCAAACTCGATGTCGCCGAGCGGTGGGGGCTGCCCGTGGTCGTCACGGACTGCCGGTACGAGAACGAAGCGGTAGCCCTGCGGCAACGAGGGGCGCTGCTGGTCCGGGTGGAACGCCCCGGCCGCGCATCGATCGGCCGGGACGAGAGCGAGCACCGGTCCGAGACCGAGCTAGACGACTTTCCGGCGGACGCCGTGCTGACCAACGGCGGCAGCCTCGCCGAGCTGCACGCACTTGCGGACCGGCTCGCTGTCCGACGCTGACGACCAGCGGGTGACGGGGTGGTGAATGTGGCCCCTGTTCTTCTTTTTCTTGGGTTTTTCTTGTTCACCAAAAAAGTAAGGCAAGGTCGTCACTTCGCCACCCCTCGCGCCGCTGGTCGCATCCATGCAAAGCACTAAGAGGGGGAACCATGCCCGGAGCTATCCGGACCATTAAGCGCGGCGGCAGCCGCTTCTATGTCAACCCGTCCACCGCCGAGAAGGTGCCGGGTGTGACCTCTATCGTCTCGATGCTTCCAAAGCCGTACCTGACGTTTTGGGCTGCTCGGATGACTGCGGAAACCGCAGTTGAAAACCTCGATGCTGTGCGGGCTATCGCCGAGCGCGACCCGGCGGGCGCCGTCGATTTCCTGCGGAACGCGCACGTTCGCTACACGAAGCTGCGCGCAAAGGTGGGTAGCGATGCACACGACATGTTCGAGCGCATGATTCGGCTGGAAGAGATCGGCCGAGTGCACCCCGATCTAGAGCCGTACCGAATCGGCTTCGCGGAATTCCTTACCGCTGTGCGTCCGCAGCTCGTCCGTGCCGAAGACGTGGCGTGGTCGGATGAGCACCGGTACGCCGGCTCTTTTGACGCCATTGTGCGTGTGCGGCTCGGCGAGGACGGGAAGCCCGACCACGAACACGGCGAGTGGCACACGCTCGTTGTCGACTGGAAGACGTCCAAGTCCGCTTATCCGGACGTCGCGCTACAGCTTGCCGCGTACGCGCACGCCGACCGGCTGATTTCCCCGGATGGCACTTCCGAGCCCATGCCGAAGATTGACGGGGCTGCCGTCCTTCACATCACGCCCGAGGGTTGGGTTTTCAAGCCGGTCCGCATCGATGAAGAGATCTTCAATGTCTTTCTGACGCTGCGGCACGTCTTCCACTGGGACCGCGACCTATCCAAGACCGTTTTCGGCGTCCCGATTGCCGAGAGCGTCCGCCGGCTTGTCACCGGCACGCAGCGGCGAGCCGCATAAACCATCCTGCAGGACGCTTAAAACTTCAAACTCCGGACGAGCGCAACTCGGCGACTCGTCCTTTTTCATGCCTAAAACCAGGGGGATACAGCATGGCTCTGCGCATTTTCGAGACCGACCCGGACGCGATGCCGAAGGGTTCTTTCTCTGACGACACGGTGGGCCGATTCCACTCGGGCCGCTCCGTCAACGGCATTCCGGAAGCCCTTTCGGAGTGGAAGGTTTCCACGGGGGACCCGGAGGTGGCTGCCGCTATCGCTCAGCTCATGGGCGGCACCCCGGAAGAGACCGACTCCACGTCGGAGAACTTCATTGAGATTCTGACCGACGCTAAGCGCGTCAAGGTGGTGCTCGCCGGCCCGGACGCGATCACGTCCGACATGAAGCTGTGGAACGGCAGCGTTCTCATTCACCACTGCGACGGTGTCGAGTTCCTTTCTCCGGACGAGGACCGGGGTAAGGCGTGCGGCTGCCCGGCTCTCATGGAGGACCGTAAGGCTGCTGCGAAGACCAAGCGCGGCCCGTCCCCGTCCATCACGGTGAATTTCCGGCTCGCCGAGGACTACGAGCTTGGCCTTTTCCGTTTCCAGACGGGTTCCTGGAAGCTTGCCGAGACGCTGCACGAGATCGGCAACGCTCTCGACAAGGTCAAGGGTGAAGCCCTCGCCGAGCTGTCGATTGAGCTGGTGGAGTACACCACGAAGAAGGGCCGTGACGTGAGCTACTTCAAGCCCGTCGTAAAGGTCCTCAAGTCCTGGTCGGACGCCGTAGCGGAGCCGACTCCCTACTAGTCCGACCGAGGGGCCCGGCACGGCCAGGGCCCCTTTTTCACGGGGGTAATCACATTCCAATTCTGGAGTTGTGCGCCGGATACGGGGGAATCGGTCGGGCCGTAGAGGCACTGACCGGAGAGAGAATCAGATACGTGGCGGAAGTCGATCCGTATGCGTCTCTGATCCTCGCCAACAGGTATCCGCACGCGCCGAATCTCGGAGACATTACCAAATACGACTGGTCCACCATTGCGGGTGAGGTGGACATCATTACGGCAGGTTTCCCCTGCCAAGACATCAGCAACGCAGGGAAGCGGGCGGGGATTCACGGTGAGAGGTCGGGTATCTGGGAAAGCGTACTCGGGGCCATTCGCGTTCTTCGACCACGGATCGTTTTCCTGGAGAACGTATCCGCCATCCGAAACCGGGGCCTCGCGCACGTACTCGCGGGACTGGCCGAGGCACGGTATGACGCAAGATGGTGTTGCCATCGGGCGTCCGCAGTTGGAGCCGCCCACCACCGCGATAGATGGTTTCTCATCGCTTCCCCTGCTGCCCACTCCTCTGGCATCCGACGCCACGAAGGGGCCTGATTTCGCGAGGGATGAACGCGACGGAAGCGGCGGGCAGGATCTCGTTACCGCCGTGGCGCGCCTATTCGACAAGGAACGCGCGCACAAACTCTTCAAAACCCCTACCGCGAATCTGGGAGCGAATGGGGCTCCGCAGCATCCTGACAAGCGCCGCGCAGGCGGGCATGGGCCGACCCTCGATGACGAGGTTTCCTATCTGCTGCCCGTAGACCCCGAGGTTGCCGAAGAGACTCCGGGCGCTTTTCACAGTCCACGCGAGTGGTGGGCGGACTACGCGCCGGCCGTACACCGGTGGGAAGTTCTCATGGGAACGCCCGCGCCTATCCCGGTGGAATTCGGTCCTCGCGGGGGACGCCGCCTCGCCGCCGTATTCGCGGAATGGCTAATGGGACTGCCAAGGGGCTGGATCACCCACATCCCTGGACTGAATAGGGCTCGGCAGCTAAAGGCTGCTGGCAACGGCGTGGTATCGCAACAGGCTTTCGCAGCGTACTTGCATCTACTGAATCACAAGGGGGACGAGCATGGGTAAGCGAGGCGTAGTCACCGACTACAGCGGTGAAGAGCTTTACCGCAATGACCTGGTGGCGTATGCCGCTCGGCAGGGAAACCGAGTCCGGATGGTCGACGCCATCGTGGACAAGGTCACCACGCGACTTGTCGACGGGCGACTCCGCGCAATGCTCCGCGTGCAGCCCACCGGAATTGAGTCCGGATTCACCAAGCGCAGGTCCCTCCGAAAGGAATGGATCAGCGCCGAACACGTGCGGCTCATCATTCCGAGCGCAGCCGGCGAGCGGCACTAAGAGCGACGACCAGGCAGAGGGCCGGGCGACCGAAACGGGTTGTCCGGCCCTCTGCTGTGTGGGGGACGAATGATCTACGAAATATCTGCCGACTACGCGCCACCCATCGGGGACGTGCGCGAACTGTCAGCTGGTGACGAGCTGCACCTTTACGACGGTTGGAAGACGCGTCCGGATTGGCTGCGCTATCTCGCCGCAGCGGCACACGCCATGGGGCGGGGTTGCGTGATCCGTCAGGGGGCCGACCTTGGCTAACCCGAACAAGGTCAAGGGCACGCAGTGGGAAAGCGCGATCCGTGACTATCTGAATAGCTCTCTCGGCCTGGTGGACGAGCGCGGGAAGTTCCTTGACCCGATGGACGGCGCGAACGTCCGCCGAGCCGCGCAAGAAGGCTCAAAGGACGTGGGCGATATCCACGCGGCCCCGTTCGTGCTGGAAGCGAAGAACACCGCAACTCCCGCTGTACCTACGTGGATTCGGCAGGCAGAGACCGAAGCGGAGCACGCGGGATTTCCGTTTGGCGTGGTCGTGCGCAAGGTACGCGGGTCCGCAGTCGCCATGGGGCGCGTACATGTATCCGTGCGGACGTGGACCCGCATCCGCCTCGACCTCGGGATGCCCACGGACGAGTTCGCGGCTCTCTACGGCTGGTCGGTCTCGCTGCGCGGGCTCGACACGTCCCGCTGGTATCTGACGACCACGCTGCGGGACTTTGCTCACGTGGTCGGCGACTACCGCCGCATCGTCCCCTTGGGGGTGAGCGCGCGTGCTGTTCGCTGATCTGCTCGCCCGGTTCGAGTCGGTGTCCAGTGAGGCGGACGGCGGGTACTCCGCGCTGTGCCCCGCACACCAGGACTCGCGGCCCTCACTGCGTATCTGGCGGGGCGAGGACGGAAAGGTCAGGCTGACGTGTCGGGCCGGCTGCGACACGGGCGACGTGATCGGCGCGGTGCGGCTCGGCTGGTCCGATCTATTCGACGCGACCGGCCCCGGGGCCGTGGTGGCTGCTGGACGCCCCGAGCTGGTGTCCGTGGCCCACACTGCCGCCCTCGCTGCGTACGCGGACCGGTGCTCGCTCGCTCTCGCTGGTGACTACGCCGGCGAGTGGCCCGAGCGGGCCCGGAAGTACCTCGGGGACCGGTTCGGGCTCGACCTGGACACCGCCGTTGACCTCGGGGTCGGTGTCGACGACGGGCACCAGGGCGAGGGCTTCCCCCACCTGTCCCGCGCGTACCGCGCTTACGCGAGGCTGACCGTTCCTCTCCGGGGATTCGACGGAGCCACACGGGGGCTACAGGGGCGGGATCTGACCGGCGACTGTCCGGGACGGTGGCTGTCTCTCATGAACCCTCGGGGTCACCGGTGGTCCCCGTACGGGGTCATGCGCGGTCAGGGCGGATACGGCACGGTCCTGGTGACCGAGGGCCCGGGAGACGGTCTCACGGCGGTTGCCGTCGGCTATGACGCGGTGGTGATCCGTGGGGCGTCCCTCGCCGGCTCGCCCGAGCTGGTCGCCGAGCTTGCCGAGGGGCTGCGCGGACAGCTCGTCATCATCTGCGGCGACGCCGACCGTGCGGGCTCGGGATTCTCGCAGCGGCTCGCCGAGGGCCTGACCGCCCACGGGGTCGCCGCGTACGTGCTCGACATCCCCCACCAGGGCGACGATCTGACCGACTGGCGTGCACGCGACCCCGCCGGTTTCGCGGCCGAGCTACACCGCGCAGTCAAGGCGGCCCGTCCCGCGAGGGACACCGCCGAGCGGGAAGCGGCGGCGCGTACCGCCGAGCTGACCAGTCGGACCGGTGCCGACACCGTGTCGCGCGACCAGGGCGCCGAAGCTGCCGACATCCTGTCCAAGCTCGTCAGCACGTACGGCGAATCCGACGCGATGAACGCGCACGCGCTGGTCGCATGGTCCGGGGGCCGTATCCGATACGCGTCCGGGCTCGGCTTTTACACGTGGGACGGCCGAGTGTGGGTCCGTTCAGACATGCGGGTCCGCCAGGAAATCCACCGCATGGGGGCCGCCCTGGTGCTCGCTGGTCAGAACCAGTTGGCGCGGGGCTTCACCATGACCAGTCGCATTGACGCGCTGCTGACCGAGTTGTGTTCGGTGCCCAACGTGTCGATTGCGGCGACCGACTTTGACGACCGCCCCGACCTGTTGAACTTCCGTAATGGGACCGTTGATCTGCGCACGGGCCGGCTGCGTCCCCACGACCAGGCCGACCTACTCACGTACGCACTCGACATCGATTACGACCCCGACGCACAGTGCCCCCGCTGGGAGGCATTCCTACAGGAAATCTTCCCCGGTATGCCGGACATGCCTGCGTACATTCAGCGCATGGTCGGATACGGCATCACGGGCCACACCACGGAACAGGCATTCGCGGTTCTGTGGGGCAAGGGCGCCAACGGAAAGAGCGTGCTCGTGGACACCCTCACATCCGTGTTCCGCGCAATCTCGCGCACTACGCCTTTCTCCACGTTCGAGGAACGCAAGAGCGGCGGCATTCCGAACGACATCGCCGCACTCCGGGGCGCAAGGTTGGTCATGGCGTCCGAGGGCGAGTCCGGAAAACCCATGTCCGAGTCAATTCTCAAGCGGGTAACCGGTAAGGACATGATCTCGGCAAGGTTCTTGCGACAGGAATTCTTCGAGTTCCGACCGTCTTTCCTGCTGCTGCTAGCGACGAACCACAAGCCCAAGTTTAAGAGTCAGGACGAGGGACTTTGGCGACGCGTCAAGTTGCTCCCTTTCACCAGGTGGTTTGCTCCCGAGGAGCGAGACTCCGCGCTAGATAGGAAGCTACTCGCCGAGTCCGAGGGAATCGCCGCATGGGCGGTGCGCGGGGCCGTGTCCTGGTACCGCGAGGGACTGCGAGACCCGCAGGTCATCACGGGGGCGAGTCAGGAGTACCGCGAGACCTCGGACCCGCTCGCCGGCTTCCTTCCGGGCGTTCTGGAATGGGCCGACGACTCGGTGACCATGAGCGGAAACGACGCTTTCAACAGCTATCTGGACTGGTGCGAGGCCGAAAACCTCCCCGGTCGGGAGCGTTGGACGCGTCAGGCTTTCTACTCCGCCATGGAGGAACGCGGGGCGATCAAAAAGAGAACCAACCGGGGTATCTCCCTCGGTGGTCTGCGTCTCGCCGACGAGAGCCCCGAACAGACCGGCCCGGGGATCTTCGGAAGCTGACACCACATACGCGGGGTCGTTCACCTTGACCAGGTGGGCGGCCCCTTTTTTGTTTCAAGGGGGAAGCATGATTGAGCTACGGCACGAGATAGCCGGCGAGCCGGTAACTGTGCACGTTCCCGAGACGACAGAAGACCTCGGGGAGTTCTGGAAGTGGCTATATCGGGCCCGCGCCCGTGGTCCAATCGCCGTCGACACCGAGACCACGGGACTTGAGATTTTCAGTCCTTCCTTTCGTCTGCGCACGGTCCAGTTCGGAGACGAGCGCGACGCGTGGGTGCTCCTTTACGAGCGAGGCGGCTATCACGCGCAGTACGCCCGTGAAGCGCTACACCGATGCCGGGACATCCTGATTCACAACGCTGCCTATGACTGGCTCGTCCTCGGCCAGTGCGCCGGTATCCCGTTGGAAGATCTTGCGCCCCACACCACGGATACTCGCATCCTCGCGGCTCTTATCGATCCTCGGCAGCCCTCCGAGGGCGGGGCCGGGACCGCACTCAAGCCCCTTTCGGCGAAGTGGGTCGACCCCGCAGCCCCGGACACTCAAGGCGGGCTCACAAAGGTTTTCAATTCCCTTGGTCTGACTAAGGCGACCGGGTGGGCCGGTATCCCGCTCACGCATCCGACTTACCTCCTGTACGCGGGACTTGACGTGATTCTCACGGCCCGGCTCGCTCCGGTGCTGCGGCGGGAACTCGCACGGCTCGGCGTGCGGGACCAGCTCGTTGTGTACGAGCACGAGCTAGCGCGTATCTGCGCGGTCATGCAGCGCACGGGGTTGCTGGTGGACCAGGACTACGCGGGCCCGCTCGCTCGCCGGCTCGCCGAGGAAGCCGACACCTACGCGGCCGTGGCAGCTCGGTACGGGGTCGCTTCGGTTGGCAGTCCTGCGCAGGTGGCGGAAGCCCTCTTGGGCATGGGCGAGACCTTGACCGAGCGGACCGACTCGGGCGCGCTCAAGGTGGATAAAGCCGTCCTGCTGCCCCTCGCCGACCTTGACCGGGACTGGCAGCGCATCGGGGCCCGACAGCCGAACGCGCTCGCCGATGCGGTGCTGAGAGCGAAGCGAGCGTCAAAGTGGGGCGTCAGCTATGCCGAACGCTTTATGACCAAGCTGGACGCGCACGGACGCATTCACAGCACGATTTCCCCTCTCGCCGCACGCACGGGCCGCATGAGCGTTACGGACGGTCTGCACCAGCTCCCGAGTTCGGATCACGTCATCCGCCGCGCGATCCTCGCCGAGCCCGGACACGTCATGGTGTCGACCGACTTTCAGGCGGTGGAAATGCGGGTCCTCGCCGCTCTCGCCAACGTCCGCCGCATGAAAGACGGTTTCGTCAACGGTGGCGACGATTTCGATATCCACGCCTACACAGCGCGACTCATCAAGGGCGAGAGCGCGACCCCCCGACACCGCAAGATTTTCAAGGGGGCCGGATTCGGAAAGGTTTACGGGGGCGGCGTAAAAACGATCGCCCGGCAGACCGGTGCCGAGGAATCCGAGATTGCGCAGGCCGTTACCGCGTACGACCGAGCCTTTCCGGAGATCAAACGGGCTTCTTCACGGTGGCAGCGGCAGGCTTTCCAAAACGGCATGGTCTTCATTTCCGCGACCGGTCGCCGGCTGCCTTTGGACCGGGACAGGACTTACAGCGTCGTGAATTACGCCTGCCAGAGTGCGGCACGCGATCTGCTCGGGCAAGCACTACTCAACATTCAGGGTGCCGGGCTGCTCGAATATTGTCGCTTGCCTATTCACGATGAGGTTTTGGCGTCCGTGCCGAAGCGTGACGCCGAGGACATCGCGAGGGAGTTTCAGCGCTGCATGTCCATGGACCTGTACGGCGTACCCATCACGGCTGACCCCGAGATCGGTGGTCGCTCGTGGGGCTCCCTGTACGGCGCGGACTACTGATCTGACGCTCTGACCTGCGAGAACCTGCGATTCCGCGTCCGCGCGGACATGTGATCAAGCGGGAGGGTTGCCCTCCGTTTGGTCACGAATCAAGCAATGACGACACGTCAGATAACGGTCACACGCCCAATCCAGAACCTTTGTCCGCTTAAGCGAAGATAACGCACGAATCTATGGCGTTGTCCGCTCCGTGATGCCGACCTAATTTCGGTGCCACGCAGCGACAAGGCAATGCGCAAGCCCCGTCCTGCTAATCCGGGACGGGGCATTCTCATGCCCTTTTGCAAGGCGCATTGCATTCGAGCCGAGGGGCTTCCATGCCCTTTTCCGCTCCGTTCCGGGACACCCCCGGTCCCTACAGGACCCATCAAATCCCACTCGGAACGGTGCCCCTTGACTCAGCTCACTCATGCTCAGATTTCCGACGCCAAGTCCAACGACCTTGACGCGGTGTCGTCAGTAATCCGGGAAACCGAAGACCTCGTAAAGGCCCGAGCTCGCAGGTTCGCCACCACGGCCGGACACACAGACTCGGACTTGGTGGAAGACCTTGCGCAGGTTGGTCGAATAGCGGTGTGGGAAGCGCTCGGCGAGTTCGCCGGCGACGACCCCGCACAGTTCATGGCACACATAGACCGCCGGATTACCCGGGCTATGGCTGACGCACGGCGCGAAGCCACTCGCCCCGGGGTCAGTGCCTACACGGCCAAGCGGTTTGAGCACGCGCTCTGCCTTGCTGGCGGTGACCCCTACGAAGCCGAGAAAATCGCAGCATCAGAGGAACGCGGAACCGACAGGCTGACCCCTGATCTTGCCCGCGCAGCTCGCCTCTCGTGGCTCGGTCTCGACTCTCTGGACAGGCCGGTCAACAGTGCTCGGCACGGCGAGAGCTTCACTCTCGGGGACGTGATCGCTCAGGAAATGGGCGTGCCCGCCGACCTGGTGGACTCCAACGACATCGCGAACCACCGCCGCCGCGTCATCCGCGAGTGCGTGCACCGCACGTTGGGGCTGCTGTCCGAGCGGCAGCGCCACGTCCTAAAGGCTGACCACGGCATAGCCCCGGTCGGTTACTACGGCGACGGGCCGGACGCTGACCTGTCTGCCGACATGGGTGTGACCACGGACCAGGTGAAGCAAGCGCGCAGCAAGGGCAAGGTTCGCTTTGCCGAGCTGTACCGAGCTGGTGCACGCGCATGGTGACGCTACCGACCCGCGACGGCGGAACCGTGACCGTGACCCGATGCGGCGCCCTGGTGGACATCCATGTTCGAGACGCCGAGGGGCGGACCGTCGCCACGGTCACCCGCCGAGCCGGCGAGGCTGCACAACTGCTGTCGACTCCGCCCCGTCGCGCCCGAACCTGACAAACACGCGATTACGTCGCGTAGCTCTCGTGGCGGGAACAAGCGTCATCCGGAAGCGGTTAAGCACTCAACATCCGCCAGACGAAAGGAGGTTGAGAATCGGCCACTCCGCTTCGGCCGCTCACACCCCGCAAACGCCTCTGACCTGCACACATCATCACGGAATCCCCTTGCTCGTGTCGTGATCGTGACCTAATCTCGATGGCTCAGCCGAAAGGCTGTTCGAACGGAGGGGTGGGGTATGCAGCCTGAAAGGGTCACGATTACGACGAACCGCGCCGGCGAGGGCGGCGCCGCCACGGCCGAGCTGCGCGTAGAAATCTTCCAAGCGGGACCCGGGGGGGTCTTCTGGGAGTGGGTACCGGCGCACTGTGTGCCCCCGCTGCGGGTGGCTGTCTACACGGAAAGCGCCCTCGCGGCACAGCTCGCCTTGCATGGGCCGCGAGTCGCCGGGCTCATGGAAGCAAGTTCCGAGGTGACGTGGCGGATCACCGCGCACTGCCTCACCACGGGCAACCCCGTGGGCGAATGGACGTGGGTGCGATCTTCGGAATCCGGCCGTTGGGTCCCCGCCGGCGAGCCGTGGTGCGTCTGGGACGATCGGCTTCGGGTTGAAGCGTTGCAGCGCGCCAACGAGCGGGCTGCGAAGAACGGGGGCGCGGTGTGAACACCTCTGCTGCCCCCACCCGTACGTTTGTCGACGGCTTCGAGTCCAAGACCGACGCTTACGACCACTCCATGCGCATGGCGCAAGTGCTGGTCCGTGCTGGACTGACCAAGCGCTACGGCGTAAGTGTCCACCGCATCCCCGTATCCCGGAACGACGAAGGTTGGGGGGTCTGGCTCACTGACCGGACGCCCGACGAGGACCCGCCCGTGGGTCTGCCCTTCATGCCGCCAGTGCGGCCCCGCGCGGCAGCATGACGAAGCCCCGCCCTACTCCCAACTCGGGGGCAGGGCGGGGCTTTTGGCGTTTCAGGCGCCGAGCTGCCCGCCCTTGACGCCCTCGATGAACGCGGCGAACGCGGGGGCGGGCAGGTTCAGCACGGGACCGGCGAGGGTCTTCGAGTCACGGACGGGGACGACACCGAGGGTCGGCACGAGGTTTCGGGCGACCTCAACGCAGTTGCCGCCGGTGTCGCTATAGGAGGACTTGAACCACTGCGGGTTTTCGGTCACGGGTAGCCCTTTCGTACCTCACGGATCATGTCAACCGTCGCACTCTGAGCGAGGGATTCGGCTTGCAACTGATGGTAGGCCGTCAGTAGGGGGAACACTGCCGCCGAGTCCCGCTCTAGGTACCCCCGCATCTGCGACTCGGCGTAGGCCACGACGGTCATGTCTGGCAGCGTCAACAGGTTCGTAGGGAGGTAGAGCGCCCGTTGTTCGCCTATCTCGAACGGCGCAATCTGGAGCACCGTGTTCGGGAGTTCGGCGAACTCCAACAGGCGGTCCAGTTGCGCCCCCATTGTCCCGGGGCCCCCCACTTGTCGCCGGATGCAACTTTCGTCCATGACCACCAACATCATGGGTGGCCGAGGGCGCGCGAGCGTGGCTTGCCGCTCCGCCAGAAAGGCCACCAGCTCGTCCGCTTGCTCGTACGTTATGGCACCTCGCCGAGCCTTGCTGTTGGCCAGACACCGAGCGTACTCCGGAGTCTGGAGCAGACCGGGAACAATCCCAATGTCAAAGAGCCGCAGCTCTACGGCCTGCCCCTCGTGTTCTACGTACTCGGGGAAGCCTTCCAGTAGCGAGCCCTGGTTCATCTCGCGCCACTCGCGTTCGAACATGTCGCCGGTCCCGAGTGCCGCATCCGCGCGCCGAGCGAGCCGCAAAGTCGGGAACTTGCGCCCAGTTTCGACGCCCGAAATATGCGTCCCTGAATATCCCATCGGGATACCCAACTCGACCTGCGATAGCCCCCGTTCCTCTCGCAAGCTGCGGAGACGTGCTCCGAAAGCTGCTTGCGGTGAGGCATCCGGGTCTAAGTCCTTCCGGTTCACCACTCTGCCCCCAACTTGTCGTCCTCTCTTGACACGTTGAACGGCCTCCGACTGTAGGCCACGCTTACGGCCCCTGGTAGTGGAAGCGCTACGGAGAGGAGCGATCGTGCCCGAACACAACGCTCGCCCGAGCCCGAGCCCGCAGCCGGCGCCCGTCCCCGATCTCGGAACGTTCATGGCGGCAGACACCGCCACTGGGGCGTCCCGGCTCGGAAGGGTGACCGCGTGGGACGGTGACGTGGTCCACCTGTCGCCCCCGGGTGGGGGCACGAAGTGGACGGCGACACCTGCCGAGCTGCGTCGCCCGACCGAGGACGAGTGCGCACGAATCCGTACGCTGACGACCCCTGTTCCGGCGGTGGAACTGTGACGGACGGAAGACAGACTTCCCCGGACCCGGCCCCGGTCGTGCTCTCTCCCGACGGAGGGTTCGCCCCTCGCGCCGAGCCTGCCGAGGACTGCACCGCGTGTGCGCTGCTCGCACAGTGGTCCCGTCACTACATCGCGGAAGGCGACGGCTCCCGCGCCACGGACTACGTGGTGGAGATCCGGAACCACCCGCACTCACCGCCGAAACTCACCCTCCCGGAGCACGCCCCGCCGCAGCACCGAGCGGAGCCGAGACCGTGACCACGGCGGTAGTCGCATCCCCGGTCTACCGCATGGACAAGCACCCCAGTGCGGAAGTGACGATGACGGCTCGCTGTCTCGACGGAGAATGCACGTGGGAAACACAGCCGACGACCGAGCCGGCGAGCGCCACCGTGGCGTGTGAGTCGCACACCGCCGACACCGGGCACGACGTTTTCACGGTAGCCCTGGAATACGTGGCGCTGGTGACCCGCACAGGAGGCACCGAGTGAAGCTCGTGGCCGTGGCGGCCGTGGTCACCGGCTCCGCTCTGGTGCTCACCCTCGCTCTGGTCGCGACGCGATGACCGGGCGCCAACTCGCCTGGAAGTGCACGCAGTTCGGAGCTGCGTTCCTGGTCGGCTTCCTTCTTATCGTGCTCCGCTGATACTCCGCTCTCCCCTCCCGTGGTCCCGACCGGGCGGGGAGAGCGGGCCCAACCCGAAAGCGAACTCATGCGTACCGAGCGATTGTCTCCGACGGCCTTACGGAGCGGACACCGCGTTCTCGCGGGCAACGGAACTGTGCGTGTTGTGGACAAGGTGCAGACGCGCCACGGCTTCCACCACATGTGGGTCCTGGTGGACTGGGTGGGCCCCCTGCGGGCCCGGTCGATGCTCCACCCGGCTACGCCGGTTCAGTTGAGCCTCGACCCCGCTCCGGCTGCCGTAGGTTTCACGCTCCCCGACGGCGTCCGCGTCCTGAAGCCGTAGTCCAACGCTCCCCGTCCCCACGGGCGGGGCGTGCAGTCCTGCGAGCCAAGAACCGCCCGAACCGGATCGGACGGTGGAAGCTCCCCCGCGCGGAGCCACCCCATAGGGCGCCCTCGGGTCTCTACAGCGGTGCCGCCGGCTCCCTCCAACGCTGGCGGTGGGGGACTGCACACGGGTTCCGTCCACGTTCCTCCCCGGGCATGGACGGAACCCGCACACAGACTCCGTTTCCTCGGCTTGGCCCCTATCTGCGGGGAGGTCCCGAGCTGAGGGAACGGGCAAGACCCTGTCCGTTGCGCGGGCAGGTTCCATGCGCACCACCACCAAGAGGAGTGAGAGCATGACCGCTGTATCTTCCGATCTCCGCACCGGCCGCAGCCTGGTCGACGCGGAACTGTTCGACAGCATCGCCGAGTTCACCGCGATGCACTTCGGCTACACCCCGGAGAAGGCGGAGCGCGCGACCGACCAGGCGTTGGCGTTCGTCGCCACGGTCGGCACGGCCACGGTGAAGATGGTCCCGTCCGACGACGTGGACGGCGCGCTGCACGCGTTCATCCTGCACACCGCCGACTACCGCGAGTTCTGCCACAAGTACGCGGGCCGGTTCCTGGAGCACAACCCGCGCCCCGGCGGTGGCGGTCGGGTCCTGGAGGAGGTGCAGGCGACCGCGCACGCCATGAAGGCGAAGGGCTTCATGGTCCTGGACGACCTGTGGACCGTGAACGGTGAGAACGCGGCGCAGTGTGACTCCGACTGCGGGCGCGACTACCGGGCCGTGTAGTCAGTACGGTCCGGCTGTGAGAGTGCACGGGGCCGGCTGCCGTCTCGGTGGTCGGCTCCGTGCCGTTGGGAGAGTCGAGAATGACGACAAGCACACCGCCCAAAGAATTCCCTCGTGGGGTACTGGACGTGATCACGCCGACGAGCGCCCGGCCCGTGGTCAACCGGCGAGGGTCGACGGTCTGGCACGTCGTGGCCGAGGGCGGAACGTACGCGGTGAAGATCGGATACCCGAGCCACACGCACGCCCATACCGCCCTCGCTCCGAGCCGCGAAGCACACATCCTGCGCGCCCTCGGGGTCGGACCCATTCATGACGGCGAATGGGCCGAGGGCACGTGGAGCGTGCAGCCGTGGCACTCGGGCCCGAGCCTGTACGACAAGTGGGCGCCGCACCGCGCACCCGGCAACAAGGCCGTTCCGAGTCGACTCGATGCCCTCGCCAGTGCTACGGCCCTCGCCAACCTGCACCGGTCCGGATGGGTCCATGGCGACGTGCAGCCGGCGCACCTGATCATGGGCAGCGCCGGGGCCACCTTGATTGATCTCGGCCTCGCCCGAGGTGGGCACGTTCCGGCTCGGTGGGACTTCCCCTACAAGGGTTGTCTCGTCCACTACGAAGCGCCCGAGATTGCTCGGAGCGTCCTCGCGCACGGCACCGCCGAGCCCACCCGCGAATCCGACGTGTACGCGTTGGGCGCCTCCCTGCTGATCAGTGCCACCGGGTGGCGTCACGTTGCCTACGCCGACGATGCGTCGCGGGAGGAACAGCGGCAGGCGATCGTAGACAAGCCGCATCGTCCGGTCGTGATCGCTGGGGAACTCGGCAGGCTCACGGACGCCATGTTGAGCTATCACCCGTCAGACCGGCCGACGGCCGATGAGATCTGCACGGCGCTGATGCTCGCCACGTAGAGCCACGCGACGCGCGCCTACATACCGCCCCGTCCGTGCGCTCCCCCCCGTGGCGCATGGGCGGGGCTTCTTCATCTCGGAAGCAAGGAACGACCATGTACCTCTGCAACGACACGTTTCGGCTCCCCCCTGACGAGCTGGTGGCTGCCATGCGGGACGCTGGGGCAAAGGAAGAGGACTACCCCCGACCCTATGACTCGGTTGGCTGCTGTGAACTTGGCAGCGGCCACGGAGAGCGGCACGCCGAGTACAAGTTCGCTTGCGGTACGGAACCGGAACTCTGGGTCGAGTGGGACGACGACGGGAACATTGAGTTCGTGAGACTGACGCCGTGCGGGCAGTCAGACGAGACCCTGCCGCCGGGCCAGCAACAGGCGTGCACCTTGCCCACGGACCACGGGTGCGGGCACTCCTGGGAAGCCGTAGACCTCCCGCACCGCTGAACCCCGAGCGGTCTACGCGTCCACCTGGTCGTCGCCCTCGCTGCCCGAGCCGGCGGAGCCGACTACAAACGTTCCCCGCCCCCACTCGGTGTGGACGAGTGCACGCTCCCGGAGTTCCGCGACCGCTCGGCGCGCGGTCATCCGGGCCACACCGAACCGCTCGGACAACTCGCGGTCGCTCGGGATCTTGTCGCCCGGCTTGTACTTGCCCGCCTGAATCTCGGCCGTGAGCACGTCGAGAACCGTCATGTACGGCGCGTGCGGATTCCTCGGCTGGTCAGACATGAGGCGAAGCGTAGACAACGGGCGAGATTCGGGCGACTTAGACCAGTGGACCCCTTAGAGGAGGTAGACCAGTTAGACCAGTTGCTCTACCGTCTTACGGAGCACCAAACGAAAGCGCCCCGGAAGACCGCTTAGGACCGGTCCGCCGGGGCTCCGCCGATCAGCTATTGGGAGCTGAAACGACATGCGCGAGTTTATCGCCCTCACCAGCCTTGCGGCCGGAGCGCTGCTCATCCTGTGGAGCGCCCTCGGTCTGACCCCTCGCCGGCCCGGACGCCACTCCGCCGCCTATCAGGCGCCGAAGACCCTGCCGACCGTGGCGACACCCCGAGCGGCAGCGTGGCCCACCCCGACCCCCGACCATGTGACGCTGCGGTCTCTGCCCCTCACTGGTGAGGACACTCCGCTGATTCGCCCCTACGTCCTCGCATCCCACGAATTGGCGAGCTTCGGGGTGATCGGCGAGCGTCGCACGGCTGCTGTCCTCGCCACACTCGGCGTGGACTACCCGTACAGCTATGACGGGGACCAGTTCTCAACCCTCGCCGGTCTCGCCGCTGCGGAGGTGACCGCGTGACCCGCGAAGGACTCACCAACCCGCTGCCCCCCGCCCACGTCGCTCTGTGCATCAAGTGCCACACGCTCACGAGCAAGCCGGTTGCCGTCCGCTGGATTCAGAGCAACAGCGGCCCCGGAACAACCCTTTGGGCGTGCCCGGAGCACGCGGAGGAACTGACCCCTGGCCCGATGCCCGGAGAGCTTGAACAGGGCGCCTAGAGCCCGCGCACTGGCACTATCGGACACCGCACAGAAGGGAGGGGCGGACATGGCCCCGGCATCACAAGAGCGGCAGTACCTCGCGCAGACGCTCGCTGAGGAAGTGAGCACGGTGTACGCGCACATCGTGTGCGAGGCGTGGGGACTGGTCCTGAACTCACAGCGGAACAGCAGCCCCGCCCGACAGAAGTCGGCGAAGCAGACCGCCGCAGGGATGGAGCGAGCCGCGCTGATCGCGCTTAAGCACGCGGAGTACGTGACCGAGGACATCAAGCCCGAGGACCGGCTTAAGCGGGACCGGAAGCGCTATGAAGAAGCGTGGAACGCGGACCGCGCGGACATGGACGCCCCGATCTAGGCGCCCTCGCAGACAGCAAAACGCCCCGTTCGGCACCTGCCGGGCGGGGCTTCGTCGTTCTCTGAACTGGGCATCTCTGCAAGGTGTCAGGGTGTAACCTCTACGCCGGCCGCGAAGGACTTGACCTTGAAGAGCGACAGCTCGATGAGCGGCGAGCCGTCCTTCCGGGTCTTGTACTTCTCGTACGCGACGAGGGCGGCGAAGACGACGAGGCTGCCGGCCATCATCAGGTGGCCCCACAGCGGCCAGCCGAGCTCGCGGCCGCGGGTCAGCGGGTAGATCAGCATGAGCAGGCCGACCGTCACCAGGGCCACGCCGACCAGGTCGAGCCGGAGCGCCTGCGGCGCCTTGGACTCGGTGATGAAGCGACGGCCGAGGACGAGCGCGGCGACGCCGACCGGCAGGTTGATGAGGAAGATCGGGCGCCACTCCAGGCCCGCGACGTTCCACTGGGTGAGCAGCGCGCCCAGCAGCGGCCCGGAGACCGCGCCCAGGCCGATGATCGCGCCGAACATGCCGAACACCTTGCCCCGCTCGTGCGCCGGGAAGGTGACGTGCACGATCGACAGGACCTGCGGCACCATCAGCGCCGCCGCCGCGCCCTGGAGCAGGCGGGAGCCGACGAGCATCTCCTGGTTGGCGGCGACTCCGCAGAGCGCGGAGGCGACGGTGAAGCCCGCGGTGCCGACGAGGAAGAGGCGCTTGCGGCCGTAGATGTCACCGAGCCGGCCGCCGGTGATGAGGCCTGCGGCGAAGGCGAGCGCGTAACCGGCGGTGATCCACTGGATCGCGCCGAACGTGGCACCCAGGTCCCGCTCGATGCTGGGGATCGCGATGTTGACGATCGTGGCGTCGACCAGGTCCATGAAGGCGGCGGTCATGACGATGGCGAGGGCGATCCAGCGCCGCCGATCCGTGGGAGCCGCATCCGTGACGGCGTCGTGTGAACTCATAGGAGGAAAGTAGAGGTCATATAGGTCAGCTCATGTCCTAGATGGGCGCCATCCTGGAAGACATGACGGACACCCCGGCACGACTCCTGAATCTGCTGTCGCTCCTCCAGACCCCGCGCGAGTGGCCCGGCAGCGAGCTGGCCGAACGCCTCTCGGTCTCGGCACGCACGATCCGGCGGGACATCGACCGGCTGCGGGAGCTGGGCTACCCGGTCGAGGCGACGAAGGGCGCGGTCGGCGGCTACCGGCTGGTGGCCGGGACGGCCATGCCGCCGCTGCTCCTGGACGACGAGGAGGCGGTGGCCATCGCGGTCGGGCTCCGGGCGGGCGCGGGGCACGCCATCGAGGGGGTCGAGGAGGCGTCCGTACGGGCCCTGGCCAAGCTGGAGCAGGTGCTGCCGTCCCGGCTGCGGCACCGGGTCTCCACGCTCCAGAACGCCACGATCCCGCTGACCCGGGGGGACGGCGCGACGGTCGCGCCGTCCACGCTCACGGCGCTCGCGGGCGCGGTGACGGGGCAGGAGCGGCTGCGGTTCGGCTACCGGGCGGGCGACGGCACCGAGACGAAGCGGCTCGTGGAGCCCTACCGGCTGGTGTCGACCGGGCGGCGCTGGTATCTCGTCGCGTACGACATGGGGCGGGAGGACTGGCGGACCTTCCGGGTGGACCGGGTCAGCGAGCCCTTCCCGACCGCGGTCCGGTTCACACCGCGGGAGCTGCCGACGGGGGACGCGGCGGCGTATCTGACGCGGTCGATGGCGCGGGCCCAGCCCGAGGTCGAGCTCGACGTCGCCTTCGAGGCGCCGGCGGAGTTCGTCGCGGCGCGCCTGCCGGCGCATCTCGCGCCGGCGCCGGTGACGGCGACGAGCTGCCGGCTGCGGGTGCGCACCAGCGACTCCACCGAGTGGCTGGCGGTCCGGCTGGCGCTGGTCGACGCACCCTTCACGATCCACGGGCCGGTCTCGCTCGTGGAGTACACGCGGGACCTGGCGACGCGTCTCGGCGCGGCGGCGGGCCGCCGGTAGCGGCGGCCGGCCGGACGGCACGCGGGCCGGCGGCGGGCCGCCGGGGCGGCCCGGGCACCTCGCCCGGCCGTGCGGCGGAGCGAGGTCCCGGTCGCCCGGGGACGCTCAGGCGACCGCGTCGAAGCCCGTGTCGCGGGCCATCTTCTTCAGTTCCAGGAGCGCGTGCTTCTCGATCTGGCGGATGCGCTCGCGGGTCAGGCCGTGCTCCTTGCCGACCTCCGTGAGGGTGCGCTCGCGGCCGTCCTCGATGCCGTAGCGCATGCGGATGATGGACGCCGTGCGGTTGTCGAGCTTGTCGATGAGGTCGTCCAGCTCCTCGCTGCGCAGCAGGGTGAGGACCGACTGCTCCGGGGAGATCGCCGAGGTGTCCTCCAGGAGGTCGCCGAACTGCGTCTCGCCCTCGTCGTCCACCGACATGTTGAGCGAGACCGGGTCGCGGGCCCAGTCCAGGACGTCGGTGACCCGCTCGGGCGTCGAGCCCAGCTCGGTGGCGATCTCCGCGGGCTCCGGCTCACGGCCGTGCTCACGGTTGAACTCGCGCTGCACCCGGCGGATGCGGCCGAGCTCCTCCACCAGGTGGACGGGGAGCCGGATGGTGCGGGACTGGTCGGCAATGGAGCGGGTGATGGCCTGACGGATCCACCAGGTCGCGTACGTGGAGAACTTGAAGCCCTTGGCGTAGTCGAACTTCTCGACCGCGCGCACCAGGCCCGCGTTCCCCTCCTGGATCAGATCGAGCAGCGGGAGGCCGCTGCGCGGGTAGCGGCGGGCCACGGCGACGACCAGGCGCAGGTTGGACTTGATGAAGAGGTCCTTGGCCCGCTCGCCCTCGGCGACGAGCGCTTCGAGCTCCTCGCGGGTCGCCCCGCCCGCCTCGCCGGATCCGGCCGTGCCGGCGGCCGGGGTCACGGTGCCGTCGAGGAGCTGCTGGGCGTAGACGCCCGCCTCGATGGTCTGGGAGAGCTCGACCTCCCTGGCGGCGTCGAGCAGGGGCGTGCGCGCGATCTCGTCGAGGTACATGCCGACCAGGTCGCGGTCGGCGATCTCCCCGCCCACGGCGCGAACGCTGCTTGCCCGGCTGCCTCCGCTCGCGGCGGACGACTGACGACGGGCGACGGCACGGGTTGCCATGCGTGCTCCCTTGCTGAGTAGGTCGCGACACCTTTCGGGTGCCCTGCATCCGACGGAAACAACGACTGGAATCAGGACAGAATTCCCACCGGCGCAGGGATTTTCGCGATCATGCAGTATCCTGCGCCGCCGAAACTCCGCCGCCGACATGGGGGAATGCGCCATGCGACCCACGGATGTGCAGGTCAGAGCGGGAGAAGAGGCCGATCTCGGCGCGCTCACCGAGCTCTACAACCACTACGTCCGTGAGACCGCGATCACATTCGACACGGAACCCTTCACTCCGGAGCAGCGACGTCCCTGGCTCCGCTCCCATCGAGAAGACGGCCCGCACCGCCTTCTGGTTGCCAGGGACGAGCGGTCCGGCGAGATCCTCGGCTACGCGACGAGCAGCGCGTTCCGGCCGAAGCCCGCGTACGCCACCTCCGTGGAGGTGAGCGTGTACCTCTCCCCCACGGCCGGCGGGCGGGGCATCGGCACGCTCCTCTACGAGGAGCTGTTCGCGGCGCTGGCCGGGGAGGACGTCCATCGGGTGTACGCGGGCATCGCGCAGCCCAACGAGGCCTCGGCGCGCCTGCACGCCCGCTTCGGCTTCCGCCCCGTCGGGGTCTACCGGGAGGTGGGGCGGAAGTTCGGCCGCTACTGGGACGTGGCCTGGTTCGAGAAGGAGCTCTGAGGGGCCCTCCCCGGCCGCCCGCGCCTCATCCGAACTGGACCGAGCGCTTCGCCAGGCCCAGCCAGAAGCCGTCGATCACGCTGCGCTCCTCGTCCAGGTCGCCGGCCGCGTCCGCGGCGCCCATCGTGACGAAGAGCGGGGCGAAGTGCTCGGTGCGGGGGTGGGCGAGCCGGCCCGCGGGCGACTTGCGCTCGAAGTCGAGCAGGGCGTCGACGTCGCGTGCGGCGAGCGCCTCGTGGCCCCAGGCGTCGAACTCTGCGGACCATGCGGGCACGCCGCCGCCGGGGTGCCGCAGGGCGGCCAGGTTGTGGGTGAAGAAGCCGCTGCCGACGATGAGGACGCCCTCGTCGCGCAGCGGGGCGAGCTTGCGCCCGATGTCCATGAGGCGGCGCGGGTCGAGGGTGGGCATGGAGATCTGCAGGACGGGGATGTCCGCCCCGGGGAACATCTCCACGAGCGGGACGTAGGCGCCGTGGTCGAGGCCCCGGTCGGGGATGTCCTGCACCGGCGTGCCGGGGGCGCGCAGCAGCTTGCGGACGGACTCGGCGAGCGCGGGGGCGCCGGGGGCCTCGTAACGGACCCGGTAGTAGTGCTCGGGGAAGCCCCAGAAGTCGTAGACGAGGGGCACGGTCTCGGTGGCACCGAGGGCGAGGGGTGCCTCCTCCCAGTGGGCCGAGACCATGAGGATCGCCGTCGGGCGGGGCAGTCCGGCGGACCACGCGGCGAGCTCGCCGGGCCAGACGGGGTCGTCGGCGAGCGGCGGGGCGCCGTGCGAGAGGTAGAGGGCGGGCATCCGGGTGGTGGGGGCGGGGTTCCGCTCGAGCGTGGCGTCCATGGTGTCCGCCTCCTTGGCTGCGCGTAGGGGGTCGCCGGGGGTCCGGGGGCCGGGAACCCGACATATTCCTTGAAGTTTCAAGCTTGACGCTCGGGACCACCTTAGACCCGATCTAGTTCAACTTTCAAGGATTGGTCGTACCATGGATCCATGACCGAACCCCGCTGGCTCAGCGACGAGGAACAGCGCGTGTGGCGCGCCTACCTCCACGCCACCACCCTCCTCGAGGACCATCTCGACCGCCAGCTGCAGCGCGACGCCGGGATGCCGCACATCTACTACGGGCTGCTCGTGCAGCTGTCCCAGGCCCCGCGGCGCCGGATGCGCATGACGGAGCTGGCCAAGGACGTGAAGATCACCCGCTCGCGCCTCTCCCACGCCATCGCGCGCCTGGAGAAGAACGGCTGGGTGGCGCGCGAGGAGTGCCCCTCCGACAAGCGCGGCCAGTTCGCCACGCTGACCGACGAGGGGTACGCGGTGCTGAGCCGCACCGCGCCCGGTCATGTCGACGCCGTACGGCAGGCGCTCTTCGACCGGCTGACGGCGGAGCAGGTCGAGCAGCTCGGCGCGATCATGCGGACCGTCGCCGAGGGCCTGCAGCCGACGGACCCGAACGCGGACCTGCCCTGGCTTCGCTGAGCCGGGAGCTCGGCGGGGCCAGGGCAGGAGGCGCCGTGGAGGTGGACCGCACCGGGCGGCCGGGGGTCAGTGGGCGATGACGGGGACCTTCAACTCGTCCTGGGCGCCCGCGCCCTCGCCCGAGCCGGAACCGGCCACCACGCCGGTGCCGGGCCTGCCGGTGTTGATCAGGGTCAGCGCCAGGGTCGCGGAGACGGCCAGGATGCCGACCGCCCACCAGATGGCGGCCGAGTAGCCCTCGACCATGCCCTGGAGCTGGAGCAGCTTCTGGGACGCCGGGGTGGTGGCCCCGGCCGCGTGGTCGGCGAGGTACGCGGTGGTCGCCGAGGCGGCGATGGTGTTCAGCAGGGCCGTACCGATGGCACCGCCGACCTGCTGCGAGGTGTTGACCATCGCGGAGGCGACGCCTGCGTCACGCGGGTCGACCCCGTGCGTGGCCAGGGACATGGCCGGCATGAACGCCGTGCCCATGCCGAGGCCGAGCAGGAGCTGCGCGGGCAGGATCAGCCCGGCGTACGAGGAGCCGATCTCCAGCTGGGTCAGCAGCAGCATGCCGACGGCGGCGGTCAGGAAGCCGGGGCCCATCAGCAGGCGCGGGGGGACCCGGGTCATCAGGCGGGCGCCGATCTGGGTGGATCCGGTGATCATGCCCGCGATCATCGGCAGGAAGGCGAAGCCGGTCTTGACCGGCGAGTACCCCTTCACGACCTGCAGGTAGTAGGTCAGGAACAGGAACAGGCCGAACATCGCGATGACGGCGAGGCCGAGCGAGAGGTAGACACCGCCGCGGTTGCGGTCGGTGACGACGCGCAGGGGCAGCAGCGGGGACTTCATGCGGGACTCGGCGACGGCGAAGGCGGCGAGCAGCACCGCGGAGGCGATGAACAGGCCGATGGTCATGGGGTCGGACCAGCCGTCGGACTCGGCGCGCGTGAAGCCGTAGACCAGCGAGACCAGACCGAGGGTGGACAGGACCACACCGGGGATGTCGAGCGGCGAGCGGTTGCGGCCGCCGGCCGGCTCACGGATCACGAAGTAGGCGCCGACCGCCGCGACGATCGCGAAGGGGATGTTGACGAAGAAGGTCCAGCGCCAGTTCAGGTACTCGGTGAGGAAGCCGCCGAGGATCAGGCCCACGGCGCCGCCGCCGCCGGCGATCGCACCGTAGATGCCGAAGGCCTTGGCGCGCTCCTTGCCGTCGGTGAACATCACCGCGAGCAGCGAGAGGGCGGCCGGGGCGAGCAGCGCGCCGAACGCGCCCTGCAGGGCGCGGGCGCCGAGCATCATGGCCTCGCCGGTGGCGGCGCCACCGAGGGCGGAGGCCGCGGCGAAGCCGATCAGGCCGACGACGAAGGTGCGCTTGCGGCCCCACAGGTCGGCGATCCGGCCGCCGAACAGGAGCAGTCCGCCGAAGGCGAGGGCGTAGGCCGTGATGACCCACTGCCGGTTGCCGTCGGAGATGCCCAGGTCCTGCTGGGCGGAGGGCAGGGCGATGTTCACGATCGTCGCGTCGAGCACGACCATCAGTTGGGCGAGGGCGATGAAGACCAGGGCTTTCCAGCGACTGGGGTCGGCCTGGGCCGAGGGAGGGGTCGCGGTGATTTTCGACATGGGGGTAGCCACCTCTTGGCGCGGAACGGTGAAAAACAGCGAAAAGGTACGGAGATGAAGGGGGGTGCGGCGTTACGGAGCCGCGGCCGGGGTCACGATCCGGAGCAGGACCGGCTCCTCAGGTCTTCCAGGGTCGCGGCGGAACCGGGCAGGTCGGAGCGCGCGGGCGCCTCCAGACCGTCCAGGAACACCTGCAGATGGCGGTGGACGAACCGGTCCATGTCCAGACAGCCCGTCCCGGGCAGCGGTCGGGTCAGCTGGGAGACCGCGACCATCAGGTCCCCGACGCCGACGTCGGCGCGCAGCCTGCCCGCCGCCCGCGCCCGCTCGACGAGGCCTTCGACGGCCTCCTCCAGGCGGATGCGTTCGGCGTCCAGGTCGGGGTGGTGCTTGTCGAAGTCGCCGTCGAGCATCGGGCACAGGGCGCCGATGCGCTCGTCGGCGGCCGCGTGGGTGAAGCGGCGGAGGGCGGCGAAGGGGTCGCTCTCCTGCTCGGCGGCCTCCCGGGCCCGCTCGGTGATGCGGGCCATCAGGGAGACGACCACCTCGCGGACGAGGTCGTCGCGCTCGGGGAAGTTCCGGTAGAGCGTGGCGTTGCCGACGCCGGCGCGGCGCGCGATCTCGTCGAGCGGCACCTGGGCGCCGGACTCGACGAACATCTCGCGGGCCGCCGCCACGATCCGCTCCCGGTTGCGCAGCGCGTCCGCGCGGGGGCGCGGCATGCGGCGGGCGGGCGCGGTGCCGGCGGTGCTGGTGCTCACGGTGCCTCTCCCTCTGTCCGTCTCGGAGTCCAGCGCCGAAAGCCATCCGGGGAACGAGTCCCCACTTCGCTGAACACAGGGTTAAACGGGGACTAGGTCCCCGGTTATTTCCCGACCCTCGTGTGACCTGGGTCACATGCCGCGGGGCGCGTTCGGACTACCCCGGTCGGGCCACCCGGCGCGCGCGCCCCCCGCCCCCGGCCGAGGCTGATCGCATCGATGACGCTGCTCAGAGAGGCGACCGGATGCACGGCACCCGCCGACGGATACGCAGACCCATCGCCCTGGCCGCGGGCACGGCACTCGCGCTCGCCGCGCTGGCCACGGCCAGCTCGACCCTGCCCGGCCCGGCGCCCGCCTCCTCGGGACCCGTGGCCGCGGGCCCCGGGGAAGCGCCGCTGGGACCGTGCCGGATCGCCACGGCGATGGGTGTGCAGATGTCGGAGGGAATGCCCACCTCTCCCGGGTACGCCCGCTCCACGGGCCTGGTCCGGGCCCTCAACCTGATGATCGACTTCCCGGACGCGCCCGGGCAGGGCGCCGCGACGAGCCGCTACGACGAGTTCTTCCCGAAGACCACCGAGTGGTTCCGCACCAGCTCCTACGGACGCCTGGTCTACCGGCCCGACGCCCCCATATCCGACTGGCTGCGGATGCCGCACCCCTTCTCCTCGTACGGGATCGAGCGCGGCTCCCCGTACGAGCCGGGCTACCGCAGGCTCGTCGAGGACATCGTGAAGGCCGCCGACTCCCGGGTCGACTTCAGCGCCTACGACCTGGTCAACGTCCTCGTCACGCCGAACGCCGGCCCCTCGGCCCTCGACACCGTGCTGTCCGTGACCTTCTCGGGGAACGACGACGCCCCCTACGCGGACGGCGTCCCGCTCGCCAACACGTCCTTCGTCTACAGCCGGCAGGACGACGGCTCGGGGAACTACACCGACACCGGCTACCGCGTCCTGCCCCACGAGAACGGGCACGTCTTCGGGCTGCCCGACCTCTACACCGTCGACGGCGGCGGCACCGTGGGGCACTGGGACATCATGTCCGAGGACTGGGGGGCCAACAACGACCTGCTCGGCTGGCACAAGTGGAAGCTCGGCTGGCTCGACAACGACCAGGTCGGCTGCGCCGCCAAGACCGGCGACTTCGAGTACACCCTGACCCCGCTGGCCACCGCCGGCGGCCCGAAGCTCGCCTTCGTCCCGCTCTCCGGCACCTCCGGCTACGCGATCGAGGCACGCACCCGCGAGGGCAACGACGAGGCGGTCTGCAAGCCCGGCGTCCTGGTCTACCGGGTCGACACCGACGTGGACACCGGCCACGGGCCGGTCACCGTCACCGACAGCGATCACGGCAGCGGCGGCTGCACCCGGCGCCCGAACGTCCACTCAGAGCTCTCGGACGCCCCCTACGGACCGGGCGAGAGCTTCCACGACCGGGCCAACGGCATCCGCGTCACCGTCCTCGACGAGGACACGGAGACCGGCGGCTACCGGATCCGCATCACCCGGAGCTGACCCCGCGCCGCGCGCCTCACCGGCCCCCGAGCCCCGTGAGCCCGGCGCGCAGCTCCCGCTTGAGGACCTTGCCCGCCGCGTTCCGCGGCAGCTCCCCGTCCCGTACGACGACGTGCGCGGGCACCTTGAAGGCGGCGAGCCGCGCCCCGGCATGGGCCCGCAGCTCGTCCGGCCCCGCGGTCGCGTCCGGCCGCAGCCGGACCACGGCGGCCACCTCCTCGCCGAGCACGGCGTGCGGGACGCCGAGGACGGCGGCCTCCAGGACGTCCGGGTGGGCCTGCAGGACCCCCTCGACCTCGACGCAGTAGACGTTCTCGCCGCCCCGGATCACCAGGTCCTTGATGCGGTCGACCACCGTGACCCGTCCGTCCCGGAGGTGGGCGAGGTCGCCGGTGCGCAGCCAGCCGTCCGGGGTGAGGGCGGCCCGGGTGGCCTCCTCGTCCCCCCAGTAGCCGCGGATCAGGGACTGGCCGCGCAGCCACAGCTCGCCGACGCCCCCGGCGTCGGGCC
Organism: Streptomyces sp. NPDC048018; assembly: GCF_043202995.1. Lineage (NCBI taxonomy): Bacteria > Bacillati > Actinomycetota > Actinomycetes > Kitasatosporales > Streptomycetaceae > Streptomyces > Streptomyces sp. NPDC048018. The sequence continues at coordinate 225,581 of NZ_JBIDBK010000009.1, forward strand.
GGTCGATCCGCACCTCGGTCGCCGGGGTGGGCCGGCCGACGCTGCCGGGGTGGGCGCGGTACTCGGCCCCGAAGTTGGCGAGCACCCCGCCGCAGGTCTCGGTGAGGCCGTAGCCGTTGCGGGGCTCGATCCGCTCCCCGTACGCGGCGCTGAGGCGCGCGGTGATCGCGGGCGGGGCGGCCGCTCCGCCGGTGCTGAGCTGGACGAGCGAGTCCAGCGGGTCGCCGGTGCGCTCGGCCAGGTCGAGCAGCTGGAGGGCGGTGGTGGGGACGCCGGAGTAGTGCGTGACGCGGTGGGCGCGGATCAGCTCCAGGGCCTTGGCCGGGTCCCACTTGCGCATCATGACGAGGGTGCCGCCGGCCGCCATCACCGAGTAGAAGGACGTGAAGGCGGCGACGTGGAAGAAGGGGAAGGTGGTGAGCGAGACGGGCGCGGGGCCGGCGCCGGGCCGCTCGCCGCGCCCGAGGGCCGAGGCGGCCGCGTAGTAGCGGGGGTTCATCGCGGCGCCCGTCTGGGCGAGATGGGTGGCGACGGCGCCCTTGGGGCGGCCCGTGGTGCCGGAGGTGTAGATGATCGTGGCGTCGTGCTCGGGCAGCACGTCGACGTCCGGCGGCCCGGCGAACGGGTCGGTGTCGGGGACGTACGCCTCGAAGCCCTCGGCGGCCTCGCCGTGGAAGACGATGCCGGGTACGGCGTGGGCGCGGGCCCAGGCGGCCACGCGCGGGACCCGCTCGCCGTCCACCAGCAGCACCCGGGGCCGGCAGTCGTCGAGGGCGTGACCGAACTCGTCCTCGGTCCACCAGGCGTTGAGCGGCACGGCGACGAGTCCGGCGAGCTGGGCGGCCCAGAACGCGACGTGCCATTCCGGGTGGTTGCGCATCGCGACGACCGCGCGGTCGCCCGGGCGCAGTCCGTGCACGTCCACGAGCCGGCGGGCGAGGCCGCAGGCGGCGTCGAAGAAGGCGCGGTAGCCGGTCACCCCGTCCTCGGAGACGAGGAACGGGCGGTCGCCGAAGCCCCAGGTGGCCTCCACGAACTCGCGCAGGGTGCGCGGGCCGCCGGTGTAGACGCCGTCCTCGACGGCGAAGGGCGCGCCGGGCCCGGTGAGCAGCGCGGCGACCGGGTCGGTGTGCGGCTCGACCACGCTGCGGCCCCTCTCCCGTCGTCCCGGCTGCGTCCCCGGCGCCTGCTCGCTCACGCGCCCGGCAGGCGACGCTATGCGCGCCCCGGCGGACCGGTCAAGGACGGGCCTCGGCCTCGACCACCGGGCCCCCGTGGCCCCCGGCGCCGACTCCCCCGTACGGCTCCTCCTCCGCGCCCGAGGCGACGAACAGGCCCACGCGGGCGGCGCCGACCACACGGGGCAGCAGGAACGCCCAGAACCGGGTCAGCGGGGCCGGCTCCAGCCAGCGTGGGTCCTGCTGCCCCAGGGCCGCGTGCCCGGCGGCCACCGCCACCACGGCGGAGGCCACGTCCGAGCCCGTCACGTCCGGGGCGAGCAGCCCCGCACGCTCGCTGCGCGCCACGACGGACTCGACCCACTCGCGCCAGGTCCGCCGCAGGTCCTGCGGCATCCGCGTGCGCTCCGGCCCGCCGGCGCTCAGCAGGAAGCCCGCGCGCAGCACCGGGTCGACGCGCAGCCCCTGGACGAGCTCGTGGCTGGCGTCGATGAGGGTCTGCAGGGGCAGCGCCTCGCGTTCGCGGGTGATCCGCACGAGGCGGTCGCCGGCCGCCGCGACGACCGCCTCGGCCAGCGCCGCCTTGCTGGGGAAGTGGAAGTGCAGGGCCCCGCTGCTGACCCCGGCCCGCGCGCTGATCGTCGCCAGGGAGGCGACCTCGAAGCCCTCCCGGTCGAAGAGGGTGGCCGCCGACTCGACGAGGGCGTTGCGCGTCCGAATCGCCCGCTCCTGCTTGGCCAAGGGGTCTCCGTCACTGCGCCGTGGGTGTCACACGTGTCACTCCACAGTAACAAACCGGTTGAGCGGTTTTCCGGTTCCCCCCGGAAGGGCTCAGCCGCGCGCGGGTATCCGTACGGGCAGCGCCCCGTAGCCGTTCAGCAGGAAGGTGGGCAGGGGAGCCAACTCCTCCGGCGGGCAGGCGAGTTCCAGGTCCGGGAAGCGCTCGAAGAGCGCGGCCAGGGCGACGGTCGCCTCCAGGGTGGCGAGCGGGGCGCCCAGGCAGCGGTGCGCGCCGTGACCGAGGCCGAGAGTGTCCCGGTCGGTACGCAGCACGTCGAAGCGGTCGGCGTCCGCGCCGTAGCGGGCCGGATCCAGGCCGCCCGCCGCGAAGTTCACCAGGATCGGGTCCCCCTGGGCGATCTTCAGACCGTCGAGTTCGAGGTCCTCGACGGCGAAGCGCAGCGGCGAGTAGGCGGCCGGGCTGTGGGTGCGCAGGGTCTCGGCGACCACGTCGTCCCAGCCGGCGCGGCCGGCCCGGACGTGGGCCAGCTGCTCGGGGTGGGTGAGCAGCGCGGCGGTGGCGTTGACGACGAGCGCGGCGGTGGTGTCCTGGCCCGCGGCGATCAACAGGAAGAGGGAGCCGAGGAGTTCGCTCTCGGTGAGGGCGTCGGCTCCGTCGCGGGCGGCGATCAGGGAGGAGGTCAGGTCGTCGCCGGGCTCCCGGCGGCGGGCGGCGACGAGCTCGGCGAGCAGCCGGAAGGCGGTGCCGCGCGCGGCCTCCATGGTCGCGGCGGAGACACTGGAACTGAACACGGTGCGCAGGGCCGCCGTGAGCTCGTCGCGGGCGGCCCCCTCCGCGACGCCCATGAGCTCGCAGATGACCTGGAGGGGCAGCGACTCGGCGTATCCGGTGCGCAGTTCGGCCGGCTCGCCGGCGTCGAACCGGTCGGCGAGCCCGTCGAGCAGCCCGGCCGCGATCTCCTCGACCCGGGGCCGCAGGGCCGCGGAGCGGCGGGCGGTGAACGCGGCGGCGACGAGGCGGCGCAGCCGGGCGTGCTCGGCGCCGTACGCGAAGAGCATGTTCTCGTTGGCGACCCACGGGTAGAGCGGCCACTCCGGGGTGATCCGGCCCTCGACGAAGGCGGGCCAGTGACGCCGGGCGTCCTTGGAGACCCGGGGGTCGACGAGCAGCGCCTCGACCTGCTCCTGGCGCACGACGGCCCAGGCCCTGACGCCGCCGGGGAGCTCGACCTGCACGGCGGGGCCCTGGTCCCGCAGCATGGCGGCCTCGCCCGCGAGGTCGCGTCCGGTCACGTCGAGGACATAGGGGCAGGAAGCCCGTGCCATGGGGTCCATGGGTGTGTTCTCCGTTTCGGTTCGGCCGTACGTTCCGTGCGTGCCCCCACCGCACACGCAACCGAGGAGAGCGTGGCTCCCCCTCCCCCTCGTCCCCTGCGCCGAGACGCCGTCAGCTCGCCGCCGAGGCGACGGCGGTGCCGCCGTCGCGCGCCCGCAGCGCCTCCTCGTAGGCCCGCTCCGCCCGGGACGGCTCGAAGTCGAGGCGGACGAGGACGCCCGGCACGGCGATGGCGCTCAGCAGGGTCCGCATGAGGTCGGCGACCCGGTCCACCATGTCCGCGTGCTGGGTCATGATCTTGGACAGCATCTGGACCCCGGTGAAACTGCCGGTGAAGAGCGTCGCGGCGGACGTGATGTCCACGTGCGGCAGCAGTTCGCCGGCCGCCTTGGCGTGCGTGAGGACGTCGATGTTGTGGTCGATCCAGCCGCGCATGGGGACCTGGCGGTCGAGGCCGTCCTGCAGCGAGCCCTGCTCGACGGTGAGGCGGATGCTGCCGCGCACCATGGGGTCGCCGACCCGCAGCAGATGGGCGAGGACCAGCGCCTCGTCGGTGAGCTGCTGGAGGTGGAGTTCGCGCTGCGGCACCGGCGGCAGGGCGCCGACCTGTCCGGCCAGCACCTCCTGGGCGAGCTCCTCCTTGGAGGAGAAGTGGAAGTACAGGGCGCCCTTGGTCACCCCGCAGCGCTTCAGGACCTCGGAGATCGTCGCCGCCTCGTAGCCGACCTCGTCGAAGAGTTCGGCCGCTGCGAGCACGATCTTCTGACGTGTACGGATGGCCCGTTCTTGTTGCGCCACTACATCCTCCGTACCTCGCGGAAACCGAAACAAACCGCGAGGCTGGTATTCCAACGGCTCACATGGAGTGATGCGTCGGCGACCGGTTTCTCCGCAGGAACTCACGACGCGCGTAGGGTGGGCCCCGGCGATCCCGGTTTCTTCACACATCCACATTTCGAGAATAAAACCATCCAACCGGTTTGACAAGGTTTGACAGCCTATTGAAACAAAACCGGATGGTACGTATCTTACTCTTGACAGGTCAGACCACCCTCACCGGTCAACACACTTCGGGGGACGAGCCGAGATGCTCCAGCACGCGGAGGCACCGCTCAGACAGGCCGGAGACGGCATCGCCCCAGGCGGCACGGACGAGCTCACCCGTCTCCTCTTCGACGGGGACGACCGCGAGCACGTGCACGGCACATGGCGGCGCCTGATCTCCGGCGAGGCCTTCGCCCACCGGCCCGGACTCACCCCCGCCGAGCGCATCGCCCTGTCCTACGAACGCCTCCGGCTCGTCAACGACACCGTCACCGGCCCCGCGGCCGAGGCGCTCAGCTACGACGCCCACCGGCTCGCCGCCCTGCACGAGTGGACCGGCTTCCTCGACGGCGGGCTGTGCACCCTCGCGAGCATCCACTACAACCTCTTCCTCGGCAGCCTCCTCGACCACGACGGCTACCGGCGGGACCTGTCCCCGTACACCGCCATGGAGCGGGTGGGCACCTTCCTGTGCACCGAGCTCGCCCACGGCAACGACGTCACGTCCCTGGAGACCGTCGCCCGCCACGACCCCGAGACCGGCGGCTTCGTCCTGCACACCCCCAACCCCGGGGCGTGCAAGTTCATGCCCAACACCAGCCTCGCCGGCGGCCCCAAGACCGCCGTGGTCGCCGCGCGCCTGCTCGTCGACGACGAGGACCAGGGCATCTTCCTCTTCCTCACCCCGCTCAGCGACGCCGAGGGGCATCTGCCCGGCATACGGGTGCAGCCCCTGCCGGACCGCACCGGCACCCCCGTCGACCACTGCCTCACCTCCTTCCACCACGTACGGCTCCCCCGCGAGGCCATGCTGGAGGCGGCGCACGGCCGGCTGGACCGGGACGGCCGGCTCACCAGCAGCCTCGGCAACCGGCGCAAGCGGTTCCTGCGCTCCGTCGGCCGGGTCACCATGGGCAAGCTGTGCATGAGCGGCGGCACCCTGGGCATGGCCCGCGCCGCGCTCGCCATCGCCGTCCGCTACTCCCACCACCGCAAGATAGGCGCCCCCAGGGCCGGCGAGCGAATGCCGCTCACCGCCCACCGCAGCCACCACGGCCGCCTGCTCCGGGCCGTCGCGACCGCCTACGCGATGACCTTCCTGCACCGCGAGGTCGTCGACCGCTGGGCCGGTCACGACCCGGCCGACGCGGCGGAGCGCGAGGAGGTCGAGCGGCTGATCGCCGTCGCCAAGGGCTGGATCACCTGGCAGGCCCGTGACATCACCATCGAGGCACGCGAACGCTGCGGCGCGCAGGGCCTGTTCCCCGCGAACGGCCTGTCCGAGCTGCCGCTCAACGTCGAGGGCGGCGTCACCGCCGAGGGCGACAACCTGGTCATCTGGGTCAAGGCCGGCTCCGAGCTCGTCTTCGCCCACGAGGCCGGCCCCGCCCGAGCCCCGCGCGGCGAGCTCGGCGACCCCGGCTTCCTGCGCGACCTGCACGCCTGCGTCGAGCACATCTGGCAGAACCGCGCCCGCACGGCCCTGCGCGGCGGCCCCTCCGGCGACCCCGTGGGCCGCTGGAACGAGACCTCCGGCGCCGCTCTGGAGATGGTCGCCGCCCACGCCCGGGTGCGCGCCGCCGACGCGCTGCTCGCCGCCACCGCCCGCGCCACCGCGCCGCGCACCCGCTTCCTCCTGGAGGGCGTCTCCCGGCTCTTCCTCCTTCACGAACTGCGGCCGCACACCGGCGACCTGCTCGCCGCGGGGCACCTCAGCGCGGCCCAGGTGGAGGCGCTGTACGGCACGACCGAGACCGCCGTCGCGGACCTCGCGCCCCACCTGACGGCCCTGGTGGACGCCTTCGACCTGCCCGAGGAGTACCTGGCGGCGACCCCGCTCGCGAATGCGGACTACCTGGACCGCTTCGGGGCCTGACCGTCCGTCCGGGCGGAGTCGCGCACGTCGAGCCAAAACATACAGACTGGTATGTTTGCCAAGAGCCTCAGGAAAAGGATTTGACGCGTGCACGGCACCTCCCAGCAGGAACCGGCCGTCTTGCGTGGAATTTGAGATACGTACCCTTCCGCGACTGTCCTTCGAAACAGGCATAGCTGTATGGTTCTTGCTGGCGGAGGCGCCATCGACGTCTCCTCACACTTCGGGCTGTCGCAGTGAGAGCCGTCGTACCGGGCAAGGGACATGCGCGATGCAAAAACGGTCGCATACGACCCGTCAGGCACTCGTGGGTGCCACCGTGGAACTCATCGCGAACGGTCGACTCGCCGACGCGGGACTGGTCAACATCTGCAACACCGCCGGCGTCAGCCGTGGTGCGCTCTACCACCACTTCCCGTCCATCGCGGAGCTGGTGGCGGAGGTCCACACGCAGGCCCAGGACCGCGTCCGGACGCTCGCCGACGACAGCTTCGCGGACGGGGGCGCCGACGCGCCGGCGCGGTTCAGCGTGGCCCTGGGCAGGGCCCTGGCGGACGATCAGCTGGTGCGCGCGGGACTGCGGTTGGCGCCGGACGGCACCGACACCCCGCCCCGGCTGCGCGAGGCGATGCTGGACCGGGTGCGCGCCGAGGTCCTCACGGACTCCCACGAACACCCGGACCGGACGGTCCTGGCGGACCTGGCCGTCGTCGTCACCGCGGGCCTGGAGTCCCTCGGCTACACCGACACCGCCTGGTGGAGCCGGGAGAGCACCGAACGGATATGGGACATGCTGCTGCCGCTGTTCAAGGACGCCGGCTGAGGCCGTGCGAACGCCCGGGCGAGCCCGGACAGCCGGCCGGACGGCCGGCGCGGCGCGGACGACGGTCAGTGCGGCCGGTGCGGGGCGGACGACCCGGGCGGTGGACGGCTCGGACGGTGGACGGCGCGGACGACCCGCTCGGGCGGACCACCCGGTGCGGCGCGGACGACCCGCTCGGGCGGACGGTCCGGTGCGGCACGGCCGGTGCGGAGGCGCGGACTGCTGACGGCCCACTCCGGCCACGCCGGCCGTCCGGCGGAGCCGTCGGCCGGGGCGTGTCCCCCTGGGGTCTCAGGCCTGGGCTGCCGCTGCTGCGGCGGCGGCCTGCTCGGTCAGGACCTCGGCCCTCGCCTCGTCGGCGGCGACGAGGTCGGCCGGCGGCGGGGTGACCCGCAGGTTGCCGATCAGGCCGGGGGCGACCATGCCCGGCAGCAGGAAGCGCCACATGGCGCTGACGCGCTGGGGCAGGTCCTCGCGGTTCGTGTAGACCTGCGACATCACCTGGAGACCGGTGAAGGCGCCGATGATGACGGTGGCGGCGTCGCCGACGTCCAGGCCCGGCAGGATCTCGCCCTGCTGCTGCGCCTCGGCCAGGAGTTCGCCGATGGCGATGGTCGACTGCTCGTAGGGCGTCTCGACGGGGCGGGGGAAGGAGGTCTTCTCCACGGCCAGGCGCACGCTCGCCCGCAGCACCGGATCGCACTGCAGCTGGACGGCGAACGCGAAGGTCAGGTCGATGACCGACTGGAGCTTGGTGGTCCGCTCGGAAGCGAACAGGGCACCGCCGTGCGCGTCGAGCAGCGCCATGGCGATCGACTCTTTGGAGGGGAAGTGGTGGTAGAGGGCTCCACGGGTGAGACCGCTGCGTGCCAGGATCTCGTTGGTGCTCGCGGCGTCGTAGCCGCGGAGGTCGAAGACCTCGGCGGCGGCCTCCAGGATCGCTTGCCTTGATCGCGTTCCGCGTTCCTGCTTTGCCATTACCCCGGATCCTCGCCACTCGCCAACAAACGAAACAGACAAGTCTGCATTCTACTTGCCCGTGCCCCGCTGGCCAGGGGCGCGCAAGCGGAAACGGACAGACTGCGCACTTCCGTCGCGCGCCGGGGTGCGGAGGGTCCTCTCCTCCGGCACCGGACGGCCGCGACGCGCCCTCACGGGTTGCCCAGACGGAAACCGACGCCTCTGACGGTCACGATCCAATGGCTGGATCCGAGCTTGCCGCGCAGGCTGCTCACATGCGTGTCGATGGTGCGCCCCTTGTGCGACCACGCGTCGTCCCAGACCTGGGTCATCAGCTGCCGCCGCGAGACGACGGCGCCGGGCTGGATCGCGAGCATGTGCAGCAGGTCGAACTCCTTGCGGGTGAGGTCCACCGGGCGCCCGTGCAGGGTGACCCTGCGGGTGTCGGCGTCGATCCGGAGCGGGCCGTGCTCGATGGTCCGGGCCGTCGGCGAAGGCCGCACGCGGCGCATCACCGCCCCTATGCGGGCCAGGAGTTCATGGAACCCGTAGGGCTTGACCATGTAGTCGTCCGAGCCGGCCTGCAGTCCGAGGACGCGGTCGAGCTCGCTGCCGCGCTCGGTCACCGCGATGATCGGGGTGTCGCTCATCGCGCGGATGCTCCGGCAGACCTCCAGGCCGTCCAGGTCGGTGAGGTCGAGGTCGAGCAGGATGAGGTCGGCCTGGCGGTGCACCTGGAGGGCCTGGCTCCCGGTGGTCACGCTGTCGGCGCGGTACCCCCGCCGGACCAGGTCCTGGACCAGGGCCTTGGCCGAACGCTCCTCGTTCTCGACGACCAGGATGCGCAGGGCAGGGTGCTCGACCGGGACGTGCAGTCGCGGCGCGGCGGGGTGGGCGTGCTGGGTCACGGGGTGGAGCCGCGCGGGGTGGGCGTCGGTCAGGTCTGCTACCTGCTGGTTCATCTGGTCCTCCCGGAGCGCCGGCGTCAACCGACTGCCAAATGCTCGTCTTGAAGTTCAGGTGCTCGGTGAAGATACCAAACAGACTTGTCTGATTGTCAATGCGTATTGGAGCCGCCGAGTCGGGACCGTCAGGGCATCTCTGACCTGCATAGACACGGAAAATGGGGGGATATACACCGCCCACGGCGGGCCCCTTTGCCCAGCTCGGGCGCCGTGGGACGATGGCCAAGAACCGGCAAAACTGCCGGTTCCTTGATCTCTTTCCGTGATGCTCTTGCTTCGCTGTGCGCAGGCGCGGCGGAGTCTCGGACTCCGTTCTTCGACACGCCCGACCCTAACTTTTTACTTGATTTACCCAACAGACCTGTCTGTATTTTGTTGGGTGTGTGGACCGAACGGGGGCTGTTGCCACACTCAGCAGCTCCGCCCTGCCCGAAAACAGACAGGAGCGCCAGCCATGACCGCAATGCTCGATTCCGCGCCCACGGCTCTCACCACCACCGTCCCGCGCCAGTACGTGCACCGGGCCGCTGTCTCCGAGGTCCTGCTGACCGGCTGGCGGTGGACCGACGAGCCCGACTCCTTCGTGGTGGGGGCCCAGTGGCCGCGCGGCCACTCCCTCTTCGCCCAGTCCGGGGGCTACCAGGACCCGATGCTGCTGGTCGAATCGGTGCGCCAGACCGGCGCGTTGCTCGCCCACGCCGAGTTCGGGGTCGGCTTCGGGCACCAGTTCCTGATGCACTCCATCTCGTTCGCCTCGACGATGGACCTCTTCGTCGCCACGCCCACCCCGACCGAGGTCGAACTGCACACCGTGTGCCACGACATCGTCCGGCGCGGCAAGGAACTCGGCGGCATGCGCTACGAAGTGAACGTGAAGGTCGACGGCGAGACCCTGGCCACCGCCGGCGCCTCCCTGAGCTGCACCCGGCCGACCGTCTACAGACGCCTGCGCGGTGAGCGGCCCACCTGCACCGACCGCCGCCCGGGGCAGCCGATAGACCCGGCCCGGGTGGGCCGCACCGACCCGCAGCACGTGGTGCTCTCCGAGGATCCGGGCGGCAGAGCCAACCGGTGGGAGCTCCGCGTCGACTGCGGCCACCCGATCTTCTTCGACCACCCCGTGGACCACGTCCCCGGCATGGTCCTCCTGGAGGCCGCACGGCAGGCCGCGCACGCCGTGACCGGCATGACCGACGCCGTCGTCCTCGACATGTCCAGCTCCTTCGAGCGCTACGCCGAGTTCGACGCGGCCTGTGTCATCGAGGCGGAGCCGACCGCGGTCGACCCGGCCGGCGACGTCCACGTCCGGGTCCGCGGGACCCAGAACGGCGAGTCCGTCTACGTCACCCACCTCACCCTGCGCACCCGCAGCCGGTGACCCACGACCGTCACGCGACCGGAGCTCCCACGTGCAGAACATCCTGATCACCGGAGCGGGCGGATTCATCGGCGCCCACGTCACCCGCGAGGCCGCCCTCGCCGGCGCCCGGCTGACCCTGACCTCGCACCGCACACCGCCGCGGCCGCCCGCCGCGGGCCGGGCCCGGATCGTCCGGGCGGACCTGGCCCACCCGGAGTCGCTGCACGGACTGTGCGACGGCGTCGACGTCCTCCTGCACTGCGCTTCGCGGATCGGCGGGACACCCGAGGCCAACGAGGCCGTCAACGCCCGGGGCACCGCCGCGCTCGTCGCCGACGCGCAGCGCGCCGGAGTCTCCCGGATCGTCCACCTCAGCACCGCCTCGGTCTACGGACGCGGCATCTTCCGGTGCGCCCGCCCCGAGCAGCTGCCGCGCCGGCCGCAGTCGCCCACCTCGCGGACCCGGGCCGAGGCCGAGGACGCCGTCCTGGCCGCCGGGGGCGTCGTCCTACGGCCTCACCTGGTCTACGGTCCCGGCGACGCCTGGGTCGTCCCCGGGCTCGGCCGGCTGCTGCGGACGCTCCCCGGCACGCCCACCGGCTGGGACGCCCGGCTCTCGGTCATCTCGGCCGCCGAACTCGCCGCCCTGATCGTGGCGGTCGGCCTCGCCCCGCGCGAGCGCCTCACCTCGGACGTCTACCACGCGGCCTATCCCGAGCCGGTCACCGCCTCCGCGCTGCTGCAGGCGGTCGCCGGCCGCATGACTCCCCCGCCGCCCCGGCGGAACATCGGCCTCGCGCACGCCCGTGCCCTGCCGACCGAGGACGGGGCCGCCACCCGCGCCCTGGACATGCTGGCCACCGACCACTGGTTCGACAGCACCCCGCTCTGGGCCGACCTCGGCCGCACCCCGGGCGCCGGATGGGAGGCCGACCTCGCGCGCATGGCGGAGTGGTACCCGGACGCGGCGGCCGCCGCCTGACCCGGTCCCGCTCCCCTGCCGTACGGGGCCCGGCCCGGCCCCGTACGGCACCCCCCAACCCCGATCGCCCCGGTACCGGTGCGCGGTCGGAGATCCAGCACTACTGAAGGACTCACGTGGAATACACCAACCTCGGCCGCAGCGGACTGTCCGTGTCCCGGCTCGTGCTCGGCACGATGAACTTCGGGACGCAGACGTCCGAAGCCGACAGCCACACGATCATGGACCGGGCGCACGACCGCGGCATCAACTTCTTCGACACGGCCAACGTGTACGGCACGCGGCCGGGCGAGCAGCCCACCGAGCCGATCATCGGGCGCTGGTTCGCCGGCGGCAACGGGCGGCGCGAGAAGACCGTGCTGGCCACCAAGGTCTATCTCCCGACCGGCAACTGGCCCAACGAGTCGTACCTGTCGGCGCTCAACATCCGGCGCGCCTGCGAGGCCTCGCTCCAGCGCCTGGGCACCGACTACATCGACGTCTACCAGATGCACCACGTCGACCGGAACACGCCCTGGGAGGAGATCTGGGAGGCCTTCAGCGTCCTGCGCCAGCAGGGCAAGGTCCTCTACTTCGGCTCGTCCAACTTCGCCGGGTGGCACATCGCCCAGGCCCAGGAGGCGGCGAAGGCACGGCACTTCCTCGGTCTGGTCAGCGAGCAGTCCCGGTACAACCTGATGACCCGCTGGGTCGAGCTGGAGGTGCTGCCGGCGGCGCGGCACTACGGCCTCGGGCTGATCCCGTGGGGCCCGCTCAACGGCGGTGTCCTCGGCGGCGTCCTGCGCAAGATGAAGGAGGGCGGCGCCGCGCGCGGCACCTCCGGGCACTCCGCCGGACTGCTCGCCCAGCACCGCGACACCGTCGAGGCGTACGAGAAGCTGTGCGCCGAGATCGGCGAGGACCCGGCGCACGTCGGCCTGGCCTGGCTGCTCGCCCAGGAGGGCGTGACCGGTCCCATCATCGGACCGCGCACCGCCGAGCAGCTCGACGGCTCGCTGCGCGCCCTGACGATCCGGCTCGACGCGACCGTGCTCGCGAAGCTGGACCAGCTGTTCCCGCCGCCCGGCCCGAACGGGGCCAAGCCGGCTCCCGAGGCCTACGCCTGGTGAGCACGCGTCCGTGCTGACCGTCGCCCCGGAGACACCCACCCGTGCGGTGGTGCGTGTCTCCGGGGCGGCACCCGTCCCGCAGGACCGGCCGGGAGCCTCGCCAGAAGCGCGGCGGGCCGGATGTATCCGTACTCTCAGCAGAGACTTTCAGCAGAAGGAAGGCATCGTGCGCAAGGTGCTCATCGCCAACCGTGGCGAGATCGCTGTCCGGGTGGCCCGTGCTTGCCGGGATGCCGGGATCGCCAGTGTGGCCGTCTACGCGGACCCGGACCGGGACGCGCTGCACGTCCGGGCCGCGGACGAGGCGTTCGCGCTGGGTGGCGACACCCCGGCCACCAGCTATCTGGACTTCGACAAGGTGCTGTCGGCGGCCAAGGACTCGGGGGCGGACGCGGTCCACCCCGGTTACGGCTTCCTGTCCGAGAACGCCGAGTTCGCGCAGGCGGTGCTGGACGCCGGTCTGACCTGGATCGGCCCGCCACCGCACGCGATCCGCGACCTCGGCGACAAGGTCGCCGCCCGCCACATCGCCCAGCGCGCCGGCGCGCCGCTCGTGGCCGGCACCCCCGACCCGGTCTCCGGCGCCGACGAGGTCGTCGCCTTCGCCGAGCAGCACGGCCTGCCGATCGCCATCAAGGCCGCCTTCGGCGGCGGCGGCCGCGGCCTGAAGGTCGCCCGCACCCTCGAAGAGGTCCCCGAGCTCTACGACTCCGCCGTCCGCGAGGCCGTCGCCGCCTTCGGCCGCGGCGAGTGCTTCGTCGAGCGCTACCTCGACAAGCCCCGCCACGTCGAGACCCAGTGCCTCGCCGACACCCATGGCAACGTCGTCGTCGTCTCCACCCGCGACTGCTCCCTCCAGCGCCGCCACCAGAAGCTGGTCGAGGAGGCCCCCGCCCCCTTCCTCTCCGATGCCCAGAACGCCCAGCTCTACGCCGCCTCCAAGGCCATCCTCAAGGAAGCCGGCTACGTCGGCGCCGGCACCGTCGAGTTCCTCGTCGGCCAGGACGGCACCATCTCCTTCCTGGAGGTCAACACCCGCCTCCAGGTCGAACACCCGGTCACCGAGGAGGTCACCGGCCTCGACCTCGTCCGCGAGATGTTCCGCATCGCCGACGGCGAGGAACTCGGCTACACCGACCCCGAGATCCGCGGCCACTCCTTCGAGTTCCGCATCAACGGCGAGGACCCCGGCCGCAACTTCCTGCCCGCCCCCGGCACCGTGACCACCTTCACCCCGCCCACCGGCCCCGGCGTCCGCCTCGACGCCGGCGTCGAATCCGGCTCCGTCATCGGCCCCGCCTGGGACTCCCTCCTGGCCAAGCTGATCGTCACCGGCGCCACCCGCGAACAGGCCCTCCAGCGCGCCGCCCGCGCGCTCGCCGAGTTCACGGTCGAAGGCATGGCCACCGCCATCCCCTTCCACCAGGCCGTCGTCACCGACGACGCCTTCACCTCCGCCCCCTTCCGCGTCCACACCCGCTGGATCGAGACCGAGTTCGTCAACGAGATCAAGCCCTTCGCCCCCGCCGGCGCCGAGGCCGACGAGGACGAGACCGGCCGCGAGACCATCGTGGTCGAGGTCGGCGGGCGCCGGCTCGAGGTGTCGCTGCCGAACTCGGTCGGCATGTCGCTGGCCCGCACCGGCCTCGCCGCCGGCGCCAAGCCGAAGCGCCGCGCCGCCAAGAAGTCGGGCCCGACCGCCTCCGGCGACACCCTCGCCTCCCCGATGCAGGGCACCATCGTCAAGGTCGCCGTCGAGGAGGGCCAGGAGGTCAAGGAGGGCGACCTCGTCGTCGTCCTGGAGGCCATGAAGATGGAACAGCCCCTCAACGCCCACCGCTCCGGCACCGTCAGGGGCCTCACCGCCGAGGTCGGCGCCTCCCTCACCTCCGGCGCCGCGATCTGCGAGATCAAGGACTGATCCCCGACCGTCCCACGTGTGAGGGCTCCTGGCGGATCGCCAGGAGCCCTCACCCGTGGTGCCGCGGTGTCGCTACGCGGCCGCGTCCCGTCCGTGGAGCGTCTCGTAGACGTCCCCGGCGTGGTAGTAGGTCCGCCCCGAACGGCTGCGGCGGCGCCACTTCTGCAGGCTGGCGTGGCGGTAGACGCTGCCCGGCGGCATGTCCCACAGGCGGGCGATGTCGGCCGCCGTCATCCAGCGCACCTCCGCCTCCGGGTCCGTCGTCGGACCGGCCGGCGCGGGCACGGCGGCCATGGGGCGGCCCCGGCCGGCCGGAGGTGCCGCGGCCCCCGCGCTCGCGCCGAGGCGCCGGCTGAGCTGGAGCCACTCGTGGCCGACCCAGTGGTGGGAGGCGTCCGCACCGCAGGTGATCGTGGCGGGCAGCTGCGGCCGGCGGGTCTGGACGACCGCGGTCAGCGCGCCGGAGCAGCCGGGCTCGACGCAGTCGCCCACGGGGATGCGGCGGTTCGTCGTCGGGTCGATGACCCCGAGCGCACGACGGACCAGCTGCGCGATCTCGGCGGAGACCTCGCCCGCCGCGTCGTGCGAGGCGAGCCACGTGCCGTTCCGCGTCAGGAAGTTGACCAGGGGGACGACGGCCCGGCGCGGACCCGCCAGGTGGCGCTCCTCCAGGACCAGGCTCGCCCAGGCGCTCAGCACCGCCAGGATCTGGGTCCGCACGTCCGCCGCGCGCAGGTTGAAGGGCATGCCGGGCAGCGGTCCGCCGGACGTGCGCTCCACGGCACGGTCGCCGCCGCTGCCGTCGAGGTGGCGCGCGCACTCCTCGTACAGCTCCGGCAGCCGGTTCAGATCCCGTACCAGGCGCTCGTGGCAGTCCAGGCACAGGCGGCTCGCGGGTGCGGCCGGGCGCCTGGCCCGGCCGGCGCCCTCGCGCCGGACACAGCTCGTTCCGGCACAGACTGTCGTCACCACGGACATGCGGTTTACCCCCTGAGTCTCGGCGACCTCCGGTCGGAGTCGCCCACCGTTCCGGGAACGGTATTTCCGTGATTATCGGAGCCGCAAGACCGGCGGAATGAGCCCTGTAGTACGTGACGCAATTCGAAGAATTCGGCGACTGTGTTTTCCTTGCCCTGACACGAATTCACGCCCCGCTACGGAACCGGCCATTCCTGACACGCCTTGACCGGGATCTGACACGAGAATTCTTGACCGGACGCCCCGGGGCGAAGAAGCTATAGGGCAGATTCCCCTGCCGTGCGCCCGTATTCTCCTCGCCCAAGGATGAGATGAGATCACCACTCGCCGGCACGTTCCAGTCCCTCGCCGTCCGCAACTTCCGGCTGTTCGTGGCGGGGCAGCTCGTCTCCGTCGCCGGCACCTGGATGATGGTCGTCGCCCAGGACTGGGTCGTGCTCTCCCTGACCGGTGACTCCGGGACCGCCCTGGGCGTCGTCACCGCCCTGCAGTTCGCGCCCCTGCTGTTCCTCACCCTCTACGCGGGCGGCCTGGCCGACCGGTACGACAAACGCCGGCTGCTCATGGCGGCGAACCTCGTGTCGGGCGTCCTGGCGCTGCTCCTGGGCCTCCTCGTGCTCACCGGCTCGGCCGGACTGTGGCACGTCTGCCTCTTCGCCCTCGGGCTCGGCATCGTCAACGCCGTCGAGGTGCCCACCCGGATGTCCTTCGTCAGCGAGCTCGTCGGCGGCGACCTGCTGCCCAACGCCTCCGCGCTCAGCGCCGCGTACTTCAACGTGGCGCGGGTGGCCGGCCCGGCGCTCGCGGGCCTGCTGATCGACCGGCTCGGCCCCGGGACCGTGATGCTGCTGAACGCGGTCAGCTACCTGGCGACCGTCGCCGCCCTGCGCGCGGTGCGCCCCGGCGAGCTGCACCGCGCCGGGAACCGGCCCGCGCGGGCTCCCGTCATGGACGGGGTCCGGCACATGGTGAACCGCCGCGACCTGCTGCTGCCGATGATCCTGGTGGCCGTCGTCGGCATGCTGGGCTTCAACTTCCAGCTCACCCTGCCGCTGCTGGCCAAGACCGAGTTCCACGCCGACGCCTCCGCGTTCGGCCTGCTCACCACCGCCTTCGCGGTGGGCTCGCTGCTCGCCGCGTTCGTCACCACCCGCCGCCGCGGCCGGCCCCGGGCCCGGCTCGTCGTCGGCTCGGCCCTCGCGGCCGGGGCGCTGCAGTGCGCGGCCGGACTCGCGCCCACCTTCACCTGGGCCGCGGTGCTGCTGCTGTGCACCGGATTCGGCTCCCTGTACTTCGCCCAGGCCACCAACCACCGCATCCAGCTGGGCACCGATCCCGCCTACCGGGGCCGGGTCATGGCTCTGTACACGCTCGTCTTCCAGGGGACCACCCCCGTCGGCGCCCTCATGATCGGCGCCCTCAGCGAACGCTACGGCGCACGCTCCGGGCTCGTGGCGGGCGGCGCGGCCACGCTCCTCGCCGCCGTCGCCGTGCTCCTCGTCCAGCTCTGCACCGAGCGCCCCCGGTCCCGTACGCCCGACAAGATCCGCACCTCACACGGAGGAACACCCGATGACCATCCAGCAGGCAACGACCGCTCCCGTCCAGGCCGGCTCGGCCGAGGAGCGCAGGGACGTCGTCCAGGCGGCGCGCGCCGTCTTCGCCCGTGAGGGCTGGACCCACACGAACGTCACGGACATCGCCGTGGAGTGCGGCCTCGACGAGGCCACGGTCACCCACTACTTCAAGGACAAGGAGCGCCTGCTGCTCGCCGTCCTGCTGGAGGGCGCGGCCTCGGTGGCCGCCTCGCTGACCGTCATCGCGGAGGAGCACCTCTCCGAGATCACCGACCTGGAGAAGGACCTGACCGAGCTGGGCCGCGCCTGGCTGACCCCGCTGGCCGCCTTCCCCGAGCACTTCGCGATCGTCCGGCACCTCGGCGCCGAGATCGCCACGTGGCCGGCCGGGGTGGTCGAGATGTGGCGCACCGCGGGCCCCCGGCAGGCCAACCGCGAGCTGGCCCGCCGGCTCGCCCGCGTCGCCGACCAGGGGCTGCTGTCCTTCGAGGACCCCGAGCACGCCGCCGAGCGCTTCATCCAGCTGGTGGCGGGCGGCGTCGTCCAGCGCTCCTTCCACGGCGCCCTGCCCCTGTCGGACTTCGAGCGGGACGCGGTCATCCGCGCCGGCGTCGCGGACTTCGTCCGTCTGTACCGCCCCGGGGCCGGCCGCTGATCCGACGGCCCCGCGCCGTACCACCCACGCACGTCCACCCACGACCCGCGACCCATGGAGGTGGGGAACACCATGGCCACACCAGCCACACCGCACGACTCGATCCAGGCCCGGATCGACGAGCTGGCCGAGATCAAGGAGTCCGCGCGGCAGGGCCCCGACCCGGCGGCCACCGAGCGCCAGCACGGCAAGGGCAAGCTGACCGCCCAGGAGCGCATCTCGCTGCTCCTGGACAAGGGATCCTTCAACGAGGTGGAGCCGCTGCGGCGGCACCGCGCCAGCGGCTTCGGGCTGGAGAACAAGAAGCCGTACAGCGACGGCGTGGTGACCGGCTGGGGCACCGTCCACGGCCGGACCGTCTTCGTCTACGCGCACGACTTCCGGATCTTCGGCGGCGCGCTGGGCGAGGCCCACGCCCAGAAGATCCACAAGATCATGGACCTGGCCGAGGCCGCGGGCGCCCCGCTCGTCTCGCTCAACGACGGCGCCGGCGCCCGCATCCAGGAGGGCGTCACCGCCCTCGCCGGCTACGGCGGCATCTTCCAGCGCAACACCCGCTCCTCGGGCGTGATCCCGCAGATCTCGGTGATGCTGGGCCCGTGCGCGGGCGGCGCCGCCTACTCCCCCGCGCTCACGGACTTCGTGTTCATGGTCCGCGAGACCTCGCAGATGTTCATCACCGGCCCGGACGTCGTCAAGGCGGTCACCGGCGAGGAGATCTCGCAGAACGGGCTGGGCGGCGCCGACGTGCACTCGGCCACCTCGGGCGTCTCGCACTTCGCGTACGACACCGAGGAGGAGTGCATCGAGGACGTGCGCTACCTGCTCTCGCTGCTGCCCGCGAACAACCGCGAGCTGTCGCCCGTGGAGCACTCCGGCGACCCCGCCGACCGGATCAACGACGCGCTGCTCGACCTGGTGCCGGCCGGCGCCGGGCAGGCGTACGACATCCGCAAGGTGATCGAGGAGGTCGTCGACGACGGCGACCACTTCGAGGTGCACCCGGCCTGGGCGACGAACATCGTCTGCGCCTTCGCCCGGCTCGACGGGCACGTCGTCGGCATCGTCGCGAACCAGCCGGCCTCGATGGCCGGCGTCCTGGACATCAACGCCTCGGAGAAGGGGGCGCGCTTCGTCCAGTTCTGCGACGCGTTCAACATCCCGCTGATCACCCTGGTCGACGTGCCCGGCTTCCTGCCCGGCGTGGACCAGGAGCACAACGGCATCATCCGGCGCGGCGCCAAGCTGCTCTACGCGTACTGCAACGCCACGGTGCCGCGCATCTCGCTGGTGCTGCGCAAGGCCTACGGCGGCGCGTACATCGTCATGGACTCGCGCTCGATCGGTGCCGACCTGGCACTGGCCTGGCCGACCAACGAGATCGCGGTGATGGGCGCCGAGGGCGCGGCCAACGTCATCTTCCGGCGGGAGATCAACGCCGCCGAGGACCCGGAGGCCGTACGCCGGCAGCGCATCGACGAGTACAAGAACGAGCTCATGCACCCGTACTACGCGGCCGAGCGCGGACTCATCGACGACGTCATCGACCCGCGGGAGACCCGGTCGGTGCTGATCCGCTCCCTCGCGATGCTGCGCGCCAAGCACGCGGACCTGCCGTCGCGGAAGCACGGCAACGCCCCGCAGTAGATCTTGTACTTTCCCTACCGGGATCTGTACTAACACCCCTTGAAAGAGGGGCAGTCGGCGAAGAACATAGATGTCAGAGTCCGGCGCTTTGTCACCGCACCCGGTCACCGAATCCGGTCACCGAATCCGATGGCCCGAGAAGCGCACTCTTTCCTCTCGATCACCCTGTAACTCCGTCCGGTTCCGGCCCTCTTGCTGTCGAACCGTCGACGTGACGTGAAACTCCAGTCCGCCGTACGGCTTTCCGCTTGGAGACAAAACGCATGCACAGCAATCTGATCGTGGCCCGGATGGAGCCCGGAATGAGCGGCAACGTCGCCGACCTCTTCCGCGCGTTCGACGCCACCGAGATGCCGCACCGGATGGGCACGCGTCGGCGTGAGCTCTTCCACTACCGCGGTCTCTACTTCCACCTCCAGGACTTCGACACCGACAACGGTGGCCGGCAGATCGAGGAGGCCAAGACCGACCCGCGCTTCGTGCAGATCAGCGAAGACCTGAAGCCGTTCATCGAGGCCTACGACCCGGCGACCTGGCGGTCCCCGGCGGACGCCATGGCCACCCGCTTCTACCACTGGGAGGCCTCCCAGTGAGCGCCCGACGCGTAGTCATCACGGGCCTCGAGGTCCTCGCCCCCGGCGGCGTGGGCCGCGACGCCTTCTGGTCGCTGCTGAGCGAGGGCCGCACGGCCACCCGCGGCATCACCTTCTTCGACCCGTCGCCGTTCCGTTCCCGGGTCGCCGCCGAGATCGACTTCGACGCCGAGGCCCACGGGCTCAGCCCGCAGGAGATCCGGCGCATGGACCGGGCCGGGCAGTTCGCCGTGGTCGCCGCCCGCGGCGCCGTGGAGGACAGCGGCATCGACCTCGCCGCGCACGCCCCGCACCGCGTCGGCGTCACCGTCGGCACGGCGGTCGGCGCGACGATGGGCCTCGACCAGGAGTACCGGGTCGTCAGCGACGGCGGCCGGCTCAACCTGGTCGACCACAAGTACGCCGTCCCGCACCTCTACAACCACCTGGTGCCGAGCTCCTTCGCCGCCGAGGTGGCCTGGGCGGTCGGCGCCGAGGGCGCCAACGCCGTGGTGTCCACCGGCTGCACGTCCGGCATCGACTCCATCGGCTACGCCGTCGAGCTGATCCGCGAGGGCTCCCTCGACGTGCTGGTCGCCGGCGCCACCGACGCCCCGATCTCGCCGATCACGATGGCGTGCTTCGACGCGATCCGCGCCACCACCCCGCGGCACGACGAGCCGGAGCGCGCCTCGCGCCCGTTCGACGGCACCCGCAACGGCTTCGTCCTCGGCGAGGGCACCGCCTTCTTCGTCCTGGAGGAGCTGGAGAGCGCCCGTCGTCGCGGCGCCCGCATCTACGCCGAGATCGCCGGCTACGCGACCCGCTCCAACGCGTACCACATGACCGGCCTGCGCCCCGACGGCGCCGAGATGGCCGAGGCCATCCGCGTCGCGCTCGACGAGGCGCAGATGAACGGCGACCGGATCGACTACATCAACGCCCACGGCTCCGGCACCAAGCAGAACGACCGCCACGAGACCGCCGCGTTCAAGAAGAGCCTCGGCGACCACGCCTACGCGACGCCGGTCAGCTCCATCAAGTCCATGGTCGGGCACTCCCTCGGCGCCATCGGCGCCATCGAGATCGCCGCGTCGACCCTCGCCATGACGCACAACGTGGTGCCGCCCACGGCGAACCTGACCACCCCCGACCCCGAATGCGATCTCGACTATGTGCCCGTCACCGCGCGGGAGCACCGGACGGACGCCGTGCTGACCGTCGGCAGTGGCTTCGGAGGCTTCCAGAGCGCGATGGTGCTCGCCCGTCCGGAAAGGACCGCCGCATGAACGCCTCCGTAGTGGTGACCGGTCTCGGAGTCGTCGCGCCCAACGGGCTCGGCGCCCAGGAGTACTGGCAGGCCGCCCGCGTCGGCAAGAGCGGCATCGGCCGCATCACCCGCTTCGACCCGAGCCAGTACCCGGCCCAGCTCGCCGGCGAGATCCACGGCTTCGAGGCCTCGGAGCACCTGCCGAGCAAGCTGCTGCCGCAGACCGACCGCATGACGCGCCTCGCGCTCGTCGCCGCGGACTGGGCCCTGGAGGACGCCGGGGTCGTCCCCGGGGAACTGCCCGCCTTCGACATGGGCGTGGTCACCTCCAGCGCCTCCGGCGGCTTCGAGTTCGGCCAGCGCGAGCTGGAGCGGCTGTGGAGCCAGGGTAGCGAGTACGTCAGCGCCTACCAGTCCTTCGCCTGGTTCTACGCCGTCAACAGCGGCCAGATCTCCATCCGGCACGGCATGAAGGGCCCCAGCGGCGTCGTCGTCAGCGAGCAGGCCGGCGGTCTCGACTCCGTCGCGCAGGCCCGGCGCCAGGTCCGCAAGGGCACCCCGCTGGTGGTCTCCGGCTCGGTCGACGCCTCCCTGTGCCCCTGGGGCTGGGTCGCGCAGCTGACCAGCGGCCGGGTCACCACCCAGGCCGACCCGGCCACCGCCTTCCTGCCCTTCGACCAGCGTGCCTCGGGCCACGTCCCGGGCGAGGGCGGCGCCATCCTCATCATGGAGCGCGAGGACGTCGCCCGGGCCCGCGGCGCCAAGGTGTACGGCGAGATCGCGGGATACGGCGCGACCTTCGACCCCAAGCCGGGCAGCGGCCGCCCGCCGGCCCTGCGCCAGGCGATCGAGACCGCCCTGGCCGACGCCGGCGTCAGCGCCCGCGACGTCGACGTGGTCTTCGCCGACGGCGCGGCCGTCCCCGAGCTCGACCGCATCGAGGCCGAGGCGCTGAACGCGGTCTTCGGCCGTGAGCAGGTGCCGGTCACCGTCCCCAAGACGACGACCGGCGCCCTGTACTCGGCCGCGGGCGCCCTGGACCTCGCGACGGTCTTCCTCGCCATGGAGGAGGGGCTGATCCCGCCCACCATGAACACCGACCCGGCCGAGACCTACGGCCTGGACCTCGTCGTCGGCCACCCGCGGACGCACGAGGTGCGCACCGCGCTGGTGCTCGCCCGCGGCCTCGGCGGCTTCAACTCCGCCCTCGTGGTCCGCTCCGCCGACTGACACCCGCACCGCCACTCCACCGACCCGGCAGAACCGGAAAGGAACCATCCATGGCCGAGCAGGCTTTCACCTTCGACGACCTCCGCCGCATCCTGATCGAGGCCGCGGGCGCCGACGACTCCTACAACCTCGACGGCGACATCCTCGACACCGACTTCGAGGAGCTGGGCTACGAGTCCCTGGCCCTCCTGGAGACCGGTGGCCGCATCGAGCGCGAGTACGGCATATCGCTCGACGAGGACATCCTGAGCATCGCGAACACCCCGCGCATGCTGATCGACGCCGTCAACAGCGGTCTCGCCGCGCTGGTCTGACCCGCCGCTCCCCTCCGCACCTCGCCCCCCACATCCCCACTCCCCGCCGGGTGGTGCCTCGCGCACCGCCCGGCGGGCTCCTTTTCCCTCCCCTATGGAGAAGTCACTCATGTCAGATCAGCAGAAGCGGGTCGCCCTGGTCACCGGAGCGACCAGCGGCATCGGCCTGGCGGCCGCCCGGCTCCTGGCCGAGCAGGGCCACCGGGTGTTCATCGGCGCGCGCAGCGCCGACAACGTCGCCGCGACCGTGAAGGAGCTCCAGGCCGAGGGCCTGGAGGTGGACGGCACCACCCTCGACGTGCGTTCCACGGACGACGTGCGGAACTTCGTGCAGGCCGCCGTCGACACCTTCGGGACCGTCGACGTCCTGGTCAACAACGCCGGCCGCAGCGGTGGCGGTGTCACCGCCGACATCGCCGACGAGCTGTGGGACGACGTCATCGACACCAACCTCAACAGCGTCTTCCGGCTGACCCGCGAGGTGCTCAACACCGGCGGCATGCGCCACAAGGACCGCGGCCGCATCATCAACATCGCCTCCACCGCGGGCAAGCAGGGCGTCGTCCTCGGCGCCCCGTACTCGGCCTCCAAGCACGGCGTCGTCGGCTTCACCAAGGCCCTCGGCAACGAGCTCGCCCCCACCGGCATCACCGTCAACGCGGTCTGCCCGGGCTATGTCGAGACCCCGATGGCCCAGCGCGTGCGCCAGGGCTACGCCGCCGCGTACGACACCTCCGAGGACGCCATCCTCGAGAAGTTCCAGGCCAAGATCCCGCTCGGCCGCTACTCGACGCCGGAGGAGGTCGCGGGACTGGTCGGCTACCTGGCCTCCGACACGGCGGCGTCCATCACCGCGCAGGCGCTCAACGTCTGCGGCGGACTCGGCAACTTCTAAAGGTCCAAGGAGAGCTGACCATGACCATCCGTGAGGTCGAGCACGAGATCACCGCGGCCGCGCCGGCCGAGACGGTGTTCCGGCTGATCGCCGAAGTGGAGAACTGGCCGCGGATCTTCCCGCCCACCATCCACGTCGAGCACGTCGAGCGCGGCGAGCGCGAGGAGCGCATCCAGATCTGGGCCACCGCCAACGGCGAGCCCAAGAACTGGACGTCGCACCGCACCCTGGACCCGGAGAACCTGCGCATCACCTTCCGCCAGGAGGTGTCCACGCCGCCGGTCGCGTCCATGGGCGGCACCTGGATCATCGAGCCGGTCTCCGCGACCGAGTCGCGGATCCGCCTGCTGCACGACTACCGGGCCATCGACGACGACCCGGAGAGCCTGAAGTGGATCGACGAGGCCGTCGACCGCAACTCGCGCTCCGAGCTGGCGGCGCTGCGCACCAACGTCGAGCGCGTCCACGCCGAGACGGAGGCCGACCTGACCTTCTCCTTCGAGGACTCGGTCGAGATCGCGGGCTCCGCCAAGGACGTCTACGACTTCATCAACGAGGCGAACCTGTGGTCCGAGCGGCTGCCGCACGTGGCGACCGTCCGCCTCGACGAGGACGCCCCGGGGCTGCAGACGCTGGAGATGGACACCCGCGCCAAGGACGGCTCCGTGCACACCACGAAGTCGTACCGGGTGACCTTCCCGCACGCCAAGATCGCCTACAAGCAGGTCACCCTGCCGGCGCTGATGACCCTGCACACCGGCTACTGGACGTTCGCCGAGACCGACTCCGGTGTCACGGCGTCCTCGCAGCACACGGTGACCATCAACACCGAGAACATCGCCCGCATCCTCGGCGCGGACGCCACCCTCGCCGACGCCCGCGCGTACGTGCACACCGCGCTGAGCACCAACAGCAAGGCCACGCTGGGCCACGCCAAGGCCTATGCCGAGGCCCGGCGCTGAGACCGGCGGTCCACCCCGTGAGTCCGGGCAGCCGCTGAACCCGGGCCCCGGCGAGCCACCGCGGCTCTCGCTGTGGCTGCTGCGCCCGCCGCCGGCGGACAGTCCGGCGGCGGCGCGGCTCGCGGTGCGCGAGCTGGAGGCCGCGGAGCTGCGGCGGGCGGAGCTGTTCGTGCGGCCCACCGACCGGGTGCAGTACCTGTCGGCGCACATCGCGCTGCGCCGGATCCTCAGCGACGCCACGGGCTGTCCGCCCGAGCGGCTGCGCCTGGGCCGGGAGCCCGGTCCCGCGCGCCCGCACCGCACGACCCGGCCGGTGCTGCGCCACCCGCCGCTGCCGGTCCACTTCTCGCTCTCGCACAGTCACGGCCTGGTGCTCATCGGCACGGCGGCGACGGTCGTCGGCGTGGACGTGCAGCGCACGCCGACGCCCGGGGCGGTGGAGGTCTGCGGACCGGCGCTGCACCCGGCGGAGTGGCGGGAGCTGCGCGCCCTGCCCGAGGCCGGCCGCCCCGACGCGTTCGCCCGGTTGTGGACCCGGAAAGAGGCGTATCTGAAGGGTCTGGGCACGGGGCTCGGCCGCAGCCCCGCCCTCGACTACCTGGGCCTCGGCACGGACGCCGACGCCCCACCCGGTCCGCCCGGCTGGATCGTGCGGAACCTGCCGGCCGGGCCGCACCACGCCGCCGCCGCCGCGCTGGCCGTCCCCGCGGAGCCGGTCGTCACGCTGCGTTCGCTGCCCGCGGCCTGCCTGTTCGACGGCACGGCGGGCCTGCCGCTGTCCGCGGCTCCGCTAATGGCTTTGAGAAGGAGAGGTTCATGGACGCTTCGGTGGTCGTTGTTGGAGCGGGACCCGCCGGGCTGATGCTCGCCGGGGAACTGCGACTGGCCGGGATCGACGTCACGGTGCTGGAACGGCACCCCGGACGTACCGGCGAGTCCCGTGGCATCGGTCTGACCATCGGCACGATGGAGGTCTTCGACCAGCGCGGACTGCTGCGCCGGCTCGGGGACTTCGAGACCAGCGGCATGGGCCACTTCGGTGGCATCCCGCTGGACATGAGCGTCCTCGGCGCCTTCCACGAGGCGGCCAAGACGGTGCCCCAGTCGGTGACCGAGGAGGCCCTGGAGGCCTGGGCCGGCGAGCTCGGCGCGGACATCCGCCGCGGGCACGAGTTCGTCTCGTACGAGGAGGAGGGCGAGGGCGTCACCGTCACCGTGCGCCACGCGGACGGCGAGGACACCCTCCGCGCCCGCTACCTCGTCGGTTGTGACGGCGGGCGCAGCGCGGTCCGCAAGGCGGCCGGGTTCGACTTCCCCGGCACGGCCGCCACGACCGAGATGCTGCTGGCCGACCTGCGCGGGGTCGACCTGGAGCCGCGGATGACCGGCGAGCACATCGACGGCGGTTTCGTGATGGTCGCCAAGCTGCCCGGCGGGATCCACCGGATCATCGTCGGCGAACACGGCGTGCCCCCGCGCAAGCGGACCGGCCCGCCGGAGTTCGCCGAGGTCGCCGACGTGTGGAAGCGGCTCACGGGCATCGACGTCTCGCACGCCGAGCCGGTGTGGGTCAGTGCCTTCGGCAACGCCTCCCGGCAGGTCAGCGAGTACCGGCGGGGCCGGGTGCTGCTGGCCGGCGACTCCGCCCACGTGCACCTGCCCGCGGGCGGCCAGGGCATGAACACCAGCGTCCAGGACTCCCACAACCTGGGCTGGAAGCTGGCGGCGGTGCTGCGCGGCGACGCCCCCGAGGAACTGCTCGACACCTACCACTCCGAGCGTCACGAGGTGGGCCGCGGACTGCTCGCCAACACCCGCGCGCAGAGCCTGCTGATCCTCGGCGGCGAGGAGTCGGTGCCGCTGCGGGACGTCCTGGCCGAGCTGGTCCGGATCCCCGGGGTCGACCGGCACCTGGCCGCCAAGGTCAGCGGTCTCGACATCCGTTACGAGGTCGGCGGCGGGTCCAGCCCGCTGCTCGGCCGGCGGCTCCCGCACCTGACGGTGACGGCCGACGGCCGGCGCACCAGCAGCACCGAGCTGCTGCGCACGGGCCGCGGGATCCTCCTCGACCTCGACGACAACGCCGTGCTGCGCCGCCGCGCCCAGCCGTGGCGCGACCGCGTCGACGTCGTCACGGCGACCGCCGACGCCGTGCCCGCCGGCAGCCCGCTCGCGGGCGTCGCCGCGGTGCTGCTGCGCCCCGACGGCTACGTCGCCTGGGCCGCGCCCGGCAGCCACCGCGATCTGGCCGGCTCGCTGGCCCGCTGGTTCGGACCGGGGCTCGGACGCCGATGACCCGCACCGACGTGCTCGTCGTCGGCGCCGGGCCGGTCGGTCTGTTCCTCGCGGCCGAGCTGCGGGCGGGCGGCGCCGACGTGATCGTCCTGGAGCGCCTGACGGAGCCCACCGGCGAGTCGCGGGCCTCGATCCTGCACGCGCGGACCATGGAGATCTTCGCCGACCGGGGCTTCCTGCCCCGCCTCGGCGAGCTTCCCCCGGTCGGCCCCGGACACTTCGGCGGTCTGCGCCTGGACCTCGCCGAGGCCGATCCGGACCACCCGTACGCCGGGCAGTGGGAGTGCCTCCAGCACCACCTGGAGACCGAGCTTGAGGCGTACGCGCTCGAGCTGGGCGCCGAGGTCCGGCGCGGTCACACGGTGACCGGGCTGTCGGAGACCGGCGCCCGGGTCGGCGTCGAGGTCCGCGGGCCCGGCGGCGACCCGTACACCGTCGAGGCGGACTACGTCGTCGGCTGCGACGGCGAGCACAGCACCGTGCGGGAGCTCGGCGGCTTCACCTTCGCCGGGCACGACGCCGACAAGGTGATGCTCCGCGCCGACGTGGCCGGCATCGAGATCGACAACCGGCGGCTGCAGCGCTTCCCCGGCGGGATCGCCACCGCCTACCGCAGGCCCGACGGCACCACCCGCCTCATGGTCCACCGGTTCGGCGAACAGCCCGCCGGCGAGGTGACCTTCGCGCAGGTGGTGTCCGCCTGGGCCGCCGTGACCGGCGAGGACATCGGGCACGGCGAACCGCGCTGGCTCAACCGCTTCGGCACCGTCTCCCGGCAGGCCACCGCATACGTCCGGGGCCGGCTGCTGCTGGCCGGCGACGCCGCGCACAGCCAGATGCCGGTCGGCGGCCAGGCCGTCAACCTCGGCCTGCAGGACGCGGCGAACCTGGGCTGGAAGCTGGCCCGGGTCGTCACCGGCGCGGACCGGCCGGAGCTGCTCGACACCTACCACGCCGAGCGGCACCCGGCCGGGGCGCGCACCCTGGCCAACATCGAGGCGCAGGCCCGGCTGCTGTTCGGCACGGACGAGGTCCTCGCGCTGCGCGACGTCTTCGGCGAACTGCTCGAACTGGCCCCCGCCCGGCGTCATGTGGCCCGCATGATCAGCGCCCTCGACGTGACGGAACGGCCCCGCCCCGAGGCCCCCGCCCGGGCCCCGCGGCCGGCGCGATCCGCGCCGCACCGCTCGCACACCCACCAACCCGGAAGGTCAACCGTGGACAGGCTCACCGACAAGACGGCCCTCGTGACCGGTTCGAGTCGCGGCATCGGAAGGGCGACCGCGATCCGGCTCGCCCGCGAGGGCGCGCTCGTGGCCGTGCACTACGCCTCCAACGAGCAGGCGGCGAACGACACCGTCGAGCTCATCGAGAAGGAGGGCGGCAGCGCCTTCACCGTGCGCGCCGAACTCGGCGTGCCCGGCGACGTGCACGAGCTGTTCCTCGGCCTGGAGCGCGGCCTGAAGGAGCGCACCGGCGACACCCGTCTCGACATCCTGGTCAACAACGCGGCCGTCACGTCGACGGGTTCGGCACCCGAGGACCTCACGCCCGAGGAGTTCGACCGCTACTTCGCCGTCAACGCGAAGGCCCCGTACTTCCTCGTCCAGCGGGCCGTCGGCCAGATGCCCAGCGGCGGCCGGATCATCAACCTCACCACCGGCGTCACCCGCACCTCCGTGCCCGACCAGGTCGCCTACGCGATGACCAAGGGCGCGATCGAGCAGCTGACCTTCCAGCTGGCCCGGATCCTCGCGCCGCGCGGCATCACCATCAACAGCGTCGCCCCCGGCATCACCAACAACGGCGGCGCGATCTTCGACAACGCGCAGGCGGTCGAGGCGATGTCGAAGTTCTCCGCCTTCAACCGGGTCGGCGACGCCGGCGACGTCGCCGACGTCATCACCTTCCTCACCACCGACGAGGCCCGCTGGATCACCGGCGCCTTCATCGACGCGACCGGCGGCACCCTCCTCGGCTGAGCAGCACCGCCCGCGCCCACCACCGTCCACCCATGTGAGAGGCAAGCCATGTCCGCCCACCCCGCGCGCGTCGCCGTCGTCACCGGAGCCAACAAGGGGATCGGCCGCGAGATCGCCCGGCAGCTCGCCGAGCGCGGCCACACCGTCTACCTGGGGGCCCGGGACGAGCGGCGCGGCCGCGAGACCGCCGCCGCCCTGTCCGCCGACGGCCTCGACGTGCGTTTCCTGCAGCTCGACGTCACGGACGAGACCTCCGTCGCGGCCGCCGCGACGCGCCTTGCGGAGGAGGCGGGCGTCCTGCACGTCCTGGTCAACAACGCCGGCGTCGGCGGGCCCATGCAGCTCCCCAGCGAGACGCCCGCGGAGCAGATCCGCACGGTCTACGAGACGAACGTCTTCGGCGTCGTCACCGTCACCAACGCCCTGCTCCCGCTGCTGCGCAAGGCCCCCTCGGCGCGGATCGTCAACGTCAGCAGCGCCATCGGCTCGCTGAAGTCGGCCGCCGAGAACCACGACCAGACCGGGGAGCACCCGCCCGGCGAGTTCCCGGTCATGCTGCTCTCGTACGCGTCGTCCAAGACCGCACTGAACGCGGTCACCCTCGCGTACGCGAACGAGCTGCGCGGCACCGGCATCCTCGTCAACGCGGCCTCCCCCGGCTTCGTGGCCACCGACATCAACGGGCACCACGGCCGGCTCACCACCGAGCAGGGCGCGCACGTCCCGGTGCTGCTCGCCACCCTGCCCGACGACGGGCCCACCGCCCTGTTCCTCGGCGAGGACGGCACGCCCGAGGGCCAGGTGCTGGACTGGTGACCGCGACCGCCGTCCCCGTGCCGGAGGCGAGGGTGAGCTGGGACGCCCGCCAGTGGTCCCGGCTCCTCGTGCTCTCCGGCAACATGCTGCTGGACGCGATCGAGGTGTCCGTCATCCTCATCGCCCTGCCCACGCTGGCCGCGCGGTTCGACCTGACGCCGTGGGGCGCGCAGTGGCTGATGAGCGGCTTCGCGATCGGCTTCGCCGCCCTGCTGCTGCTCGGGCCCGTGCTGTGCGCCCGCATCGGGCGCCGCCGGGCCTACCTGGGCGCGATGCTGCTGTTCGGCCTGGCCTCCCTCGCGGGCGGACTCGCCGGCGGGCCGGCGCTGCTGATCGCGGTCCGCTTCGTCAAGGGCTGCTGCGCGGCCCTGACCGCGCCGACCGGCCTGGCCATCATCAACGACCTGTTCCCGGAGGGCCCCGAGCGGCGCCGGGCCCTGTCGGTGTACTCGCTGTTCGGCGCGGCCGGCTTCACCGCCGGACTGCTCCTCGCGGGCGGCCTGCTGGAGGCCGACTGGCGCTGGGTCTTCGTCTTCCCGGCGCCGGTGGCCCTGGTGCTGCTCGTCGCGGGCGCCTACGTGCTGCCGCGCGGGCAGGACGGCGGCCCGGCCCGGCTGCCCCGGCCCGGCCTGCTGAAGCGGGGCGCCCTGCCCCGGTCCGCGCTGGGCGCCGCCTCTCTCAACGGCACCTACCAGGCGCTGCTCGTCCTGGTCGTCTTCCAGCTGTCCGGGGGCTTCGGCTGGTCGCCCTGGCAGTCGGCGCTCGCGCTGCTGCCCGCCTGCGTGCCGCTGGCGCTGAGCGTGCCCTTCGCGGGCCGGTTCATCGCCCGCTACGGGGCCCGCCGGCTCGTCACGCTCGGCGCGCTCTTCCCGCTCCTCGGCTACGCGCTCTACCTGGCCCGCCCCGGCAGCGGCTCGTACGCCCTCGGGACGCTGCCGGTCCTGCTGCTCGTCGAGGCCGGCTTCTGCTGCGCGTTCGTCGCCCTGAACGCCCGGGCGACGGTCGGACTCGACCCGGCCGACCGCGGCCCGGCCGTGTCGCTCTACCAGGCGGCCGTCCAGCTCGGCGCCGCGGTGCTGCTGCCGCTGGTCGCCCTGCTGCTCACCTACGGCGGACCGCGCCCGGCGGCGGCGCTCGTCACCGCGGTCGGGGCGCTCGGCCTCGTCGCCGCGCTCGCGCGCCGGCCGGCCCGTACCGCTCCCTGATCCGGCGACCCGCCGCACCCATCCGCTCCACCCCTCGTGTCATCACCTCAAGGAGGCTCTCCGCCATGGCAGTCGACACTCCCGACAGCTCCGTGAACCCCGGCCCGATCATGGGCCTGATCCTCGGCTCCTGGCAGTCGCGGATCCTGCTCGCGGCCGTCGAGTACGACCTCTTCACCGAACTGTCCAAGGGCCCGGCGACCACCGCCGAGCTGGCCGAACGGCTCGGCCTGGTCGAGCGCGGCACCAACGACCTGCTCGCCGGTCTCGTCCACCTCGGCCTGCTGGAGACGGCCGACGGACACTTCACCAACGCCCCGGTCAGCGACGCGTTCCTGGTCAAGGGCCGCCCCGCCTACCTCGGCGGCTACCTGCACTTCTGCGAGCAGGAGCTCAACCCCGCATGGAACGGCCTCGCCGACTCGCTGCGCACCGGCAAGCCGCAGAACCAGGCCGCGGTCGCCGGCAACCCGTACGACAGCCTGTACGCGGACGCCGACGCCACCGACGGCTTCCTCGACAGCATGGACCTGCTCAGCGCGCCGATCGCGCAGGCCCTGAGCCGCGTCGACTGGAGCGGCTACACCTCCTTCGTCGACGTCGGCGGCGCCCGCGGCAACTTCGCCCACGAGGTCGTCCAGCACAACCCGCACCTGAAGGGGGCGGTCTTCGACCTGCCGCCGCTGCGGTCCGCCTTCGACCGGCACATGGCCCGGCTCGGCGACTCCGACCTCACCTTCCACGGCGGCGACTTCTTCAAGGACGACCTGCCCAAGGCCGACGTCCTCGTCTTCGGTCACGTCCTGCACAACTGGGGCGTCGAGGACCGCATCGCCCTTCTTAAGCGCGCCTACGACGCGCTGGAGCCGGGCGGCGCCGTCTTCGTCTACGACCCGATGGCGGGCGGCGAGCAGCCGTCGATGCACGGCGCCCTGGCCGGTCTCACCATGCTCGTCTGGTCGCGCGGCGGCCACGAGTACTCCGCCGACGAGCTGCACGGCTGGCTGCGCGAGGCCGGCTTCCAGCCCGAGACCGTCGAGGTCGAGGGGCTGCACGAGGACGTCCTGGTCATCGGCCGCAAGCGCGGCTGACCCCGGCCCGAGGAAACGTGAGGAGTCGACGATGCCGAGCACGTCGGACGTCCGGCCCGAGATAGGCCGCCCGGACATCACCATCGCCCTGGTCGAGGAGGTCACCGCCGGCGACCCCGGGCGCCTGCGGGAGGCGGGCGCCGCGGTCGTCGCACGGTGGGAGTCCACCGAGTGGCCCCGGGGCCTGGAGACCCTGTCCCTGTTCTACGGCACCGACGGTACGTCGCTGCTGACCTACGCCCAGTGGGCGGCGGACGCCGGGGACGAGGAGGCCGTCGTCACGGCCTTCGACGCCCTGCGTCCGGACTGGCGCGCCCTCGGCTACGAGCCGGGCGAGCCGGCCGCCTTCGCGCTCTACCGCCGCGTGCAGCCCACCGTGCTGCCCGACCCGCTCCCCGAGGTCGGCTGCTACCCGGCCGCGTTCTTCGCCATGCGTCCCGGCGAGACCGCGCGCGCCTGGGTCGACGGCCTCCTCGGGCAGGAGGAGGAGACCGTCGGCGAGGACCGCTCCTACCCGGGGGCGATCGCCGCCAACTTCCACGTCTCCACGGCCGACGACGGGATCTTCCTGCTGTCCGAGTGGGCGTCCGAGGCGGAGGCCCTCGTCCACATCAAGGCCGAGATCGAGCCGCTCCTGGAGTACATGGGGCAGGCCGAGGCCGGGGCGGGCCGCCGCTACGAGTTCCACACCACCCGCACCAAGTGACCCGTACGGCCCGGGCCGTACAGAAGTGAAGGGCGATTCCCCTTGGCAACACCGTCAACCTGGTCCGCACCCACCTCGCGCGACGTCGTCTTCGGCTTCGGCGCCCACAGCGTCATCGGCGACACCCCGGCGCTGCTCGAGATGGCCCACCTCGCGGACCGGGAGAAGCTCGACCTCTTCTCCCTGTCGGACCACCCCTACGTGGGGCAGCGCCTGGACGCGTACGCCACCGTCGGCTTCGTCATCGGCCGCACCCAGCACCTCGCGGGATTCGCCAACGTCAGCAACCTGCCGACGCGGCCGCCCGCCATGCTGGCGCGCACCGTGACGACGCTGTCCGCGCTCTCCGGCGGCCGGGTCGTGCTCGGCATGGGCGCCGGCGGGCTGTGGGAGCGGATCGCCGACATGGGCGTCGAGCCGCTCTCCCCGGCCGAGGCCGTGGAGGCCTTCGAGGAGGCGATCGTCCTCACGAAGAGGCTGTCCGGCGGGGGTCCGCCGGTCACCTTCCAGGGCCGCCACTACCGGGTCAACCAGATCGACCCGGCGCCGGTCCCCGCCCCGCCGGTGTGGACCGGCTCGGTCGGCCCCAAGTCCCTGGCCGCCACCGGCCGGGTGGCCGACGGCTGGATCCCGGGGCACGCGGCGGACTGGCTCAGCCCCCGCTACCGCGCGTCCCGGCCGGTCGTCGACGAGGCCGCCCGCTCCGTGGGCCGCGACCCGCGCGAGGTGCGCACCATCTTCAACTTCCCCGGTCAGATCACCGACCGCCCGCTGGCCGCGACCCGCGACCGGGACGGGCGCTGGCTCGGCGGCGACGTCGACCAGTGGGTCGAGGAACTGACCGGCGCCGTCGTCGAGCACGGCGCGTCCGGCTTCATGCTCTTCTCCCCCCGGGGCGGGACCCCCGACCTGGCGTCCCTCGGCCGCTGGGCCGGTCAGATCGCGCCGGCCGTGCGCGAGGCCGTCGCGAAGCACGCCGGCTGACCCGGCCCGTCCTCCGCCCCACCGCGTTTCCGCAGACTTTCCCATTCGAAGGGTTCTTCCATGAGCAACAGGCTTGAGAACAAGACGGCGCTCGTCACCGGCGCCAGCCGGGGCATCGGTCGCGCCATCGCCCTGCGCCTCGCACAGGACGGTGCCGTCGTCGCCGTGAACTACTCGGGCAACGAGACCGCCGCCAAGGAGACCGTGGCGCTCATCGAGGAGGCCGGCGGCCGCGCCTTCACCGTGCAGGCGAGCCTGGGGCAGCCCGGCGCGATCGAGCAGCTGCTCGACGGCACCAGGGCCGGCCTGGTCGAGCTCACCGGCTCGGACCGGCTCGACATCCTGGTGAACAACGCCGCGGCCACCGGCTTCGCCGGCGCGGGCCCGGCCTCGGTCACCGAGGAGATCCTCGACAACTGCTACAACATCAACGCCAAGGCGCCGTTCCTGCTCATCCAGAAGGCGCTGGAGCTGATCCCGGACGGCGGCCACATCGTCAACGTCTCCTCCGGCGTGACCCACTCCGCGTTCCCGATCCAGATCGCGTACGCGATGAGCAAGGGCGCCCTGGAGCAGATCACCCTGCACATGGCCCCGGTCCTGGCCCCGCGCAACATCACCATCAACACGGTCGCCCCGGGCGTCACCGACAACGGCGACCCGGTGTTCCAGGACCCCGAGGCGCTGAAGCAGATGTCCGCGCTGTCGGCCTTCAACCGGGTCGGCACGGTGGACGAGGTCGCCGACATCGTCGCGTTCGTCTCTTCCGACGAGGCCCGCTGGATGACCGGTTCGTTCGTCGACGCCACCGGCGGCACCCTTCTCGGCTGAGGAGCCCCCACCATGCAGAACGAGATCCAGTCGGCGGTGGGCTTCGCCCACGCCAAGCCGGAGAAGGCGGAGGAACTGGGCGCGCTGCTCGTCTCCTTCGCCGAGCGCTCCCGCAACGAGCCCGGCTGCATCGGCAGTTGGATCAACCAGGACGCGCAGGACCCGGCCCTCTTCGTGTTCTACGAGATCTGGGCGACCCGCGAGGACCTGGACCGGCACCTCGCGCAGGCGTACATGCAGGAGTTCCTGGCGGGCCGCGAGGCCTACCTGGCGAAGGAGCTGGAGGTGCGGCAGCTGACGCTGACCGGATCCGTCCCCGGCGCCGTGTCGGAGCCGGCCGACCCGGCCGAGATGAACCAGCGGTACCTGGACGCCTACGCCGCCCGCGACATCGACGCGATCATGGGCGTCTACGCGCCCGGCGCGGCGGCCGTGTGGGAGCCCGGCAAGGCCGTCAGCGGCGCCGAGCACCGTGCCGCCGTCGTCGAGTTCCTGAAGCTGGAGCCCCGCCTGTCGGCGAAGGTCGCCGAGCGCTACATCGTCGGCGACACCGCCGCGCTCGTCATCGACTGGAGCATCGAGGTCCCCTCGATGCCCGAGATGACCGGCACCGGCCGCGGTCTCGACGTCCTCAAGAAGAACGCCCGTGGCGAGTGGCGTTACGTGATCACCAACCCGTTCGGGAGTCTGTGACATGAAGGTCGAAGGCAGTGTCGCCGTGGTCACCGGTGCCGCCAGCGGCATCGGCAAGGCCATCGCGGAAGCCCTGGTCGCCGCCGGCGCCCGGGGTGTCGTCGTCTCCGACATCGACGCCGCCGGCGCCGAGCAGGTGGCGGCCGGCATCGGGGCCAAGGCGCTCGCGGTGCAGGCGGACGTCGCCGACGAGGCGTCGATCCGCGCGCTCGTGGACCGGACCCGGGAACGCTTCGGCTCGGTCGACATCTTCGTGTCCAACGCGGGCCTCACCGTCACGGGCAGCTACGAGGCCTCGGACGAGGAGTGGAAGCGCGCCCTGGACGTCAACATGATGTCCCACGTGTGGGCGGCCCGTGCCGTGGTGCCGGCCATGCTGGAGGCCGGCCGGGGGCACCTGGTGCAGACGATCGCGGCCTGCGGCGTGCTCACCGCGTTCGGCGCGGCGCCGTACTCCGTCGCCAAGATGGGCGCCGTCGCCTTCGCCGAGTACCTCGCCGTCGAGTACGGCCACCGCGGGCTCGGCGTCTCGTGCCTGATGCCCCAGGCGGTCAACACCCCGATGCTGGCCGCCAGCGTCAGCAGCAACGAGCAGCTGGCGAAGCTGAAGGAGGTCTCCGAGGTCCTGGAGCCCGAGCAGGTGGCCAAGGCCGCCGTTGAGGCCATCGAGGAGAACCGGATCCACGTGTTCACGCACCAGGGCTCGGCCGAGTCCTTCCGGCAGCGGGCCGCCGACGCCGACGTGTGGGTGGGCCAGATGCAGGCGATCCGGCACGGCGCCCGTCCCTGACGGAGCGTCCCCCCGGGTGCGGGGCGCCGCCCCCGCGCGCCCCGCACCCGTCCCCCGTTCCCCTCGCCGTGCCCGGTACTGGCTCACAGGAAGGAAAAACATGTCCGAGGAAACACTGCGCCTTGCCGTGATCATCGGTTCGTCCCGCGTGGGCCGCACCGGTCCGGCCGTCGCGCGCTGGTTCGTCGAAGAGGCCGAGTCCTGCGCGATGTTCGACGTCGACGTGCTCGATCTGGCCGACGTGGAACTGCCGTTGTCGCTGACGCAGGAGCCCGGGGCCGAATCGGCCGTGCTGCTCGCCTCCGTCGCCGAACGGCTCGACTCGGCGGACGCGTTCGTCGTGATCACCCCCGAGTACAACCACAGCTTCACCGCCCCGATGAAGAACCTGATCGACTGGCACCGCGCCGAGTGGTCGGCCAAGCCGATCGGCTTCGTCTCCTACGGCGGGCTGTCCGGCGGACTGCGGGCCGTCGAGCAGCTGCGCCTGGTCTTCGCCGAGCTGCACGCCGCCACCATCCGGGACACGGTCAGCTTCCACGGCGTGTGGCAGCACATCGGCGAGGACGGCGTGCTGCGCGCGCCGGACGCCGCGGTGCCGGCGAAGGTCATGCTCGAAAAGCTCCAGTGGTGGGCGTCCGCCCTCAAGGACGCCCGCACCGCCCGCCCGTACGCCGCCTGAGACCAGGGAGTGCCATGAGTTCCATCAGGGTGAAGGACGGCTACTTCACGCTGTTCAACATCTTCCACACCGAGGACCCGGCGGGGCAGCAGGTGCTGTTCGACCAGTGGCGGAGCCTGCCGCCGGCGAACGTGCAGCCCGGCCTGGTCTCGGGCAACTTCCACCGGGGCCTGGACGGCCGGTCCGTCGTCAACTACGCGCAGTGGGAGAGCCGGGAGGCGTACGACGCCTTCATGAGCGAGCGCGCCACGAAGGGCCGGCTCGGCAGCGCCCTGAACGTCTCCCGCCTGGACAACATCCCGTGCGAGGTGGTCCACACCTGGCACCCCGAGCCCAGCATCTCCCTCGCCGAGCCCCGCTTCACCGTGGTCATCGTGGTCGGGTCGAGGCCGGAGGACCAGGCCGAGGTGCTCAAGGAGATGACCTACGACCCGCCGGAGCTGGCGAGCACGCCGGGCTACGTGTCCCACGCCGTGCACCGCGGTCTGTCCGGGGAGCACGTCGTCAAGTACGCGCAGTGGGAGGACGAGGAGAGCTTCCGCGCCTTCCTCGCGCGGCCGAAGGGGCCGTCCGGGCTCGACGGGCTCGACGGCGTCACCGTCGAGCTCTACTTCAGCGAGATCGAGTACATCAGGGAGCGCGTGTGAGCCGCGACGGGACATGGCAGGACGCCGAGGCGCTGGAGACGGCGGCCGGCACCGCGGGCCACTGCGCCCACGGCGCGGACACGGCCGGACGGCTCGCCGAGGGAACCGTGGAGGCGCTGGCCGCGGCCGGGTTCACCAGCGCGTTCGCGCCGGTCCGCCCGGACGGCACGAGCGCCACGACCGCCACCTTCGGCGCCGTGACCCAGGCGGTCGCCGCGATCGGGGAGGGCTGCACGTCCGCCGCCTGGCTCGCCTCCCTGTGGGCGTACAACGGGCGCTTCACCGGATTCCTGCCGGACGAGGGACGCCAGGAGGTCTGGGCGAAGGGCCCCGACACCCGCGTGGTCAGCTCGATGGTCGCGGCCGGTGTCCGGGCGGAGCCGGCGGAGGGCGGCTGGGAGCTGTCCGGCAGGTGGCTCTACGTCAGCGGGGTCGAGTTCGCCGACTGGGCGCTGCTCAGCTCGGCGCCGCCGCGCGAGGGCGACCGCTCCATCCGGGTGTTCGCCGTGCCGAAGGACTCGTTCACGCACGAGGTGTCCTGGGCGACGCTCGGCATGCGCGCCACGGGCAGCCACACCCTGCTCGTCGAGCGGGCCTTCGTGCCGGAGTACCGCTCGTTCGTCTGGGACGACATGCGGCAGGGCGTCCTGCCCTCGGAGACCGGTTCCGCCGTGCACGGCGCGCCGCTGTTCGCGGTGAACGGGCTCACCTTCGCGGCGCCCATCCTCGGCGCCGCCCGCGCGGCCCTGCGGCTGGTCGAGGAGCAGCTGGCCACCCCGCCGAGCGGCGCCCGGGCGGCGTCGCGGGACTCGGCCCGGATCGCGTACACCCGCGCGGCGGGCGAGATCGACGCGGCGGCGCTGCTGCTCGCGCGGGTCGCGGAGACCGCCGACCTGGGCGGGCTGGCCGAGGACGGCGCGGCCTTCCGCAGCCACCGGGACGCCACGCTCGCCGTGGAGATCCTGGTCGGCGCGGTGGACCGGCTGTTCAAGGTGAGCGGCACCCGGGGGCAGGCGACGACCTCCCCGATGCAGCGGATCTGGCGGGACGTCCACGCGGCGGGCTCGCACGCGGCCCTCCAGTTCGAACCGGCCGCGCTCGCGTTCACGCAGCGCCTCGTCGCGGCCTGAGCCCGTCGCGGCCCGTCGCGGCCTGGGCCCGTCGGGGCCTGAGCGCGGCCCGTCGCGGCCTTGACGGCGGTGGCGGCGCGGAGGCGTGAGCGGCCGGGCGGCGGCTCGCGGCGGGTGGCCGCGTGACGGCGCGGTGGGACGGTCCCCGGGGCGTGCGGGTCCCGGGGACGTGCGGCGGTGAGGGCGTGCGGGCCCGTCAGCCGCGGGCGGCGGCAGCCCCGTGGTCCGGTTCCACGAAGACCACGGGGCCGTCGTTGTCCAGGACGACCCGGGCGAGCAGGCCGGTGAGCGCGTCGCGCTCCGCCGGGTCGAGGCCGGCCGGGAGTTCCTCGATGCGCCGGCAGGCGTCGGTGTAGAACCGGTCGGCGAGCCGGGCGCCCCGCGAGGTGAGCGCCACCCGGACCGCCCGGCTGTCGTGCGGGTCCGGTTCACGACGCACGAGGCCGTTGTTCTCGGTGCGGTCCACGAGTCCGGTGAGACTCGATTTGGCGAGCCCGAGCATCGAGCACAATGCGCCCATGCCGTACGGCTGCGCCATCAATACGCACAGCAATTGGCCCTGCTGCGGCGTGAGGCCGTGCTCACGGCCCGCCTGGGCATACACGGCGTTCACGAGGAACGAGGACCGCACCAGTGCGGCCGCGAGCCCCATCCTGCCGTCGTCTTCATGCTTGGCCACGCGCACAGCGTAGCACGCGAATATCGAAAGTTCGTAGCAGGAACTTCCAGTTCTTAACAAAGATCTGTAGTTCTTGAAGTTCTCATGTGTTGTGGTTCGCAGTGCGAACCACTAGCGTCTTTCATCAGAACCCGACGCAATTTCATAGGTTTGTGGAGTGTGAATCATGAGTCGTACTGTCGCCGTTGTGGGTGGAGGCTACGGGGGCGCCGCGGTGGCCAAGGCCCTCGAGACCGAGGCCGAGGTCGTCCTGATCGACCCGCGTGACGCCTTCGCCAACGTGGCGGGCTCGCTGCGTGCGCTGGCCCAGCCCGAGTGGGCGCCCAACATGTTCTTCCCGTTCAAGACCCTGGTCACGAAGGGCACGGTCATCCAGGACCGCGCCGTCTCGGTCGACCCGGCCGGCGTCACCCTGGCCTCCGGCAAGCGCGTCGACGCCGACTACGTGGTCCTGGCCACCGGCTCGAACTACGCCTACCCGGCCAACCCGGCCGCGCCCAACACCAGCGAGGCGCTGGAGGACTTCCGCACCTCGCACAAGGAGCTCCTCCAGGCCGGCAAGGTGCTGATCCTCGGCGCCGGCCCGGTCGGCCTCGAGCTCGCCGGTGAGATCAAGGAGGTCTGGCCGGACAAGCACGTCACCATCGTCGACCCGGCCACCGAGCTGCTCCCCGGCTTCAAGCCGGAGGTCGTCGAGGAGCTGCACAAGCAGCTCGCCGAGCTGGGCGTCGAGGTCCGCCTCGGCACCGCCCTGACCGCCGAGCCCGGCACCCAGTCCGGCCAGGCCGGCGCCTTCACGGTCACCACCACCGCCGGCGACGAGATCTCCGCCGACGTCTGGTACCGCGCCTTCGGCACCACGATCAACAACGACTACCTCGCGGACGGCAAGCTCACCGCCCTCACCGCGCAGGGCCAGGTCGAGGTGACCGAGAAGCTGAACGTCAAGGGTCACGACCACGTCTACGCGGTCGGCGACATCACCGACGTCGCCGAGGCCAAGATGGCCGGCTACGCGATGCAGCACGCCGAGGTCGTCGCCAAGAACATCATCGCCCAGCTCAAGGGCGAGGAGCCGACCGAGACCTACCAGCCGCTCGGCTTCCCGATGATCCTCCTGCCGCTCGGCACCAAGGGCGGCGTCGGCCAGCTGCCCTCGCCCGAGGGCCCGTTCGTCGCCCCGGCCGAGATGGTCTCCCAGTACAAGGGCCAGGACCTCTTCACCGGCCGCTTCGTCGGCACCCTGGGCCCCACGGCCGGCTGACACCCGGCCGGACCCCGGCCGGCGCTCCACACCACAACCCCATAGCACCACCGCACCACCCGAGCTCGCCGCGCGAGCTCGCCGGTCCACCTGGATCCCCCGCCACGGACCGGCGAGCACGCGCGGCGTTCGCGTTTCCCGATCCGTTCCTACGACCACGGAGACGACGCCCATGACGGCATCCGCCGACACCACGCCCGGCGCACCCGCGGCCGGCGCACCCGCGGCCGGCCCCGCCGACACCTTCCTGCGCATCGAGAAGGGCAACCCGGACGCCACCGAACTCGCCGCGCTCACCGCCGTGCTGCTCGCCCGCACGGCCGCCCTGTCCGGTCCGGGCGCCGAGGCCGGCGCCGCGCCGGGGGAGGGCCCGGACCCGCGCTCTCGCCGCACCGCCCGCTGGCGGCGGCTGGAACGCCGCACCCGCGCCGGCACGCCGCGCAGCTGGCGCGACGACACGCGCCGCTGATGCGCGCGTACGGCGCGGGCGCACCCGCGCCCGGCGTCATGAGCGCACCCCGGGGCACCGCGGCGCGCACCGCGCCGCCGTACCCGGGTGAGCCCGGCGTCCCCGTCCACCACCTGGTGCGCCGCCTGGTACGCCGCCGCCTCACCC
The DNA here is from genome assembly GCF_043202995.1 of Streptomyces sp. NPDC048018. Lineage (NCBI taxonomy): Bacteria > Bacillati > Actinomycetota > Actinomycetes > Kitasatosporales > Streptomycetaceae > Streptomyces > Streptomyces sp. NPDC048018. Next base: position 266,387 of record NZ_JBIDBK010000009.1, read on the forward strand.
GGTGCCTGGCCACGGTCAGGAAATGAGGCGGCACGCGCACCGAGGGCGGCACCCGGGACGCGCGGAGCACCCGGGGCACCGGGAGCACCCGGAGAACACCTACCGCCCGGAGTTGACCCCATGCCAGACCCGCTGAACACCGATGCCGCTCCGTCCGGGACCCGCGAGATCACCCTCGACGCCGCCGGCATCCCCCTCTCGGGGCTGCTCGCCGAGCCGCGGGACGGGCGCCCGAGGGCCCTCGTGGTCGCGGTGCACGGCGGCGGCATGCGCGCGGGCTACTTCGACAGCCGGGCCCGCCCCGGACTCTCGCTGCTCGCCCTCGGCGCCGACCTCGGCTACACGGTCCTCGCCGTCGACCGCCCCGGCTACGGAGCCTCGGCCGCCTGGCTGCCGCGCGGCCAGTCCCTGATGCGGCAGGCGGCGACGCTGCACGACGGCCTCGCCGACTTCGCCGCCGCCCATGACACCGGCGCCGGCGTCTTCGTCGTCGCCCACTCCAACGGCGGCAAACTCGCCCTGGCCGCGGCCGCCGAGGAACGCGGGGACGGCCTGCTCGGCCTGGACATCTCCGGGCTCGGCAGCCGGCTCGCCGTCGCCACCGACCAGCTCCCCGGGCAGAACGGGCACGGGGACTGGCGCCGCCACTGGGGCTCGCTGCGGCTCTACCCGCCGGACGCCTTCCGGCAGGGCCGGCACCTGGTCTCCCCGGTGCCCGAGACGGAGGCACGGGAGGGGCCCTTGTGGCCCGGCATGTACCCGGCGATCGCCCGACGGGTGCGGATCCCGGTCCGCTTCACCTTCGCCGAGCAGGAGCAGTGGTGGCTGTTCGACGACGAGGCCCTGGCCGAACTGCGACGCCCCCTGGGCGCCCCCACCACCGTGATCGCCCACCAGCCGGACGCCGGGCACAACCTGAGCCTCGGCTGGGCGGCGCGCACCTACCACCTCAAGGCACTCGGCTTCCTTGAGGACTGCCTGCTCGCCAAGGACGCGGCGCCGGCCCGGCCCGCCGCCCGGCCGCCCGTGAGCCTGCCGGTCCCCGTGCCGTGAACCCCGATCGGAGACACGAGCCACCGAAGCCGCCGAAGCCACCGAGAGACAGGCAGAGATGAGCATCGACACGCTGGACACTCGTGAGAACGCCGAGCACGTCCTGGCCCGCGGCCCCCTCGTCGTACCGGCGCGTGAGCACCACGAGGCCGCCTCGTGCGCCCACCCGGCCGTCCCGGCCTGCGGTCACCCCGCGCCCGCCGCGGACGCCCCCGCTCCCCCGGCCGTCGTACGGCCGGCGCTGCTCGCCGGCGAGGAGCACGAGGCCCCGGACCCGTGGATCTTCCGCGGCACCGACTGACCCCACCGCGCGCAGCGCCGCGCGCACCCGTCCACCGATCCGCCGTCACCACCCACCTTCCTGGAGAGACATGTCCCGCCGCCTGTTCACCTCGGAATCCGTGACCGAGGGCCACCCCGACAAGATCGCCGACCAGATCAGCGACACCGTCCTGGACGCCCTGCTCGCCCAGGACCCGGCCTCGCGCGTCGCCGTGGAGACCCTGATCACCACCGGCCAGGTCCACATCGCCGGCGAGGTGACGACGGCCGCGTACGCGGACATCGCCACCCTCGTCCGCGACAAGATCCTCGAGATCGGCTACGACTCCTCGGCGAAGGGCTTCGACGGCGCCTCCTGCGGCGTCTCCGTCTCCATCGGCGCCCAGTCGCCGGACATCGCGCAGGGCGTCGACACGGCCTACGAGGCCCGGGTGGAGGGCGCGCCCCGTACGGGAGAGGACGCCGAGCTGTCCGCCCAGGGCGCCGGCGACCAGGGCATCATGTTCGGCTACGCGTCGGACGAGACCCCGAACCTGATGCCGCTGCCGATCGAGCTGGCCCACCGCCTCTCGCGCCGCCTCACCGAGGTCCGCAAGGACGGCACCGTGCCGTACCTGCGCCCCGACGGCAAGACCCAGGTCACCATCGAGTACCTGGGCAGCCACCCGGTCCGCCTGGACACCGTCGTCGTCTCCTCCCAGCACGCCGCCGGCATCGACCTGGACGGCCTGCTCGTCCCGGACGTGCGCCGGCACGTCGTCGAGCACGTCCTGGCCCAGCTCGCCGAGGACGGCATCAAGCTGGAGACCGAGGGCTACCGCCTCCTCGTGAACCCCACCGGCCGCTTCGAGATCGGCGGCCCCATGGGCGACGCCGGTCTCACCGGCCGCAAGATCATCATCGACACGTACGGCGGCTACGCCCGCCACGGCGGCGGCGCCTTCTCCGGCAAGGACCCGTCCAAGGTCGACCGCTCCGCCGCCTACGCCATGCGCTGGGTCGCCAAGAACGTCGTCGCGGCCGGGCTCGCCCGCCGCTGCGAGGTCCAGGTCGCGTACGCCATCGGCAAGGCCGAGCCCGTCGGCCTCTTCGTCGAGACCTTCGGCACCGGGACCGTCTCCCAGGAGCGCATCGAGCAGGCCATCGCCCAGGTCTTCGACCTGCGCCCGGCCGCCATCATCCGCGACCTGGACCTGAAGCGGCCCATCTACGCCCAGACCGCCGCGTACGGGCACTTCGGCCGCGAGCTGCCCGACTTCACCTGGGAGCGCACCGACCGCGCCGAGGCGCTCAAGGCCGCCGCGGCCCACTGACGACCCCAGGAATCCGATCCCAGGGCGGCCGGGCGACCGGCCGGCCGCCCGGCCGGCGCCGGCCACCGACAGGAGTGCAGGAGTTCACGTGCGTATCGCGGTGACAGGATCCATTGCCACGGACCATCTGATGGTCTTCCCCGGGCGGTTCTCGGACCAGCTCATCCCCGACCAACTCGCCCACGTCTCCCTGTCCTTCCTGGTCGACGCCCTCGAGGTGCGCCGCGGCGGCGTCGCCGCCAACATCGCCTTCGGCCTCGGCCGCCTCGGCCTCGACCCCCTCCTCGTCGGGGCCGTGGGCGCCGACTTCGCCGAGTACGAGGTGTGGCTCAAGGAGCACGGCGTCGACACCGGCGCCGTCCACGTCTCCGCCGAGCGCGGCACGGCCCGCTTCATGTGCATCACCGACGAGGACGCCAACCAGATCGCCGCGTTCTACGCCGGCGCGATGCAGGAGGCCCGGGACATCGACCTGGCGCACTCCCTCTACGGGCGCCCGCGCCCCGACCTGGTCCTCGTCGGCCCGAACGACCCCGAGGCGATGCTCCGGCACACCCGCGAGTGCCGGGACCTCGGCCTGCCCTTCGCCGCCGACCCCTCCCAGCAGCTCGCCCGCCTCGACGGCCCGCAGGTGCGCGAGCTGGTGGACGGCGCCCGCTGGCTCTTCACCAACGAGTACGAGGCCGCGCTGCTCCTCGAACGCACCGGCCGGGACCGCGACGAGGTCCTCGCCGGGGTCGGCGCCTGGGTCACCACCCTGGGCGGCGACGGCGTCCGCATCGACCGCGCGGGCCACGACCCGATCGTCGTCGGCGCCGTCCCCGACGCGCCCGTCACCGACCCCACCGGGGTGGGCGACGCCTTCCGGGCCGGCTTCCTCGCGGCCCTCAGCCACGCGCTGCCGCTGCCCGCCGCCGCCCGCCTGGGCTGCGTGGTCGCCTCGGCGGCCCTGGCCGCGGTCGGCTCCCAGGCGTACCGCCTCGACCGCCGGCAGCTCCTGGCAACGGCGGAACGCGCGTACGGCGCGGCCGCGGCCGCGGAGCTCGGCCCCGCGCTCGACGCCCTGCTCGACCCGGACGCCCCGCACCCCCTCGACGCCCCGAACGGCTTGGACGGCACCTCATGACAGACCTCCGCGAAGCACTCGCCACCCGAGTCGTCGTCGCCGACGGCGCCATGGGCACCATGCTCCAGGCGCAGGACCCCACCCTCGAGGACTTCCAGCAGCTGGAAGGCTGCAACGAGATCCTGAACGTCACCCGGCCCGACATCGTCCGTTCGGTCCACGAGGCCTACTTCGCGGTCGGCGTGGACTGTGTGGAGACCAACACCTTCGGCGCCAACTTCGCCGCGCTGGGTGAGTACGACATCCCGGAGCGGGTCCACGAGCTGTCCGAGGCCGGTGCGCGGATCGCGCGTGAGGTCGCGGACGAGTTCACCGCGAGCACCGGGCAGCAGCGCTGGGTCCTCGGCTCGATGGGCCCGGGCACCAAGCTCCCCACGCTGGGCCACGCCCCGTACACCGCCCTGCGGGACGCCTACCAGCAGAACGCCGAGGGCCTGCTCGCCGGCGGCTCGGACGCCCTGCTCGTCGAGACCACGCAGGACCTGCTGCAGACGAAGGCGTCGGTCATCGGCGCCCGCCGGGCCATGGACGCGCTGGGCGTGAACGTGCCGCTGATCTGCTCGGTCACGGTGGAGACGACGGGCACGATGCTGCTGGGTTCGGAGATCGGGGCGGCGCTGACGGCGCTGGAGCCGCTCGGCATCGACATGATCGGGCTGAACTGCGCCACCGGCCCGGCCGAGATGAGCGAGCACCTGCGCTACCTCGCCCGCCACTCGCGCATCCCGCTGTCCTGCATGCCCAACGCGGGCCTGCCGGTCCTCACCTCCGACGGCGCCCACTACCCGCTGTCGGCGGGGGAGTTGGCGGACGCGCACGAGACGTTCGTGGCCGAGTACGGCCTGAGCCTCGTGGGCGGCTGCTGCGGCACGACGCCGGAGCACCTGGGCAGGATCGTGGAGCGCGTCCGCGGCATCGCCCCGCCGCCACGGGAGCCCCGTCCGGAGCCGGGCGCGGCGTCCCTGTACGGCCATGTGCCGTTCCGTCAGGATGCGGCGTTCCTGGCGATCGGTGAGCGGACGAACGCGAACGGGTCGAAGAAGTTCCGTGAGGCGATGCTGGAGGCGCGCTGGGACGACTGTGTGGAGATGGCGCGCGATCAGATCCGTGAGGGCGCGCACATGCTGGACCTGTGTGTGGACTACGTGGGCCGTGACGGTGTGGCGGACATGGAGGAGCTGGCGGGGCGGTTCGCGACCGCGTCGACGCTGCCGATCGTCCTGGACTCCACCGAGGTCGAGGTCATCCGCGCCGGTCTGGAGAAGCTGGGTGGCCGGGCGGTCATCAACTCGGTCAACTACGAGGACGGTGACGGGCCGGAGTCCCGGTTCGCGAAGGTCACGGCGCTGGCCCGGGAGCACGGTGCGGCGCTGATCGCGCTGACCATCGACGAGGAGGGCCAGGCCCGGACGGTCGAGCACAAGGTCGCCATCGCCGAGCGGCTGATCGCGGATCTGACGGGCAACTGGGGCATCCTGGAGTCCGACATCCTCATCGACACCCTGACCTTCACGATCTGCACGGGTCAGGAGGAGTCCCGCAAGGACGGCATCGCGACGATCGAGGCGATCCGCGAGCTGAAGCGCCGGCACCCGCAGGTGCAGACGACGCTGGGGTTGTCGAACATCTCCTTCGGCCTGAACCCGGCTGCCCGGATCCTGCTGAACTCGGTGTTCCTGGACGAGTGTGTGAAGGCGGGTCTGGACTCGGCGATCGTGCACGCGTCGAAGATCCTGCCGATCGCCCGGTTCGACGAGGAGCAGGTGCGGACGGCGCTCGACCTGATCTACGACCGGCGGGCGGAGGGTTATGACCCGCTGCAGAAGCTGATGGCCCTGTTCGAGGGCGCCACGACGAAGTCGCTGAAGGCCGGCAAGGCGCAGGAGCTCGCCGCGCT